>JASHOA010000005.1 GCA_030041375.1 Acetobacteraceae bacterium
CACCTGGAACGAGGCCAATGGCACCCGATCCACCGCTGCGACGATGAAGTGGGCAACATCATTCGCTGGCAGCCAGTCCTTGAGGTCCGGCGGCAGCAGAAAAGACTGGTCACGGTTGAACGGTACGAAGTTCGACATAGCTGGATGCTATCCAGCTATCGAGAATTTGGGTACCCCCCAATCCGACACGCTGCTAGACGAGAGCAAATCGTGCCGGTTGCAGGGCCGCGGTGCCGTCGCGCCCGCGCCGATCCGCCGGATCAGCTTTCCAGCATGCGACGCAGGTTCTCGACCTCTTCACCGAACGCGGCGTCCCGTTCCATCAGTTCGCCCACGCGCGCGACGGCGTGCATCACCGTTGTATGGTCACGATTGCCGAACCGCCTTCCGATCTCGGGCAGGCTGCGGCTGGTCAATTGCTTGGCAAGATACATCGCGACCTGGCGCGGGCGCGCCACGGCACGGGCGCGCCGCGAGGAGATCATGTCGGTCAGCCGGAGGTTCCAGTGCTCGGCGACTTTGCGCTGTATCTCCTCGATTGTAATCCGTCGGTCGTGGGCACGCAGGATGTCGTGCAGGACTTCCTGCGTGGTCTCCAGCGTGATTTCACGTCCGAACAGGTTCGCGTGCGCAATCAGGCGATTCAGGGCTCCTTCGAGCTCGCGCACATTGGACGTGATGCGCTGGGCCAGGAACTCGAGCACTTTTGATGGAACGGCCGCCGTCGCCGCCGCGGCCTTTGCGCCCAGGATCGAGAGGCGGAGTTCGTAAGTGGTGGCGTGCAGGTCCGCCACCATGCCGCAGCCGAGCCGGGTCCTCAGCCGGGCCTCCAGCCCCGAGAGATCCGAAGGTGATTTGTCCGCCGACACCACGATCTGCTTGCCGGCATCAACCAACGCATTGAAGGTGTGGAAGAACTCTTCCTGGGTATTGTCCTTGCCGATCAGGAACTGCAGGTCATCGACCATCAGCACGCCGACGCTGCGAAGCTGCTCCTTGAACTCGATGGTCGACTGGCTGCGGATGGCGGCGATGAAGCGGTACATGAAACGTTCGGCCGACATGTACGCAACGGACGCCCACCGTTCGCTTGGTTGCTCGGCAAGCTCCCAGGCAATCGCGTGCATCAGGTGCGTCTTGCCGAGTCCCACACCGCCGTAAAGAAAGAGCGGGTTGAACCCGAACGAAGCCGGCCGTTCCGCCACCCGCCGCGCGCAGGCGTAGGCAAACTCGTTCGGCTTGCCGACCACGAAACGCTCGAACGTGAAGCGCGGCTCGAGCATGACGCCGAAAGCATCCCGCCCGTCCATTGACTCCATGAGCCGCGCGGAGCCCGGTCTGGCCTGCGGGTTCGCCGCGCAGGCGGCGGCGCCTGGCGAACCGGCAGCAGGCTCCGCGAGCGTGCTCTCCGAGTCCGCCGCCGCAAAACTGCGGCCAACCCGGATATCGACACGGCGGATGGCCGGATTCTCGCTGCGCCAGAGTGCGTTCAACCGTTCGCCGTAATGACTGCGTACCCAATCGCGCAGGAAGCGCGTTGGCAGATGCAGCGTGACCTCGTCGCCATCAACGGTGCCGAGTGCCATCTGCCGCAGCCAGGCACGGTATTCGGCCTCGCCCACTTCGGCCTGCAGGCGCTGCCTGACCCGGCCCCACTCGCCTGCGACCTTGGTCACGCTGTTTTCCCTTGGGGAAGCCCGTTCGAGGGGGGAAACCTGTTCTGGAGAAGCTTCCGCTTCCGCTAGGCAACCGCTTGTCGTCACCAACACTCACCCGCCAGCGGCAGCCTGAGTTCCGCCGCCTCCCCGTATTTGCCCGCCGTTGTAATCGACGAAACCGCTGTGGAAGGGCCCGCGTTGTGTTGCGGCCAAGCACACGAGTTAAAGGGTGATGTCGAGCGAGGCAAATCAAATTTGCACGGACAAAGTAAAAAACGAAATAAACGCACTAGTCCATTGAAGTATACCCCGACACCAAATCTGTCACAGCCACGTCACAGTACAACATCACGAAAGAACACAGCTTCAAAGAAAAGTTGATATCGGAAGTGCAGGATGTCCGTTCCGCAACGCACCGGAGCATCGTGCGCGCGTTACGATTCACTTCACTCTGCGCCGAGCCCCCGGATGCGGGCGGAAAGGCGCGAGAGCTTGCGTGCCACCCGGTTGGGATGCACCACTCCTTTTCCGGCCGCCCGCTGCATCTCCGGCTGCGCCGCCCGAATGGCTGCCTGGGCGGCTCCTCGATCACCACCGTCAATTGCTTCTTCCACTTTCTTCACGAACGTGCGCATGCGCGCCTTGCGCGCGCGATTGCGCGCGGTCGCCCGTGCGGCCTGGCGGATGCGCTTCTTTGCGGATGCGGTGTTGGCCATATTCATTGGCTCCGTGCCGCCCGGTCGAGAGCGGAACTCTGGACAATTGCTGCAAACGTGAAACCGCGAATATCGGATCGGCGCGGACCCGCCCTTCTAGAGAGCGCGCACCAGCAAGTCAAGCAACCGCCAACGCCGGCAGCCGGCCGCTGCTCCGAACCCCTCAGCGCGCACCGAATTCAGGCTTGCGCTTCTCGAGGAATGCCGCCATGCCTTCTTGCTGGTCCGCGGTGCCGAACAGCGAGAGAAAGAGCTGCCGCTCATGGCGCACTCCCTCGCGCAACGTCGTTTCGAAGGCGACGTTCACCGCCTGCTTGGCCATCGCAACCGCGACCGGCGAGAGTTGGGCGATTCTCTCCGCAAGCTTGATCGCCTCGGCCAGTAGCTCCGCCGCCGGAACCACGCGCGCCACCAGGTTCGCGCGCTCCGCCTCCTCCGCCGAGAGCATGCGCCCCGTCAGCACCAGCTCCATGGCCTTGGCCTTGCCGACAGCGCGGGTCAGCCGTTGCGTCCCTCCGGAACCTGGAATCACTCCGAGTGTAATCTCGGGCTGCCCGAATTTTGCCGTGTCCGCGGCCAAAACGATGTCGCACATCATGGCCAGTTCGCAGCCGCCACCAAGCGCGAAGCCCGCCACCGCCGCGATCACGGGCTTTCTCACGCCGAGCAGCGTCTCCCAGCGCGCGCCGATGAAGTCCTCGAGGAAGGTCTCCGGGAACCGCCGCCCGCGCATCTCGCGAATATCGGCCCCGGCGGCAAATGCGCGCTCCGAACCGGTGATGACGATCGCACCGATCGTCCGGTCGGCATCGAACTCCTTGAGGGCGACGCCAAGTTCCGTCATCAATGCGTCGGACAACGCGTTCAGTGACTCCGGCCGGTCGAGCCGGATCAGCCCGACCCGTCCGTGCCGCTCGATCTTGATCGTGCGCTGCCCTGCTTCGCCGCTCATCAATCCGCCTCCGCGTTCATCAAGCGACTTCCAAGTGTCCTGCCCCCGAAGTTCGCTGCCCCTTGCAGCGAACGGAGGGGTTCAGCAGGCCACTGAAAATAAAAAGGAGTGTGCCGACCGCTACAGCGCATCAACCGATACCATGCGTTGGGGTCGGCACACTACTACCAACTTTCGCTCATGCGTGACCCACTCACATGACCTCGAAGCACCTTACCCTCTCCCTCTGGCGGGTCCCCATCGCGCCTTGCGCGATGGGGACCCGCCAGAGGGCAGCGCGCGGGCCCCAACGCACGAGTGCGTTGGGTGCCCGATGCGCCGGGTGAGGGAGCCTGTGTCACCCCTGTGTGAGTCCGGGTACTAGCGGGCAGCGTGGTCACGGGCAAGGCGTCACCAACCGCCGGCCCTCGCGAAGGCCGGATGTTTCAGTAGGCGGGATAGTTGCCGGCCAGCACAATCAGGGCATTGTTGGATTTCTCGCTGTACGGCGAGGTGCCGAATGCGCCAGCCTGCTGCCACCCGAACATCGCATGCTCGAAATAGGTCGTGCCATGCAGCACCCACTGACCCCAGTTCCCCATCGCGGCGTGCTTCTCGCTCTGAAACCAGGTATGCGGGCCGACGACATTGGGAAAATTATTGGACATCCCGACCAGAAAGACGCCCGCACCCTGTAAATAGATTTCGTATTGCGGAAGGTCGGACTGATGCGACGAACCGCTTAACATCCCGGTGCGGGGCGCCGTCCTGAGGACGGGGGCGTTGTTCCAGAGCTAATAAAAAACGCCGCCGTCACCAGAAATGCGGATATTGGCTCCATTATAAACCAGCGCGCCACCCACCAGGAACGGCATCGCCGTCATGTCGCCTTGCGCAGGTGACGCCCGGTAGAGGGCGCGCAGGAAGTTGCTCAGCCGTTGCTCGTCGGCGCTGAAATTGAGGTTGACCAGCCGATTGTAGTTCGCGGTGGCTGCCACATCTCCGCCGTTTTCCGCCGCATCCGCTGCGTCGTGCGGCATCGTCCCCCTCCCCGTTGCCGGATCGCCGCGCTGGCCCGGCCAGCCCGTCCGTGCTGCTCTCTACAACAGAGGTTGATTTATGTCGAGCCAATACACCCTAGCGTTGCAGACGCGGACAATAGAAACTGCTCCGCCCGCCCTGCTCGATCCTCACGATCCCGCGGCAGAGAGGCGGGCCCGGGCATACCGGGCAGCGTTCCCGGCCATAGACCTGCCATGCGTGCTGGAAATAGCCGAGCGTTCCATCCGGCTGCACGTAGTCCGAAAAACTTGACCCTCCGGCAGCCACCGCATCGGTCAGCGTCTCGCGGATCGCAACGAACAGCCGTTCGATGCGCGCGCGGCCAAGGTGGGCGGCGCTGCGGCGCGGACTGATCCGCGCACGGAACAAAGCCTCCGATGCGTAGATGTTGCCGAGCCCTGCCACGATGCCCTGATCGACCAACGCCGTCTTGATCGGAGTGCGGCGCCTGGCCAAGTGCGCGGCAAGCTTCTCCGCCGTGAAGTCGCAACCGAGCGGCTCCGGCCCGAGGCCGGCCAGCCTCGGATGCCTCTCTTCCTCGCCCGTCGGAACGAGATCGACACTGCCAAACCGCCTGGGATCGACGAACCCGAGCCGCCATCCACCCTCGGCCTCCAGCACCAGGTGCTCGTGGGCGGTCGGAGCCTGGTCCCCCTGGGTCAGCAGCAGCCGTCCCGACATGCCGAGGTGCAACAGCAGGCTCTCTCCGCCCGAAAGGCGAACCAGGATGTATTTGCCGCGCCTCGTGAATCCCTCGATGCGCTGGCCGCGCAGCCGCTCCGCCAGGCGCGCGGGCAGCGGCCAGCGCAGGTCCGGCCGCCGCGCATGAACGTCGCGGATCCGCCGCCCCACAAGCCGCGCCGCCAGGCCCCGCATCACGGTCTCGACTTCTGGGAGTTCCGGCATCGGTGCGCGAGAGGCTATGCTGCCCCGGCATGAGCGACAATCCCGCGACCACCGATTTCGGCTTCCGCTCGGTCCCCCGGACCGCCAAGGCCGAACTGGTGGGCAAGGTCTTCACGAGCGTCGCGTCGCGCTACGACCTGATGAACGACCTGATGTCGCTCGGTGTCCATCGTCTCTGGAAGCGCCGGCTGGCCGGCCTGCTCGATCCGCGTCCGGCCGCGCGGCTCCTCGATCTTGCCGGAGGTAGCGGCGATATCGCCTTGGCCTGGCGCGCCGGGGGGGGTGGGCCCGCCCTCATCGCCGACATCAACCCGGCCATGCTCGAAGTGGCGCGCCGCCGCGCACTCGCGCGCGCGGCCCTTGCCGGGCTCGGCTTCCTCGTTGCCGATGCAGAATTGCTTCCCCTCCCCGACCGCACGTTCACCACCGTCAGCATCGCCTTCGGGTTGCGCAACTGCACCGACAAGGACGCCGTGCTCGCCGAGGCGCGGCGGGTGCTGAAGCCCGGCGGGCGCTTCTTCTGCCTCGAGTTCTCGCGGCTCGAGGTCGCCGCCCTGACCTCCTTCTATGAAGCCTGGTCGTTTCGCGCTCTTCCGCTTCTCGGGCGGATCGTTGCCGGCGACGCGGCCAGTTATCGCTACCTCGCCGAAAGCATCCGCATGTTCCCCGACGCGGAGACCCTTGCCCTCATGCTCGCCGAAGCGGGTTTCGCACGCATCGGTTTCGAGCGGCTCTCCGGCGGCATCGCCGCCATCCATTCCGGCTGGCGGCTCTGAAAGATGGGCGCTCTCGCGGGCCGGCGTATCCTCTTGATCGTCTCCGGGGGAATCGCGGCCTACAAGGCGCTCGAGCTGGTGCGCCTCCTCCGGGCGGATGGGGCCGATGTCAGCGCCGTGCTGACCGCGGGCGGAGAGAAATTCATCTCCGCGCTTTCGCTGCAGGCATTGACGGAAAACTTCGTCGCGACCGGGCTTTTCTCTCTCGACGCCGAAAGCCGCATGGGCCACATCCAGCTTTCGCGCGCTGCGGACCTCCTGGTCGTCGCACCGGCGTCGGCCGATCTGATCGCGAAGATGGCCGCCGGACTGGCAGACGATCTCGCCTCCACGGTGCTGCTCGCCACCGACAAGCCGGTGCTCATCGCACCGGCGATGAACGTCAGGATGTGGCAACATCCGGCCACGGTCGCCAACATGGCGACACTCGCCGGCCGCGGCGTGGCCGTGGTCGGCCCGGAGGAAGGCCCGATGGCCTGCAATGAATTCGGCCCCGGCCGGCTCGCCGAGCCGCCTTCCATCCTGGCCGCGATCGCGGCCCTCCTCTCTCTCGGCCCGCTTGCCGGGCGGCGGGCGCTGGTGACGAGCGGTCCCACCCACGAGCCGATCGACCCTGTCCGCTATATCGCCAACCGCAGCTCCGGCCGCCAGGGCCACGCCATCGCCGCCGCACTCGCCGCTCTCGGCGCCGGCGTGACACTGGTTTCGGGCCCGGTCGCGCTCGCCGACCCGCCCGCCGTCACGGTGCGCCATGTCGAGACGGCAGCCCAGATGCTCGCCGCCTGCCAGGCCCTCCTTCCGGTCGATATCGCCGTCTGCGCGGCCGCGGTCGCCGACTGGCGCGTCGCCGAGGCAGCCGCCCACAAGCTCAAGAAGGAACCGGGCGCCGGCGCGCCGCAGCTCACCCTCGTGCCCAACCCCGATATCCTCGCCACCCTCGCCGCCGCCGGGCCGCTCCGGCCGAAGCTCGTCATCGGTTTCGCTGCCGAAACAGACGATCTTCGCGCCAATGCCGCGGCCAAGCTGAAGCGCAAGGGGTGTGACTGGATCATCGCCAACGATGTCACGCCGGGAAGCGGCATCATGGGCGGCGGCGAAAACGCCGTGCTGCTGGTGAGCGAGGCCGGCCTGGAGGAATGGCCGCGGCTGCCGAAGACCGAGGTGGCGCGCCGGCTGGCAGCGCGCATGGCCGCCTCACTCGGCTCGTGAACAGTCTCCCCGTCCCGGTGCGCCGTCTCGCGCACGCCGCCGACCTGCCGCTGCCGGCATACGCCACGGTCGGCGCGGCCGGCTTCGATCTTGCCGCCGCGATCGCCGAACCTTTCAGTATTCCGCCCGGCGGGCGGGCGCTGGTGCCGACCGGCCTCGAGGTGGCTCTGCCGTCCGGCTTCGAGCTGCAAATCCGGCCGCGTTCGGGGCTTGCGCTCAAGCACGGGATGATGCTCGCGAACAGCCCCGGAACGATCGATGAGGATTACCGCGGCGAAATCATGGTGATCCTGCTGAATGCGGGGGATGCCCCTTTCACTCTCACCCGCGGCATGCGGATTGCCCAGGCAGTGCTGGCCCCGGTGGTCCGGATTCTCTGGCAGGAGGTCGCAGATCTGCCGGATACCGGGCGCGCCGCAGGCGGCTTCGGCAGCACCGGTCTCTGAGCGCCGACCGTCACGAAATCGCCATGTGCGCGCGGCGTTTCGGGGCTGACAAGCAGCCAGCCCTTCAGTAGCTAGAGGCGGCCCGCGCCTATCCCCTTCGGGGTCGCCCCATGCCGAACATCACCCATCCCGCCATGGCCATCCGGCCGCGGCTGCCCAATGCCTGGGACTTTATCGCCGCGGCCGCCGTGCTCGGAGCGCTGATGGGCGTCGCCCCGGCGGTCAGGGGCACCTTCGCCCCGCTCACCGGCGCCGGGCTGGCGGCGGTTCATCTCGATCCCGCGGCCCTGCCCTATTACGCGGTGCGCACCACGCTGCGCATGTTCGCCGCTCTGGTTTGCTCCATCCTGTTCACGCTCGGATACGGCACGCTGGCGGCGAAGAGCCGGCGTGCCGAGGTGATCCTCGTGCCGTTGCTGGACATTCTGCAATCGGTCCCGATTCTCGGATTTCTGTCCTTCACCGTCGTCTTCTTCGTCAATCTTTTCCCCGGCCGCGTGCTCGGCCTCGAATTCGCAGCGATCTTCGCAATCTTCACCAGCCAGGCCTGGAACATGACGTTCAGCTTCTACCAGTCGCTGACGACCGTTCCACCCGATCTCGACGAGGCCGCACGCAGCTTTCGCCTCTCTGCCTGGCAACGCTTCTGGCGGCTCGAGGTGCCGTTCGCCATGCCGGGCCTGGTCTGGAACACCATGCTCTCGATGTCGGGGGCATGGTTCTTCGTGGTCGCGTCGGAGGCCATCACGGTCGGCAGCCATACCTGGACCCTGCCCGGCATCGGTTCGTTCGTCGCTCTGGCGCTCGACCATCGCAATCTGGCCGCCATCGGCTGGGCGATCGGGGCGATGCTGGTGGTGATCCTGATCTACGATCAGGTTCTGTTCCGCCCGCTGGTTGCCTGGGCGGACAAGTTCCGGGTCGAGACGACGGCCGCCGTCCCGGTGCCGGAGCCCTGGGTGCTGGCGCTGCTGCGCCGCACCCGGCTGCTCCGGCTCGGATCGCGGATGATCGGGGCGGTGCTCGCGGGACTGGGTGGGCTCCGCCTCGCACCTCGGCAAAGCCGCGCCCCGATTTCACGCCCCCCGTCCCGGATCGCTGACCGGCTCTGGCTGCTCATTGTCGCCGTGATCGTCGCCGTCGCGCTCTGGCGTATCGTCCTTTTCGTCTCGCGCGGCCTCACCGTCGCCGCCTTCGGCGAGACGCTGATCGATGGCTGCTTCAGCCTGCTGCGCGTGCTCGCCGCGGTGGCGATCTCGATTCTGATCTGGCTGCCGATCGGCGTCTGGATGGGCCTCCGCCCGCGCGTTGCACGGCTGGCACAACCGGCGGCGCAGTTCCTCGCCGCCTTTCCCGCCAACCTGCTGTTCCCGCTGATCGTCATCCTGATCGTGCGCTACCGGCTTAACCCGAATATCTGGCTGACGCCGCTGATGCTGATCGGCACCCAATGGTACGTGCTCTTCAACGTCATCGCCGGCGCCGCCGCTTTCCCGGGCGACCTGCGCGAGGCGGCGGCCAATTTCCGCGTCCGCGGGGTGCTCTGGTGGCGGCGCGTGATCCTGCCGGGAATTCTCCCCTACCTCGTCACCGGCGCGATCACCGCGATGGGCAACGCCTGGAATACGACCATCGTCGCCGAGGTCGCTTCCTGGGGCAAGACCACGCTGGTCGCGCGCGGCCTCGGCGCCTATATCGCGCAGGCGACGAATGACGGCAATACCGCACACATTGTGCTGGGTATAGCGGTCATGTCCGGCTTCGTCGTGATCCTGAACCGGCTGTTGTGGCGGCCCCTCTACGAATTCGCGCGCCGGCGCGCCGCCCCGATCTGAGGAGAAGCGCGCATGGACACAATGCTCGCCGCCGAGCCGCTCCTTGAGGTGCAGGCCTGTCGCAAGGCTTACCGGACCGACACCGCAACCGAGCTTCTGGTGCTCGACCGGGTGGACCTTCGGATCACCCCCGGCGAGATCGTGGGTCTGCTCGGGCGGTCCGGATCCGGCAAATCGACATTGCTCCGCGTGGTCGCCGGCCTGCTCTCGCCAAGCGGTGGCGAGGTGCGCTGGCGCGGCGCCCCGCTCGTCGGGCCGGCCGAGGGCATCGCCATGGTGTTCCAGAGCTTCGCCCTCTTCCCCTGGCTGACCGTGCGGGAGAATGTCGAGCTGGGATTGGAGGCGCAGGGCCTGCCCCCCGCGGAGCGCGCCGAGCGCACGGAGTCCGCAATCGACCTGATCGGCCTCGGCGGCTATGAGGGCGCCTATCCGAAGGAGCTTTCGGGCGGCATGCGCCAGCGCGTGGGGCTTGCCCGTGCGCTCGTCGTGCATCCCGATCTCCTGCTGATGGACGAGCCGTTCAGCGCCCTCGATGTGCTGACCGCAGAGACGCTGCGCACCGACCTCATCGATCTCTGGTCGGAGAAACGGCTGCCGGTGAAGTCGATGCTGATGGTGACCCACAACATCGAAGAGGCGGTCCTGATGTGCGACCGCATCCTCGTCTTTTCCGCCAATCCGGGACGGATCGCAACGGAGCTCAAGGTCCCGTTCCCGCATCCGCGCAACCGCCTCGACAAACCATTCCGCCAGATGGTGGACGACATCTATGCGGTGATGACGCGACGCGCCCAGCCCACGGGGCGCCATGTCGCCACCCCCGCCCCGGCCTTCGGCATGGCGCTCCATCCGGTCTCCACGAACCTGCTCGCCGGCCTGATGGAAACCTTGGCGCAGCCCCCCTATGACGGCCGCGCCGACCTGCCGGCCCTTGCCACCGCGCTGCAACTGGAAGCCGACGAACTGCTGCCCTTGGGCGAGGCGCTGGCGCTGCTGCGCCTGGCCGAGGTGGAAGAGGGCGACATCCGGCTGACCGACGCCGGCCGCCGCTTCGCCGCCGCCGATACCGATACCCGCAAGGCGATGTTCGCAGCCGCCCTCAAGGCGCATGTGCCGCTCGCCGCCGCGATCCGTCAGGTGCTGGAGGAGCGGTGGAATCATCGCGCCTCCGCAGAGCGCTTCCGCGACGAGCTCGAGGATCACATGTCCCCCGAATACGCCCACGACACGTTGCACACCGTCATCTCCTGGGGCCGCTACGCCGAGCTCTACGCCTATGACGAGGAGGCCGATCAGTTCAGCCTCGAGGAGCCGGCCTGACGCTTCTTTCACGCCCCCCGCCCCCTGGGCTTGGCAGGCGCTTCAGCTTATATCTCCCCGTATCCCAGCAAGCCCGCCCAGGAGCCCGCCACCGGCATGTCCGGAAATGCCGCGACACCGCTTGAAGAACCCGTTCCGAACGAAACGGCATACGATGCCGCCGCGATCTCGGTGCTGCGCGGGCTGGACGCGGTGCGCAAGCGCCCGGGCATGTATATCGGAGACACCGATGATGGCTCGGGCCTGCATCACATGGCGTTCGAGATCATCGACAACGCGCTCGACGAGGCGCAGGCCGGATTCGCCACCCATGTCGTGGTTGTTCTCAACGGCGACGGCAGCCTCACCGTGCGCGACGATGGCCGCGGTATCCCGACCGGCATCCACGCCGAAGAGGGTGTCTCCGCCGCCGAAGTGGTGATGACGCAGCTTCACGCCGGCGGAAAATTCAATCAGACTGCCTACAAGGTCTCGGGCGGGCTGCACGGCGTGGGGGCCGCGGTCGTCAATGCGCTCTCCGAATGGATGGAAGTGCGCATCTGGCGCGGCGGCAAGGAGCACTTCATCCGTTTCAGGGATGGCGATCCCGAGGCGCCGCTCGGCGTCGTCGGCCCCTCGGCGGAACCTTCCGGCACCGAGGTCACCTTCAAACCGAGCCCGCTGACATTCAGCCGCACGGAGTTCGACTTCGCCGTGCTGGAGCGGCGCCTCAGGGAGCTTGCGTTCCTGAATTCCGGGGTCACCATCGCCTTGCGTGACGAACGCCACGCCCCGGCGCAGGAGGCGGTCTTCCGCTACGAAGGCGGGCTCACCGCCTTCGCGACCTGGCTCGACCGCGCCAAGAATCCCGCCTTCAGCCCGCCGATCAGCATGACCGCGGAAGATCAGGGCATCCGGGTCGAGCTCGCCCTCTCGTGGAACGACAGCTACCACGAGACGATGCTCTGCTTCACCAACAACGTTCCGCAGCGCGACGGCGGCACCCACCTTGCCGGTTTCCGCAGTGCGCTCACCCGGGTCGTCAGCCGCTATGCCGAGGGGATGGGCAAGAAGGAGGGCCTCGCCCTGCTCGGCGAGGATATGCGCGAGGGCCTGACCGCGATCCTCTCGGTGAAAGTTCCGGATCCGAAATTTTCTTCCCAGACCAAGGACAAGCTGGTCAGTTCCGAAGTCCAGCCGGTCGTCCAGTCCGCCGTTGCCGACGGCCTCTCGCACTGGTTCGAGACCCACCCCAAAGAGGCCAAGGCGATCATCCAGAAGGTGATGGACGCCGCGGCAGCCCGCGAAGCGGCGCGCAAAGCGCGCGAACTCACCCGGCGCAAGGGCGTGCTCGACGTCTCCACCCTCCCCGGCAAGCTCGCCGACTGCCAGGAGCGCGATCCGGCCAAGAGCGAGATCTTCATCGTCGAAGGGGATTCCGCCGGCGGCTCCGCGAAGCAGGGCCGCAACCGCCTCTTCCAGGCGATCCTGCCGCTCAGGGGCAAGATTCTCAATGTCGAGCGCGCACGCTTCGACCGGATGCTCGGCAGTGCCGAGATCGGCACGCTCGTGACGGCGCTCGGCACCGGCATCGGGCAGGCCGAACCGGAGCAGGGCGGCTTCGATATTACCAAGCTCCGCTACCACCGGATCGTCATCATGACGGATGCCGATGTCGATGGCTCGCACATCCGCACGCTGCTGCTCACCTTCTTCTTCCGCCAGATGCCGGAGCTGTTCGAGCGCGGACATCTCTTCATCGCCCAGCCTCCGCTCTACCGGGCCAAGCGCGGCGCCGACGAGCGCTATCTCAAGGATGACCGCGCGCTCGAAGATTTCCTGCTCGGCAAGACGCTCGCCGAAGCAAGCCTCGCCTACGCCGACGCTACCGTGCTCACCGGCCCGGAACTGATCGCCGAATCGCATTTTCTTCGCGAGGCGGCGCTGCGCCTGCGCCTGCTTTCCGCCGCCGCGCCCGCAACCGTGCTCGAGCAGGCGGCGATCGCCGGCGCCCTGACGCCGGATGCCGAACGCGCCGCCGCCGCCGCGCCCATCCTCGCCGGGCGCCTCGATGCCCTCGCCCCTCCGGCCGAGCGCGGCTGGCAGGCTCGCCTCGAGCAGGGCCGGCTGATCCTCTCCCGCACCGTGCGCGGCGTGGCCGAACGCTACACGCTCGATGCCGCCAGCCTGCGCAGTGCCGAGGCCCGCTGGTTCGCCGAACGACTCGGGTTGCTGCAAGCAAAATTCGCCTCGCCCGCCGTGCTGACCATCGACGGCACGAACGAGAGCGTGGCCGGCCCGGCCTCGGCCTTCGAGCGCATCCTCGCCCACGGCCGCAAAGGCCTTGCCATCCAGCGTTTCAAGGGACTCGGCGAGATGAACCCGGAGCAGCTCTGGAAGACCACGCTCGATCCGGAGGCGCGCACGCTCTTGCAGGTCAAGGTCGCGGATCTGGAAGACGCGGCCGGGATCTTTTCC
Source organism: Acetobacteraceae bacterium (assembly GCA_030041375.1). Classification (GTDB taxonomy): domain Bacteria; phylum Pseudomonadota; class Alphaproteobacteria; order Acetobacterales; family Acetobacteraceae; genus JAKAWQ01. Next base: position 13,317 of record JASHOA010000005.1, read on the forward strand.
ACCCTCATGGGCGATGTCGTCGAACCGCGTCGCGAATTCATCACCTCCAACGCACTCAAGGTCGCCAACCTCGACGTCTGAGTCGCGGCACGACAGGAAGAGCGAGGCCGGCCTGGTGCCCCGAATCAAACTTGAGTGGCACATATCCCCCGCGTCATTCGCATCATTCCCCTCTCCCTTTGGGCCGGGCTCCCGGCAAAGTCCCAGGACTTTGCCGGGGTCCCGGTGAGGGGCTGGGGTGAGGGCCGAGGTGAATCATTCAACGACAAAAGTGGGTATTAGACCCGTGTCGGGCTGACTGTGCAGCCCGACACGGGTCTCGCGGTTATTCGGGCCCGCGGTTCACGCCCTCCGACGATTCCGCCTCGGGCGATCGCGGGCTAGCATGGCCGTACGCCGGCAGGCATGCTTTACTCCGGTGCAGACTTGATTGTTCGGGAGGGAGCCGTGGCTCGTCAAATCCACCACTTCATCGGCGGCAAAGAGGTCCAAGGCCGCTCCGGCCGCTTTGCCGATGTCTATGACCCGAACACGGGAGAGGTGCAGGCAGAGGTGGCTCTCGCTTCGCGTGCGGAGGTGAGGGCCGCGGTCGAGAACGCGGCCGCCGCCCAGCCGGCCTGGGCCGCCATGAACCCGCAGCGGCGTGCCCGCGTGATGATGGCATTCCTCCAGGTCGTGAAACGCGAGATGGAGCCGCTCGCCCACCTCCTGTCCTCCGAACACGGCAAGGTTCTCGCTGATGCCCGCGGCGATATCCAGCGCGGACTCGACGTCGTGGAGTTTGCCGTCGGCATTCCGCACCTCCTGAAGGGGGAATATACCGAAGGGGCCGGGCCCGGAATTGACATCTACTCGATGCGCCAGCCCCTCGGCGTCGTCGCCGGCATCACGCCGTTCAATTTTCCCGCCATGATCCCGCTCTGGAAGGCCGCCCCGGCGATCGCCTGCGGCAACGCCTTCATCCTGAAACCCTCGGAGCGCGATCCCTCGGTGCCGATCCGCCTGGGCGAACTGTTCCTGGAGGCCGGACTACCTCCCGGTATCTTCAATGTCGTCAACGGCGACAAGGAAGCAGTGGATGCCATCCTCACCGATCCCGGGATCATGGCCGTCGGTTTCGTCGGCTCGAGTGCCATCGCTCATTACATATACGCAACGGCAGCGGCCGGCGGCAAGCGCGTGCAGTGCTTCGGCGGCGCCAAGAACCACATGATCGTCATGCCCGACGCCGACATGGACCAGGCGGTCGATGCCCTGATCGGCTCCGGTTACGGTTCGGCCGGAGAGCGCTGCATGGCGATCTCGGCCGCCGTGCCGGTGGGAGAGGAGGCGGCCGATCGCCTGGTCCGCAAGCTGGTGCCGCGCGTCGAGGCGCTGCAGGTCGGCCACTCCACCGATCCCGCCGCCGATTACGGCCCGCTGGTCACACGCGAGTCGCTCGATCGCGTCCGCTCCTACGTCGATATCGGCATCCGCGAAGGCGCCGAACTCCTGGTGGACGGGCGCGACTTCAGGCTGCAGGGCTACGAAAAGGGCTTCTTCATCGGCGGTTGCCTGTTCGATCGCGTGACATCGGAGATGCGCATTTACAAGGAAGAAATCTTCGGCCCCGTGCTGTCCGTCGTGCGCGCCCGCGACTATGCGGAGGCGCTGAGATTGCCGAGCGAGCACGAATACGGCAACGGCGTTGCGATCTTCACCCGTGACGGTGACGCAGCGCGTGACTTCGCGGCAAAAGTCAATGTCGGCATGGTCGGCGTCAACGTGCCGATCCCGGTGCCGCTGGCCTATCACACCTTTGGCGGCTGGAAGCGTTCCGGGTTCGGCGATCTCAACCAGCACGGGCCGGATTCGATCCGCTTCTATACCAAGACGAAAACCGTCACCTCGCGCTGGCCCTCCGGCATCAAGGATGGGGCGAGCTTCGTCATTCCGACGATGAGCTGATCAGGGAAGCGCCCCGCGCTGGCCGATTGCGGGAAGCTGGCCCGAAGCGGCGAACTTCGGAATCGCGGGCTCGCATAAACTGCGAGACCCGTGTCGGGCTGCACAGTCAGCCCGACACGGGTCTAGCGGTAGGGTCGCAGCAGCCCGGCGGGCGCTTTCCGAAATCGAAACCGGCCCCGCGCTCTTGCCCTACCCGGCCGAAAGGATTAACGTACATGCTGCACGTACATGCTGCGTAATTTGCAGACCGGCCTGGGCCGGTCGCGAAGGGGGAATGTCCATGTCATCTTGCTCGAGAGCGGCGCTGAGCGTGCTCGCAGGATTGCTGGCGCTTTCGTTTCTGGTCTCCGCGGAGAGCGCCAACGCGGCCGACCCGATCCCGATCATGACCATCCAGATTTTCAATGCACCGTCCTCCGGCTACAACATCTACCCGGTCCTTTCGGCCGGCGCCGCGAGTGATTTTGACAGTTGGATGCAAGCCTATTTCAAGCTCACCAACGATCAGGTCTCCTCCGGTAGTTATCCCTACCCTCGGGCCGGAATATCCCGGTTCTATATCGATTGCTGCGCGGCGGGGGAGAACGGCATTCCACCCGGCGGTTCGGTCACCATCGCGCTTCCGCTTTATTCGCCGCTGGTGGACAACATCGTTCCGACCGATAAGACCCCGCCCGGCCAGTTCGCTGACTGGTGGCAGGGCGGACATCTCGAGGTGTTCCGGAACGCGACCTCCGCCGGACAGCCGCCGAAGGCGCTGTCAGACGATTACAACGCCGAGAAAACCCCGCTGCCCATCTACAGCGGACCCCCCTCCTGCAGCGGCTGCACGTTGCACTTCTTTTTCAACACGGCCTCGATCCCGAACAGCGCCCCCCAGCAGCTGCTCGAATACACGTTGGGTGCCAACCCGGTTAACCCGCAGAATGCCCAGCCGAATCAGCCGCACTTTCTGTTTGACGCCGCGAACGTCGATTATGACGTTTCATACGTCAATAACGCCTACATGCCGGCCGTCATGGAGCCGTACGGCAACAAGTTGATCGGCTGGATCGGTGCCGCCAACTCGATCGACGATTTTACGGCGGGGATGGACCGATTCCTCAACGCGCCGGACTATGGTGTCGGCTGGCCGGTATATGCTGGTACCACGAAGATCGCATCGGCGCTGGAAATCTTCCTGAATTTCAACGCAACAGACCTGTTCGACCCCGCGCCGGCCCAGTCAGCGCCGGTGATGAAGATGGAGAGTCTCTGGGAATCCTGCGTAAAGGGCAATAGCACGGATGCCATCTGCCCCGGCATTCTCGATGTCACGAACTTGCTTGACGCAAATTTCGATAATTACCGGAAGAATTTCAGCACCAACAAGCAGTGGGGGTGCAGCGGGACACCCGAGGGGCCGGCGTCGGGGCCGCCGACTGAAACGTCGCTGCTGGCGCATTTGTACGGCTGGGGTCCCTTCAACTATAACTGCGCTGCCACCGCTAACCTTCTTCAGGACACGCCCGGCTATGATGACCCGGCGCGTCCGGTAAACTATGCAAGTGTCAAAAAAGAATTTGACGCCCTTCAGTATTGGAATAACTTTCCGGTCACCGGCATTTATGGCCTGTTCGACCCCTACGTGGGACTGATCCACGGAAAGAAGTATATCGATGCGCCCTATACCTATGCATATTCGGTCGACGATGCGGTGGGCAACATGCAGACCGACGGCACGGGCCTCATCATCGAGATCGGCGGAGTCAGTCAATTGCCGAACCCGGATCATGCCACTCCCAACGTCAACATAGCCTACGGGTATTCGTCACCCGGCTATGGGATCAGTTTTGAGAAGTACGGCCGCTGCTCACCGCCGGACACCACGACGAATCCCAATTTCGCCAGTTTTGCAGTGCCTCTGGGGATAGACGGGACCAGCAGCAGCATCATCAACTGCAAGATCACCTTCCTGGACAGCAAGGGCCGGGACTATCAGTTCAAGATCAAGAGCCCTCCACCGTGGGGCACTGATCGCAATGGCAACGACGCCGAGCGAGCCCTGATCGACTGTACCGGTAACACGGGGCAGGTTCTCAACTGGTGTCAGGATGTCTACGCATGGCAGGAAACCCTGGATGACGCGCACCAGACGATCGTCTATCACGTGACAGCCGGCGGACCGCCGCCGCTCGACGAGTAATGGGGATTTGACGCCGCGGTCGCCGCGGCGTGCTCCATTCCAACCTGCCGATGCGTCGCTTGATCACCCGGAGCGCTGCCGCACCCTGGCCGCCCGTTACGGGCTGAACCCATAGACCATCGGAAAATGGCGTGCCCGGACCAAGGCGGCCGGCGCGCGACGATACGAATCCGATCTCGTATCGCGCCCCTGCCGTTGCCCGCCCGACGAGCAAACCCACGAGCTTCATCACCGACTTCCGCAACCCGATCGGACAAGCTGCAACCTCACCAGACGCGATATGCCGGAGCGACGCATTCTCTGCCTAGCCCGCGATCGCCCGAGGCGGAAACGTCGGAGGGCGTGAATCGCGGGCTCGAATAAGGCGCGAGACCGGTGTCGGGCTGCACAGTCAGCCCGACACCGGTCTAACAGCGCACCGATTGCGTGATCGCTTTTTTAGATGTTGACGCCCGCCCCCCCACCCAGATAGCCGAACAAGATGAGCGAAGCCTCCGAGTCGCGCCCACAGATCCGAGTCCGCGGCCGGTCACTGATGGCAATCGTGCTCACGCCGGAACCGCCGCTCGCGAACTGGCTTGCCGCGCTGGATGCCCAGATCAAGGCCGCGCCGACCTTCTTCGACCAGCAGGCGGTGATCGTGGAACTCATCGCGCTGCCAGCAGAGACACCCGATGTTGCCGGCTTCCTCGAGCAACTCGAACAGCGCGGCGTCCGCATCATCGGCACCGAGGGCGCACACCCTTCGTGGCGCGGCATCAAAACCGGGCTGCGACCGCTCGCCAACACGCGTGCCAGCAGCAAGCCGGTGGCCATTCGCGCCCCCTCCCCCGCTGCCCAGCCGGCCAAGGAGCCAAGCGCGCTGCTGATCGACCGGCCGGTCCGCTCCGGCCAGTCGGTGGTATTCGAGCATGGCGACCTGACCGTCGTCGGCTCGGTCTCCTCCGGTGCGGAGATCGTCGCCACCGGTTCCATCCATGTCTACGGCGCGTTGCGCGGCCGCGCTCTTGCCGGCCTCAAAGGCAACAGCAGCGCCCGCATTTTCTGCCGCAGGCTCGAAGCGGAGTTTCTTTCAATCGACGGGCTCTATCACACTGCCGATGAGATCGAGCCACTGCTGCGCGGCAGAGCAGTGCAGGCATGGCTCGACGGCAAGTCGCTAATGATCGCCGCGTTGGATTGAACGAGCATGAAAGAGGAGCAAACGCACATGGCCCGAGTCGTGGTCGTGACCTCCGGTAAAGGCGGTGTCGGCAAAACCACCTCCACCGCCGCACTCGGCGCCGCCCTGGCACAGGCCGGAGAGCACGTGGTGGTGGTCGATTTCGATGTCGGGCTGCGCAACCTCGACCTGGTGATGGGCGCCGAGCGCCGCGTGGTCTTCGACCTCATCAACGTGGTGCAGGGCGATGCCAAGCTGCACCAGGCACTGATCCGCGACAAGCGGATCGAGACCCTGTCGCTGCTGCCCGCGTCACAGACCCGCGACAAGGATGCGCTGAAACCGGAAGGCGTCGCCAAGGTCATCGCCGAACTCAGGGAAAAATTCGACTGGGTGATCTGCGACAGCCCGGCCGGCATCGAACGGGGCGCGACGCTGGCGATGCGCCACGCCGATATCGCGGTCGTGGTCACCAATCCGGAAGTTTCCTCGGTGCGGGATTCCGACCGCATCATCGGCCTGCTCGACTCCAAGACCGAACGCGCGGAGCGGGGCGAGCGGATCGACAAGCACCTGTTGCTGGCCCGCTACGACGCCGTCCGCGCGACGCGCGGCGAAATGCTGAAGGTCGAGGACGTGCTGGAGATCCTGTCGATCCCGCTGCTCGGCATCATCCCCGAGAGCGAAGACGTGCTGCGGGCCTCCAACCTCGGCGTGCCGGTAACCCTCAACAGCCCGGCGAGCGCGCCGACCCGCGCCTATCTGGACGCGGCGCGCCGGCTGCGCGGCGAGACGGTGGTGATGACGTTCCCCAGCCAGAAGCGCAGCCTGATCAGCCGGCTGCTCGGGCGAAAGGCCATCGCATGAACCTCTTCTCCTTCTTCCGCCGCCGCCGCTCGGCACCGGTGGCGCGAGAGCGGCTGCAGGTGCTGCTCTCGCACGAACGCGGCAATGGCGGCGACTCCGAACTGCTTGCCGTGCTGCGCGACGAGATCTTGAGAGTGATCTCGGCGCATCTGACGATCGATGATGACAAGGTGCAGGTGAAGCTGGAGCGCGGTCAGGCGGTGTCATTGCTGGAGATCGACATCGAGGTGCCGGGCCGGCTCGATCAGCAGATCCGCAAACGCCGCCGGCCCACCGGCCCGCCGCTCCTGCCGGCGCCGTCGACGTAAGGTTTTGCGGCGGCCGGCCATTGGCCCCACCGGCCGATCCGTTCAAGGCCGCGCGCACCGCTGGCCTTTCCCCCACCACTCGGCCTAAGATTGGCACATGAGCGGCAATGGCGCGGACCTCGGGCAGGTGGTCGCGATGCTTGGCGACGTGCTGCGCACGCAGCATGAGCAGGGCCGGAAGCTCGAGGAACTCGCCGCCGGCCTGACCGACATGGCCGCCGGCCTGACTGACCTGCGCCAAGCCGTGGGCCATTATCACGCGAGCGTGCTGGGCCACGGAATCCTGATCACCGAGCTGGACGCCCGGGTCCGACGGCTCGAGGAGCATCTGAAGCTGCCACCGATGGCTGCCTAGGCGCCGGAGATGCGCGCCATTCCTGCCTCGACAGGCACTCTGGAGAAGTACTCCACGGGGAATTCATCGACAGGCGCCCGCTGCGACGGTCGGCGCCGCCCCGGCGCTCCTGGTGGGCGCGCGAGGGATCGAACCTCGGACCCCCACCGTGTCAAGGTGGTGCTCTCCCGCTGAGCTACACGCCCCCTCGGCCTTCTATCGCGGCTGCGGAAGCACGGGCAAGCCTTCTCCCCTGGTGACAATTGCCCGCCGACCGGCTTCACTCGGATGTGCGATGGATCTGCCGCTGCCGATTGCCGATGCGCACGCCCCCTTCGTGCTGAACCGCCCGGCACGGCAGGAAATCCCCGTCGTCTTCGCCTCGCCACACTCCGGCCGGGCCTATCCGGCCGCGTTCCTGGCTGCGGCACGACTCGATCCGCTGGCGCTCAGGCAAAGCGAGGACGGCTTCGTCGACGAACTCTTCGCCCCTGCCCCTGCGCACGGCGCGCCCCTCCTCGCCGCGACCTTCCCGCGCGCCTACTGCGACCCCAATCGGGAGCGCTGGGAACTCGACCCGGAAATGTTCGCCGAGCCGCTGCCGCCATGGGTCAACAGCGCGAGCGCGCGCGTCGGAGCAGGCCTCGGCACGATCCCGCGAGTGGTCGCCTCGGGCGAGACGATCTATCGGGACAAGCTCTCATTCGCCGAGGCCAGGGCGCGTGTCAGAGACTGCTGGGAGCCCTTTCACGCCGCTCTGGCCGGCCTCATCGACGACACCCGGGCGCGTTTCGGCTCCTGTCTCCTGATCGACTGCCACTCCATGCCCGCCCCCCAGGCCCTGTCCGCCCGCCGGGCGGACTTCGTCCTCGGCGATGCCCACGGCACGACCTGCGACCCCGCCATCGTACGCTTGGTCGAGCAGGTGCTCTCCGGCCTCGGCTATCGGGTCCGCCGCAATGATCCCTATTCCGGAGGCTACATCACCCGCCACTACGGCCGGCCGCGGGAAAATACGCACGCGCTGCAGATCGAGATCGCGCGGGACCTCTACATGCGCGAGCAGCGGATGGAACGCCTGCCGGAGTTTGCCCGGCTTCAGCGGGACATCGAATACCTGATGACCGCACTCGAGCGCTCCGCCTCGACAACAAACGCCGGGTAAAAAAATGGCGGCGCTTGCGGCGCCGCCAAGTTTAGGGAGGAAACGTCCAAGAAAAGCAGGCAGCCCGGCGAAGCCGTACTGCTGCGACGCACAATCTAAGCGCTTGCATAGCCCGTTGCAAGTCTTTTTTGCATTGCGGCATAACTTTCTGAGCCGCCTCATCATGTTGTGAAGCGCCGGCTGGCAACGCTCTGGTAACCATGCCTGAGCCATGCTCCCCGAATGGCGCTGTTCGCATGCTGTTCGCGGCTGTTTTCAGGTTGCCGTCGGCAGCCGGCGCTTGGCCTCGTGGCCGCCGCGCTGCCTCTGCTGCTCGGCCTCGTCCCGAAGCCGGCCGAGGCGGCGCTACCGATCCTGGGAGGGATCGAGCCAGGCCAGCTCTGCCGCGCCGCGATCGTCTCCGCAGAGCAGAATTCCGCGATTCCGACCGGACTCCTGGGCGCCATCGGCCAGGTCGAAAGCGGCCGGCGGGACCCGCTCACCGGCGCTTATCTGCCCTGGCCCTGGACCGTGGACGCCGACGGCGACGGCCACTTCTACCCGACCAAACAGGCGGCGGTCGCCGCCGTTCGGTCGTTCCAGGCAGAGGGCATCCAATCGATCGACGTCGGCTGCATGCAGGTCAACCTGCTGCATCATCCCGACGCCTTCGCTTCCCTTGACCAGGCCTTCGACCCCCCGACCAATGCTGCTTACGCTGCCCGCTTCCTGAATGAACTCCACAGCGAGACCGGAAGCTGGCCGGAGGCAGCGGCCTTCTATCACTCGACGACCCCCGTCCTCGCCGCCGACTACGAGCGCAAGGTCATGGTTGCATGGCCGGCGAGCCAACGCCTGGCCGCCGGCATATCGGCGTCCCTGCCGGCCGCCGGGTTGATGGTTCCGTCGATGATGGCCGGGGTTCGGGTATTCCGCCCGCTGCCAGCCGCCTCCGGTCCGTTCGCCGGCCAGGCTGGAGCCTTCATGCTCACCAACCGGCCGGCTCCCGCCAACCTGCCGCTACGCTCCGGCGGCTTCGTCCGTCATGGCCTCGCCTGGTACCGCGCAGCACCGGTGGCGATCGCCTCGGCAACATCCACTCTCCGGCGCTGAGGCGCCGCCCGCCTCATCTCCCGACGGCATAGCCCTGCATTCCGCGCGGGTTTGCCCCGGCAAACATCTGCCGCCCCTCGACTCGTGCAGCCGACAGACGCCCTTCAGACCAATCCTCCCCCTTCTCGACCAGATGCCCGCGCCGGCCGAGATCGTCGCGCACGCCGTCGGCGTAGCGCCCTTCGAGAACGAGCTTGCCCGGCCGCGCCACACGCGGCCAGAAGCTCGACGGCCAGTGCTCGGTATGAAAGCTCGGCAGGTCGATCGCCTGCTGGATGGTGAGCCCGTGATGCACCATGCGCACGAAAAAGATCAGCGACCATTGGTCCTGCTGCTCGCCGCCCGGCGTGCCGAACGCCATCCACGGCTTGCCCTCCCGGAGTGCGAAGGAGGGCGAAAGCGTCGTCCGCGGACGTTTCCCGGGTGCAAGACTGTTCGGCAGACCGGGGGTGAGCCAGAACATCTGCCCGCGCGTTCCCATGCAGAAGCCGAGTTCCGGGATCACCGGAGAGGATTGCAGCCAGCCGCCCGAAGGCGTGGCGCTGACCATGTTGCCGGCGCGGTCGATGACGTCGATATGGCAGGTGTCGGCACCGATCACGCCGAGGCGCGCGAGCGTCGGTTCGCCGGTGCCCGGCAGTGGGGCAAGCAGCGCGGCGCGCCCGGCGCCATCCTGGTCGACCCGAACCGGACCGCCGGCAACCATTCCGGGGCGGAGCTCGAGTGAAGCCTCTCGCCCGACGAGGCGACTCCTTTGCGCATTGTAGCCCGGCGAAAGCAGCTCTCCGAGCGGAACGGAAACGAACGCAGGGTCGCCGTAGTAGGCCTCGCGGTCGGCAAACGCGAGCTTCGCGCATTCGACGATCGTATGCACGAAATCCGCACCGAGCGGGTCCATCGCCCCGAGATCGAAATTCCCGAGCAGCGCAAGCTGCTGGAGGAGCACCGGCCCCTGGCTCCAGGGCCCGCATTTCAGCACCGTATGACCGTGGTACGCGAACGAGATGGTTTCTTCGACGCTGGCTTCCCAGCGCGCGAAATCGTCCGCTGCCAGGAAGCCGCGGTGCCTCTCGCCGGAGGCGTCGAGCATCTCGTTCTTGCCAAAGAACCGATCGACCGCTTCGGCAACGAACCCGCGATACCAGGCGGCGCGCGCAGCATCGATGCGCGCCTCGCGCGAGGCCCCCTGCGCTTCCTGAAGAATCCGCGCATAGCTCCGAGCGAGCGCCGGATTGGCGAACAGGCTGCCGGGCGCCGGCACCGCGCCATGCGGCAGATAGACGGCGGCGCTGCTCGGCCAGGCTTCCTCGAACAGGGGCCGCACGCTCTCGATCGCCGCCGAAACCCGCGGCACGAGGTGAACGCCGCCGGCCGCATAACCGATTGCGTAGGAAAGCACCTCGGCAAGCTCCCAGGTGCCCCAGTCGCGCAGCAGCAGGCACCAGGCACCGAACGCACCCGGCACCACCGCCGGCAACAGGCCGGTCCCGGGGATGAGATCGAGCCCGAGTGCGGAGAACCGCTCGATCGTGGCGCCGGCCGGCGCCACGCCCTGGCCGCAGATCACGTGTTGCGTGCCGCTTTTCGCGGCATGGAAAATGATCGGAACATCGCCGCCCGGCCCGTTGAGATGGGGCTCGGCCACTTGCAGGGTGAAGGCGGTTGCAGCGGCAGCATCGAACGCATTGCCGCCGCGTTCGAGGACCGCCATGCCCACCTGGCTTGCGATCCAGTGTGTGCTGGCGACCACGCCGAAGGTCGCGGCGATCTCGGGTCGCGTCGTGAACACCATCCACTCCTCGCCTCGGGTTGCGGCTGCCCGATCCCGGATAGCGGAGTTTGCGCTCCCGGCAAATGGCCGGACCCGGGATACGGCCATCGTCGCATCGATGGCCGCCGGGCCGGCGCAGGCTGACCTTCAGTGCAGTTTGACGACCGGTTGGGCGTGCCTGGAAAGGCTCCTTGCAAGCGCGCTGAAAACGGTCTTGGCGAAGCCGTGCAGGGCCATCTCGTGCATGGTGTAGAGCGAGCGGTACATCAGCCGCGCGAAATAGCCTTCGACGAAGAAGCCTCGGCCCACCACCGCCCCCATGAGCTGCCCGACAGTGGAGTATTTGCCGAGCGACACCAATGAACCGAAGTCCCGATAGACGAAGGGTTGCAGGGGCTTGCCGGCAAGCCTCCGCTGCACCTGGTGGAACAGGTGTGAGGCCTGCTGGTGGGCGGCCTGGGCCCGCGGCGGCACCGGGTCCGGAAATCCGGGGCGCGGACAGGATGCGCAATCGCCGATCGCAAAGACATCCGGATTCCGCGGCGTCTGCAGCGTGGGGCCGACGACCAGCTGGTTGAGGCGATTCGTTTCCAGGCCGAGATCAGAGAGCACCGAAGGTGCCCTGATACCCGCCGACCAGACGACAAGCTCGGAAGGAATGAACTCCCCTCCGGCCAGGCGCACGCCCGCTGCCGTCACCTCGCTGACGCGTGCCCCGGTCCGCACATCAACTCCGACCTTCTCGAGCAGCGCGAGCGTGGCAGCAGAGATTCTCGGCGGCAACGCCGGCAGGATGCGATCGGCCGCCTCGATCAGCACGATGCGGACATCCCGCTCCGGATCGACCCGGTCAAGGCCGTAGGCAAGTACCTCGCGAACCGTCCTGTGCAGTTCCGCGGCCAGCTCCGTGCCGGTCGCACCGGCACCGATGATGGCGACATGCAATTGCCCGGCCCGCACCGGCTCCGGCTGGGTCTGGGCGCGGATGCAGGCGTTGACCAGGCGGCGGTTGAATCGCCCCGCCTGTTCCGGCGTCTCGAGCGGGATCGCGTGCTCGGCCACCCCGGGGGTCGCAAAATCGTTGGTGACGCTGCCGACCGCGATCACCAGGGTGTCGTAAGCAATGGAGCGCAGCGGTGTGATCGGTCGGCCTTCGTCGTCCGTCATGGCGCTGAGACGCACTTCCTTCCGCTCGCCATCCAGGCCGATCATCTCACCGAAGCGGAAGCGGAACCCGTGCCAGTGCGCCTGCGCCAGGTAATCGAGCTCATGCTCGCCCGGATTCATGCTGCCGGCGGCAATCGAATGCAGAAGCGGCTTCCAGAGATGCGCCCGCGATTTCTCGACCAGGACCACCTCGGCGCGACCCCGCCTGCCGAGCCTGTCGCCGAGCCGTGTGGCGAGCTCGAGGCCCGCCGCACCTCCCCCGACCACGATGATGCGATGGCGCATCGAAGGATCGGCTGCCGCCATCGGTACAGATGCGCCGCCGGCCGAGCCCTCGGCGCGCGCCGTCAGCGATTCGCCGCCCGGCGGCGTCACCCTCGTATCCTGCCAGCCGCCCATTGGCCTTTGCCGGTTTGCCTCATGCCGGGACTTTCCGCGATCCTCTGGGCCGACGACAAGAGCGGCTGTGCGGGGGGCCGCTCAGGCAGACAGATTCGCCGGTTCCACGACCGCCCTGACCAGCGCTCGCCGCGTCTCCGCCAGCACGCCCGGCCAGTCGCCGGGGCATCGCTGGCGGAACTGGCGGAGCGTCGGGTACCAGGGGCTGTCGTTCCGATCGAGCAGCCACCGCCAGCAGGTATCGAACCGGTTGAGCAACCAGACCGGCTTGCCGAGCGCACCGGCAAGATGGACCACGGCGGTATCCACGCCGATGACAAGGTCGAGTGCCGTGATCAGCGCGGCCGTATCGGCAAAATCCCCAAGCTCGCCGGGAAAGGAGAGAATCGGCATTCCCTCCGGCGCCGGGCCCGGTTGCAACGCGACGAAGTGCGCCCCGGGCACCTCGAGGAGCGGCGCCAGCAGAGATGCCGCGATCGAGCGCCTGGCGTCGGCGGGATAGTCCGGATTGCCGGCCCAGGCGAGGCCAACCTTGAGCCCGCGATAACGCTGAAGCCGCGTCCGCCAGCCTGCCGCAGCGATCGGATCCGCGAAAAGGTAAGGAACTGCCGCCGGAATCGTCGCCAGCGTCGTCCCTGCCCGGTGTGGAAGACTCATCAGCGGGCATTGCAGGTCGGCGGGCGGAAGCGGCTCGCCGCAGGCAACGACGCGCGCGCCACCCGAAAGCGTCGCCAGCAGCCGCGCCAGCTTCCGTGGCACTTCGAGGACGACCCGATGCGCCCTCAGCAAGGGAACGAACCGGCAGAACTGGATGGTGTCGCCGAAGCCCTGCTCCGCATGCACGAGCAGCACCCGTTCGCCGACCGCATCTCCCGACCACCGCGGCTGAGAGAGGGCGCGTGCCGTGCACCCGCGCCGTGCAAATCGCCACTCGTAGCAGGCAAAGCCTTCTTCGAGCCTGCCGGCGAGAAGGAGTGCCAAGCCAAAATTATAGTGCGTCTCCGCTTCGTCCGGCGCCATCGCGAGTGCACGGCGATAGGCGGCTTCGGCTTCGCCGACCCGGCCGAGCGCGACCAGCACATTGCCGAGATTCGTTTCCGCTTCGGCATAGCGGGGCTTCTGCTGCAAAGCCGTGTGCAATGCTGCCATCGCTTCGTCGAACCGGCCTTCGCGGGTGAGCAGCACGCCGAGATTGTTCTCTGCCTCCGCGTAACCGGGATCGAGGTCGAGCGCGCGGCGAAACGCGGCCTCTGCCTGAGGCTGATCTCGCCGGGCGGTGAGAACCGTTCCCAGCGTGTTGAGCGCCTCCGGAAAATCCGGCGCCAGCGCGAGTGCCTGGCGAAGCGAGGCTTCTGCCTCTTCCGGCCGGCCGAGCCGGCACAGCAGCGCGCCGAGATTGGCGTGCGCCTCGGCAAGCCCGGGCTCCTGGCGAATCGCCTCCCGAAAATGGAATTCGGCCTGTTCGGGATCGCCAAGACCGCCGAGGGCGCTTCCCAGGTTGTTGTGGGCGCGGGCGTGGGTCGGAGAAAGCGCGATTGCCTCACGAAATGAAGCGACCGCTTCCCCCGGCCTGCCAAGACGCCCCAGCAGCACTCCGAGATCGTAATGAAAATCCGGGTTCCCGGGTTCAAGCGCGATCGCCGCCAGCAAAGTGAGGCGGGCCTCTTCGAGACGGCCGGCAGCCGCCAGGACTCGTGCCAGATTGCCCCGATAGAGCGCGACCGTCGGGCCGAGCGCCACCGCCCGCTCGATCGCCGTCAGCGCGTCCGGGTCGCAACCGCGTTGATAGAGAGAGAGCCCCAGGAGGTGCCACGCATCGGCGTCTTCCGGCGAGCGGCCAACCACCGAGCGGTACAGCGCATCCGCGCCTTGGAAATCCCCTGCCTGGTGCCGACGGAGCGCTTCGCGCAGCAGCGGAGAATGGGCGGCCATGACGGGAGATTAGGCAGGCGAGGTTTGCAATCTGCGAATGAAGGGAGACCGCACCTGTGCTGGCCGTTACATTTCGAAACATCCGGCAAAGGCTTGCTTAGCATCTCGGCGGGCATGCTCGCCGATACGGGCTGTCAATCGTATGGGGAGCGGAGCAGGGCATGGAGTCGGTTCTTGCCCGCGACGCCATCGAGATCTCGGCCATTGACCAGCCCGATCCCGCCCTCTTCGCCGCGATCGTCCGGCCACTGGCGGCCTTCAACGCGACCTTTGCCGGCACGGCCGAGTTCCGGCCGCTGATGCTTGCCCTGCGTGCCCGTCCGGGCGGCAACGTCGTCGGCGGTCTCGCCGGCGACATGATCTATGGCTGGCTGTCGATCCAGGCCCTCTTCGTGCCGCAGCACCTGCGCGGGCAGGGGCTCGGTGCACGGCTTCTCGGATCGGCGGAAGCGGAGGCCCGTGCCCGTCACTTGCACGGCATGGTGGTGAACACGTTCAGCTTCCAGGCCCGCCCGTTCTATGAACGCATGGGCTTCACCCATTTCGGCACCCTCGAGGGATGCCCGCCCGGCTATCGCTGCTTTTACCTCTGCAAGCGTTTCGAACCGGGCTCCGCCGCGAAGAGCCACCCCTCGGAATGGCCCTCGGAATTGACTGCACGGCCCCGGGCCGCCTCATCCGCCTGATCCTTCCTGCCGCGGCTGGGCGAAGGCGCGAACACGGATTTTGGTGCTGCGGGACGATGAGAATCCGAAGATTCCCGGGCGCAACGATGCCGGCGGCGGTGCGCAAAGACATGTCTGACGATGGCTTGATCTTTGAATGGAGCGTGATCTTTGAATGTGAAAAGAACGGCGTGCGGCAGGGGCGGAAGTGCGATCGGTCACCCGAGGCTTCCATATCCTCCATCCACGACCATTCCGGCCCCGGTCACGAAATCCGAAGCCGCGGAAGCGAGGAAAATCGCAACTCCGGCCAGGTCCTCGGGCCGCCCCCAGCGGCCCGCCGGCGTGCGTGCCAGCACCCTCTCGGTCAGGTCCGGCACCCGCTCGCGGATGGATCGGGTCATCGCAGTGTCGATCCAGCCCGGCAACACGGCATTCACCGCAATTCCCTCCCGGGCCCAGGCAACCGCGAGCGCCCGCGTGAGCTGCATGATCGCCGCCTTGCTGGCGGCGTAAGCCGCAGTGGTCGGAGTGGCCAGGGTCCCGAGCAGAGAACCGACATTGATGATCTTGCCGCTGCCGCGCCGGCTCATTCCGGGGTACACCGCCTGTGCACAGAAGAACGCGGCGCTCAGATTGACGTCGAAGACGGATTGCCACTCGGCGGGGGTGTATTCCTCGGGTCGCCTGCGAATCACGATCCCGGCATTGTTCACAAGGATGTCAACTCGGCCGAATGCATGTTCGACGGCTTCGATCATGGCTCGGCAAGCCGTAGGCTCCACCAGGTCCACAGCGAAAAACCTCGAGCGAACCCCGAACCGGCACAGTTCGGCAACCGCCCCGGCGGCCTCAGGCTCGTCGAGCCCGGCCATCGCGACCGCTGCCCCTGCTGCGGCGAGACCGCGCGAGATGCCGAAGCCGATGCCGGTATTCCCCCCGGTGACCACGGCCACCCGCCCGTTCAGATCGAAAAGTTGCATGCTGGCTCCTTCCCTTGCCTTGATCGGCCTCTTCCACGGGACGCCCCGGTTTCCAAAGGGTGGCGCCGATCCCAGAGGGTGGGGTCGGTGGTCCCGCCCGGGCCAACCATCCGGGTCGATCTCGCCTGCGGTATCCATACTGCCCGCCGCCGGCCGCCAGGCCGGCCCCGGCCCCGAGGGGCCGGCCGCAAATCCACGCGCGAACTGCTTGGCCATCGGCTCGAATGAGTCAGTCGCCCCAGCCGTGCACAACAGCGCTTGAAATATCACTTTAGTGGATATTTACCGCCCATAAAGCTATACCCTGCTTGCCTTGGGCCGTGCGCAGTGGTCCCAAGGGCGTTAGGAGGCCGGAATGAAATGCGGGCGGCCAGGGGGCGGTGACAAGCGCAGGCTCTTGCTTTCGAAGACGGGTGGCTTGCGAGGATTGGCCGTGAGCGGCTGTCGGTGTGCCTGGGAGGGCCTGTTGACGGCTTGGTTCCGCCCGAGTGCCGGATCCTCGGGTGCGCAATGTTTCGGCAGGCGCGCGCTCGATGAGTGAGCGCGCGCCGGAGAAGGCAGCCCGATCATTGCGCGGCTGGCTCGCCTCGCGCCTGCGCGGCCGTGCCGATACCGAACACGAGATGAGTGTCAACCGGCTCGCGTTCGCAACAGCCATTACGAGCTACCTCATCCTGTCCGGGCAACCGCTGGCCGGCGCCGCGGTCCTCGGCATGGTGGTCTTTGCCATCGGCGCAGTGGCCATCGTATTGCACATCCTCGCCTCACCGGCGGTGAACGTGCCGAGGCGATACGCGGCTCTCGTCTGGGACATCGGCTTCATCGCCTACGAAATGCACGTCGGGAACGACCTGACGGCGGTTCTCTACCCGGTCTTTCTCTGGGTCATCTTCGGCAACGGCTTCCGGTTCGGCATTGCCTACCTCCGTGCAGCGATGCTGGTGAGCCTGGCCAGCTTCGCAGCCGTCGTCGCGACCACGCCGTTCTGGTATCGTGAGCCGGCGCTCTCCGCCGGCCTGATGATCGGACTTCTCATCCTGCCGCTCTATGTCGGCGTGCTGATTCGCAAGCTCTCGACCGCGAAGGAGCAGGCGGAAGCGGCCAATCGCGCGAAAGGTCAGTTTCTGGCCAGCGTCAGCCATGAATTGCGGACTCCACTCAACGCCGTGATCGGCATGGGAGCGATGCTGCTCGACACCAGACTCGACGAAGAGCAGCAGGATATGGCGCGGACCATGCAGGACGCGGGCCGCGCTTTGTTGTCCCAGATCGAGAGCATCCTCGGCTTTGCCCGCGTCGAGGCGGGACGGATGCCCTTCACGGAGGTGGAATTCGACCTCCTTTCGGTGCTGACAGAGACCCGCGCCATGCTGCGCGCGCAGTGCCGCGACAGGGCGCTCTGGCTCGGCATCCGGGTCACCCCCCGCACGCCCACGGCCCTCTTCGGCGATGAGCAGCATCTTCGCGAGATCCTGCTCAATCTCTGCGCCAATGCCGTGAAGTTCACCGATTCCGGCAGCATTGTCATCTTCGCAGACGCTGAACCGCTCGCCAGCGGTCGCGTGCGCCTGCGCTGCGAGGTTTCCGATACCGGCATCGGCATCGCCGCCAGCGCGCGTGAGCGGATCTTTGACCGCTTCACCCAGGCCGATGCCTCGATCGCCAACCGCTATGGCGGCACCGGTCTCGGTCTCGCGATCTGCCGGCGCCTGGTCGAGCATCTCGGCGGCGAGATCGGCGTCGAGAGCGAACTTGGCAAAGGAAGCTCTTTCTGGTTCACGATGCCGGTCGGACAGCGGCTGGCACCGGTGCTGGCACGGGAGCGGCTCGGCGAACTCACCACCGTTCTCCTGACCAGCCGACCCGCACCGAGCGGACCATTGGCGGAGGCGATGCGCGCCGTTTCCCTGTTCCCGCAATGTTGCGCCGAGACGACCGAATTGCTCGCTTCGGTACGCAAGGCCGGGCGCCGCGGGGCGCTCGTCCTGCTCGACGAAGACCGTCTCTCCCCGGCTCCGGAGGTAGTGGCAGAAGCGTTGCGCCGGAACGACCCGCTCTGCCGGATGACCATCGTGCTGCTTTCCCGGCGCACCGCGAGCACCGAAGCCGACCGGGCCTTCAACATGATCCTGCCCCAGGTGCCGGATCAGGATGCGCTCACGGCGGCCGTCCGGCTGGCACTGGCCGCGCTTCCTGCGCGGGATGAAAAGCCCGTTCCCTCGACGTCCCCCGCGGAGCACGCGCTCAGGATTCTCGTTGCCGACGACAACCGGACCAACCAGAAGGTGATCGCCAAGATTCTCGAGCGCGCGGGACATTCCGTCGTGGTCGTTGACAACGGAGAAGCGGCGCTCGATGCCCTCGACGAGCAGACATTCGACGTCGTGTTGATGGACGTCAACATGCCGAAGATGGACGGTCTCGAGGCAACGAAGCTTTATCGAATGGCCGAGCTTTCCGGGCCCCGCCAACCGATCATCGGCCTCACTGCCGACGCGACGCCGCAAACGCGCGAACGCTGCCTGAGCGCCGGGATGGACGCCTGCGTGACCAAGCCCGTCGAACCGCAGCAGCTTCTCCAATCGGTCGCTTCCCTCGCACCGAAGCCGTCTTCGCCTCCGGCGGCGGAACCCGAAGTAGAGGCCGAAGTCACCGACATCACATCGCACCCGCAATTCCGGGTGGTATCGCCACCCATGCTCGACACCGCCATGCTCAACGAACTCGAGCGCCTGGGCGGCAAGGAGTTTGTTGACGACCTGGTGCAGGGCTTCCTGGAAGACGCCGCCAAGGTTCTGCAAGAGCTCGATACGGCATGGAACGCGCGCGACGCCGTCTTGTTTCGCGCCAGGGCGCACGCCGTCTGCAGCGGGGCATCGAACATCGGCGCCCGCCGCGTCAACGAACTCTGCCGGCCGTGGAGCGTTCTCCGGGACTCTGAAATCATGGAGAACGGAGGCATCTACGTTACCCAGCTTGCCGACGAACTCGGGCGCCTGCGCCAGTATCTGGCCCGCGTCCGCGCGCTTCAGGATCGTCCCGGCTAGCCCGCGATCGCCCGAGGCGGAATCGTCGGAGGGCGTGAATCGCGGGCTCAAACAATGTCCCAAACCCTTGTCGGACGGTCCAGTCAGACCGACAAGGGTCTAGCGCGGATTGAGGCGGAACTGGATAGGCCGATCCGGTCGGGTAACGATGACGCTGATCGGCTTGGGCTCGTGGCGGTCATTCAGCTCGACACGGAACCTCCGCAGCAGCGCCGCCGTCACCAGCACCAGCTCCGCCATCGCAAGCCCTCCTCCCATGCATCCGCGCGGACCCGCCCCGAACGGGATATAGGTGAAGCGCTCGGGCGCTGCGGCGTCCGGAAGGAAGCGCGAGGGGTCGAACGTATAGGGTTGGTTCCAATACCTCTTGTGGTGGTGCACGAGCCATGGCGAAACGACCACCAGCGCTCCGCGCGGAATGTCGATCCCATCGGCGCAATCATCATTGAGCGCCCAGCGGTTGATCACGGCTCCCGGCGGGTAAAGACGCAGCGACTCACTCGCCACCGCGCGCGTGAAAACCAGGTCCTTCAGCGCTTGTTCTACCGTTCCGGGGGCGAGCTCGACGGCACCCGCCTCCGCAGCGACCCGTTCCTGCTCGCGCGGTGCGGACGCCAGGAGATAGAGCGTCCAGAACAGCCCGTGGGCGGTCGTTTCATGCCCACCGACCAGCATCGTCGTCACCTCGTCGAGAAGCTGCGCTCGCGAAAAGCCGGCGCCCGTCTCCGGATCCCGTGCTGCAGCCATCAGTTCCATGAGGTCGCGGGCGTGCGAGCCGGCCGGCTGGGCGAGCCTCCTGTCCATGATCCGCGCCACGACCCGCGTCATATTCGTATGAAAACGTTTGCGCGCAATGTCGTACGGCGATGGCAGCCAGAGCGGCAGCAGGAAGTCCAGCGTGCGCGGCTGCGCAAGACCGAAGGTGAACCGCTCGAGCTGGCCGCGCAGGATCCGCCCGTCCTCTCCGGTGTCGATCGAAAACATCGTCCTGCCGGCAATTTCGAGCGCGAGCTGCCCAACTTCGTGCAGCATATCCAGCGACTGGCCGGCACGCTTCTCCAGTTCGCCGACCCAGGCAAGCGCGGACGCCAGCACCATCTCGCCGAGCATCGGGATGACCCGCGGCGCGAACAGCGGCGCCAGAGTGCGGCGCTGATGGCGCCAGCTCTCCCCCTCGCTGATCAGGACGCCATCCCCAAGCAACGGCCTCAGCGTGCGCTGCGAAGCAGGAGGGCGCGTGTAATTCGTATAATTATCGAGCATCACGTGGCGGATCACCGATGGTTTGGCCAGCAGGATCCGCTTCTTTCCGAACAGGTCCTGCGTCAGGCTGTCCTGCTCGTAGGCCGCCTCCGGGAAGCTCGCCAGAACATCGGTCGAGAGCAGCCGCGCCAATCGAAAAGAACCCGGGCTTGCCCGCGGCGCGGAAACGGCGGGAGCGACGAAGCGGGTGTCAGCCCCATTCGCCTGGCTGGAACGCACTTCGAGGGCGGCTCCGTCCGCGGCATTCACCGACAAGAATCACCTCCCGGAAGCTTTCCAACTATTTTCTATCATAGCGCGAATTCTCGCCTCGGCATAGACAACCCCAAGCAACTAATATCGACGTCATCCCGCTTCCACAGCATCGGTTTGCGCGGATGCCACGCCGCCCACCCGTTCGCTGCGGGGCCGCCGATTAATGCCCCAGTGTCCTGCCCCCGACGTTTGCTGCTGGCGGCAGCAAACGAAAGGGGATGAGAGGCCACTGAAAATAAGGAGCAGTGTGCCGACCGCTAGAGTGCATCCTACGGTATCAAGCGTCGGAGTCGGCACACGAGACCCGTGTCGGGCTGGCTGTGCAGCCCGACACGGGTCTCGCGCTTTATGCGAGCCCGCGATTCACGCCCTCCGACGATTCCGCCTCGGGCGATCGCGGGCTAGCCGCCCGAAACTTCCTCGCACCGTTTTGCCGCGGCCCGGTGCGAAGCTGCGAAGCCCGGCCTTCCCGCCGCATCGGGTGACAGGCGCGGCCGCATGCGCTAATCGGGATCGTCCCGATCCAATCAGTCCGACACGCAATGACCAGCAGCAACGATATCCGCGCTTCATTCCTCGACTATTTCGCCAGGAACGGCCACACCATCGTGCCGAGCTCCTCCCTGGTGCCGCGCAACGACCCGACGCTTCTCTTCACCAACAGCGGGATGGTCCAGTTCAAGAACGTCTTCACCGGGCAGGAGAAGCGTCCGTACAGCCGCGCCGCCACGGCGCAGAAATGCGTCCGCGCTGGTGGCAAGCACAACGACCTCGACAATGTCGGCTATACCGCCCGCCACCATACCTTCTTCGAGATGCTCGGCAATTTCAGTTTCGGGGACTACTTCAAGGAGCAGGCGATCGCCTATGCGTGGCAGCTCGTCACGCGCGACTTCGGGCTGCCGAAGGATCGTCTTTCCGTCACCGTGTTCGCCGAGGATGACGATGCCGCCCGTTTCTGGCACCAGATCGCCGGCCTGCCGGACGAGCGGATCGTCCGCATCCCGACCAGCGATAATTTCTGGCGCATGGGCGATACCGGCCCTTGCGGCCCCTGCTCGGAGATTTTCTACGACCATGGCCCGGAGATCCCGGGCGGCCCGCCGGGCACTGCCGAGGCGGATGGGGACCGCTTCGTCGAGATCTGGAATCTCGTCTTCATGCAGTTCGAGGAAGGACCACCTGGGGTGCGTGTTCCCCTCCCCCGCCCTTCCATCGATACCGGCCTCGGCCTCGAGCGTTTCGCCGCCATCTTGCAGGGCAAGCACGACAATTATGATATCGACACGCTGCGTGCCCTGATCGTCGCTTCCGCGGAAGCGACCGGCCAGGATCCGGACGGGCCGCACCGGATCGACCATCGCGTCATCGCCGATCATCTGCGTTCCTCGGCCTTTCTGATCGCCGACGGCGTGCTCCCGGCCAACGAAGGGCGCGGCTATGTCCTGCGCCGGATCATGCGCCGTGCGATGCGGCATGGCTATCGGATGGGTGCGCGCGCGCCGCTGATGGCGCGTCTCCTGCCGGCGCTGATCCGCCAGATGGGTGCCGCCTACCCCGAGCTGATCCGGGCAGAGATTCTGATTACCGACACGCTCCGGCTCGAGGAAGGACGCTTCCAGGCACTGCTCGAGCGCGGCCTCGCGCTGCTCGCCGAGGAGACGGCAAAGCTCGGCACCGGCCAGGACCTGCCGGGCGCAGTCGCGTTTCGCCTTTACGATACCTACGGCTTTCCGCTCGATCTCACTGAGGACGCACTGCGCGAAGAGGGCCGTGGCGTGGACGTCGCCGGCTTCGATGCGGCGATGGCCGAGCAGAAGAGGCGCGCACGCGCCGCCTGGGCAGGCTCGGGAGAGGCCGCCACCGAACAGGTCTGGTTCGGCGTGCGCGAAGCCACCGGCGCATCCGAGTTCCTTGGCTACACCACGGAAGAAGCCGAAGCGACCATCGTCGCCATGGTCCAGGATGGACGACCCGTGGAAACCGCGCCGGCCGGAAGCCGGGTCGCCGTCGTGCTGAACCAGACCCCCTTCTACGGCGAGGCCGGGGGCCAGGTCGGTGACTCGGGAAGCATCGCCGGTCCGGCCGGCTTGCTGATCACGGTCAGCGATACACAGCGCCGGCTCGGGGACCTGATCGTGCATCTCGGCCGCGTCGAGTCCGGCACCGCACGCGTCGGCGCGGCCGTGCTGGCGGCGGTCGATCACCATCGCCGCAGTTCGATCCGCGCACATCATTCCGCCACCCACCTGCTGCACGAAGCGCTGCGGCGAAGGCTCGGCACGCACGTGACCCAGAAGGGCAGCCTGAACGCGCCGGACCGGCTGCGATTCGATATCAGCCATCCCCACCCGATCGCCGCACCCGATCTCGCCTGGGTGGAAGCGGAAGTGAACGCGCGCATCCGCGAGAATAGCGAGGTCGCGACGCGCCTGATGAGCCCCGAGGCGGCGGTCGCCGAGGGCGCCATGGCGCTCTTCGGCGAGAAGTATGGGGATCAGGTGCGCGTCGTCTCGATGGGCGCGGGCGACGCCGCGAAGCCCGCCTATTCGATCGAGCTTTGCGGCGGCACGCACGTGCGCCGCACCGGGGATATCGGGCTCTTCCGCGTCATCGCGGAAAGCGCGATCGGCGCCGGCCTGAGAAGGATCGAGGCCGCCGCAGGCGAAGCCGCGCTGCAACGCCTCACCGAGACCGACCGCCTGCTCACCGAGGCCGCGGCGGCGCTGAAAACGCCGGCGGCGGAACTCCCGGCCCGCGTCGAGCAGTTGATCGAAGAGCGCCGCCGGCTGGAGCGGCAAATCACCGAGCTGCAGCGGCGGCTCGCCACCGGCGGCGAGTCCGCCACCGTCGAAGAAGTGAACGGGGTGCGCCTTGCGGCCCGCAACCTCGGCGAGGTCCCGCCGCGCGAGCTCAAGAATCTCGCCGACGCGATCCAAAGAAAAATCGGCAGCGGCGTCGTCGCACTCGTCTCCACCGCCGAAGGCAAGGCCAGCATCGTCGTCGGCATCTCTCCTGATCTCGCCGGCCGCTTCGACGCCGTCGCCCTCGCCCGCGCGGCGAGCGCCGCGGTGGGCGGCAAGGGCGGCGGCGGGCGCAAGGACCTCGCACAGTCGGGGGGGCCGGATGCCGCGCGCGCAGAGGCTGCGCTCGCCGCGGTACGCACCGCCCTCGCCGCATGAACGAGCAGCCGAAGCCCGCGATCAGGAGAGCCGGGCCGGCCGACATCGCCGCCGCCCGGGAAGTCGTCGATCAGGCCTACATGCGGTACGTGGAGCGCATCGGCCGCAAGCCGGGGCCGATGCTCGATGACTATTCCCTGCGCCAGAAAGAAGGCACGCTCTGGGTCCTGGAAGCGTCCGGCAGCATCGCCGGCATCCTCGTCTTGATCGACATGCACGATCATCTTCTGCTCGACAATATCGCCGTCGCCCCACCCCGGCAGGGCCAGGGGTTCGGCCACCTGCTGCTCGATTTCGCCGCCGGAGAGGCGGCACGGCGCGGCTATCGCGAGATGCGCCTCTACACGCACACGCGGATGACCGAAAACCGCGCGCTCTACCGCCGGCTCGGCTGGGAGGAGTACGCGCGCGGCGAGGAGAAGGGCTACGCGCGCGTCTTCATGCGAAAGCCCGTGCCGCCATCTGCCGGCCGGGCCTCCCCGCTCACTCCTCGAAATGATCCGCCACCAGCCGGTCGAGCAGCCTGACCCCGAACCCGCTCGCCCCTTTCGCCGCCAGGGGCGCCTCCTTGGTCAGCCACGCGGTTCCGGCAATATCGAGATGGGCCCAGGGTTTTCCGTTGACGAAGCGCTGCAGG
>JASHOA010000032.1 GCA_030041375.1 Acetobacteraceae bacterium
CCGCCTACGCCCCGTCGGGCTGCTGATCGCCGCCGTTGCGATGGCTGGCCAGTTGGCGTTCGGAGCGATGGCGGATCCTCTGCCGCCGTCAGGGCGTTACGCGGCGCTCGCAGCGCTGAGCATTCTCTGCCACGGCCACCAGCAGGCGCCGGATCGGCCAGCCCCGTCGCGGCGGATTCCCTTCGTCGCAGTCTGCCCGTTCGGCGTCACGTTGCCCATGCCGGTGGCCGTTCTCCCGCCCTTCATCACTTTGCCTGCGCCGCCTTCTGCCCTCGCATTGCGGATTGCGCAGACGCCGCGCCCCGGTGCTCCGCACGCACAGGCAGTGCTCACCGCTTATCCTCGCGGTCCTCCGGTCTCGATCTGAGCCGATAGCCGGCAGCCGCCAGCGCGCGCTGCTTCGTTTTTCTCCGCACAGGACCGAGAACGTGAACCACTGCGCCTTCGTGGCAACGGTGGCCTTTTCCGGCGCCTTCGCCATGCCCGCCGCTTTCGCCACGGGCTCCCCCAAAATCGGGCTGTCCGTCGCCCGCAGTACCGCGCCACCATTGCCGCAGATCGTTGCAACCGGGTCCGGCGACGTGCTCGCGTTTGGACTCACTGCCATGTCGGCGCAGCCACTGTCTGCCGGCCCATCCGCATGATGGTGCCTCCCTTCGAGATTGCCGGCGGGCTGCCAGTGGCGCTGGCGCGTGGGCTGTCGGTCGCAGGGTTGTTCTCGGTATTCGGCGCAATACTCGCCCGCTCGGCAACGATGCTGCCCGCACTGGTCCGTGCCGGGCCGGAGGCCGTCACCACCCTCCACCGATGGCGAACTCTGGTCTGGTTGAGTTTCGCCGTCGCCGTGCTGGCATCCGGCGCCTGGACCTGGTTGATCGCCGGTACCCTCGCCAATGCGCCGGGGCTTGCCAGCACCGCCGCGACCGCCTGGATCCTCCTGCGCGCCACCGCCTACGGCCATGTCGTGCTGCTGCAATGGGCCGCGCTCGCCTTGGCCGCGCTCGCGCTCGCCCTCGGCCTCTACCGGACGGCAGCCGGCTTCGCCGCCGTCGCGCTGGTGCTCCAGGCAACCCACGGTCATGCGTTCGCACACCATCCGGGCCCGAGCTGGCTGCTGGCCTCTGTCATGCTGCATTTGCTGGCGGGGGCGGCCTGGCTGGGCGGGCTGCTGCCTCTGCTGATCTCGGTCCAGAGCCTGAAGGTGCCCGAGGCGGCGCTGGCCTGTCGCCGCTTCTCGCCGCTCGGCATCAGTTGCGTGCTGGCGTTGGCAGCGACCGCCGGTTTCCAGTTCTGGATGCTGATCGGCAACCTGCCGCTCCTGCTCGGCACCGCTTACGGGCTGGTCGCCCTGGTGAAGATCGTGCTGTTCGGGATCCTGCTTGGGTTCGGTGCCGCCAACCTGCTGCGCCTGACCCCCGCACTCGCAGGCGATACCCCCGCGCATGCCCGGCAGAAGATGCGCCGCAGCCTTGCCAGAGAGACGATGATCGGACTGCTCGTGGTGCTCGCCGCCGGTGTGCTCGCGAGCCTGCCGCCTTCGGTCGAAATGGCCGTCATGCATGCAAATTCCATGGCGGGAATGGGAAGCGCTCACGGCCATGCCCAGAAGTAGATCACGACGGGTGAAGGAACGGCATGCCCGCGAACAGAAGCGCATCGCCGCGATCGTCGCCGGAACGGCATCTCTGCTGCTGGCAGGTGCTGTTCTCTGGCTCCTCCACGCGCCGCCACGTGCGACGGCGGCGATTGGCGGCCCGTTCCGGTTGCCCGCGAGCAACGGCCAAATCATCGACAGCCGGAGCTTTCCCGGTCGCTTCAGGCTGCTCTATTTCGGCTACACGCACTGCCAGGACATCTGCCCGACGACACTCGATGCCCTTGCCGGGGCGCTCAAGCTCCTCGGGCACGACGCCGATCGTGTACAGCCGCTGTTCGTCACCGTCGATCCCGGGCGCGATACGCCGATGGTACTGCAGACGTACCTCGCGAAATTCTCGCCGCAGCTCGTCGGCCTGACCGGCACGCCGCAGCAGATTGCCGCGATCGAGCGCGCCTTTCACGTCACCAGCATCGTTCATGGCACCGCAACCGGATACGACATCGACCATTCTGCGGTGCTGTACCTGATGAGCCCGGACGGCCGCTTCGTCGCTCCCATCCGGGCCGGCACGACGGCTGCCGCAATGGCCGCGACTCTCGCCCGGTATCTTTCATGATCTCCGGCCAGGCAACAGAGAGGAGTGACACCATGCCTGATGCGCCAATCCTGCCGCGGACAACCTCTGGACGCCTGCCCGCTTGCCAGAGCTGCATCCCTCGCCGGCGCCGGTGCGCAGTCACCGTGCTGGCCGCCCTGGCCCTCGGATCTTCCCTCATTCTGCCGCGCGCCGGCCGGGCGGACCCGCCCGTTACAGTGTTGAATTCCTGGTTCCGCTACATCATTCCTCAGGTTCCCGCCGGCGGGTACATGACCCTGAAGAACACCTCTTCTCAGCCCATGGTACTGACCGGAGCCAGTTCGGCCGCGTGTGGAATGCTGACGCTGCATCGGACGGAAACGAGCGGCGGCGTCGATCGGATGGTTCCGGTCGCAGCGGTCACGGTGCCGGCCCACGGGACATTCCGCTTCGTTGAGGGTGGTTACCACATGATGTGCATGAATCCCGTCATGCACATCGGGCAGACCGTCACCGTCACGCTGACGTTCGCCGATGGCAGCCGGGTTCCTGCGCCGTTCGTGGTCTATGGTGTGAGCGGCCCGTCGGGTTCCGCACCGAACGGCGCTGCGACCGGTACGAAGATGAAAATGCCGATGTGATCTGCATTTTCTGCACACACCGGAACCAGGAAGGGAGCGAACGGGATGGGCAAAGACAGGCAAAGCGGTCATTCGTGCAGGATCGTCGGACGGCGGAGGCTGATGGCGAGCGGAGCTTGCTCTTTCCTGCTGGTCGCGCTCACGGCCCGGGCCAACCCCTCGGGCAATGTCAATGTCGAGAGCTGGCACCTGCCACGTCTCGCATTCACCATGACCGGTGCCGATACCGGGCAGATGGTCACGGCGCATGACTTCCTGGGCAAGCTCGTCCTGCTCTACTTCGGCTACACGCACTGCCCGGATGTCTGTCCGCTGACATTGCACAACGTCGCGCAAATTCTGCAGCGGCTTGGCGAGAATGCAGAGGGTGTCCGCGTGCTCTTTGTCACCGTCGATCCAAACCGCGATACGCTTCCGGTGCTCCGCCGCTACACCCATCTCTTCGCGCCCGAAATCGTCGGCCTACGCGGAACGGCTGATCAACTTGCCGCGCTCGCGCGCGCCTATCACCTCGGCTATTCGGTCACCCCGGCCACGGCCTCGCACCCGTACGAGGTGACGCACTCCTCGGCAGTTTACGTCTTCGACAAGACCGGCCGGGCACGGCTGCTCATTCCCTCACTTGCCAGCACCACGCCGGACATCGCCGGGACCGCATCGGATCTCGAGCACATTCTGCATTCCGGAACGGGTGGCCTGCTGGCGCGGCTCGGCCAACTGCTTTGATTTGGAGAGCCCGATGAAGCACACGAAATACGGAGCCGCACTCCTATGCTCGGCCCTCCTCTCCTGCGGCCCCGCCTTCGCCCACGTGGTGGTCGGCGCGCGTGTCTTTCCCGTCACTCTCACCTTTGACGATCCCGGCGTCGGCGACGAGGCGACTCTGCCACAGTTTATTTATGCGCCCGGTCCGAATGGCCAAACCAGCTACCAGTTCCAATGGGAATACGACAAGACGATCACGCCCGACACCGCACTGATCTACAACCAGGGCTGGGATATCCTGCACCAACCGGGAATGAAGAACGTCACCGGGTTCGAGAACGCGGTATTCACGGGCAAGTGGCAATCCATCACCATTCCAGGCAGCGAGACCGTGATCTCGCTCGGCGTCATGAGCGAGATCGGCGGCGGCAGCGCCACGCAGGCTATCGGCGGCGATGCGACCGGGGCGACCCTGCCAACGATCTACATCGGCCAGGGGTTGGGTGCACTGCCGATTGGAACGCTCCGGCCGCTCGCGGTCACCGGCGAGTTGAGCTACAGCATCCCCGACCGCCGGCTCAATTCCACGGAAGACAATAATGGCCAACCGTTTTTCTGGGCGGGCGGCCTCTCGCTGCAGTACAGCATCCCGTACCTGCAGTCGGAGGTGAAGCATTTCGCTCTTCCGGACTTTGTCGGGCGACTGATCCCACTGGTCGAGCTTGACTGGTTCTCGCCCGCTGCGGGACCAGCCTCCGGATACCCCACAACTCTGACCATCGCCCCCGGCGTCATCTACATGGGCAACACCTACCAGGTCGGCCTCGAGGCGCTTATCCCGGGCAACAAGGCAGCCGGGCCGCATGTCGGCTTCATCTTGCAGGTGCATTTCTTCTTCGACGACATGTTCCCCAATACCCTCGGCCGGCCGCTGTTCCAGTAGGCGCTGACCAGCACGGCGCCCTGTCACCCCAC
>JASHOA010000033.1 GCA_030041375.1 Acetobacteraceae bacterium
ATGTCGCCGGTGAATGGACGCTGGTGACCCTCGCTTACAACTGCAGGCGGCTTCACCGCCTGCAGGTCGCCTAACCTCCCCCCTTCTTCGTTGACGTTCACAACGCCGCGCCAGCGCCAATCCGACACGCTGCTAGAGCAGATCGCGATCAGACGGGATCGGCTGATCGCGTGAAGATGCTCGCCAAAACAAAGAGCGAGAGCAGTTACCGTGAGCCATGGCGAACGGAAATGGCTCTAGGCGGGCCGCGGCGGATCGAATCCTGCCGCCGCCGGCATGCGCCCGCGCCGGCTGCCGGGCCTGATCCGCGAACCTGCTGCCGGCGCCGCCTCAGAAGGCGTTGCGGGCGGCGTCGTCCGGGAGCAGGGCCGCGAGGCGCGAGAGCGCCTTGACCACCACCCTGCCGGGGCTGAGCGCGATCAGCCCCGCCTTCTCCCACTCGCGAAGCTTCTTGTTCACCGTCTCGCGTGCCGCCCCGGCGATTTCGCCGAGTTCGCTTTGGGTGAGATCGACGTGCGCGCCTTCGCGGCCGCCGGAAAGGCTCAGCAGCACCGCGGCAAGCCTGGTTCCGCTGTCGTGGAACAGCATTGCCTCGAGCGCGGCGGAGGTGGCGCGCAGTCGCTCGCAGAGGAGGCGGAGCAGCGCCAGGGCGAAGGCGGGGTCGCGGGCCACTTCATCGAGCACGGCGCGACGCTCCAGAACGAGGAGGCGGGAGCGCGTGACGGCGTGCACATCGGCCGAGCGGGGCCGGCCATCGATCAGGGCGATCTCGCCGACCACGTCACCCGCTCGGAGCCGGCGCAGGATCTGTTCGCGCCCGTCCGGGCCGAAGATGCTGGCCCAGAGTTCGCCCGTGAGTACGATCAGGAGCGTGTCGCCTGGATCGCCCTGGCGGAACAATACCTCACCACTCGCCGCGCTACGTTCGTGGGCGAGGTACGCCAGCGTTTCGATATTGCCCAGTGAAAGTGAGGAAAGAAGAGGAACGGCGCGAAGCGCGCGCAGGCGCTGCGCGGCGGACGCAGCACTCGAATCGTCGGGGCGTTTCACGCGCCGATCTTGCCCGGGATCCGCGCCGGCGGGCAAGGTGCCAAAGCCGTCGGAAGAGCCGCAACAGCTCCGAAATGCAGGTTGCGGCGATGTGTTTTTCAGTGCATTGCCGGGGCAGGAGCAAGAGCCGCAGCCGGTCTCTGGCGGCAAGCCTCATCCAACGCCGCCTAGTGTCCTGCCCCCGCCGTTTGCTGCCGGCGGCAGCAAACGAAAGGGGATGAGAGGCCACTGAAAATAAAGAGCAGTGTGCCGACCGCTAGAGTGCATCCTACGGTATCAAGCGTTGGAGTCGGCACACGAGCCCGCGATCGCCCGCGGCGGAAACGTCGGAGGGCGTGAATCGCGGGCTCGAATAAAGCGCGAGACCCGTGTCAGGCTGCACAGTCGGCCCGACACCGGTCTGGAGACATCGGCCGGCGCCTGGCATCGATCGGTCCGGCTACGAACAGGGACGGATGGAGAGCGAAGATGACGCGACTTTCCTGGCTGGCAACGCTGCTGGGCCTGGCGGGGCTGCTGCCTTTCATCGTCTGCGGGTTCGCAGCCGTGGGCCAGAGCACCACGTGGGGGCTGCCGGCGCTGGTCAGCTACGGCGCGGTGATGCTGGGTTTTCTCGGTGCGGTGCATTGGGGGCTGGCACTCGCACCGCAGCCGCAGGGAGCTGCCGCACCGCCCGAGGTCGAGCGGGCACGGTTGCTGCTCGGCGCCATTCCGGCGTTGGTCGGCTGGGTCGCCCTTCTCGTTCCACGCTGGGTCGGGCTCGTCGTGCTGATTGCCGGGTTCGTCGGCGTGCTCGTGGTCGAGGGTGCGGGGCACAAGCGATTGCTGGTGCCGCCCGGCTATATGTGGCTGCGCTGGATTCTCTCAATCGTGGTGATTGCGATCCTGATCACCGTGCTGGTGCTTCGCCTGATCGGCGCACGGCTTCTGTTCTGAACGTTCGGCCCAGGCGCCGGCGCCGCGCGGCAGCCGGCCGAGGTCGGCGCGCGCCTTTCTCTCCCAGAGCGGCAGCCGGCTCACCTGCGCCGCCTCGACCGCCTCGCCGAGCGAAGCCGCCGAATCGGCGGCGGGCAGGACGCCGGCCCTGAGGCGCAACAATTCGGGGATGCACCAGTTCTCCTCACGCCTTCGCGCTTCGGCGAGCGCGGCCTCGAGCCCGGCCAGGCCTTCCGCCTGCCTGCCGGCTCGGGCCAGGGCGAGGGCGTGGAGGCCGCGATGCGCCGGCTCGTAGATGCCCGATTGCGCCTTCTGAAATCCACTGATGGCAACTTCGAAAAGTGCCAACGCTTCGGCCGGGCGGTCGCTTTCGGCGAGGGCCCAGCCCTTGAATGAGGCAGCGTAGGCGCCCCAGAGACCCATGTTGTTCTCGCCAGCGAGGAGCACCAGCCGATCGGCGAGCGCTGCCGTCTCTTCGACCTCGCCCAACATCCAGGCGGCCATGCAGGCGCCGTAAGCAAGGGCGTAGGCCTCGGAGTTGGTGTGGCGAATCTGCGCCGCTTCTTCGACCGCAAGGCGGCCGGCTTCGCGCGCGGCTTCGCTCTCGCCTTGCAGTGCCAGGACCGTGGCCAGAATCGCGCGTGCGGAGACGCGCGGGTTCTGGCCGAAGTGGAACGCCAGTCCGCCGTCACGGTCGGGGTGGAAACCGGCGATCGTGCGCTCGAGATCCGCGCGCGCAGCGTCGAGATCGCCGAGCATGAAGTGGGTGAGACCGCGGATACGCCCGCCGACGAGGCCGATTCCGACCTCGCCGATGCGCCCGGCGATATCGATCACCTGCCCGGCCGTGTCGAGAGCGCGGCGCACCCGGCCGAGCGAGATCTGCGCGGCCCAGAGGCCGTAGAGTGCCTGGGCGAGCCGGGCCCCGTCTTGGCGACGCTCGGCCAGCGCACGGGCGCGATCCCAGGCCGTTTCTGTTTCGGCTGCCGCATAACCCCGGGTTGCGATGAGCGGCACGCCGAGCTCGAGTTCGAGCAGCAGCTCGAGTTCCTCGCGCCGTTCCGTCTGTTCGGCTTCGCCGAGCGCGGCGAGGCCCGCCCTGAGATGGCCGATCGCCTCCTGGTGGGCGGACTGTCGCGCTGCCTGGCGGCCGGCCGCGAGCCAATGTTCGGCGGCGGCGAGCGACTGGCCGGCGGCCTGGTAATGCTGAGCCAGGACCTCCGGCTGCTGCTCGGCGATTTCCGGCGAAAGGTCCTGCAGGATTTCGGCGCAGCGCGCGTGCAACTGCCGCCGCCGCGCCTGCACGAGCGTGCTGTACGCCGCCTCCTGCACCAGCGCGTGCTTGAACACATAGCTGACGACGGCCCGCGAGCCATGCTGATGGATCAGCTCTTCCTGCAGGAGCCTGGCCACGCCCTCGTCGAGCGTTGCCTCGCCGATTGCGGCCATCGCCGCGACATGGGCGCGGCGGAACTCGCGACCGAGTACCGCGCCGAGTTGGGCGACTTCCTTCGCCGCCGCAAGGCCTTCCACCCGTGCCAGCAGGGAATCGCGAAGGGTGGCCGGAACGGCGAGTGCGTCGAGCGAACCCTTCAGCACGTAGCGGTCATCCTGCTCGACCAGGCTGCCGAGAGCCAGCACCGCCTTCGTCAGTTCTTCCACGAACAGCGGCACGCCGTCGGTGCGGGCGATGATCTGGTCCGTCACTTCGTCCGGCAGTTGCTTGCCGCCCGCGACATGGCTGATCAAGGTGCGCGTCTCGGCACGCGTGAGACGGCCGAGGCGGAGCGTGGTGGCGTGCGGCAGGCCGCCCCAGTGGTGCTGGAAGGTCGGCCGATAGGTGATGACGATCAGAACGGGTTCGTTCTGGATGGCGGCGATGGCGAGCGAGATCAGCTCCTGGGTGGTCGGATCCATCCAGTGCGCGTCCTCGACCAGGATCATCAGCGGGCGGTTTCGCGCCAGGCCCAGCATCTGTGCGATCAGCACTTCGAGCGTGCGATGCTTCACCTGCTCGGCGGAGAGCCCGGCGAGGGAGCTGCTGTGCGGGCCCGGGATCGCGAGCAAGGTGGCGATCAGGGAGAGCGCGGTCTCGATATCACCGCTGGCCTGGCGGAGGAGCAGAGCCAGCCTTTCCAACTGGCAGGCAGGCGGATCGTCCGGGTTTATTCCGGATGCAAACCTGAGTTGCCCGATCACCGGGTGGAGTGCGCTGTTCGTATGCATCGGCGAGCACTGATAGCGCACGACGACATGCGGCTCGCTGGCGGCACGCTCGCGCAGCTCGCGGATCAGGCGCGACTTGCCGAGCCCCGCTTCAGCGGAAAGCAGCACGACCTGCCCCTCGCCCTGGCCGGCGGCGGTCCAGCGGCCGGCGAGCAAGGCGCCCTCCGCCTCGCGGCCGACCAGCGGCGAGAGCGTGCGCGCCTCGGCCGCCTCGAAGCGCGTGGCGAGCACCCGTTCCCTGAGCACCCGCCAGGCCGGAACCGCCGCGCCGATACCCTTGAGAAAGTGCTGCCCGAGATTCTCGAGTTCGAACAAGCCGCGCAGCAGGGCGCGGGTTTCCTGGGAGATGGCGATCCCGTTCGGCGGCGCGACCTCCTGTAGCCGCGCGGCGAGGTTCAGCACCTCGCCCGCCGCCAGCGGTTCGCGCGCCGCCCCGTGTACCAAGGTCTTGCCGACGAAGGCATCGCCGCTGGCGATGGCGACCCGGACCGAAAGCGGCGTACCGGCTGGCGTGGTGATGGCGCCGGTTGCCTCGATGATGGCGAATCCCGCTCTCACCGCCCGCTCCGCCGCATTCTCCTGGGCCCGCGGATAGCCGAAGAAAACCAGCATTCCATCGCCCATGAAACGATCGACGAAGCCTTCGAAACGCGCAACCGCGCCGGCCGCAGCATCCTGAAAGCGGTGAATGAGCCGGCCCATATCCTCGGGATCGAGGTCGTGGGTGAGCGCGGTTGAGCCGACGATGTCGCAGAACAGCACGGTGAGCGGCCGGCGTTCCGCCTCCGTTTCAGAGGGAGGCTCGGCCGGCACAGCGGCGGGCGGGGCGGACGGGTCCGGCAGGCCGGCGGCGATCGCCGCCATCAACCGCCGCCGCGCCCCGAGCGAGAGCCCGAGGTCCCTGAGGTCGTTCTCGGAAAGCAGGCTCATCGTTGCGAGATCGATCTCCGCCTCGATGAAGGCCGCCAGATGCCGCTCCAGGCCGAGGCGGGAAAGCAACGCCGCAAGCTCGTCCATCGCAACCCGTCCCTCCCTCGGCGCTATCATGGCACGACCCGGCAGCCGAGAAAATATGATGACGGAATCACCCCCTTTCGCTGGCCTTGTCGACGGCGCATGATGCGACCCTGCGTACCGTGGGGTGGGTTCTGGAAAGCGGGGGGCCGATGCTGCGTTCGCTTCTGGAAATGGTCGGGGCCGATCCGGAACTGGCCGGAAACGTTACGATCACCGGCGCCGATCCGGTCATCGACACGCCCTTCCGGCTGGGCGAGACGGCGGCCGCGGTGTTGGGCGCGCTCGGTGCGCTGATCGCCGAGACCTGGCGGCTTCGGAGCGGAGAAAGCCAGCAGGTCGGAATCGAGGTGCCGGCCGCGGTGCTGGCGCTGCAGAGCGTGATGCTGCAGAGGCAATGGGGCTATCCGATCGCGCTGACGGAGCCTCTCTACCCCACCGTTGCGATCTATCCGACGCGGGACGGCCGCTTCATCATGCTCAATGGCGGCTATCCGCTGCTGCGCGACGGGTTGCTGGAATTGCTGCGCTCGGCGGACAGCGCGAGCGCGGTGGCGCGCGCCGTCGCGGAGTGGGATGCCGAGGAGCTGGAGAAGGCGATTGCCGATCGCGGCCTGTGCGGCGTCGTGGTGAGGAGCGCGGCGGAATGGCGCGCGCATCCGCAAGGTGCAGCCATCGCCAGGCTGCCCGCGGTCGAGATCACGCGCATCGGCGATGCCCCGAAAGTTCCGTTTCCAGCCATTCAGTCCGCGCCGGATGCACGCCCGCTTTCCGGCATCCGGGTGCTCGATCTTACGCATGTCATTGCCGGGCCGACCTGCGCGAAAAGTCTGGCCGAGCAGGGAGCGACGGTGCTGCACATCTACTGTCCGTCGCGGCCGCAACTGCCGCCCTTCGACATGGATACCGGGCACGGCAAGCGCACGGCCTTTCTCGATCTGGCGGGCCCGACGGCGACACGCGATCGGGCCACTCTCTCGGGCCTGGTGCGGCAGGCCGATGTGTTCTCCCAGAGCTACCGGCCGCAGTCACTGGCGCGGCTTGGCTTTTCGCCGGAGGGGCTGGCCAGGCTCAGGCCAGGCATCGTCGTCGTTTCGACCGACTGCTACGGCTGGGCCGGGCCGTGGCGGTATCGACCCGGCTTCGAGCAGCTTGCGCAGTGCGCGAGCGGGATGGCGGTGGGCCAGGGCAGTCCGGACAATCCTGTTCTGGTGCCGATGGTTTATCCGAACGACTACATCAGCGGGTTTCTCGCCGCGCTGGGAACCGTTGCGGCGCTGATGCGGCGTGCCCGGGAGGGAGGAAGCTGGCAGGTGCGGGTCTCGCTTTGCCGCACGGCGATGCTGATCCAGGATGAGGGCGAGGTCGATCCGAAACGACGGCCGCCGCCGCCGATCGCGGATGACGACCGCGCGCGATACATGGCGGAATGCGACAGCGCGATCGGGCGGCTCAGCTATCTCGGGCCGGTCGTCAGGATGTCCGCAACGCCGGGGCGGTGGGACCTGCCGCCGGCACCTCTCGGCGCGCACCCGCCGCGCTGGCCGGAGGCGGCGCCATGAACGACCGCCCGACGGTCGCGCCGGCGAAGCCGGTTGCACTCGTGCTGCAAGGCGGCGGGGCGCTCGGCGCCTATGAGTGGGGCGCCGTGAGCCGGCTCGTCGAAGCGGGCTACCAGCCGGTCGCTGTCAGCGGCGTGTCGATCGGGGCGATCAACGCGGCTGCCATTGCCGGGGCGCGCGGCGGCGACATCAGGGAAAGCCTGAGCAAAATCTGGCAGGCGATCACGCTGCCGACGCTTCCGTTCGTTCCGGAGATCTTCCAGGAAACCCTCTCCGCCTTCGGCAACCGCAACTTCTATACGTTGCGCACCGATTATCTCACGCTGGCGAGCTGGACCGCGTATTGCGATGTCAGCCCGATGCAGCGGACGCTCGCCGAAATCTGCGATTTCGCGCAGATCAGCGACCCCCGCCATATGCGTTTTGCCGTCACCGCGACCGATGTCGGCACCGGCTCATCCGTGCGCTTCCTCAACACCGAAGGGCCGATCCGCCCCGAACACGTGCTGGCGAGCGGGGCGCTGCCGCCCGGCTTCCCGATGGTCGAGATCGACGGGCCGTTCTACTGGGACGGCGGCCTGTTCGACAATACGCCCCTCAAGCCGATGATCGCGCTGCTCACCGAGGAGGAGATCGAGACGCTGCCGATCGTCGTGATCGACCTCTTTCCCGGATCGGGCGAGCACCAGCCGATCCCGACCAACCTGGTCGAGGTGAAGAACCGGATGATGGAGCTTTCTTTCGAGAATCGGTTCTGGGAGAGTTATGGCGTGAGCGGAAGCTATCCCGACTATGCGGCGATGCTGAAGGCGCTGGATGAAGCCGTTCCTGCCGATAGTCCGCTGCGCGCCAACCCCGAGTTCGCGGGCTTGCTGCGCCGGCGGTGCTTGAAGAATCTCCATGTCATCCCGAGCGAACACGTGGCGATGACGGGTGGGCTGGATTTTTCCGCCGCCGGTGTTGCGCGCCGGCAGCGGATGGGGTGGGAAGCGATGGACCGTCATCTCGCCGAGGACGGGTTTGCGCGCCGGGAGCGTGCCCAGT
Organism: Acetobacteraceae bacterium; assembly: GCA_030041375.1. GTDB lineage: Bacteria > Pseudomonadota > Alphaproteobacteria > Acetobacterales > Acetobacteraceae > JAKAWQ01. The sequence goes on from JASHOA010000033.1 coordinate 7,833, forward strand.
GAATGCCCGGGTGAGTGCCGCTTCGTCCGAGCCGACCGAGATCGATCGCGAACGGCTGCTGGCGGACCTTGCCGCGCTGTCGGCGATCGGCGCTTACAAGAGCGGGGTGCATCGGCCGACTTTCTCTGCCGAAGATATCAAGGCGCGCGCCTGGTTCGCGGAACGGCTGAGGGAAGCGGGTCTTGCGGTCGAGATCGACGGCATCGGCAATACCATCGGCCGCTGTTCTTCAGGGCGCGCGCTGCTGGCCGGCTCGCATCTCGAATCGCAACCTCATGCCGGCCGCCTCGACGGGCCGCTCGGCCTCCTCTACGGGCTGGCCGCGGTGCGCGCCTTGCGCGCGGCCGATCTCGAGCCCGCGCTCGATGTTGCGGCCTGGGCCGACGAGGAGGGCTGGTTCGGCCAATTTCTCGGCAGCCGCTCGTTTTGCGGCGAAGTGACGGAAGCGGAAATGGACGCGGCGCGGCAGCGCACCGATGGGACGCCACTGCGCGCCGCGCTGGCGGCGGCCGGGGTTGCCGGAAGACCGCGCGCGATCCTGCCGCCGGCGCGCTATCTCGGCTACGCCGAGGCGCATATCGAGCAGGGAGACCGGCTCGAATCGGAGGGCCTTCGGATTGGCATCGTCAGCGCGATCGTCGGGATGCGCAATGTCATCATCGCGGCCGAGGGCGTGCAGAATCATGCCGGCACGACGCGGATGGCGATCCGCAAGGATGCCGGGCTCGCGCTTTGCAAACTGTGCATTGCCATCGATCAGGCTTTTCCGGCGGTCGCCGGATCGCGGAGCGTCTGGACCACGGGGCGGATGCGTTTCGAGCCCGGCGAACCGAGTGTCATTCCGGGCCGCGCCGAGATGCACTTCCAGTTCCGCGATACCGATCCGGCCGTGCTCGAGCGGCTCTCAGGGCGGCTTCACGCGCTGATCGAAGAGACGAATCGGACGGGGCCGTGCCGGATCACCGCGCGGCTCCGGTCGGCGACCGAGCCTGCGGTCATGGATGCGGGGATGCAGGATGCCTTTGCCGCTGCAGCCGAAGCGCTCGCACCCGGCGGATGGACGCGGATGCCGAGCGGCGCCGGGCACGATGCGCAGAATTTCGCGCGCCATATCCCGGCCGTGATGCTGTTCGTGCCGAGCATCGGCGGCATCAGCCATCACTGGGCGGAAGACACGAGCGAGGCCGATATCGTGCTCGGCGCGCAGGTTTTTGCCGAGGGCATCCGTCGCCTTCTCGTCGCGGCGGATCGCTCACGCTGAAAAGCCGGAGGCGGGGCGAAGCCGGGCGCCGGCAGCGTCCTCGCTCCGGCTTGTCCTCCGCCACTCCTCCCGGCACCTATGCCGCCGATGCCAGCCTGCTCCCCCTCCCCGCTCCCGCTGCCGCACCGGCTCTGGCGCCTGCTGCCGGCGGGACCCAGGCGCCGCGCGTTCGCCGGGCTGACCGCAGCCCTGGCGCCACGGCCGGATTCCAGGCCGCCGCGTGCCGAGGGCGGGGTGATCGTGGCGGGCGCGTTTTCCCGTGCGACCGGCCTCGGCGAAGGGGCACGGCTGATGAGCGAGGCGCTCGGTGCACTCGGCGTCGGCTGCTGGCGGCTCGACGTATCCGGCGACATGTGGCCGGGAGCGGCGGCTGATTTCGCGGGGCCGGGGACCTTTTCGCTGGAGACGGTGCCGGCAGGGGCGGCGCTGGTGCTGCACGTCAACCCGCCGATGCTGCCCTGGGTTCTGTTCCGCCAAGGTCGGCACTTGGTGCGCGGCCGGCGCGTGATCGGCTACTGGGCGTGGGAGCTGGAGACTGTATCGCCGCCCTGGCATCGCGGCGGCGCGCTCGTGCACGAGGCGTGGGTGCCTTCGCGGTTCACGGCGAGCGCGGTGGAGAAATTCATGCCCGGCCGCGTCAGGGTGGTGCCGCACCCGCTCGCCATCGCCGAGCCGCGTCCATCGGCGCGCGATCGGCGCTCCTTCGGGCTGCCGGCTGATGCGGTGATCGTGCTCGTCTCGTTCAACCTGGCTTCGAGTTTCGTGCGCAAGAATCCGCTGGCGGCGATCGAAGCGTTCCGCATGGCCTTCGGCACGCGGAGCGACCGGCTCTTGGTGGTCAAGGTCGGAAATCCCGAGCTGGAGGCTTCGGATTTCGCCATTCTCGAAAGGGCTGTTGCGGGATCGCCCAATATCCGCCTGTTGACGGAAGTGCTTTCCGGCCCCGACAATCACGCGCTGACGAGAGAAGCGGATATCATCCTCAGCCTGCATCGGAGCGAAGGCTTCGGACTGGTGCCGGCCGAGGCGATGCTGCTCGGCAAACCGGTGGTCGCGACCGGCTGGTCGGGCAATCTCGAATTCATGGACGAAACGAATGCGGCCCTGGTCGGCTACCGGCTGGTGCCGGCACGCGATCCGCGCGGCGTGTTCGAGGCGCCTGGCGCAGTGTGGGCCGAGCCGGATATTCCCGCGGCGGCTTCTCTGCTGGCACGTCTTGCGGAGGATGCCGCCTATCGCGCCGAGCTCGGCGTCAGGGCGGAAAAGGCGGCGCGCGAGGCGCTCGGCACGGGGCCGCTCGAGGCAGCGCTGGCGGCGATCAGGCACGCCCCATGAGGGTGCTGGTCTGGCACTGGGGGCGGTTCGGCGCGGGGCCGAGATTTGCCTGCGAGCTGGCGGCAGGCTTCGCGCGGCTGCCGGGAACGACGGCCTCTCTCTCGCTTTCGGCGCAGGCCGAGCTTCTGCAAGGGGCGGCACTGCCGGTTCCGGTGATCCCGTTTTCCACATATACGGGATGGCCGGGCCTGCTCGGCCGGCTCGCCGCCGCGCCGTGGCTGGTCCGCGGCCTGGCCCGGCGCCTCAGGGAACGGGAGCCCGGGCTTGCGGTCTCGGCGATGCCGGCGCTGCTCGATCCGCTGATGATCGGCGCGCTGGCCCGCCTCGGCGTGCCCTATGCGACGGTGATCCATGACGCGGAGAGTCATCCCGGCGACGAGCTGTTCCTGCAGATGCTGCTGCAGCGACGGCTGGTGCGCGGCGCCGCCCTGGTGGTGGCGCTTTCCCAGCATGTCGCGGCGAAGCTCATCGAGCAGGGGGTCGTTCGCGAAGAGCGGCTGCTGGTGGCCTCCCATCCCCCCTTTACGTTCGGCGCGGTGCCGGCGCGCGGGCCGCACGGCGGGCCATTCCGCCTGCTCTTTTTCGGGCGGCTCAGGCGCTACAAGGGGCTTGGCCTGTTGGCCGCGGCACTGCGGAAGCTGCCGGCGGGGCGGTTCGCGGTCAGGGTCGTCGGCAGTGGCCCGGCGAGCGCGGAACTGGCGGAGCTTGCTGCCCTCGGCGGGGTGAGCGTGGAAAATCGCTGGGTGCCGGAGGCGGAGGTGGCAGGGCTGTTCGCCTGGGCGGATGCGGTGGTGCTGCCGTACCGGGAGGCGAGCCAGAGCGGCGTGGCGGCGGCGGCGCTGGCGGCCGGGCGGCCGGTGGTGGCGACCAGCGTCGGGGGGCTGGCGGAGCAGCTTGCCGGCGAAAGCCTGGCCAGGCTCTCCGCCCCGGAAGCGGCGGCGCTCGCCGACTGCCTGGCGAGGCTCGCCGACGAACCGCTGCCACAGGCCGCGCTGGTCAGCGCCGCGGAAGCCTGGAGCGGGTTCGCCGCCGAAATCCTCGCCGCCTGGGACAAGGCGCGGCCGGCGTGACGGCGCCCCGGACCAATGTCCTTTGTGAAGGCTATGCCGGCCTCGTCTCGCAGGGCCTGGGGCTCGCCGAGGCCGCTTGCCTCGCCGCCGAGACCCACCTTCTCGCCCCCCGCGCGCCGTGGCGATGGATGGCGGCGCGGCTGTGGCCGGAGCCGCTTTCGGCGGTCGGTCTGGCGCCGCCGTTTCCGGAACTCGCGATCGGGGTGGGCGGGGTCGGGGCGGCGGTCGGGGCGGCGTTGCGGCAGCGCGGCGCCACGGTCGTGCAGGTCCAGCACCCACGCATGCCGGTCGGACGATTCGACCTCGTTGTCGCCGGCATGCATGACGAGATTTCCGGCCCGAACGTGGTGGTGACACGCACGGCCCTGCACCGGGCGACGCCGGCGCGGATAGCGGACGCCGCCGCCGCCTGGGCGCCACGGTTTGCCCACTTGGCGCGGCCGCTGGTTGTCGTGCTGGTGGGCGGGACGAACGGGCGCTTCCGGCTCGACCGCCGGGTGGGGGCGCGGCTGGGCGCGATGCTGGCCGGGATGATGCGGGCGGATCGTGTCGGCATCGCGCTCACCCCATCGCGGCGAACGGGGGCCGCGGCAGTCGAGGCGCTGCGCGCGGCGCTGGAGCCGGCCGGCGGTTTTGTCTGGGACGGAAACGGGGAGAATCCCTATTTCGGGCTGCTCGGCCTTGCCGATGCCATCATCGTCACGATCGATTCCGTCTCCATGATCTCGGAGGCGGTGGCCACGACGCGACCGGTCATGCTAGCCCCTCTGCCCGGCCGCTCGCGGCGCAACAGCCTGTTCGTTTCCGCGCTCGCGGCGGCGGGGCGGGTGAGGCCGTTTGCCGGGAGGATGGAAAGCTGGCCGGTGGCGCCGATCGACGACACCGCCGAGGCGGCAGCGGAAATGTGCCGGAGGCTCGGCATTCGGTGAAGCGGAGGGACGATGCTCGAGATTGAAACCTTCGATCAGCGGCGCGGCGGCAACGTGATCTACAAGGCGCTTGCGCATCCGCTCGCCGCGGAGGCGGTGGCGAAGCTCTATGCGCGGCTCGCCGCACACGCTCCCGTTGCGCTGTTCGACCCCGACGGCATCGCGCCGGCGTTGCTGGCACTCTATCCCGAAATCCCGCCGCTGGCCGGCATCTTCGTCCAGGACGTGCGCGCCATCGGCACCGTGCGCGCGGGACATTCCTGCCGGCCGCTGACGGAACTGCCCGCATCGGCGGCGCGTGCGGTGCTGATCGCCGCCTTCGACACGCAACGGATGGAGCCCCGCGTTGCCGCAGAGGCGCCGCCGGGCGCCGCAATCGCCAGCCTCGATGCGGTGCGTCTGCCGGAGGCGATGCTCGGCAACAGGCGGCGGACGCTCGATCCGCTGAACTACGCGACCAACTACGCGTTTTTCCGTGATGCGGACGGTCTCGCGACCCGCCTGGTGACGGCCAATTACTGGGCCGGGTACGGGGCCCGCGAGGTCAGGCTGTGGCTCTGCCTGTTCGGAGACGGTGGCGACGTGCTGGCAAGCTGGGAGGAAGCGGCGCCGGCGGGGCCGGGCGGCATCGTGATCGACAGCCGTGCGGTGCGGGCACGCTTCGGCTTGAGCCCGTTCAGGGGCCAGCTCTTCATGCACGTGATCGGGGCGGCCGGCCATGATGTCATCAAATACGCGCTCGATACGTTTTCCGTGAACGGCAGGGCCGCGCCCGTTCTTTCCTGCACGCACGATGCCAATGCCTGGCCGGCCGACCGGTACGCGGGGCTGCCGGCGCCGCGGCCGGACGAGACGGTGCTGCTCTGGGTGCAGAACAGCCACGCAGCGCCGATTCCCGCCGGCGGCATCACGCTCGACAGGATGGGGGCCGAAGCGCCCGTTGCCCTGACGGAACCGGTGGCAGGCTACGCGACGCTCGCGCTCGACGTGGGGAAGTTGCTGCCGGATGTGCATTGGCCCGCGCAGATCGAAGTGCGCACCGGGCGGCACGTGGTGCGGCCGCGCTACGAGGTCGTTCGCGGCGGGCGCGCGCACATCGCCCATGTCAATGTGGAACGTTCCGATCTCCAGCCGGATCCGGGCATCCGCACGCTTTCGAACCTGCTGGGGCGCGGCTTTCTGTTGCCGTTTCCGGTACTGGCGCGGCGGGATTTCCGCACCCTCGTGCAGCCGAATCCGATGGCGGAGAGCCAAGAGACGTTGCCGCTCCGTATCGAGGTGTTCGATGCGGCGGGAGCGTTGATCGCCGAGCGCTTCCTCGGTGCGCTGCCGCGCCGGCATGATCTGGCGGTGGATCTCGACACGGTGCTGCCCGACGGCGCCCTCCTCGACGAGGGCGGACATGCCGAGCTCGTCTATGACTTCCGCGAGGGAGGCGAGGCGGACGGCTGGATGCATGCGCTGATGCGCTACGAGCACAGGGTATCGGGCCATGCCGCGGAGACCAGCTTCGGCTCGCATATCTTCAACACGTTGATGACCTGGAAGGACGAGCCGCAGTCGTACGGCGGGCCGCCGCCCGGGCTTTCGACGCGGCTGTTCCTGAAGCTCGGGGAGGGTGGGCGGAGAAGCTTTTCCGTCCTCGTCTACCCGGCCTCCGCGGTCTGGCGAGCACGCTCGGAGACAGCGTTGCTGCTGCACGACGGGGACGGCAAGGTGATCGCCGAGGAAAGGATCGCGATCGCCTGCTCGGGCTCGGCGTTGATCTATCCGGACGCGGTTTTTCCCGCCGCCGCTCTCGCCGCTGCCGGCCCGGCCGGCTACGTGCTGGTGCGCGACACCACCTGCCGCCTGTTCGGCTACCATGGCTTGCAGGCCGATGGGGGTTTGTTCTCCCTCGACCACATGTTCGGGTTTTGATTTGCGACCGGAACGGGGAAGCCGGGCGCCTTAGAGCAGATCGCGATCAGACGGAATCGGCTGATCGCGTGAAGATGCTCGCCAAAACAAAGAGCTAGACCCGTGTCGGGCTGACTGGGCAGCCCGACACCGGTCTCGCGCTTTATTCGAGCCCGCGATTCACGCCCTCCGACGTTTCCGCCTCGGGCGATCGCGGGCTAACGCAAGAAGATCAGCCAGACGAAAAGGAAGATCAGGGCCCAGATCAGGATTCCGAGCAAGGCCGAAACGAGGATGCCGCGGGCCGGGCCGAGGGCATCATCGGTTCCCATCAACCAGCCACCGCTTTCACGGGGCACACGCCTGGGTACCGCAGTCTGCGGTGGCGCCGGACCTTTCTGGGCTTGCCCCGCTGGATACATTGCTCACGAACGCGTGATTGCGAACGTCACCCCGTTAGAAGTGCTTTATGGTCGAAAAATGGCACCTTCTGGTTGTAACATCAATCTCAATCTATCTCAAAAGGTGATGGTTGGCAAGCAAGGCCCGGCTGGTCGGAGCGGCGGGATTTGAACCCACGACCCCCAGTCCCCCAGACTGATGCGCTACCAGGCTGCGCTACGCTCCGGCCGGTGAGTCCGGTGAGTCATGTAGCAGCCGGGGCGAGGCCGGGCAACGCAGAGCGGCCGGGGCGTCAGAGCAGGGCGCGGATGGCCTCGAGCTCGTGCAGGGTCTCGAGCAGGAGCACGCGCAGGCGCTCCGCCTCCGGTTCCTGCTTCTGGCGGACGAGAACGCGTGCGGAAGGCATGGCGCTGGGGACGAGGCCGGGCATCGGCAGCTCGGGATTGCGGGCGCGCTCGGCTGCGGCGGCGGCCTGCTCGGCCGGCGATGGGGGCGGAATTTCCTCGGCCAGCCGCCCTCCCCCTTCGCGCAGCAGGCGCTGCACGCCCTTGATCGTGTAGCCCTGGGTATAGAGGAGATCCGAGATGCGGCGGAGCAGGGCGATGTCGTCGGGGCGATAGTAGCGCCGGCCGCCGCCCCGCTTCAAAGGCTTCACCTGCGTGAAGCGGGTTTCCCAGAAGCGCAGCACATGCTGGGGAATGTGCAGCTCGTCGGCGACTTCGCTGATGGTGCGGAAGGCATTGGGTGCCTTGCGCGCCTTGGCCGGGGCGGGGTCGGCTGCGGCGGCCGGCGCGGCCGGGACGGTGGCCGGGGCAGAAGCGGGCGGAGCGCTGCGCGATGGCGGCGCACTCATTCGTCGTCGGCTCCCGTGGGCTCGAGCCCGTTCACCCGGGCGCGCAGGCTCTGGCTCGGGCGGAAGACGAGCACGCGTCGCGGCAGGATGGGGACTTCCACCCCGGTCTTCGGGTTGCGCCCGATCCGGCGCCCTTTCTGGCGCACAGAAAATGTTCCGAAGCCACTGATCTTCAGGGATTCTCCTTTCTCCAGGGAGGCCGCCATCCGGCTCAGGACGGCCTCCAGCAGGATGGCCGACTCGTTGCGCGAGAGGCCGACCTCGGCGTAGATCTTTTCGGCCAGATGGGCGCGGGTGATGGTTGCCATCGGCGGAGGCTAGGGCAAGCCGTCCGGCGGCGTCAAGAAATCACGAAAGCTCAAAGATTTGGCAGGCGAAAGCCCCTCATACCCTGAGCAGGGCTGAACCCCAGGTCAGGCCGCCGCCCAGCGCTTCCATCAGCACCAGATGGCCGGGGCGGATGCGTCCGTCGGCGAGCCCCTCGGCGAGGGCCAGCGGGATCGAGGCAGCAGAGGTATTGGCGTGGCGATCGACGGTAACGATCACGCGCTCCGGCGGCAACTGGAGGCGGCGGCCCATCGCGTTGATGATGCGAAGATTGGCCTGGTGAGGCACCAGCCAGTCCAGGTCGGCGTGGGTCAGGTTGTTGGCGGCCAGCGCCTCGTCCACGACCTCCGCCATGCGGGCGACGGCATGACGGAACACCTCGCGGCCGTTCATGCGAAGCGTTCCCGGACGATCGCGCCGGCCGACCGCGCCGTCGACATAGAGAATATCGGCGTGTGCGCCGTCGGAATGCAGATGTGTGGACAATAGCCCGTGGTCGGCACCGGTGCCGCTGCCTTCGCCGGCAGTGAGAAGAATGGCGCCGGCGCCGTCACCGAACAGGACGCACGTCGTGCGATCCTGCCAATCGAGGATGCGCGAATAGACCTCGGTGCCGATGACGAGGGCGCGGCGGATTTGGCCGGCACGGATAAAGGCATCAACCACGCCGAGCGCGTAGATGAAGCCTGTGCAGGCGGCCGAGACGTCGAAGCCAAAACCGCCCGGAATCCCGAGCGCGTGCTGGATGGAGACGGCCGTGGCGGGGAAGGCCTGGTCGGGCGTCGAGGTGGCGACGATCACCGCGTCGATCCCTTGCGGTGCCACGCCGGCGGCAGCCAGCGCGGAGCGGGCGGCGGCGGCGCCCATCGAGCAGGCGGTCTCGTCGGGGCCGGCGATGTGCCGCTGGCGGATGCCGGTTCGCTCGCGGATCCAGGCGTCGGATGTATCGACCGAGAGAGCAAGCTCTTCGTTGCCGAGCACGCGCCGGGGCAGGTAGCCGCCGGCCCCGGCGAGCAGGGAACGAATGACCGGCGCGGTCTGCACGGCGGGCGCGGCGAGCAGAAGCCCTCCGATATCGTTGATCATGCCGGGCTACCCTTCAGATGGCCGGGGCCAGCGGCTGGCCGCCGTCCGCCGCCTTGCGCCCGCCTGGCGGCTCGATGGTGCCCATCCGCGCGAGGCCGGCAGAGATGCCCTCGTTGAAGCCGTGTAGGAGCATGTCCATGGCGACATCGAGAGCGTGCGCAAAACCCTCAGCGTCGGTGCCGCCATGGGATTTGACGACGACGCCGTTCAGCCCGAGCATGACGGCGCCGTTGTAACGGCCGGGATCGAGCCATTCGCGCAATCGATCGAGCGCCGGCCGGGCGAGCAGGTAGCCGAGACGGGCGGAGAGACTCGATTCGAACACCTGGCGCAGCAGGCCGCGCACGAGCTTGAGTGCGCCCTCGCCCGTTTTCAGCGCGACATTGCCGGTGAAGCCGTCGGTGACGATCACATCGGTGGTGCCGGCGGCGATGTCGTAACCCTCGACGAAGCCGTGGAACTGCTGGCCGAGCGGACTTTCCTTGAGGATCTCGGCCGCCTCCCGCAACTGCTCCCCGCCCTTCAACTCTTCGGAACCGACATTGAGGAGCCCGATCGTGGGTGCCGGAAGGCCGAGTACGGTGCGGGCAAAGACATCACCCATGACCGCGAACTCGATCAGGTTGCGCACGTCGCAGGTCACGTTGGCGCCGAGGTCGAGCATGATCACGTCGCCCCGCTCGGAAGGGCCGATCGCGGCCATCGCCGGGCGGTCGATACCTGGCAGCGTCTTGATGACGATCTTGGAGAGCGCGAGCAGCGCACCGGTGTTGCCGGCGGAGATCACCCCGCCGGCCTCGCCGGAAGCAACCGCATCGATCGCCAGGCGCATCGAGGCGTTGCGCAGCCTGAGTGCCGCCGTGGGTTTCATGTCGTCGCTGATCACCTCGGAGGCGTGGCGCAGCACGGCGCTGGCGGCGGCGCGGTGGTGGTGCGCGAGAAGCGGCTTCAGCCGAGCACTGTCGCCGACCAGGAGGAACCGCATCTCGGGGTGGCGCTCGGCGGCGATTTCGAGACCATCGACGATGGCCCCGGGCGCCCGATCGCCGCCCATGCCATCGACCGCGAGTGTCGGGGCGCCGGCCACGGGTGTTGACCTCCGGGCTCAGCCGGGTCAGGCCCGGACGACGCCCTTCAGCCCCTTATCCGCAGCGGGTGCGACCTCGCGCCCATCGTAGTAGCCGCAATGGCTGCAGACGTGGTGCGGACGCTTCTGTTCGCCGCAGTTGGGGCATTCGGCGAAGGGCTCCGTGTGTAACGCCTCGTGGCTGCGCCGCATGCCGCGCCGTGAGGGCGAGGTCTTTCTCTTCGGAACCGCCATCGCAACCAAGTCCTTTCCCGCTGTTGCCGCCCGGCGCGGCGCGAATCCAATAGTTTAGGCTGCGGCCGGGCGGCTGGCCACCACGCTCCGCGTGCGCATGCGCCTTCCGGGCCGACGCATTGGCGATCTCATTCCTCTGCCCCGCCGATGCCTGTCGCCGGCGGCAGAGGGCAGCGGAGGAATAGAGCAGGCGGCCTGCAATTTCATCGGCTTGGCCGTTTACCGCCTGGACCGGGGCATGGCCGCGCCTCTAGCAGAGCCAATGGATAGCTGCAAGGGATCCGCGGCGCTGCCGGTCCACCCGCGTTGCCCGAACGTCGCTTGGAGTCGCTCCTGGAAAACGTTGCCCCCGTCGTCATGATCGCGGGCGGGTGCCGGGAGCGAGCCCCGATCACGGACCGTGCTCCGGCAGGACCTGCCCCAAATGCTCTGCTCTCGCCAGTGGGCCGCCGCCTTCATCCGCCCGCCGCAACGTCTTCGGCAGGCGACCCTCGCCGAGTCCGCGGGGCCTGCTATGCTCGGCTCCACTCTTTCCCTTCCGAAAGGACCGAACGATGTCTCTGAGCACCAACCAGCCCGAAAAGCACTGGAGTGGCGTGCGGGGCAAATGGGGCCTTTTCGTCGCCCTCGGCATCGGCCTGATCGTGCTCGGCGTGATCGCCTGGATCGATGTCGTCTCCGTTACGATCGCCGGCACCATCCTGATCGGCGCCCTGCTCCTCGTCGGCGGCGTGTTCCAGGTGATCCACGCCTTCATGACGCGCGAATGGGGCGGTTTCCTGTTCGGGCTCTTCTGCGGAGTGCTTTCTTTCATTGCCGGCATCCTGATCATGCGCGAACCGGTGCGGGGTGCGATCGTGCTGACCATCGTCATCGTCGCGTTCCTGGCCGTTGGCGGGATCACGCGGATCGTGCTGGCGATCAGGCATCGCGGCATGCCGCGCTGGGGACTCCTGCTCCTGAGCGGCATCGTGAGCCTGGTCGTCGCCTGGCTGCTCTACAGCCAGCTTCCCTGGTCCGGCCTCTGGGTGCTCGGCGTGCTGATCGCGGTCGAACTCATCGTCCAGGGTATCGCCTGGCTTTCCTTCGGCCTTGCGCTGCGCAAGGAAGCCTGACCGCTCCGCGCGCCCGTCTGCCGCCTCAGGCGGTGTGCAGCGCGGCGAGAGTCGGCGGTGGCGGAACGGCGGCCGGACCCCGCCACGCCGCGGCCCGCAGCACTGACCGGTGAACCACGCGCGTGCACTCAAACCGCGGCGCGTCGGCGCCGGATTACCAGCAGCCCGGCGAGCGCTGAACCAAAGAGCAGGATCGAACTCGGCTCCGGAACGTCTTCCGTGAGCGGAGTCTGCGTGCCAGTGAACGAACCGTTAGCCGTGAAAGTAAGCCCAGTGAGGAACGCCGTGGTATCGCCGGGATCGAGCGTCAGCGAGGGGTCGATCCCCGTCACGTCGAAGCTGCTCACGCCGCCATCCGGAAAGTCGAAGGTGCTGCCTGGTGCCACCAGCGTGGTCAGCCAGGCGCCGGATTCGAGGTATGCGAGGTCGAAGGAATTCGCCTGGATATCCGGCAGTTGGACTGAGGCAAAGTTGGGATTGCCGGCGCCGCTCTGGTAGGCGTACCCGACGGCAATCTCCGGATCGATGAAATACTCGGTCCCGGCCGCCACCGTCATGTCGTACATGTACGCGCCGGTCGTCGGGTTCACCATCGGCAGGTAGACGGGCTCGGTGTACGGAGATGTCGTCGGCGTAAGGTCGAAGTAGGAGTCGGACTGCGCAGCAATATTCGGGTTATCCAGGGGCCCGTTCGGATCGCGCAGGACCTCGGCCTTCAGGACGACGGCGTAAGGGGTCCCCGGAGTCAGTGTGTAACCGCCTTGCAAAGTCGTTGGCAGGGTTAAGGAACCGGTTGTTCCCGAAACGCTCTCGCTCCACACGAGATCTGGGGTACCACCGTCAACCAATGCTGCCTTATCATACAGAAGGACGTCGACGCCATCGATTCCGGCCGGATAGGTCCATGAGAATGTCGGGTTGAGGCCGGATCCGGAGACCGTAACGTTGGTGGCGAATGGTGCCGGCGTTACGCCGACGAGCGAGGGCGTGGTGAGGGTGAGCGTGGTTGCCCCGTTCGTGAAATTGACCGTCCAGGGAACGGTCAGGTTGGCCTCGTCGGGGAATACCTGTTCGAATTGATTCGGAACGGTCGTCAATGGCAGGAATGGAATGACCTGCGGACCGATGGAAAGATTGGTCGGTTGGGCGGTTACCGTCGTTCCCGCGTCGCCGTTCGGCGTCACCGAATCAGCTCCGAGTATGATCTCCAAGCCAGGAGTAAACCCCAGATCATTCGTGGAATTGTCATTCAACCGTAATGATAGGCCATCGCCGCAGTCGGCGGGCAAACCAGCCGGGGCGACACAGATCGCGGCCGCCTGGGCGGTCGCCGCTCCGAAGGTCATCGTGCCGGCGCTCAGCGCCGCCAGCGCTGCCAGTGCAACAAAGGGCTTCCTCATGGTTTCAAAACCTCCGAGCCGGTTGCGGGCCGGCGGCAGACTGCCCTCCTGCACCGCCCGCAGGCACGAGTCTCGCAGCGGAAATCGAGCAGCCGCATCACCTGTTTGGGTGAGGCGGAGAGGAAATTCCGTTGCGTGGCTGGGCGGGCTGCATGGAGGGAGTAGCCAACCTCCGCCGCTGACACTGCCTCCCTCTTCGGCGCTCAGATTTCCATCACGGCGACGCTGCCGAGGACGAGAGCAACGAGCTGCGCCTGTCGACTGCTGCCGGTCTTGGCGAAGATGTTCTTGAGATGCGTCTTCGCTGTATTGAGGCTGATGCCGAGCTGGGTGGCGAGACCCTCGACTCCCTTGCCTTGGGCAAGGCCGGTGGCGAGGCCGGCGGCCAATGTCGCCTCGGCGGCGGTGAGGCCGAACAAGCCTTGCAGGGCAAGACTTCTCGGGCTCTGGCTTTCGGGATCGCGCAGAAAGACGATCGCCGCCGGCAACGGCGCACCAAAGCCCTCGCGGGCCGGGCGGAACGGCGCCACCAGCACGGTGAGCGGCAGCCTCTCCCCGCGCTCGATCGAGAGCACCCCCCCGGAGCCCGAACCGCTGCCGCCGGCGGTCGCTGCCGAGGTGCGGATGAGAGCGCTGAGGCGAGCGGCAGCTTCATGGTCGCGCGCCGTGAGCCGCCCGCCGGCGGCCAGGACCGCATCGCCGGTTCTCAGAAGCTCTTCGGCGCGGCGGTTGGCGAAGAGCAGGCGGCCGTCCCCGCTTGCCACCAAAGTCGCGGTGCCGCTTCTCTCCAGCGCCTCGAGAGCCACGGCACGCGCGGTGGCCGGGCCGGCGAGCCGGTGCCGGATCTCGATCGCGCGCTTGAGATGCGGCAGAAACTGGCTGGCTCGTGCCTTGGCTTCATCGTCATAGCCGCCGCCGGCTCGCGGCCGATGGATCCCCAAGACGCCAAGCTGATCGTCGGAGATCCGGAAAACCGCACCGACGACATAGAAAATTCCGAGAGATCGGGCCCAGTCCTGGTAGATCTCGCTCTGTTCGAACTCCGCATCGGAAATGAGGTCTTTACTCGCAACGACACCCGACATCCCGAGCGCGGCAGCACGCGCAACCCATACATCGCGGGCGGCGTAGTAGCTTTCATAAGCCTGGAGATCGTGACCTTTGTAGTTGTCGGTCAGGGCCAGGCGCTCGACCCGACCTGCCTCCAGGTGGCGCACCTGAATTTGTGCGCTGGCGGAACCGAAGGTGTTTGCAATTTTCGGTGCGAGGCTTGGCCACAGTGTTTCGTCGAGCGCGGCGTCGTAAACCTCGCCGATCAGGTCGAGGATCCGGGGTTGCACCTCCGGGTACACACGGTTGGAAGTCCGCGCACCGTCATCCGGTGGCTCCGACTCTGCTGTCAACCGTGTCCGCGACCCCGCTGGCAAATTTGCCCTGCTGGCGATTCCTGGACGGTCTGTTCTTCTCTCTTTGTTACCCTGCCAAATCGTGCCGCTGGCAGCACTAAAAATCTCCGTGATCCGGAAAAATGGTGCGCCCGGACGCACAGGAATGCGTTCGCAGTTGCGGCAACCGCGCCGTAGCCATCCTGGCGTTCGCGAACGGCCGCAGCGGCGGATTTATTGCGACCCTCCGCAACCCCCGGTTGTAAGCAAAGCAGCCGGCGGATGCTCTACTCGCTCCACGTGCCCGGCGGCGTCGTTGCGGCAAGCGCCGCCGCCGCCCGCGCGGCCGCCGGACCCCATTGCCCGGGCGCAGGTTGGCGAATCAGCGACAGCGTCGGATACCAGGGGCTGTCACTCCGATCGCGAAGCCAGCGCCAGTCGGGCGCGTGCGGCAGCAGAACCAGCGCCGGCCTGGCCATCGCGCCGGCGAGGTGGGCGAGCGCGGTATCCACCGTCACCGTCCGCTCCAGGCACTCGAGAATCGCCATCGTGTCGTCGAAATCGGCAATTTCGGGCCCGAGATGGATGAGCGGCGCGCGGCCGGAATATTCTCCGACCTGGCCGGCCGCCTCGCCTTTTTGCAGGGAAAGGAAACAGACTCCGTCGATCGCGGTGAGGGGCGCGAGGGCGGCGAGAGGAAGCGAGCGCTTGCGGTCGTTGCTGTGCTCCGGGCGCCCGGCCCAGACGAGGCCGATCCGGCGCCTGCCCGGAGGCGCCATTTGTGCAAGCCGCCGCTCCCAGTGCTCGATACGGGAGGGATTGGCACGAAGATAGGGAACGGAAGCGGGAATGGTTTCGAGGCGCGTTGCGGCCAGCCGCGGCAGGGAGGCGAGCGGAGACCAGGCGGCGAAGTCGGAAAAATCCTGCCAGCGCGGGCGAATTTCCGAGACCTTGGGGAACTGGGCGATGATCGGGCGCTTTTCCGGCCTCGCGGCAACTACGAGCCTGCCCGTGCGCGCGGCCGCCCAGGGAATGGTGCGGCTGAACTGAATGACATCGCCGATCCCCTGGTCGGCAATCAGCAAGAGCGTGCCGGCTCCGAGCGGCTCGCCGTTCCAGGCAGGGGTTTCCTCCGGCGGCATCTCGCTCTGAGCACCGGGCAGGCGAAGCCGCCATTCGTATTCGTCCAGACCGGCTGCGAAATCACCCGCCAGGAGCAGCGCCTCCGCCCGCCCGAGATGCGCCATCGCCATATTGGGAGCCAGCGAAATCGCCCTTTCCGCCGCCGCCAGCGCCTCGGCCGTCTCTCCGCGGTCGTAGTGGACGACGCCGAGATTGGCCTCTGCGAAGGGATCCCGTGGCGCCATCGCAACCGCGCGCAGTGCGGCTTCGAGTGCCGCGTCGTAGCGGCCGAGCGCGCGATAGACCTCGCAGATGTTGCGCGGATAGAGTGCGATCTCCGGCGCCAGCGTGATCGAGCGCTCCATCAGCGCGGCTGCCTCCGCAATTTTTCCGCGGCGCCACGCGAGGATGCCGGAGAGGTGCAGCGCATGCGGATGTTGCGGTGACGCCTCGAGCTCCTGCTCGAGGAGGGCGGCCGCCGCGTCGAGTTTTCCGGCCTCGATTTCGGTATTGACACGGTCGAGAGTGCGCAGCGGGGGAAGCACCGCTCCTGCAGGCCGGGCAGTGGTGGAAACGCCACTCATCTCCCGGCCGCCGCCGGGCGCGGCTCGGCCTTGCGCAGCCGAAAGAGGAGGGCGAGCGCCTGCTCCTGCCCCGGTGCGCGTTCCAGCACCTGGCAGCTGAGCGCGATCGCCGCGGCACTCTCGTTATCGGCGGCCGCATCGGCCTGCTCAACGAGCGTCTGCAACGGCGCATTGGCATCGCGCGGGCTGAGGCCGGCGAGATCGAGGGCACAGCAGCGCAGCCTCCGGAGCCCACTGCCGCACGGACAAAGAGAGCGATCGGTCATGGCCGCTTGGAGATTCGCTCATTCCGCCTGCATCCGCAACGGCTGGAGTGCCGGCGATCCCGCATCAGCCGCAACCGGCGGGGACGTATTGTTGCGCGTCGTCATTGACAGAGACCCGTCGCGTTGATATCAACGTTCATGATCGGAAGGAGGAACGAGGATGGCCTCGCGTTTCGTCTGGTATGAACTGATGACCACCGATCCTGCGGCGGCGGCCGGCTTCTATGGCCGCGTGATGGGCTGGAGTGCGAAGGATTCCGGCCTTGCCGACCGCTCCTACACGATCCTGTCCGCGGCCGATGTTCCGGTGGGCGGGCTGATGGCGATTCCTCCGCACGCTGCGCAAGGCGGCGCAGGACCTGGCTGGATGGGCTATATCGGGGTCGATAATGTCGATACAGTCGCTTCGCGACTGACGAAAGCCGGTGGGACGATCCATCGCGCGGCGGAAGATATTCCGGGAGTGGGACGTTTCGCTGTTGTTGCGGATCCGCAAGGCGCTCCCTTCGCGCTCTTCACGGGCGGCCCGGGAGAAGAGGCGCCGCAGCCGGCAGCCGGAACGCCCGGCCGCACCGGCTGGCACGAGCTGCACAGCACGGACTGGCAGACTGCGTTCGCCTTCTATTCGGGCCTGTTCGGTTGGACGAAGGCGGAAGCGCATGATATGGGCGCGATGGGCGTTTATCAGATTTTCGCCATCGACGGCGTCGGTGCGGGCGGAATGTTCAATCACCAGGATCTCGCAGGGCACCCGTTCTGGCTTTTCTACTTCACCGTGGCGGACATCCAGGAAGCCGCCGGCCGCGTGACGGGCAACGGCGGGCGGATCCTCAACGGCCCGATGGAGGTTCCGGGCGGGAGCATGATCGTGCATTGCGCGGATCCGCAAGGCGCGATGTTGGCGCTGGTTGCTCCGGGGCGCTGACTGCCGGGCCAACAAGGCGCAGGTGTCTTGCCGGTGCGCGACTTGGTGGTAGCCTTCGCGGGAGCAACACGTGAGGGTTCCGATGAGTGCACGCCTCGACGCCAGGCGGATCGCCCCTGAGGGCTACCGCGCCCTGCGCAGTCTCCAGGCCTACGTCAATCAGAGCGGCCTGGAGCCGGCGCTGCTCGAGCTGGTCAAGATTCGTGCCTCGCAGATCAACGGCTGCGCCTTTTGCCTCGCCATGCACTATCGCGACGCCCGCGCCCTCGGCGAGCGCCCGGAGCGTCTCGACCTTCTGCCGGCCTGGGAAGAGGCGCCGGTCTATACCGCCCGCGAACGGGCCGCGCTGGCCTGGACGGAGGCGGTGACCCGCATTCCCGACCACCCCGTACACGATTTGGTTTATGCCGCCGCGAGGCAGGAATTCAGCGAAAAGGAGCTCGTGGATCTCACCTACGCGGTGGTTGCGATCAATAGCTGGAACCGGATCAACGTTGCTTTCCGCACGCCGCCGGACCTTCCTCAGCGCAACGCCTGATCGACAGCGGGCCGCGCCACGGGCCTGCGATGCCACGGGCCTTGGATGAAGGATCTGCCGCCCGCCTATTTCGCGCTCGTCATGGCGACCGGGATCATTTCGATCGCGGCCCAGGACTTCGGTCTTCCGGCGCTGGCGCTTGCCCTCTTCGCCTTCAACATTCTCGCCTTTGTCGTGCTCGTGGTGCTGACCGCAGGCCGGATGCTCCGCTATCCGCGGCTCTTCTTCACCGACCTGACAGACCATCGCCTCGGACCCGGATTTTTCACCACTGTCGCTGCCTGCTCGATTCTCGGCACCCAGGTCCTGCTGATGGCGCACAGCCTCGCCGGCGCGATCGCGCTGCTCACGCTCGGCATCCTGCTCTGGATCGGTCTCACCTACACGATCTTCACCGCCTTCACGGTCAAGCGCCACAAGCCACATCTCGAGGAAGGGCTCACCGGGGCCTGGCTGATCGCCGTCGTCGCCACACAATCGATCGCGGTGCTGAGCGCGCTCATCGCGCGGGACTGGCCGCAACCCTATCGGCTCGAGCTGAACTTCTTTGCCCTCTCGATGTGGCTATGGGGCGGCATGTTCTATATCTGGATCATCTCCCTGATCTTCTACCGCTACAATTTCTTCGCCTTCTCGCCAGACGATCTGACGCCGCCCTACTGGATCAACATGGGCGCAATGGCGATCTCCACGCTGGCCGGAGCGCGCCTGATCGAAAACGTGTCGGACGCGCCTTTCCTTGCCTCTCTGCTGCCGTTCCTCAAAGGATTCACCGTGTTCTACTGGGCCACCGGGACCTGGTGGATCCCGATGCTGCTGGTACTCGGCGTCTGGCGGCACATCATCGAACGGTTTCCGCTGCGCTACGACCCGCTCTATTGGGGAGGGGTGTTCCCGCTCGGCATGTACACCGTGGCGACCCGGGAGATGGCCGGGGCGCTCGCGCTCTCCTTCCTCGCACCGCTGCTGGTGGCGGCGTTCGCGGCAGCACTGGCGGCCTGGAGCCTGACCTTCCTCGGGCTCGTCCTGGAGCTGTGGCAGCGGGCGAGGCGGGCCTGCCCCGGGACCCGGAACCAGGGTATTAAAGATTGATCGATGATGCCTCTTTTTTCGCTTGATTCGCGAAGCGCCCCGTTGGTAGCGTTTCAAGAACAACTCTTCGTTGCTCGTATGTAATCGGCTGCGGGAGCGCCGCTCGGGGGGCGCATGGTCGTCCAGAACGTCGTTTGGGCGGTCTCCATCATACTGATGGCGGCCGTGGTGGGGGTCTTCGTCTGGGTTGCTGACGGCGCTTCCAGGCATGTCGTGGATCACGCGCCGCTGACGGCTGCGGCGTACCGCCTCAGGCCATGGCTGTTCCTGATTCTCGCCCTGGCCATGGTTGGCGCCAACTGGCGAACCCTGATCGAACTGCCCTATCGGGCTGTCGCCAGCGCCAGGGTGCTCGCTGCTCCGGTGCAGCGCGTCCAGGTAGTCGGCGAGCAGTGGGACTGGCGGATCACCCCGAACCAAGTGAAGGCGGGCACTCCCGTCGCCTTCCATGTCACGAGCAGAGACGTCAACCACGGCTTCGCGATCTATGATCCGTCGCTCAGGATCGTGGCCGAGACCCAGGCGATGCCCGGGTTCGACAACGTGCTGCGCTACACCTTCGAACAACCCGGCATCTACCAGGTGATGTGTCTCGAGTATTGCGGGCTGCTGCACCACGTGATGCGAGCAACGATCACCGTCGTCCCGCGCTGAACCCATGGAGGAGCGGAGATGAGCGCCAACGCCGGCCGCGCCGATAGAGCAGGAGTCCGGGATGGCGAGACGGCAGCCCGTGCCGTCGAACTCGCCTACATCGCCGTGGTCGCGATCGTGCTCTTGCTGATGATGCTGTTCGGCCTGACGATGCGCGCCGCCCAGGCGCAATATCTCGATGTCCAGCCGCGGCTCTTTTATGTACTGCTGACCATGCACGGCGCCGGCATGGTGGGCATCGCCGGAGTCGCGGGCGCGGTCGTGATGTGGCATTTCGTCCGCCGCCACGTGCCGGTCAACACCACGGTATTCCTGGCCAACCTCGTGCTGTTCCTGATCGGGGCAGTGCTGATCCTGGGCTCCGGCTTCATTGGCGGCTTCGCCGGGGCGTGGACGTTTCTCTATCCGCTGCCGGCGCATTCGAATGGCATCTGGTCGGCGAATGCGGCGGCGGCGTACATGCTCGGCCTCCTGGTGATCGGGGTCGGATTCCTGTTGCTGCATCTCGATGTGCTGCACGGCATCTGGCGCACCTACGGCAGCCTCGCGAACGGGCTCGGCCTGAAGCAGGCGATCGGCCTCAAGCCGGAAAAGACGGGGCCGCCGCCCGCCGTCCCGGCCGCGACCATGGCCTCGATCGTCAACGTCCTCGGCATCGTCATCGGCGCCGTGGTGCTGATCCTGTCATTGGTCAATCTTTACGTGCCGTCCTTTACGATGAGCGCACTGGTGGCAAAGAATCTCATCTATTTCTTCGGGCACGTGTTCATCAACGCCACCATCTACATGGCAGTGATCGCCGTTTACGAGATCCTGCCGCTCTATGCGCATCACCCCTGGAAAACGAACCGGATCTTCTATCTTGCCTGGGTGGCATCGACGGTGATGGTGCTGATCGTCTATCCGCATCACCTCCTGATGGATTTCGCCATGCCACCGTGGGCGCTCGTGGTCGGCCAGATCATCTCCTATCTGAGCGGCCTGCCGGTGCTGCTGGTGACCGCCTTCGGCGCCCTCACGGTGGTGCACCGCTCCGGACTCCGATGGGACACGCCATCCGGCCTCTGTTTCCTCGGCGTGCTCGGCTGGGCGGCGGGAGTGATCCCGGCCATTGCCGACGGCACGATTGTCGTCAACAGCGTCATGCACAACACGCAATGGGTGCCGGGGCATTTTCATACCTACCTGTTGCTCGGCACGGTTGCGATGTTTCTCGGCTACATGACCTGGACCGCCAAGGAGGTGCCGCACGAGACGATCGGCACGGAACCGGCCGCCTTCTGGCTCTACGTAGGCGGCGGCATCATCTTCGTGGTTGCCTTCCTGGCAGCCGGCAGCGCCAGCGTGCCGCGCCGCTATGCCGTGCACCTGGCGCCGTGGCTCACCTATGATCGGATCGGTTCGCTCGGTGCATTGCTGGTGGTGCTGGGGGTCGGCATCATGGTCGTGCAGTTCCTGGTGCGCGTGCCGGCGCTGGCTCGTCTCCCGATGACGGCGGTGGCGCAACCTCTGCCGGAGGCCGCCGCGGAATGACGCGCGGCTTTCTGCCGTTGCTCGGCTTTGTTATTGCGACCGGGCTTGCAACCCTCGGCTTTGCGACCTCGGGCTTCCGGGTTGTCACCACCGAGGGTGCACGGCGACTCGCGGTCGAGCATCACCCGCGGGCGGTTCCCGACGCCGTTCTCGTCGATCAGGACGGCAGGCGATTCACATTCGCCGCCTATCGCGGCAAGGCGCTGCTGGTCGAGTTCATCTATACCAACTGCCCGACGATCTGCGGCATCCTGGGTGACGATTTCGGCCGTGTCCTCGCCACTCTGAGGCAGGACCGAGGCACCTCGGGAGTGGATCTGCTGAGCATCAGCTTCGATCCTGCGCGTGACGGGCCGCGCGCGCTACGATCCTACGCCGCGCGGTTTGGAGCCAACGCGCCAGGCTGGCGGGTCGCGGTGCCGGCCACCCGGGAGGGTCTCAGGGCGCTGTTGAAGAGCTTCGGTGTGGTCGTCATACCTGACCGGTTCGGAGGATTCACCCACAATGCCGCCATCTACCTGCTGGATGGGCAGGGGCGTCTGGTGCGGATTCTCGATGCCGGCCCGCCGGCAACTCTGCTGGCAGAGGCGGCTCACGCGGTGTCCTGATGCTGCGCCTCGCCGCCGCAGCGATCCTCTGGTTCGGGCTTTGGCTCCCGCCGTTGAGAAGCGGGCTCGAATCGGACATGGCGCTGCACATGACGGTGCAGATCCCGCTGCTCGCCGTGGTCGGCATCCTGATCGCTCCGGAAGTGCGCCGGTTCGAGCCGCGATGGCTTGCAGAAGCCGATTGGCTCGGGATTCCCGGCATCGTGCTGGTACTGTTCTCGACCTCCTGTTGGATGCTGCCAGTGGCGCTCGATTCGGCGCTCGGTGACTGGCGCATGGAAGTTGCCAAGTTCGTAAGCCTGCCGCTTTTGGTCGGGATGCCGCTGGGATTGAGCTGGCAGCGGATGCCGCCGCTCGGCCGCCTGTTCGTGATCGCGAACATCATTTCCAAGGTAGGGGCGCTCGGTGGCCTCTACCTCGCCGCGCCGATCCGGCTCTGCGCCTATTATCGGCTGGACCAGCAGGCCGAGGCGGGCTCAGCACTGCTCGCCGTTGCCACCGCCGCCATCGTCGGAGCATTCCTCGCCAGCTTTTTCGGCTGGTCCTGGCGGCGACCATTCCGGGACGCCTGGAAGGGGCATCGGGCGGTCGCGACAGCAACGGATGCCAGCCCGTCCTTGCCGACCTGACGCGGCCAATTCATTGGCCGGCCGGTCCGCGGTCGCGTAAAACGCGTCTTGCGGCGCACCGCCGCCGAACAGCCTTGCGAGCACGCCAATGACCCTGGCCCTGCCTTTCACCCGGCGATTCCTGCCGCTTACGCTTTCTGTTGTCGTCGTCGTCCTCACGCTCCCCTTTGCCGCCCGCCACCCTCTGCTTCTCGTGCTCCTCCTGCTCGCCCTCGCACTGACCGCGCTCGGCATCTACGATCTCGTCCAGCCCTTCCATTCGCTGCTGCGCAATTACCCGATCGCCGGGCGCCTTCGCTTCCTGCTCGAGGAAGTACGGCCGGAGATCCGGCAGTATTTTCTCGAAAGCGATATCGACGGCATGCCCTTCAACCGCACCGAACGCTCGGTCGTCTATCAGCGGGCCAAGGGACAGCTCGACAAGCGCCCCTTCGGTACTGAACTCGATGTCAACACGCGCGCCTTCGAGTGGCTGAATCATTCAATCAACCCCTGCGATCCGACGGAGGACGATCTGCGCCTCGTCATCGGCGGAGGTTCCGCCAAGCCGTACGACGCTTCGATCTACAACATTTCGGCGATGAGTTTCGGCGCGCTCAGCGCGAACGCGATCCGCGCCCTCAATCGTGGCGCTGCGATCGGGCGCTTCTCGCATGACACCGGCGAGGGCGGCTTCAGCGTGCACCACCGCCAGGGCGGCGACATCGTGTGGGAGATCGGGAGCGGCTATTTCGGCTGCCGCAACCCGGACGGGACATTCAATGCCGAGCGCTTCGCCGCGCAAGCGCAGGAACCGCAGGTCAGGATGGTCGAGGTCAAGCTGTCGCAGGGAGCGAAGCCAGGACATGGCGGCGTGCTGCCCGCCGCCAAGATCTCCGCCGAGATCTCTGCGGCGCGGGGCGTTCCGATGGGCCAGGACTGCGTCTCACCCGCCCGTCACAGCGCCTTCTCGAGCCCGATCGGCCTTCTGCAATTCGTGGCCCGGCTGGCCGAGCTTTCCGGCGGCAAGCCGGCAGGCTTCAAGCTTTGCATCGGCCATCCTTGGGAATTTCTCGGCATCTGCAAGGCGATGCTCGAAACCGGCATCGTTCCCGATTTCATCGTCATCGACGGGAAAGAGGGCGGCACCGGCGCCGCGCCGCTCGAATTCACCGATCATATCGGCATGCCGATGCGCGACGGGTTGATGTTTGCGCACAACGCGCTGGTTGGCATCGGGCTGCGCGATCGCGTGCGGCTGGCCGCCTCCGGCAAGATCATCTCCGCGTTCGATATCGCGCGGGCGATGGCGCTCGGCGCCGATTGGTGCAATGCCGCACGTGGTTTCATGTTCGCGCTCGGCTGCATCCAGTCGCAGCATTGCCACACGGACCGCTGCCCGACGGGCGTGGCAACCCAGAATCCCGCCCGCAGCCGTGCACTCGACGTTCCTCTGAAAAGCGAGCGCGTGGCACGCTTCCATGCGACCACCACCCGGGCCCTGGCCGAGGTGATCGCGGCTGCCGGCCTCAGCCATCCGTGCGAGCTTCGGCCGCACCATTTTTCGCGCCGCATCAGCGAGACCGAGTACGCGCGCTTCGACCAGATCTACCGCTTCCTGGCCCCCGGAGAGCTGCTCTCCGGCACCGACGATCCGCGCTATCGCGACACCTGGCCGATGGCGCGGCCGGACAGTTTCGTTCCTGCCTGATCCACGCCACATCCGCGGATGGCGCCGGGCGGGCTCGGGTCGGTCAGCTCCGCAGGCGTGTGCCCGCCGGATCATGGAACGCACGAAGCGACGGCGAGGCGGGAACGCGATCTCCGGCAATTTCGATCTCGAAACTCCCCGAAAGGATGTCGCGCTCTTCGAGCGCCGCCCCGCCGTTGCCGACATATCCCATGCCGAGGGGCTGGCGGACGCTATGGCCGAATGCTCCCGATGTGATGCGCCCGACGAGCGCGCCGTCGCGCCAGATCGGCTCGTTGCCATAGAGTAGATGAGCGTCGCTCTGCAATGCGAAACACGCCAGGCGACGCGTGATCCCGGCTTCCTTCTGGCGGAGCAACGCATCGCGGCCGATAAAGTCCCGGTTGCGGCCCCAGGCGACCGCGAAACCGAGACCTGCTTCCAAAGGCGTGTCTTCCTCGGTGATATCGTGGCCCCACTCGCGATAGAATTTTTCCATGCGCAGCGAATCCATCGCATGATAGCCCGCGTGCCTCAGACCGAGTGACTCCCCTTCGGCAACGATCGCGTCATAGACGGCAGGAGCGAATTCGGTCGGGATATAAAGCTCCCAGCCAACCTCGCCGACATAGCTGATGCGGCTGGCCCGCACCCGGGCGTAGGCAATGTCGATGATTCGCGACGCTCCGAACGGGAATGCCGGCGCGGACAGATCCTCGGCCGACAGGCGTTGCAGCAGGGCTCGGGCATCTGGCCCCATGACGCCGAGCACGGCGTAGGCGGAGGTGAGATCGACGGCGACCGCTCGCGCCTCAGCGGGAATGTGGCGCTTGAGCCATGCCAGCACCCGTGTCTGCGTGGCGCAGGAACTGACAACCAGGAAGCGCGTCTCGGATTCCCTGGTCACGGTCACGTCCGCCTCGATGCCGCCACGGCTGTTCAGCCATTGGGTGTAGACGATGCGCCCCGCCGCCACGGCGATGTCGTTCGCCGAGATGCGGCTCAACACCGCCTCTGCGTCCGGACCTTCGACGACGAATTTGGCGAAGGAGGACTGGTCGAACAGCGCGACCGCCTCGCGCGCCGCCTTGTGCTCCTCGGCAGCGAGATCGAACCAGTTCTGCCGTCCGTAGGAATAGCGATAGGCCGGGACGGTCCCGGCCGGGGCGAACCAGTTCGGCCGCTCGAAGCCTGCGCGCTCGCCGAAACAGGCCCCGCGCGCGGCCAGCCGATCGTGCAAGGTCGATCTGCGCACCCCGCGCGCCGTCTCCGGCTGGCGGAATGGCCAGTGCATGGCATAGAGGAGACCGAGCGACTCCGTTGTGCGATCGAAGAGATAGCGGCGGTTGCGCTGAAACGGGTGGAAGCGCCTGATGTCCACGTCCCAGAGGTCCATCGGCGGATGCCCGTCCAGGATCCAATCCGCCAGTACCTTGCCGGCGCCGCCCGCGGATTGGATGCCGATCGAATTGAACCCCGCGGCGACGAACAGATTGCGCACCTCGGGCGTCTCGCCAAGGATGTAACGATCATCCGGGGTGAAGCTTTCGGGCCCGTTGAAAAAGAGCTTGATGCCGGCCTTTCCCAGGAGCGGCACGCGCCGCGTCGCCTTCTCCAGGTACGGTGCAATGTGGTCGATGTCCTCCGGCAACTGGCCAAAGCAGAAGCTTTCGGGAATGCCCCCCGCGGCCCATGGTTTTCCTTCCGGTTCGAACCAGCCGACAAGGAGCTTGCCGGCGTCCTCCTTGAAATAAGCGCAGTGGTCGGGATCGCGCAGAGACGGCAGATGGGGCGGCAACCCGTCGATCGGTTCCGTGACGATATAGAAATGCTCGGCCGCATGCAGCGGAATGGTGACATCGGTCCAGCCGCCGATGTCGCGCGCCCACATGCCGGCGCAGTTCACGACGTGAGTGGCGCGGATCTCGCCTTGCCCGGTGACGACGCGATCGACCTCGCCGTTCTCGGTGCGGATCCCGGTGGCGCGCACATTCTCGAAGATGCGTGCGCCGCCGGCCCTCGCCGCTTTCGCCAATGCCTGGGCCGTGTCGATGGGATTCGTCTGGCCGTCCTTGGGAAGAAAGACCCCGCCGACGAGGTCATGCGCATCCATCAGCGGCCAAAGCCTGGCGGCCTCGGGCGCAGTCAGCACCTCGACCTCGAGGCCGAAGCATCGCGCCATGGATGCTCCCCGCCTCAACTCCTCGAAGCGCTCGGCGTTGGTGGCGAGCGCCAGCGAGCCTCTCTGGTGAAACCCGGTCGCCTGCCCCGTCTCCGCCTCGAGCGCAGCGTAAAGTCCGGCCGTATATTGTGCGAGTCTCGTCAGGTTGTGAGTTGCGCGCAACTGCCCGACCAGCCCCGCGGCGTGCCAGGTCGTGCCGCAGGTCAACTGCCTCCGTTCCAGGAGCACGACGTCCCGGCAGCCTCGCTTGGTCAGATGATAGGCGACGCTGCAGCCGACGATGCCGCCGCCGATGATGACGACATCGGCGCGGGCTGGCAGTTCCGGCATGCCTCACTCTCCTCCGTTGCTTGGGCCTGAAGGGCCGGTCAAACAAACGCCTTGTGATAGGCGCTCAGCACCGGCGCGCCGCCGAGATGCACGTACAGCACCCGTGCTCCTTTGGGAATCTCGCCGCTCCGCGCCATGGCGATCAATCCGGCCAGCGATTTTCCCTCGTAGACGGGATCGGTCAGCATCGCTTCCAACCGGGCAGCCATGCGGATGGCGGCGATCGTCGCCTCATCCGGCAAGCCGTAATCCGGGCCCGCAAAACGCGGGTCGACGATGATCTCCTCGTCCCTTATCTCACGGTTGAGGCCGACCAGCGCTGCCGTCGCGCGGGCAATCTTGCTGACCGCCGCGCGCGTCATGGCGGCGTTCGCCGCGGTGTCGATACCGATCAGTCGCCGCCGTTTTTGCTGCGCGCCGAAGCCGACGACCATGCCGGCCTGGGTCGAGCCCGTACAGGTTGCCGTCACCACCGTATCGAAGAAGATCCCGTGCTCCCTTTCCTGCGTCACCACCTCGTCGGCAAACTGCGCATAGCCGAGCCCGCCGAGCGGATGGTCCGAGGCGCCGGCGGGAATCGCATAAGGCTTGCCTCCCTCGCGCCGGACCTCCTCCAGCGCATGCTCGAATGTCTCCTTGATCGCGGTCGAATAGCCGGCGCCTTCCAGCACCGTCTCCGCTCCCATCAGGCGTGAGAGCAGGATGTTCCCGACCTTGTCGTACACGGGGTCGTCCCAGCGGGTCCATTCCTCCTGCACCAGCCGGCAGCGCATGCCAAGGACGGCGGCAACCGCCGCCACCTGGCGGGTGTGATTGGACTGGACGTTGCCGATGGAAACGAGCGTGTCGCAGCCCTTGGCGACTGCATCGGCCGCGAGCCACTCGAGCTTTCGCACCTTGTTGCCACCGAAGGCAAGGCCCGAAGAAATGTCGTCGCGTTTGGCCCACACCTCCACGCCGAGCGCCTGCGACAGGCGGGGCAGCGGATGGATCGGCGAGGGCCAGAAGCCGAGCCTGCGACGGGGGAACTCTTTGTCGAGATCAAGGGACATGAAGCGCTCCTCTCCATCCGGGCCGCGATCGGTAGTACCAACTTTCGCTCACGAGTGACTCACTCACATAACCTCGAAACACCTTACCCTCTCCCTCTGGGAGAGGGTGGCGCGGAGCGCCGGGTGAGGGAGCCTGTGTTACCCATGTGTGATTCCGGGTACTAGATTACCGGGGGATGATTGCGGGAGAGTTCCTCGATATCATGCCCTGGCACGCGGAGGGAGGAGATAAAGATGGAGCATCGAGGCCGCATGCCTGAGCCGCCGGACGCGGCAGAGCGGCGCCGAGCACCCACCGTCGTGGTCTATTCGGTCGATCGATTGCCGCCCTTCGATGCCGCGTTCTACGAGCGTGCACGCTCCGGGATGACGAAAATCTCCGAGCTGACTGTGCCGCCACGCGAAGGCAAGGCGTTCAGCGTGCCGGCCGGGCATTTCTTCCGCATTGTCAGCATCGAGGGTCCGCAGGTCGGCGATCTCAATCTCTGGAACGCCGCCGATCTTTCCGAGCGCTTTTTCAGTGGCAAGACCCGCGCCATGCACGCGACCCACCTCAGCACCGGGGATCGTCTCTGGAGTACTTTGCCGAGCTTTCGCCCCATGGCCACGATTACCCACGACACGCTCGACTGGTATGGGTGGGACGAGGACGGGGGCGGCGTGCACGACGTGATCGGGACCCGCTGCGACCCCTACACCAACCTGCTGCTGAAGGACGTCGAATACCATCATTGCTGTCATTCCAACCTCACCCGCGCGCTGGCCACAGAGCGCAACATGCCGCTCACAGAGGCCGAGCAACATATCCACGACGTGATGAACGTCTTCATGTGCACGGGCTTCACGCGCGATACGCACCAGTACTTCATGAAGGCGAGCCCGGTGCGGCCTGGCGATTTCATCGAGTTCTTTGCCGAGATCGATCTCCTCTCGGCACTCTCCGCCTGCCCGGGCGGCGATTGCAGCGGCAGCCACTCGGACGATCGGGCGAAGTGCTTTCCCTTGAAAGTGGAGATTTTCCGCCCGCAGGAAGGCCGGCTGGCAGGCTGGCGCTCACCACCTCCCAGCGGATATTCGCGAACCCACGGAACTCGGTGAGGCGGGCCGCTCAGCGCTCCGACGGGCGGACGGCAGCATCGGTTCCGCCTTTCAGGTAGCGCGCCTCCGCTGCGAGCAGGATCAAGGTCGCGAGCGAGGCCGAGGCGAACGCGTAGAAATAGGGCGCCGAGCGGCTGAACGAAAACAGAATGCCCATGACGAGATTGGACAGGAACTGTCCGATGCTTCTCGAGACGGTGAGGAATCCCATTCCGCGCGAAAGCCTTGTCGAACCGACGAGCGAGGAGATGAGCGTCGGCTCGAGTGTCTCCACCCCGCCCATGCCGAGCCCGAGCAAGGCGATGAACAGATAGAAGGCGATCGCGTGCATGTGCAGCAATTCGCTGAGTCCGATCAGCCCCGAGCCGAGAGCGGATGGGAGGTATCCGAGCAGCCATAATGAACGGAGTGGCGAGGCCTGCGAGGTACCGATCGCATAGCCGCTTGCCGCCGAGACGCCGAGATAGACGACATAGGTCAAAACGCCGAGCGCGTATCCGTAGGTCGTGGCGTGACGGCCTGCCGCGGTCAGGATCGGAAAGCCGAGATTGTAGAAGCTGAAGCCGTAGAAGGTCGCCGATGCCAGCAGCATGACCAGGAGCACGCGTTGATCCGCGAGCGGGCGCGGCTGTGCCGAGCCCGCTGCCTTGAGCGGGGTTGTCTCTTCGTAGAGCGTCGTGCGCTGCACGCAGAAAAGCAGCCCGGTCGAGACGATGAGCGAAGGAACGGCCCAGAGCATGACGATTTCGATCCTGACCCCGAGCGAGATCAGGAGCAGCGCCACGAGTGCCGATATCATTCCCCCGGCGATATCGAGCGCATGCAGGAAGCCGAACGCCATGCCACGCTCCGGAGGCCTCGTGACCTGCACCAGAAGCGCCTGCCTGACGGGGGTCCGGAAGTAGCGCGCCCACCAGCCGAGCACGAACAGCAGTCCGGAAAGCCACAACGCATGGGCCAGTCCGGAGAGCGCCATCAGCGGTATGAACGTATTACCGGCAATGGCGATGGTTTTGCGGTTCACCCGGTCCCCGATGAGACCGCCGACGTACCCCACCCCCGCCCCGCCACCGAAAGCGATGGCAGTGATGATGCCGTACCAGTAGACCGCCGCGTGCAGGCGGAACACGATATAAAGCGGGAAGAGAGCGGTCACTCCCTGATAGCCGAGATCCGCAAAAAACGCCGAGAAGCACAGGAGAAGCGCATCCGGCGTCAGGCGGCCGGAAGGGACGAGCCGGCTCCATGGGTTCATCTTTGTCCGCTCCCGCGACACATGGGGATCAGATTCGCCCGCTGCGGATGCACTAGCTCAGCGGCGGCAATGTGGCGATCTTCGCGCACCATTCTCTTGGTCCGTCGCGGTGCACGGAATTTCCCAGGGAATCGACTGCCACCGTCACCGGCATGTCCTTGACTTCGA
Source organism: Acetobacteraceae bacterium (assembly GCA_030041375.1). Lineage (GTDB taxonomy): Bacteria > Pseudomonadota > Alphaproteobacteria > Acetobacterales > Acetobacteraceae > JAKAWQ01. The sequence continues at coordinate 37,921 of JASHOA010000033.1, forward strand.
ATTCGTGGATCGCCTCCATGCCGAGATCGGAGAATGCCACGACGCGCGCGTTCGTGATCGCCTTTGCAACGAGATAGGCCGCGCCGCCAACCGCAATGAGATAGACCGCACGATTGTCCCTGATCGCTTCGATCGCCTCCGGGCCGCGCTCGGCCTTGCCGATCATGCCGATCACGCCCGCCTGCTCCAGCATCAGGCGAGTGAACTTGTCCATCCGCTTCGCGGTCGTCGGCCCGGCCGGGCCGACGATTTCGCCGGGTGCCGTCGGCACCGGACCCACGTAGTACAGAAAGCGGTTGGTGAAATCGACCGGCAACTTCTCCCCGCGCGCCAGCATCTCCGCAAGGCGCTGGTGGGCGGCGTCCCGCCCGGTCAACATCCGGCCGTTCAGCAGCAGCATCTCTCCTGCCCGCCAACCGGCAAGCTCTCTCCGCGTCATTCCGTCGAGGAAGACCCGACGAGTGACGGAGGACGCACCGGGAAAAATCTCCGGCCAGTCGGACAGATCCGGCACCGGTAAATGTGCGGGTCCCCGCCCGTCCAGCACGAATCCCACATGGCGGGTTGCCGCGCAGTTCGGCACGATCGCCACCGGCAAGAGCGCGGCGTGCGTCGGGTAGTCGCGAATCTTCACATCCAGCACAGTGGTCAGCCCACCCAACCCCTGGGCGCCGATGCCGAGCGCATTCACCTTCTCGTAAAGTTCGAGCCGCAACTCCTCGAGCCTGTTCCGCGCTCCCCGGGCCGCCAGCGCCTGGATATCGACGGGCTCGGTCAGCGCCTCTTCCGCCAGTTCCATCGCCTTCGCCGGCGTTCCGCCGATGCCGATGCCGAGAATTCCCGGCGGGCACCAACCCGCACCCATCCCCGGCACCGTTCGTAACACCCAGTCCGGAATTGAATCGGAAGGGTTCAGCATCGCGTAGCGCACCTTCGCTTCGCCCCCGCCTCCTCTTGCCAGCACATAGACGCCGAGTTTATCGCCCGGCACCACCCGCGCATGAATGACGGCCGGCGCATTGTCCCCGGTGTTCCGCCGCGCACCGGCCGGCTCGCTGACCATCGAGGCCCGGAGAGGATTCTTTTCCGCCTGCCAGGCGCGGCGCACGGCTTCGTTCACCATCTCCTCGGGCCCCATCGTTGCCGCGGCCCAGCGCACATCCATGCCGATTTCCAGAAATACCGTCACCATTCCGGTATCCTGGCAGATCGGTCGATGCCCGAGTGCGGTCATCCGTGCATTGCGCAAAATCTGCCCGATCGCATCCTTCGCCGCCGGCGATTCTTCCCGCTCCCACGCCTTCGCCATGGCGCGAATGAAATCGGGAGGATGATAGTACGAGATATATTGCAGGGCGTCGGCAACGCTCGCGATGAAGTCTTCCTGGCGTATGGAACTCATCGCGCGCCTTTCAGAGCCTGAGATTGGTCCGTGCCAGTTCCAGAACTTCGTCCCCGCGCCCGCTGATGATGGCCTTCAGCATGAAGAGAGAAAATCCCTTCGCCTGTTCGAGCGCGATCTTGGGCGGCAGCGCCAGCTCCTGCTTGGCGGTGAGCACGTCGACGAGCGCCGGTCCGTCATGTGCGAACGCCTTTTCGAGCGCGGGCTCAACCTCTTCCGGCCGCTCCGCCCTCAGCCCCAATACACCCACGGCATTCGCCATCGCGGCGAAATCGGGATTCTTCAGATCCGTCGCCATGTCGAGATATCCCGCCACCTTCATCTCCATCGCCACGAATCCGAGCGAGCCATTGTCGAAGACCATGACCTTCACCGGCAGCCCGAGCTGCACCAGCGAGAGGAAATCCCCCATCAGCATGGAAAACCCGCCGTCGCCGCAGAGCGCGACGACCTGGCGCTTCGGCATCGCCGCCTGGGCACCGATCGCCTGCGCCATCGCGCTCGCCATCGAGCCGTGATTGAAAGAGCCGAGCAGCCGGCGCCTGCCGTTCATCGCCAGATAGCGCGCGGCCCAAACGGTCGGCGTGCCGACGTCCGCGGTGAAGATCGCGTCCTCCGACGCACGCTCGCTGATCAGCCGGGCGAGATACTGCGGATGGATGCGCCTGTCTCCCGGCTTCGGCAGTGCCAGCTCGTCGAGGTCCGCCCGCGCCCCGGCATAGTGCCTGCGCGCCGCTTCCAGGAAACGCCGATCCTTGCCGCCGGCGAGCCTCGGCATCAGCGCCCTGACCGTTGCCCGCACATCCCCGAGAAGCGCGAGATCGCAATGCACGCGCCTCCCCAGAGCCTCCGCGCGAAGATCGATCTGCGCCACCTTCGCTTCGCCGGGATAAAAATGACGGTACGGAAAATCCGTGCCCAGCATCAGGAGGGTCTCGCAGTTGGTCATCGCGTGGTAGCCGGAGCTGAAGCCGATCAGTCCGGTCATCCCGACATCGAACGGATTGTCCCACTCCACATGCTCCTTGCCGCGCAGCGCGTGCACCACGGGCGCCCCGAGCGCGTCGGCGAGCGCCACCACCTCGTCATGCGCGCCTGCGCACCCCGCGCCACACAACATGGTGGTCGTTGTCGAGCTGTTGAGCAGGCCAGCCAGCCGATCCAGCTCGCGCTCCTCCGGCACGATTTGCGCCGCTGCCAGCACCGTCCAGCCCGGCCGTGCGCCTGCGGGTGCGGGTTCCAGCGCGACGTCGCCCGGCAGCACGATCACCGAGACGCCGCGCCTGAGGATCGCGCGCGTCATCGCCGTGCGCAGCACGCCGGGCATCTGCGCGGGGTTCGCAACCAGCTCGACGTAATGGCTGCACTCGCGAAAAACCTCCTGCGGATGCGTTTCCTGGAAGTAGGAGCGCCCGATTTCGGACGAAGGGATGTGCGCGGCGATCGCCAGCACGGGCACCTGGCTTCGCTGGCAGTCGTAGAGGCCGTTGATCAGGTGGAGGTTGCCCGGCCCGCAGCTTCCCGCACACACCGCGAGCCGGCCGGTCACGGCGGCCTCGGCGCCGGCGGCGAAGGCCGCCACCTCCTCATGGCGGACGGGCATCCATTCGATCCGGCCGAGCCGACGGAGGCTGTCGTTCAGCCCGTTCAGGCTGTCTCCGGTGACGCCCCAGATCCGCCTGACCCCCGCACTCGCCAGCGCCGCGGCCAGGAAGTCGGCAACCGTCGCCCCTGCCATCGCACGCCCCGCCGGATTGCTGTTGCAGCGCGCACGATGGCAGACATCTCCTTGTGTTCCAAGCGCGCGGCAACCCTCAGGGGTGGGCGGCAGTGCCGCCGCGGTTCCAGCCGCGGGCGCCCTCGCCGAGGATTTCCCGGCCCACCGCCGTCACCGCCACCGTGTCCTCCAGCTTGATGAAGCCGCGCCTCGGATGCGAGAGCGTGGTTTCGACCGAGAGCACCATTCCCGGCTCGAGGGGCCGCTCCGCGTCCTTCGCCGGATAGGACATCAGCCCGCCGGTCGGCAGGCGTGGCGCCTCATGGCTGATGATGCCCATGCCGTGCGCCATGAAGTGCATGTGGTTGTGTTCCGGCAACGAGGCGAGCGCGCGCGATGCGGCGGCGAAGAGCTCTCCGCCCGGCCGGCCCGGCTCGATCATCCGGAACACCTTCTGCTGCACGTCCTCCACCTTGCCGAGGAGTTCTTCGAGTTCGCCGTCCGGCTCGCCGAGCACCGCCATGCGCGCCAGGTCGCCGATATAGCCCTGGTAGTTGCCGCCGGAATCGAGCGAAAGGGGCTCGCCCATCTCCCATTTCTGTTCCGAGGGCGCGCGGTTGAGGCTCGAGCCCGCGGTGATCAGGCAATACTCGAAATCGAGCCCGCGGCTTGCCTCCTCGCGTTTCAGATCCTCGGCGATCTCGCGCTTGGTCGAACCGGGTCCGTGCCGCGCGATGACCGCCAGCATCGAGGCAATGATCCGCTCCGAAGCCTCGCGCAGCCTGGCCAGCTCCTCCGGTCCCTTGATCGCGCGCAGCCGCTCCAGCACCACCAGGGCCTCGCCGATCCGTGCCTGCGGCAGGCCGGCACGGAGCGCCTCCGCCGCATCCATCGGCAGGAAGGACCGCTCGACCCCGATCCTTCCGCCGGCAAGACCGAGTTTCCGCAGCTCTTCGATGGCAAGCTCCATCGCATCGACGCTGCCGGAGGAAGCGGCGCGCATCTCCGGCACCCAGAAGCTTCCGACCTCGATCTGGTAGCGCTCCAGATGATGCCCGATATAGGCGGCCTTTTCAGGCGCGCCCTTGGGATAGACGAGCACCGGCAGATAGCGGCTGATGCCGAGCGCATCCATGAAGCTGAAAAACTGCGCACGGTGCCCGCCGAGGAGGTACTGCACATTGTGCTTGGACGTCACCAGCAGAACGTCGAGCCCCGCCTCCTCCATCAGCCGGTCGAGTTTTTCGCCACTGAATGGCATTTCGGTCCGAACACTCCGCTTCATTGCCACATCGTCCGGCATGGCACGATCTCCCTTCACCTGTGGACGCCGTTATCCGACCACCCGCGCCCGCCGGCAATCCCCGCGGCCCACCGGGCAGCCGCCGCGCCGCGCGCCCGGTCAGTGGCCACCGAATGCGCCCAGGAGCTGCTCCCAGGCATTGAGCGAGCGGGCCGCCTGTTCTGCACTGTTCTTTGCAGATTCGATGAGGCGGCCGAGATAACCGTGGCCGGGTGGCATTCCGACCTGGCGGAGGAATGTCTCGAGCTCGCCCGGCTCGATGAAGCCGTCTCCGTCATAATCGATGTTGGACATCACGATCTGGGCAAAAATCGGCCCGACGACAGCGGCTCCAAGTTCGGCACCCGTGACCTGCTCCAGGGTGAACTCCGCGTGCGACATGCTGGTTCCCGGAACCGTCTTGCCGAGCAGGATACCGAGCTTCGATGCCCTGCGGAAGAAGCTAACGAGTTCGGCCGAAGAGACCTTGCCGTCATGATTGAGATCCAGGACCGAGACGACGGCATCCGCGCAGGCGTGCGCATCCGTGTTGCAGGCGTTCTGAACTGTCGAAATCGAGTCGAGGATGCCTGTGAGATCCGAAAGATAGTCCGATACGAGCGGCCATGGCTTTCCTGCAATCTCCGGATTGTCGCACCTGATCTCGGAGATTTTGGGCACATTCACCGCGCCGGGAGGGGAGACGAACGAGCCCACGATCCGCGATCCCGAGGGGGTCAGCTTGAATGTCGCCGGAACGAACGCGCGTTTGACCGGGTCTTCCCAATAGGACGAAACGATCATCGATCCGTCCGGTTCGATCTGAAGCACCGAAAATAATGACGAATCCGCCTCTATCGTCTCCGAATCCGCCTGCTCTTCGATCCCGATGGACCAGCCGTCGCCACGGAAGAAATAGGAGGTGACGTCGCTGCAGGATTCCCCGACATACCACGCACCCTGAAGGGCGGCAGGAACGGAGAGGCCCGGCGGCGCATCGGCAGCGATCCCCGGGCCGATACGACAGACACCAATCAGGGCGGCCAAAGCCGCAGAGAACGTTATCCGGCGCACCATTCCTTCCTCCCGGGACCGTGCACTAGAGCAGATCGCGATCAGACGGAATTGGCTGATCGCGTGAAGATGCTCGCCAAAACAAAGAGCTGGAGCAGTTACCGTGAGCCATGGCGAACGGAAAGTGCTCTAGCCCGCCGGCATTCCGGATCGCACAAGGCCGCATCCGAACGACCTCGTGATGATCGGAGCACCGTGCCAGGCCATGAGAGAGAATCACCCGGTTTCGACGTCCAGCCTGTCGTAGCCGCGAAGCCGGTAGATGGCAGCGGAGATGATCCAGCTTGCAATGAAGATGCCGATGATCAGATAGCCGATCATCCCGAAATGGTCGTTCAGCGTGCCGATGCCCTGCCAGAAGAGACCTTTCAGGCCAAGCCGGTCCTGGAGCAGGCCGAGCGCCTCGATCCCACCCACGGCCACAGCGACCACGACACACACGAACGTAATGGTCAGGTTGTAGTAGAGCTTGCGGATGGGTCTGCGGAAGGCCCAGCCATAAGCCCCCAGCATCAGGACGCCGTCGCTGGTATCGACCAGCGACATGCCGGCGGTGAACAGCGTCGGGAAGACCAGGATCGACCAGATCGGCATGCCCTGCGCCGCCCCCGCTGCGGATATGCCAAGCAAGGCGACCTCGGTCGCCGTGTCGAAGCCAAGGCCGAACAAAAAGCCGAGCGGGAACATGTGCCAGCTTTGCCGGATCATGCGGAACAGCGGCCGGAACAGGCGCGCGAGCAGCCCACGTCCGGCCAGCAGAATGCTGAGATCCTCCTCCTGATACGGCGCGCCGGCCTTCACCCGGCGGAAGGTACGGTAGATGGTCGTCAGAATCACGATGTTCATCGCCGCGATCGCCAGCAGGAACAGCGCCGAGACGGACGTGCCGATGACGCCCCCGACATTCTGAAATGCATGAAAGCGATCCTGGAACGCCGTGGCCGCGACGGCGATCGCAACTGCCGCAAGCACGACGATCGTGGAGTGGCCGAGCGAGAAGAAGAAGCCGACGGCGGCCGGCCGCTTGCCTTCCTGCACCAGCTTGCGGGTGACGTTGTCGATGGCGGCGATGTGGTCGGCATCGACGGCGTGACGCAGGCCGAAGCTGTAGGCGAGGAGGCAGGTGCCGAGCAGCACCGGACTGTGTCGGAACTCTGCCAGCGCCCACAGCCAGGCAGCGACATTGGCGGCGATCAGCACGGCATAGATGCCGGCAATCTTGTTGCGCAGGTTGGCGGATCCGTCGTTGAAGACGCTGGAGAACGCTTGCCGCATGGTCACCACCCCGACACCAATCGTGCATCATCCTATTCAGGTTGAAGACCGTACGTCCACTGGCAGCGCGCGGGCCAAACGCGGAACGATAGCGGGGCGGAATGCACACCGCCTTTCCGCCCTGCGATCCGGAGCGTATTCAGCTTGACTGAACACGCTCTCTCTTGTCTGACCGAGCGGATTCACGCGCTTGCCTCTCCCCCTTGGGAATCGCGGAGCGATTCCAGTCAAGCACGCTCCGCTCTAAACCCTCCCGGCCAGCGCGCGGTCGAAGATCTCGAGCGCCCTCACGCGCGTCAGTTCCAGCGGATTGCCGCCAGCGGTCGGATCGACGAGTGCCATCTCCGCGATTTTTTCCCGCCTCTCGCCCGAAATGCCGAGCCCGGCCAGCGTGTGCGGCACCTTCAGCCGCTGCCTCAGCTTGAGCACGGCCTCGAGGAAAGCATCGAACGAGGCGCCGAGGCCAAGGTACGCCGCGAGCCTCGAAATCTTCTCTTCGATGGCCGGGCGGTTCATCACCAGCACATAGGGCATGAAGACGGCATTCGTCATCCCGTGATGCGTGTCATAGAGCGCGCCGACCGGATGCGAAAGCGCATGGATCGCACCGAGCCCCTTCTGGAACGCGGTCGCGCCCATGGCTGCCGCTGCCAGCATCTCTGCGCGTCCTTCCAGGTCGGCGCCATCGGCAACGACTCGTGGCAGATAAGCGAAGCAAAGCCGCATGCCCTCGACCGCGATTCCCTCCGCCATCGGGTGGTACGAAGGCGAGCAATAGGCTTCGAGGCAATGCGCCAGCGCATCCATTCCGGTTCCGGCCGTCACTTTGGGCGGCATCCCGGCCGAGAGTTCCGGGTCGAGAATCGCCACTTTCGGCATCATCCCGGGATGGAAGATCACCTTCTTGGTATGCGTGGCCTCATCCGTGATCACCCCAGCGCGCCCAACCTCCGAGCCGGTGCCGGCGGTGGTGGGGATCGCCACGACCGGAGCGATGGCCGAGGCATCGGCGCGCTTCCAGCGATCGCCGATATCCTCGAACTCCCAGACCGGCAGCCGCTGGCCGGCCATGAAGGCAATGACCTTGCCGCTATCGAGCGCCGAACCGCCGCCGAATGCCACGACGCCATCGTGGCGGCCGGCGCGGAACGCCCTGCTGCCGGCCTCGATCCCGGAGGCGACGGGATTCGGCCGCACTTCGGAAAAGAGGGAAAACGGAACGTTCGCGGCTGCCAGCAACTCCTGGAGATTCTGCGTGATCGACAATCGCGCCAGCCCGGCATCGGTCACCACGAGCGGGCGGGCGATGCGGAACTCCCGAAGTGTGTCCGGCAGCTCCTGCAAGCGGCCTCGGCCAAGCCGCACGGTCGTCGGATAGTTCCAGTCGCCAACCAGGTTGCTCATTTCCGCCCGCCCCTCACGCCCGCTCGAAACCGCGCCGCAATTCCCAGTCCGTCACCCGCCGGTCGTATTCGAGTTGCTCCCACTCGGCGGTGTGCGCGTAGTGCTCGATCACTTCTTCCCCGAAGGCCTCGCGCAGCATCGTTGAACTTCGCATCGCCGCAATCGCCGCGCGCAGCGTCTTCGGCACCTCCGGCACCTCCGCTGCCCGGTACGCGTCGCCGGAAAAGGCCGGCCCGAGAGTGAGGCCTTGTTCGATGCCCGTGATTCCCGCGGCGAGCAGGGCGGCCAGGGCGAGATAGGGGTTGAGATCGGCGCCGCCGATCCGGCACTCCACCCGCACCGATTTCGTGCCGGCTCCGCAGATGCGGAATCCCGCGGTGCGGTTGTCATGCGCCCAGACCAGCCTGGTCGGCGCGAACGTTCCCGCCTGGAATCTCTTGTAGGAATTGACGTAGGGCGCGAGGAACCAGGTGATCCCGGCGGCGTGCGCCATCAGCCCTGCCAGAAACTGCTGCATCAGCCTCGACATCCCGTGCCCGGAGGCGGGATCGTAGAACAGCGCCCGACCATCCGGCTCGGCAAGAGAAAGATGGATGTGGCTCGAGCTTCCGGCGAGGGAAAAATCCCACTTCGCCATGAAGGTCACCGCCTTGCCTTGCGCGTGCGCGATTTCCTTGATCGCATTCTTCAGGATCACGTGCCGATCCGCCATCGCCAGCGCCTCGGCGTAGCGGATATTGATCTCCTCCTGCCCGGGTCCCCACTCGCCCTTCGAGTTCTCGACCGGAATGCCCGACGCCTCGAGGTGCTTGCGGACCGCGCGCATCAGTCCTTCTTCCTTGGTGGTCTGGAAGATGTGGTAGTCCTCGATGTAGTAGCCGGCGGTTGCGAGCCCGCGATAATCCTTCTCGTGGATGCTGCGGAACGTTTCGTCGAAGACGTAGAATTCCAGCTCCGAGGCGGCGTTCGCACGATAACCGAGGGCCGCGAGGCGCGCGAGCTGGCGTTGCAGCATATTGCGCGGGGCGTGCGGGATCGGCGCCTGATGGTGATGATCGACCAGATCGCAGAGCACGAGCGCGGTTGCTTCGAGCCAGCTCGCCCGGCGAAGCGTGGAAAGATCCGGACGCAGCACGAAATCCCCGTAGCCGCGATCCCAGCTTGCCGCCCGATAGCCCGGGACCGGCTCCATATCGATATCATCGGCGAGGAGATAGTCGCAGGCGTGGGTCTCCTGGTGCCCTGAGTCGAGGAAATACCCGGCCTGGAACCTTTTCCCGAGCAGCCTTCCCTGCATGTCAGGGAAGCAGGCGAGCACGGTGTCGATCGTGCCTTCGCCGACGGCGCTTTTCAGGCCCTCGAAGGTCAAAGTACCGGCCATGCGTGCCCCTTTCAGACGTGCGAGATGACGCAAGCGGCATCGTTGCAGCGCCGTCGGCGGGGCTGCAAGCGCGGCCCGGCGCTGCATCGGCATGCTCGATCGGTTCCGCACCGCGCTTGACCGGACCGGGCCAGCCAATCTAGCTTTGCTGCATGTTCCGCCTGCCCCTCCCCGCACGACGCCGACGCCCGCTCTCCGGCGGCGGTCCCGATGCGGTTGGCGGGGATCGGCGCAGCGGAATACGCGCCCGCGCGCGACCCTCCGGCTAGCGCCTCTCTTCCCCCGACCCATCGCCCGCCCCGCCGGCCCCAGGCCCGCGGGGTTTTTCATTTTCCCCGACGACCGCACCCGGACATGCCGCACGCACCTCTCGATCTCGTCACGCTGAAGGATCGGCCGGACCTTTTGCCGATTGTCCGCTCATGGCTCGGCAACCGCCGCTCGAGCCCGGCCTGCCCGGAGCACTGCTTTGTCCTGCTCGCCGGCGGCGTCCCGGCCGGCACGGCGAGCCTTGCCGAGAGCAGTCTGGAAACTCGCCCGGATCTCACGCCCTGGCTTGCCAATCTGTTCGTGCCGCCCGCATTCCGCGGCCGCGGCTACTCCGCCCGCCTTGTGGCCGCGGTGGAAGCCGCCGCGCGCGCCGCGCGCGTGCCGACGCTCTGGCTGGTCACCCGCTCCGCCGAGAGCCTCTATGCGCGGCTCGGCTGGCGGGTGGTCGGGCTGGCCGAGTTTCATGGCGATCCGGCGACGCTGATGCGCCGCGATCTCGGCCCGGTTCAGAATCCGAAGCCGTACAGGGCGGAATCAGCCGCAACGTAAATCCGTCCGCCGCCCACGACGGGAGTCTGGAAGCGCCGCACAAGGTGCATCGGCTGGCTGGTGAACAAAAGCCTCCCGTCGGTGCCATTGAACGCGCGCAACCGCTCGTCGCCCTCCGCACCCACCGCCCAAACGACAGGGTTCGCCCCGTCTTCGGTGGTGGTCACGATCGGTGCCCCGAGCCCATGCTCCTCCGCGCACCAGGCAACGGAAATCTTCGGACCCGGAGCGATCTTCAGCGCGACCAGATCACCCTGCTCACCCGCCGGACAATCCGCACCCTCTCCCTCGAACACCACGAACTCATCGCCGCCGCTCGTGAAATTCGCCGGTGACGTGCGGATCGGCACATTCGAGACGTGCGCTTCCGCGACCTCACCGCCGATGCCGCCGAGATTCGCACGCTTCATCAGGTAGGCATTGCCGTCCTTGCCGAGCGCCAGCACGCTGCTGCTGCCGATGAGCATCGGATTGGTGGCGCCGAGATCGAGGTCCTCATCGTCGAGCTGTTTCCAGTTGGATGGCGCGAAATAGTCCTGACGCCGGCCCGAGAATTGCCCGTCGAGCCCGAGCCGGATCACGGCCTCGCCGCCGGCCCAGCGGTCCGCATTCATCGTGTTGCCGGTGGCGACGAAGAAGGATTGCCCGTCCGAGACCATGCCGCCAGGCGCCCAGATCCCGCCGCCCGGCGCCGCCGTCGAGAAGCCGGAGAGCTGAGCCGGATTGGCCTCCTCGATCCCGACCACCCAGCCGTGATAATAGCGGCAATCGCCGAAATGCCCGGCGTAAGCGACGAACACGCGGCCTCGGGCCACTGAGAGCGCACTGCGCTGGCCCTGATTCGCAGCGACGAAGAGCTTGTTCTGACCGGCCAGCGCAAGCCCCACGCTGACCGGCCAGCCAGGTCTGATGTGCCCGTCGCCGAGGCCGAGCGCGAACACCAATTGCTGCGGCAAGCCGCCGTGACCCAGCACCATCGCGGCGGTGTAGATCACGCCGCCATCGATCACCGGCGTTCCCGTGATCCCCATCGGGTCGATATCCCCGCAGGGCAGGGAAGAGGACGGCACCGGGGTGCCCAGCACGGTTTGCCAGATCGTCTCGCCATTCGCGGCATCCAGCGCCTCGACCTTGTTCTGCTCCGTCGCAACGATCAACGCCGCACGCCGGCCCGATGCCTGGACATAGAGCGGCGCCGCATAGACCGGCCCGACCAGGCCGACACTAAGGGCAGGTGCGGGCGGCATTGCGCTCACCTTCGCCGCCGTGAGCCCGGGCACGACGGAGCGTCCGCTCCTCGCCGCGTCGGCGTGATACTGCACGACTGCCTGCGCGCGCCCGGCACCCGCCCCGGCAAGAACCAGCGCCAGCACCGCGCAAAGCCGCCATGGAACGCGTCCCATCATTCGCGGATCCCCCTGCCCTCGCCTGATCGGCGCTATCCTGCCACAAGGCAACCCTCTCGGGAGGAGAACACGATGCTGGAATGCACCATCGCCGGCAGCCTGCCCAAGCCATCCTGGCTCGCCGAGCCGGACCGCCTCTGGGCGCCATGGCGCCTTGCCGGCGATGATCTCGCGGCCGGCAAGCGCGACGCGACGCTGCTCGCGCTGAAGGAACAGGAAGACGCCGGGATCGACATCGTGACGGACGGCGAGCAGTCCCGCCAGCATTTCGTACACGGCTTCCTGGAAAATATCCGCGGCATCGACTTCGGCCATCGCGTCGAGATGGGCATCCGTGCCGATCGCTACAAAGCGCTCTGCCCGACCGTCACCGGGCCGCTGTCACTGGCCGGCCGTGTGCACGAGACGGAAGCCCGGCTGGCCCGGGCGCATACCAGGCGGCGGCTCAAATTCACCCTTCCGGGCCCGATGACCATCGCCGACACCATCGCCGATGCGCACTACAATGACCGGCCGACGCTTGCCATGGCGCTGGCCGATCTCTTGAACCAGGAGGCGCGCGCCCTGGAGGCGGACGGCATCGACGTCATCCAGTTCGACGAGCCTGCCTTCAATGTCTATCTCGAGGAGGTCGGGACCTGGGGAATTGCCGCCCTCGAGCGGGCGGCGGCCGGCCTCGCCTGCCAGACCTGCGTGCATATCTGTTACGGATACGGAATTTCTGCCAACATTGCGTGGAAGCGGACCCTCGGAGCCGAATGGCGGCAGTACGAAACGATTTTCCCGGTGCTCGCACGAAGCCGGATCGGCCAGGTCTCGCTCGAGTGCCGCAACTCGCATGTGCCGATAGAGCTTCTCAGCCTGCTGGCCGGCAAGGACGTGCTGGTCGGGGTGATCGACGTGGCCAACGAGGCGGTCGAGACCCCCGAGGAGGTCGCTTCCCTGATCGCCGAGGTGGCCAGGTACGTGCCCATCCCGCGTCTCTTCCCCTGCACCAACTGTGGCATGGCGCCGCTGCCCCGGGCGCTCGCCAGCGCCAAGCTGGCGGCGCTGGGTGCGGGCTCGGCACTGGCGCGTCAGCGCCTGGCCTGACGTCGTTGCTTGTACGGACCGGCGCGGCGTCGCCCCGAGGGCGGAGCGCGGTCTCGCCCTGGCCTGCCCGTTTGCAGTGAGAATTTTCTAATGTATTAGCCACTCTGGCGAGTTTATCGCTTTCTCGGCGTGCCTATTGCCAGGCACGAAAAAAATCCTTTCCTATTCCGGCACCATGGTGCCGATCGCTCTCAACCCTTCGCGCCTCCGTCTCGCCGTCGCCGGCAACGGCGCTCTGGCCAGGCGGCGCGTCGCCTTGCTGCGTGCCGCGGGTGCCGAGCCGCTGACCCTCCCGGCCGAGGCGCCGGAACTTCCCCCGCTCGATGTTCTCTGGATCGCCGATCTCCCGCCAGGCGCCGCCGCAGAACTCGCCGCCGTCGCGCGCGCCCGGGGCATTCTCGTCAATGTCGAGGATCAGCCGGCGCTTTCCGACTTCCACAATACGGCCGAGCTTCGCCGCGGCGATCTCTTGATCACCGTGTCCACGAACGGGCAGAGCCCCGGCATGGCCGGGGCCATACGCGACCGCATTGGCGCCATGTTCGGCCCCGAATGGGCCGAGCGCGTAGCGGAACTCGGGGCGCGGCGCCAGGCATGGCGCGCGGAGGGCCACACGCTCCGTGAGCTTGCCCTGCTCAGCGCCGATGCACTCGCGCAGTCGGGCTGGCTTCCATGAGCGCCGTCCCGCCTCTGCTCGAGCGCGCCGCGGCACGCCTGCTCGCCGCCGATTTCGCTCCGGGCTCGGTCTGGCTCGTCGGCGCCGGGCCCGGCGATCCCGGCCTTCTCACGCTGCATGCCGCGCATGCGCTGGCCAGCGCCGACGTCGTTCTGCACGATGCCCTGGTCCCGCCCGCCATCCTGGCGCTGGCGGCCACACCTCGCCTCGAGCCGGTCGGCAAACGGGCGGGTTGCAAAGGGGCGAACCAGCTTCGCATCAACCAGCGCCTGGTCGCGCTTGCGCGCCAGGATCTCAGGGTCGTGCGCCTCAAAGGGGGCGATCCGTTGATCTTCGGGCGTGGCGGAGAAGAGGCACTGGCCCTGCTCTCAGCCGGGATCCCGTTTCGGATCATCCCCGGGATCAGCGCCGGAATCGGCGGGACGGCCGCTTTCGGCATACCGCTGACCCATCGTGGCATCGCCCGCAGCGTGGCTTTCGCAACCGGGCACGACTCCCATGGCAGACTGCCGGCGGGGCTCGATCTTGCCGCGCTTTCCCGCGGCGCGGAGGTGCTCGTGTTATACATGGCGCTCCGCCAGGCGGCCGCGATTGCGGCCGCCCTGATCGAAGCCGGCCGCCCGCCGGAGGAGCCCGTGGCAATCCTGGCCGACGCCACCACCCCGCGCCAGCGCGCGGTGCTCGCCACGCTGGCCACTGCCGGGACTATTGCCGCCACCCTCCCCCGTGCCGCACCGAGCCTGATCGTGGTCGGGCCGGTAGTCGCGTTTCACGACCTCTTCGCCCCGCTTCTTGCCGCGACACCGATGACGGCCCTGCCCTACTCCGTCGCCCTCAGAGCCTAGGAACCTCCGTCCCGATGACGCCACCGCCGAATGTCCTGCGCGCCTCGCCCTTCGCCGAGGATCAGCTTCAACTGATCGAACGCCTGCTCCGCGAAGCCAGCCCCGAGCAGGTGCAATGGCTGAGCGGCTATCTCGCCGGTTTCCAGGCGGCCTCGCGGGCCAAGGAGCCCGCCGCATCCGCGGCCGTGGCTGCTCGGCCCCGCGTGCCGCTCACCATCCTCTACGCCAGCGAATCAGGGAATGGGGAGGCGCTGGCGCGCGCCGCCCGCAAGGAGGCGCAACGCTCCGGTTTCGCGCCGACCCTGCTCGACATGGCGGACACTGCGCCCGAGAGGCTGCCGCCCGGCGATCTCGTCGTCATCGCCTCGACCTGGGGTGAGGGTGACCCGCCGCAGCGCGCCGAACCGTTCATGGCGGCTCTCCTCGCCCCCGGTGCGCCGCGCCAGGAGGGCCGGCGGTTTGCCGTGCTCGCGCTCGGAGATCGTGCCTACGCCAATTTCTGCGCGACGGGACGGATGCTCGATTCTCGCCTGGCAGAGTTGGGCGCCGAGCGGATCGCGCCTCTCGAAGAGTGCGACCTTGACTATGCGGCTGCCGCCCGCGCCTGGACCACCGCGACCCTTGCCGCCTTCGCGCCCAGGGAGAGTGCGACGGAGGCCGCCGTCATCCGTGTCGATTTCAGCCGCGCCGCCGCCGAGCCGGACGAATCACCGCCCCGGTTCGAGGCCGAACTGACCGAGCGCCAGCTCCTCAGTTCCAGCCGCTCGAGCTCGGAGGTCTGGCATCTCGAGCTGACCCATGAGACGCGCGATCTCGCCTGGGAGCCCGGCGACTCTGTCGCCTTCGCCCCGCGCAACGATCCCGCGCTCGTTTCCGCCGTGCTCGAGGCGGCCGGTCTTGTCGGCGAGGATCCGCTTCGCCCCGCGCTGGCGGATCGTTACGACATCACCACGCTGACCGCGCCGCAGCTTTCCGCGTACGCCGCCCTGACCGCAACACCCCCGCTTCCGCCATCCTTCCTCGAAGGCCGCCAGCTCATCGACCTCCTCGAAGCGGCACCGGCCAGGCTCACCCCCGGAGAGCTTACCGGCCTGCTCCGCCCGCTGCCGCCCCGCCTCTATTCCGTCGCCTCGGCGCCGGAGGCCGGTGCCATTCATCTTCTCGTCTCGGCGGTTCGCTGGCAGAGCCATGGCCACGCGCGGAACGGCGTTGCCTCGGTCGATCTCGTCGCGCGGCGGAACGCAGGCGAGCGGCTTCTTTTCACGCTCCGCCCCAATCCGCATTTCCGCCTTCCCGCCGACCCCGGCTGCCCGATCATCATGATCGGCCCAGGCACGGGCCTGGCACCCTTCCGCGCCTTCCTGCAGAGGCGCGAGGCGGCGGGCGCGGGCGGCAAGAACTGGCTTTTCTTCGGTGCCCGCAACTTCACTCACGATTTCCTCTATCAGCTCGAGATTCAGGACTGGCTTTCCTCCGGCGTGCTGACCCGCGCCAGCCTTGCCTTCTCGCGCGACCAGCCGGAGAAGATCTACGTCCAGCACCGGATGTGGGAAGCGCGGGAGGAACTCTGGCGCTGGCTCGAGGACGGCGCGGTTCTCTATGTCTGCGGCGATGCGAAGGCGATGGCGCGCGACGTGCATGCGACGCTGCTCAGCATCATCTCCGACGCCACCCGATGCGATGCCGAGGGCGCCGCCGTCTGGCTCCGCTCCGCCATCGCGGACGGCCGCTACAAGCGCGACGTCTATTGAGGAAGCCATCCATGCCTCCACTTTCCCGCAACGAAACCATCAAGGGCGAAAGCCGGTTCCTGCGCGGCACGATTTCCAGAGGGCTGGAGAATGTCGTCACCGGCGCGCTCGCCGAGGACGATACGCAGCTCACCAAGTTCCACGGCATCTACCAGCAGGACGATCGCGATCTCCGCCCCGAGCGCGCCCGGAAGCGCATGGAGAAGGCCTACATCTTCATGGCGCGGCTGCGCGTTCCGGGCGGTGCGCTCACGCCTCGGCAATGGCTCGCCATGACGGATTTGGCGAGGACCCGGGCGAACGGCACGCTGCGCCTGACCACCCGCCAGACCATCCAGCTGCACGGCATCATCAAGAGCAATCTGCGCCCGACGATCCAGGGCATCCATGCCGTGCTGCTCGACACCATGGCCGCCTGCGGCGACGACAACCGGAACGTGATCGCAACCCCCTTCCCGACCAGCCCGGTGCATGCCGAGGTGCTCGCCACCGCGCGCGCGATCAGCGCCCATCTCCGCCCGAGATCCCATGCCTGGCACGAGATTTTCATCGACGGGACCCCCCTCACCCCGCCGGAGCAGGAAGAGGAGCCGATCCTCGGGCGCACCTACCTGCCGCGCAAGTTCAAGATCGCGATCGCCATTCCGCCGTTGAACGATGTCGACGTCTTTGCGCACGAACTCGGCCTGATCGCGATCGCCGGGGAAGGCCGCATCGCGGCCTACAATGTCGTCGTCGGTGGCGGCATGGGCATGACACACGGCGAGCCCGACACCTTCCCGCGCACCGGCGACCTGATCGGCTCGATCACCCCCGGGCAGGTTCTGGCGCTCGCCGAACAGGTCGTCACCGTGCAGCGCGACTGGGGAGACCGCTCGGATCGCAAGCACGCGCGCCTGAAATACACGATCGAGCGCTACGGCCTCGATCCATTCAAGGCGGAACTCGAGCGCCGGCTCGGTTTCTCCCTTGCTCCCGCCCGTCCCTACCACTTCACCCGCTCCGGTGACCCGACCGGCTGGCTCGTGGGGCAAGACGGAAACGCGCATTACTGCCTCTTCGTCGAGAACGGCCGCATTTCCGATCGGCCCGGCCGCGCGCTTCTCTCGGGCCTCGCCGAGATCGCTTCTTTCCACGAGGGCCGCTTCTTCATCACGCCGAACCAGAATCTCCTGATTGCGGATGTTTCTCCTTCGCAGCGCCCGCGCCTTGAAGCCACCCTTTCCGCGCACGGGTTCGATCACGGCCCCTCCGTGCTCCGTCGCAACGCCATGGCCTGCGTAGCACTTCCAACCTGCGGCCTCGCACTCGCCGAAAGCGAACGCTATCTGCCAACGCTGCTTGACGCGCTCGAGGAAATCGCGGCCTCGGCTGGCCTTGCCAAGGACGAAATCACCATCCGCATGACCGGGTGCCCGAATGGCTGTGCGCGCCCGTATCTCGCGGAAATCGGGCTGGTCGGCGTCAGGCCCGGCATCTACAATCTTTATCTCGGCGGCGCCTTCGACGGCACCCGCCTCTCGAAGCTCTATCGCCGCGAATTGTCGCACGACGGCATTCTCGGAGCACTTCGCCCGCTGTTCGCCACCTATTCGGCCGATCGGCGTCCCGGTGAGCGGTTTTCCGATTTCGTCATCCGCACCTTCGTCGTCCGCCCCACCACCGCCGGCAACCGCTTCCACGAGGACCTTTCCCCCGATCTCGCCGCCGCCTGACCATGCCCGGGTTGCCGCGCCGTCCTCGACCGCGGGGCAAGTTCCCGGCGCGGCGCGAAGGGGCGGTGCCGTCCTTCGGCTGCGATCGATCATCGTCCGGCAACATCTTGAATGATTTCGCAGTTCGGTGCTGCCTGGAACCCTGCTGACAGGATGCAATGGCCCTCGCCGGCATTGCCGGGCCCAACGGCTCCAAGGTCCGGCCCTCCCAAAAAAAACCATCTTTCCTTTCGGAGATGCTATGGTTGCGTGCCCGCAGGCGGGAGGGACGATCATGGCCATCCGAAGCCGCAGCCCGTTCGAATGGGTGTGGGATGAACTGAAGGTCGCCGGCAACGCAGTCGGCGCCTCCGCGAACGAGGGCAGCGTGTCCGATGCCGTGCCGGTGGTGCGGCGGATCGGGTTCAAAGATCTCGGTGATGCACTGGCCCGGGGCTGGGAAGATTTCCAGGCCGCGCGGAGTGATGTCGCCTTTCTTTGCTGCGTCTATCCGGTGGCCGGGTTGGTGCTGGCGCGGATTGCCTTCGGCGAGAACGCGCTGCCACTGATATTTCCGCTGATCGCCGGCTTCGCTCTGGTCGGTCCGATCTTCGGGGTCGGCCTCAACGAAATGAGCCGCCAGCGCGAGATGGGCCGGCGCGTCAGTTGGGTCGATGCATTCGGCATCGTCCGCTCGCACGCGTTCGGGCGGATCGTGCTGTTCGGTCTCCTGCTGGTCGCGATCTTCCTGATCTGGCTCGTCGTTGCGGGACTGCTCTACGATGTCACTCTCGGTCCGCAACCGCCGACCTCGGTCGGCGCTTTCATCCACGAAGTGTTCGGAACCAATCCGGGCTGGGTGATGATCATCGCCGGGATCGGCATCGGATTCTTGTTCGCCGTCTTCGTGCTGGCGATCAGCGTCGTTACCTTCCCGCTGCTGCTCGACCGCGACGTGAGGCTGGAGACCGCGATTGCGACCTCGATGCAGGCCCTGGCGGTTAACCCGGTTGCGATCCTGGCCTGGGGGGTCATCATCGCCGCCAGCCTCGTGATCGGCTCGATCCCGCTCTTGATCGGCCTCGTCATCGTCTTCCCGGTGCTGGGGCATGCGACCTGGCACCTCTATCGGCGGGTCGTCAGATGATCGACGCAGATCCGCGAGTTCCCCCGGCGAGCGGCAGGCAGTTGCGCGCGCCTGCCGCCAACCTGTAGCAGGCAGAACTCACCCGGGCCCGGAATTTCTGTCGCCCCGGGGCGCCCTGCACTCATCGCGGCGCGGCTTGATCCGGATCAATGCCTCGAGGGCGCCCGTTGCGATCATGGCTGGCAGTAGCAGCCAGATGTCGCGGCCCGGCAGGCCGGGGCGGCACCGGAAGGAGGATCAAGCGATGCCAGACGAGCCGAAACCCATTGCAAAACCCGCAGCGGATCCGAAAGAGCGCACCCCCGGCGAGAGCGCCAGCGAGGCGTTCTTCATGCTGAACGGGCTCGCGCAAGCCATGGCCGAAATCGGGCGGTCCAACATTTTTGATTTCGCCGCGCTCACGGCCACGTACCGCCGCAATTCGGAGGCGGTCTCAGCGGCCAGCCGTGCCAGCCTGCAGGGCGCCCAGTCGATGGTGCGGTGCGAAATCGATATGACCCAGCAAATGATGGCCGATCTCAACGAGGTGACGCGCCTCTTGATGTCTGCCGAAACGCCGTTGGCGCGCGCAGCGCATTGCGCGGACTTGCTGCGGCAAATGTCCGAGCGAGCGGTCGCGAACGAACGCAGGATGTGCGACCTGATCAGGGACAGCCAGCGCGAGGTGTTCGACCTCCTCAACCGGCGCGCGCTCGATACAATGGCCGAGATCAAAGACGCGCTTGAGAAGGGCGAGCAGCGCTTCGTGCACGGTTGACGCCTTCACTTTGCAGCCGGGGCGAGGGCGTCAATGCGGAACCAGCACGGCCGCACCGGTCAGTTTGCCCTCGCGCACCGCCGCCAGCGCCGCATTCGCCTCGGCGAGCGCAAAGACGTGCGTTTCGGTCTCGATCGGAACCGTCGGCGCGAGGGCAAGGAACTCCTCGGCGTCGCGGCGGGTAAGATTGGCAACCGAGCGGATCATGCGTTCCTTCCAGAGCCACGCATAAGGAAAGGCAGGGATGTCGCTCATGTGAATGCCCCCGCACACCACGACGCCGCCAGGCCGGATGGCGCGAAGTGCGGCCGGCACCAGCGCGCCGACCGGGGCGAATATGATGGCCGCGTCCAGCGCCTGCGGAGGACTCTCCTCCGATGCTCCGGCCCAGGCGGCGCCGAGCCGCCGGGCAAAACTCTGCGCCGCCGTATCGCCGCCGCGGGTGAAGGCGTACACCGCGCGCCCCTCGTGGCGCGCCACCTGTGCGACGATGTGTGCCGCCGCCCCGAAACCGTAGATGCCGAGCCGCCGCGCATCGCCCGCCATGCGGAGTGACCGGTAGCCGATCAGGCCGGCGCAGAGGAGCGGCGCCGCCGCGACATCGCTGTAGAAGCCAGGGATGGGGAAGCAGAAACGCTCGTCGGCGAGGGTGTACTCGGCATAGCCGCCGTCGATCTGATAGCCGGTGAACCGCGCCCGCTCGCACAAATTCTCCTGCCCGGCCCGGCAATAGGCACAGGTCCCGCAGGTCCAGCCGAGCCAGGGCACGCCCACCCGCTCACCAGGATGAAACCGGCTCGCCTCGGATCCGCTCGAGACGACATGGCCGACGATCTCATGACCGGGGATCAGCGGCTGGCGCGGCTCCGAAAGCTCACCATCGACCACATGCAGGTCTGTCCGGCAGACTCCGCAGGCCGCGACACGGATCAACACTTCACGCGGTCCCGGTTGCGGAATCGCGAGATCCGCCGGATCGAGCGCCGTTCGCGCTTTCCGCAACAGCATGGCACGCATTGGCTGCTCCTCCGTTCCGCTTCACGAAATGGCGCAAACCGGGTGTGAAACCCCGAGATCGCACACCGACTGCGGCGGATGACGCACCCGGCGGGCGGCATGAGCACCTGCATGCCTCGGCGCGGGCGTTCGGCGATCATGGCCACGGGCCTGATCGTTCATTCGGTGGGAGCCCTGACGAAGCTCAGCAGATCCTCTTCGTGCGGCGGTTTGTAGAGCACCTTTTTGACCCCGAGCTGCGTTGCGCGGGCGACCAGGGCGGCAGACGGCGTGCCGGTCATGAGAAGCACAGGAAGACTCACCCGCTCCCTGCGCAGCCAGGCGACGAGTTCAAGGCCGGTCATATCCGGCATGTGGTGATCGAGAATCAGGCACGACGGCGCGGCCATCTGATCAGCGAGGAACGCCGACGCAGAGCCATAGGTGGCAACGCGGTGTCCGGCCAGTTCCAGCAGGAGCCTCAGCGAATCGAGCACGGCCGGGTCGTCATCGATGACCGCCACCACGTCAAAGGGACTCTTCGCCATACGCCTCCATATCCAGGGCCTGTCCCACCCGTCCGGCAGATCATGGCCAGTCTAACCGGATCTACGATGCATCGATGCCGGGCAGCGCCGATTGACCCAAATCAGTCGATGCCGGGTTGTTGAGTGCGCCGGTCTCCTGCCGGCTTGT
Organism: Acetobacteraceae bacterium; assembly: GCA_030041375.1. Taxonomy (GTDB): domain Bacteria; phylum Pseudomonadota; class Alphaproteobacteria; order Acetobacterales; family Acetobacteraceae; genus JAKAWQ01. Next base: position 59,335 of record JASHOA010000033.1, read on the forward strand.
CGGTCCCCTCGGGACTGGGAAGGGTGAGGTGGAAGACGGTGCCACCGCCCGCCGCGTCCTCGGCGCGGAGTTCGCCCCCGTGTGCCTCGACGATCGTGCGGGAGACGGAAAGACCAACTCCGAGCCCATTGGGCTTGGTGGTGACGAACGGCTCGAACAGCCGGGCGCGGACCGATTCCGGCAGGCCAGGTCCGCTGTCGGTGACGCTGATCTCAACCATGTCACCGACACGTCTGGTGGCGATCGAGAGCTCGCGCCGCGGTGAGGCAGCCATGGCTTCCGCGGCGTTCCGTATCAGGTTGACGAGCACCTGGTGGATCTGGATTCGATCGATGACGGCTTCCGTCGCATCTTCGGCGACGCGTATTCCGAGCTTCAGTTCCGGGCCGATGCCGACCAGGGCCAGCGCGCTTGCTTCCTCGATGACCTTCGAAAGACTTTCGGTCTTTCTTTCCGTTTCCTCCTTCCGCACGAGCTCGCGCAGGCGCTGTACGATTTGCCGGGCGCGCTCGGCCTGCTCCGAGATCCGCTCGATTGCCGCCTGCGCGCCCTGCACGTCGCCGGCGGCGAGCAGCCTGCGAACCGCGTTGCGGTAGATCGCCATTGCAGCCAGCGGCTGCGTCACCTCATGCGCCAGAGCTGAAGCCATCTGACCGAGCTCACTCAGGCGCGAGACATGAACCAGCTCGGACTGCAGTTCAGCGAGGCGATTTTCGCGATCCTGCCGTTCGGTCAGATCCCGAACGAAGCCGGCGAAGAGATGCGCTCCCGGCACCTTCACTTCTCCAACCGCCAGTTCGATCGGGAAGGTACTGCCATCCTTGCGCTGGCCAATGATGACACGGCGCGTTCCGATGATACGGCGTTCGCCGGTGGCGAGATAACGTTCGAGGTAGCTATCGTGAGCCTCGCGATAGGGAGAAGGCATCAGCATGCTGACGTTTCGACCCAGGACCTCCTCCAGGCTGAAGCCGAACAGGCGCACGGCGGTCGCACTGAAGGACCGGATGAGCCCGCGCTCGTCGATGACCACCAGGGCATCCGGCGCCGTCTCCAGGATCGAGGTGAGCAGCGCTTCGCGGCGCTCCAGCTCCTGCCGGGCACGATGCGCGGCACTCTGGTCGCGGGCGATCTTCGAGATGCCGACGATGTTGCCTGGGCGATCTCGGATCGGCGAGACGCTGAGCCACACCGGGATCAGCCGGCCGTCCTTGCATCTTCGCTCGGTCTCGAACTGGACAATCCGTTGGCCGCGGCGAATCCGGTCGAGAATCGCCGTCTCCTCCATGAGGCGATCAGGAGGGATGATGAGGGTGATCGGATGGCCGATGATTTCGCTTGCCGCGTAGCCGAACATCGACTCCGCCGCCTTGTTCCAGGACGTCACAATGCCGTTCAGATCCTTGCCGACGATCGCGTCATCGGAGGACTCGACGATCGCCGCCAACTGCATGCGCGCTTCATCGGACGACATTTCGGCACGGATATCGGTTTGATGATCGGGCAAAGGAGAGCAACCTTCAGGTTCGATCGAGCCGAACGTACCGGGCACCTGGTTTCAAGGATAGCAAGGCGCCACCACCTCGTCACGCGGGCGGCCGGCGCTGGGCATGTCGTGAATCTTGCCCATGTGCCGGCTGTCAGCTTGGGTGATCCTCGATCCGCGCCGTCCTTCTATTCAGTGCGCAGGATGGCGGGGTGAGTGAGTACGCCTAAAAGTTGACGACCTTCGCATCGGGTTCGCTGGCAGCGGCGTGAAACGCGTTCATCCCGCAGAGCTTAACCCGCTGATCGAGGCTCTCAGCGGCCAGTCCACGCGCCTCGACGCAGGGCCGACAGGCCCAGAGTGTCACCCGCGGATCGGCAGCGATTTCCTCGTAACGGTTCGGCGGACCGACCGGAACGATCCTTGCGCCTGCGCCCTTCACGGCAACAAGGACGGCGTCATGGAACAGCATGAAGGTGACCCGATCGCCGCGCTGCAGCGCGGAAGCGGCGAACAGGAACGGCAGCATGGCTCGTGTCGGATCCGTCGGCCCCTAGCCCGCGATCGCCCGAGGCGGAATCGTCGGAGGGCGTGAATCGCTGGCTCGAATAAACCGCACGACCCGTGTGAGCCGCCGGGAATCGGCCGACATTGACTCTCATCAATGAGGACTCGGCACGGCTTGGTTAAACTATTTATTGAATGAATGTACCGCAAACGAAAGCATCAAGGATGGCAAAGCACCGGGAATTACTCATCGCCATAGCCGATGGCGAGCACGTCCGCTTCGTGCGACCAGGCGAGAACGGCGCACCGCACGAGGAAGCGGCGCTGCATTCGCCCACGGCTCACATCCGCTCAACCGAGCTTCGCTCCGACCATCCGGGGGCTGCCTTTCACAGTGATTCCTCGGCACATCATGCGCTGGCCCCGCACAGCGACCCGAAGATCCTTGAAAAAGCCAATTTCGCAGAAATCGTGGCCGCCAGGCTCAATACGGGAGCAGCGCAAGGAGCGTTCGATAACCTCGTTCTGGTCGCAACGCCGCGCAGTCTGAACGCGATCCGCCAGCATCTCGATGCCGCAACGGCTGCGCACATTGTCGGCACACTCGCGAAGGATCTGGTCAAGATCCCGGATGCCGAACTTTGGCCGCATCTTCGGCGGTGGCTGCGGCCAACGCGCCGAAGGACAAAGCGAGGGTAGCCGGCAAGTCCAATCCGGCAGGCATTTGACCTGCCTCAATGATCGACGCACTGCGCATGTGGCATTCGAGGCAGGTGTTCACGTACCGTCAATCAGCCAGCGAAGGAGAAACATTCCATGGCAACGACACCCGTTCCGGTGAAGCGCTCTGCGTCCGCACCTGCCAGCGTGCCCGACGTCTGGCGCTCTCTTCGCACCGAAATGGACCGGTTGTTCGACCGGTTCAGCACGGGCTTCGGCATGATGCCGTTCCCCTCTTTTGCATTCGAGCCTTCATTCATCTCCGCTCCCGCCGTAGACATCACGGAAGACGCCTCGTCCTACAAGCTGTCTGCCGAGCTGCCGGGCTTGACGGAGAAGGACATCCAGGTCTCGCTCTCCGATGACAGGCTCACCGTCAAGGGCGAGAAGCGGCGGGAAAAGGAAGAGGAAGACAAGGGTTATCATCTGACCGAGCGCACGTACGGCGAGTTCCGGCGTTCGTTCATCCTGCCGGACGGGGTGAACAGCGACGACATTACTGCGGAATTTGCCAATGGCGTCCTCACCTTGACGCTTCCCAAGATCCAGGCCGCGATGCCAAAGAAGATCGAGGTCAAAGCAGCAGCCTGAGGAAACGGCCCGTTCACAGGGCCGGCGAACGGTCTGTCGACACCGAGAGCGACGTGCCGGGCCATGCTCGAATCCGGCGCGTCTGCCGGCCGAATGCCATCGGCGGAAACGGAAACTAGTACCAACTCTCGCTCATAAGTGACTCACTCACATGACCTCGAAATACCTTGCCCTCTCCCTCTGGGAGAGGGCGGCGCGAAGCGCCGGGTGAGGGTGCCCGTGTATCACCCAAGTATGATTCCGGATACTAGCCCGCGATCGCCCGCGGCCGAATCGTCGGAGGGCGTGAATCGCGGGCTCGCATAAACCGCGAGACCCCTGTCGGGCTGCACAGTCAGCCCGACAGGGGTCTAGGCTAGAGCAGTTCGCGATCAGACGGAATCGGCTGATCACGTGAAGATGCTTGCCAAAACAAAAAGCTGGAGCAGTTACCGTGAGCCATGGCGAACGGAAATTGCTCTAGGTTCCCGGGTCGCGCAGGCCGTGTCACGCGGCAGTACTTTCCCGCCGAATCCAAATCCCGCCCATTTTGCGATACTGCCGCTTCACCGCTGCCCAGGCGATCCGATGAAGCACAGCCTCGTCGAATGCCGCCGTGCCCACGCGCTGGTGCCAGGCGTTGTTGAAGGCCGCCCGATAGATGTCCTGCGCATGCATCGGCAACGCGTGTTGAACCGGGAGCGGCAAATCTTCGTTCCGGTCGTACGGCATGGGCTTGATTTCCTCCGTCAAGTCCCGCCACGAGATGTCAGAAGGGCACGAACGGCATTGACCCAGGTCAAGAGGGCCGCATCCGGATGCACCAGGTCTGGCCCCGCAATCAGCCGCTGCTCTTCCCGTCTTTGCCGTCAGCCGCCAGGACCAGGCGAACCAGATCGGGCAGGCTCCGGGCGTGTAGCTTCTCGAACACGCGGGCCCGATGCACTTCGATCGTACGGGGGCTGGCGCGAAGCGTTTTGGCAATCGCCTTGGTGGCGAGGCCGCTGACGAGAAGCCGGAGTACCTCGTGTTCGCGTGGCGTGAGTGAGGCAAGTCGCCCGGTCGCCTCTGTGGCAACGGAGAGGCTCTGGCGAATCTGCCTGCTTTGTTCGAGCGCGCGGCGCACGGCACCGAGAAGCTGTTCGTCATCGAAAGGTTTTTCCAGAAAGTCGATCGCCCCGGCTTTCATGGCGCGGACGGCGATCGGAACGTCTGCCTGGCCGGTCATGACGACGACGGGCAGGCTGATGCCGCATTCATGCAGTCGCCGTTGCAGCTCGAGACCGTCTATTCCCGGCATGCGGACATCGGTGAGGACGCAGCCTCCGGTGTCGGGTGCCGCGGCCAGCAGCGCCGCGCCGCTGGCATGGGTGCGAACCGTGAAGCCGGCTGCCTCCAGCAGCATGCGGAGCGAATCGCAGACAGCCGCGTCATCGTCCACGACATGGATGGTCTCCGGCATCCCCATGCAGTGCACCATACGTAGAATCCCGTACGCAGCATACCCGATTTCGGCCGGCTGCTCACTCCGCTACTCCTTGCCGGCACAAAGCGAAACGTGGGTATGGAGGACGAAATGCTCTGCAGCATGGCATCGCACGGCCAGTCAACGAAGCTTCCCGGTTTCCAGGGGGCCGACGGTTCCGTCGTCTGGATGGGCAAGCCACGTGCCCTGGAGCCGCTGGCGTCTCAGGCCGTCATCGTGCGCGCCGATCGCGAGGAAGAAATCGTCGGACAAGGCGAGGCGGCGGAATATTGCTACGTCGTGGTGAGCGGATGCGTGCGCACCGTCAGGTTGATGGAGGATGGCCGCCGCCAGGTTGGCGAGTTCCTGCTGCCCGGGGACATGTTCGGATGGGAGGCGCTGGAGGAACATGATTTCAGCGCCGAGGCCGTGACGGCGGCGACGCTGCGCCGCTATCCGCGGCGTGGGCTCGAGCTGCTCGCTGACAGGGACCACGAACTCGCACGGCGGCTGCGCGAGTTGAGCGCCCGCAAGCTCCGCGCCGGACGCGAGCGGATGCTGCTGCTGGGGCGCAAAAGCGCCTCCGAGCGAATCGCGAGCTTCCTGCTGGAGATGGCCGAACGGACGGGTGCCGGAGATGGTTCTCCAATCGAGTTGCCGATGAGCCGCACGGATATCGCAGACTACCTCGGCCTGACGATCGAAACCGTCTGCCGCGGCCTGACCCACTTGCAGCGCCAGGGAACGATTTCCATCGAACGTGCGCGGATCGGGATCCGCGATCGCCGGGCGCTCGGCGTGGCAGGCTGCGAAGCGCTACACTGAGATATTTGGCCTCAACCGACGGCGCGCCGAACCGCGAGACCGGCCACTGCAAAGCTTGTTGCCCCGATCACTGCCAGTGGCCAAGCGTACTGTAGAACGACCGCCAGCGGCATGTCCTGAAGAAACAGCCCCCGGGCGATCAGCAGCATCCAGCGGATCGGGTCGGCACGGCCGATAAGTTCGACGATCGGGGGCATGTTCTCGACCGGTGCCGCGTAGCCGGACAGCACGACCATTGGCGAAGCAACCACGAACACGCCAAGCATGGCCTGTTGTTGTGTCCGCGTGATCGATGAGATCACGAGCCCGATGCCGACGCCCGCCAGGAGATAGAGCACAAGCATCGCCTCGAGCAGCATGATGCTGCCGAGAAGGGGAATGCCGAACCAAAAGAGCGCCGCCGCCGTCACGAGGTTGGCATCGATAAGCCCGACGATCATGCTGGGCAACGCCTTGCCGACCAGGACCTCGGTGGGACGCAAAGGCGTCACCAGAAGCTGCTCGAACGTCCCGAGTTCGCGTTCACGCGCAAGAGAAAGCGCACCCACCAGCATCGCCATCATCATCGACAACACCGCGACGAGCCCCGGCAGGATGAACCACTGACTCTCCAGCGTCGGGTTGTACCAGTCCCGTACGTCCAGTGACACGGGCTGGTGCACCGGCGGATCGCGGTCGCGTGCGAAAGCGGCGACAATGGCAGCGGCGTAGCTTTGGATCATCAGTGCCGTGTTGGACCTGCGTCCATCGAGAACAAGCTGCACGCTGGCACTCCTGCCGGCGAGAATGTCAGCCGAGAAGTTCTGCGGGATGTGCAGTACCGCGGCGGCCCGCCTGGCATCGATCGCCGCGGACAGCTCCGCCGGGCTCTCCATCGCCACCGTCGGATGGAAGGCGGGCGAGCCTGTGAAGCGACGCAACAAGGCCGCACTCTGGTTTCCTGCGTCGTCATTCCAGATGCCGAGCGGCACGTTCGTCACATCGTAGGTGGCCGCATAGGCGAACAGCATCACCTGGATCAGCGGGGGGATCAGGATCACGAACCGCGTCTTGCGGTCGTTCCAGAGCGCCGCCAGCTCCTTGGCGAGCAGGGCGAGGATCCGCCGCAGCATCAGTCAAGCCGTCGTCGGGTGACGGCGAACGTTGCGCCGACGGCCAGCGTCGCTGCGACGGCGAGGCTGGCCAGGTTCGGCAGAAGGATCGGCCAGACGTCGCCGGCGAGAAACAGCGTTTGCAGGATCGACACGAGATACCGCGCCGGCACGATATAGGTGAGAAGCTGGAGCCAATGCGGCATGGAAGCGATGTCGAATATCATGCCGGACAGCATCATTGTAGGCAGCATGAGTGCCAGTCCTACATCAAGGCTACGGCCCATCATCTCGGGGCACGGGACCGGGCGGCAACCAATCTTCGCAAGGCCCTCGAAGCAGCGGCGGCAGCCTGGCGCACGCTTATCACTCGTAGTGAGAAGGCAGCCGATACCGGCGGGGCGCAGATAGCCCGCACGCTGAAGAACAACCACAAGCTGCAGGCGGGCAGCCTGACCGACTTCGCCAGCCTGTATCGCCTGGTCGAGGCCGAGCTGTTCCGCGTTGCGGGTGATCCCGCCATCGGCAATGGGCCGAAGAGTTTGGCAACTATCACCGCAAGGAAGGCATGATCGTCAAACAGGGTGATGATTTGCTGTCCGCGACGAGGATTGCCTGCATGGCCCGGAGGTTCGCGAGGCCCGCAGTCTTAGGGCCGGTGCGCCCTGGCCTCGATGGGCAACCCCCTCGGCGCCGGCGGGGACCGGAGATTATCGCCGATGGCTTAGATTTTGACCTCTTCCGGACTTAGGAACGGCGCGCCGCCCGTGTGGAAATAGGCCAACACCCCTGGCCCCAACGCTGGGCCGACGCCGGTTGGCTCCAGACCCACCTGTCAGCTTGCCGGTGCCCTTGCGCGCACTAAATTGACGAACGCTGAACACGCGACCAACATGAACTTGGCGTCGTCATGGTCGAGGGTTTCTTGATCGAGAAGAGCGTGTCGAATCCCCTGCGGACCGTTTGTATAGCCGTATAGCTTATGGAAAGCACCTTCGATGGCGGGATCAACGATGACACCCTTTTGCGGAAGACTTTTCAGAGCTTTTCCCAAAGTTGGTTCTTTCGTTGTGATGCGGCAAATCGCCTCGACTGCCGAGATCGACTCCTTGATAGAGTTCCGATAATCTGGGTTTTGCCTGTCTGCCAGCAACGCGACGGCAGATCGGATGTGAGTGGACACGGGCGTGAACTTGTCGGTCGGGCGCTCTGCCTCCTCGATTGCCGCGATTTCCTCCTCGGAGGTGATTCTAGCAATGTGCTGCCCGACCACTCGCCACGCCGACATCTCTTTTGTCATTACGTCGTTGCATAGTTTGACGAAAATCCCGGCGCGTTCGCAGAACAGACTGGATGACTGCTCGCAGAAAAATTCAAGGAGATCATACACATCATACCAAGGATGAAGGAAGAAAATCTCTCTGAACTTTCTAACGAAGTCGGCGCCGGTGGACGGTATTCGATCAATCGGTTGCTTCAAAAACTCCATCCAAAAGCGCTTAACGATGCGTGCATGGTGCTCTGGAAGGTATGGCCCGACCCAATCATGTAGGATCGCGTTGTAAAGAACGTTCCAAAGCCCGTTCCTAAGCGGTTCGTCTATCGACTCGACCTGCAACTGCGACCTGATGGGCCTGTATCCGTATCTTTCTGAAAATCGCATTGCCTATTGCTCTGCTAAATCCACCGCGTTCAATCATCGGACATCACCTTCAACCACATGTCAAATTCGAAGCCCCTGGCAACCCCTCAAACAAACTCCTAGACAGGTTCTTGGGCTGACCCCTTGCTCAGGGCGACGGGATGGGGACACAATGAGATCACAAGGTGGGGGCCAAGCCTAGGAATATCAGGGGGTTACGCCAGCAACCGCGTTTTCTCGACACGGATGCGGATGCGATAGACGAGCTGGGTGCGAAGTTCCGGGGTCTCGACGGTTTTCGGCGTGAATTCCGCTTGCGGTGAGACATAGCCGATACGGCCGTGATAGCTCCGGCCGGGCTTACCGTCGGTAGCGATGCTGACCTCGGTCCCGGGAGCGACGCGGGAAAGCATCGTCTCCGGCGCGAAGGCGCGAACCCAGACTTCGCCGCTGATGGCGATCGAATAGACGACCGTGGTCGGCAGGACCACGGTGCCTGGTTCAACCACCCGCGTCATGACGATGCCGTCACATGGTGCGATCAGGCGGGTATGCGAGAGCTGGGTGCGGGTAAGACTAAGCGTCGCATCCGCAGCGCGGAGATCCGCGCGTGCGGCGTCGATGTCCTCGACCCGTGGGCCGACCAACGCCTCGGTGAGTGCGGCTTCCGTCTGCGCCAACTGCGCTCGGGCGGTATCGAATGCCCGGCGCGCATCGTCCAGGACCTGCTGGGAGACGGTGTGGGTCGCCACCAATGCCTGCTGGCGGGCAAATGTCACCTGGGTGTTCGCGACCGCCGCCTTCGCCGCTGCGACGTTGGCGCGGGCCTGTGCGATATCCTCCGGCCTGGTACCGTTCAGGAGCTTATCGAGAGCGGCCCGAGCGGCATCGCGCCGGGCGGCTGCCAGCCGCACCGCGTTCTCATAGATGGATGCATCAAGTGCGGCGATCGTCTCACCGGCTTGCACGCGATCGCCCTCCTGCTTGCCCATCCGCATCAGCCTGCCTTCGCTGTCGAAGGCGAGATCGACTTGCCGTATCTCGACATTGCCATAGAGTGTGCCGGCCGGCGGCACCGACGCGAGGCGTTCCGCCACCAACCAGGCAATTCCTGCCAGCACGGCGAGAGCAGCCGCGAGGGCTGCAACCCGTTTCATGGGCGGCCGTTTTTCCTCAGGAGCGCTGTCTCGCCCATTGCCGCCTCGCAATCATTGAAAAACAACGTAGCGGGCCCGCGGCCCGGTGTGTTGATCGACGTCAATGGCACCGGCGGGTGGACGCGTGCCGCGGAGCTGATCGAACGCCGTCACAAGCCAGCCATATCCTGCCGGGCCTCGGCGGTTTATCGGCTTTGATCCTGATCAAAGCGCCGGAATGTATCTGTCGACAATATTTTCAATATGGTCGCGGCGAGGCGTCATGATCAGAGAACAGAGAGAGATACTCAGGACGGAGCTTGTCGGGTCTCCACTCTCGGATCCGGAGATTCCGGCCATCGCGGGAGCCGGCATGGAACGGATCGACCGGTTTCTTGCCGAACGACGACCTCCCACGCCCTGCCTCGTCATCGATCTCGATATCGTGCGAGCCCGGTATGAGACACTTCGGGCGCATTTTCCGAAGGCGGAGATCTTCTATGCGGTCAAGGCCAATCCGGCGCAGGAGGTGATCGCCACCCTTGCCGAGCTCGGTGCGAGCTTCGATGTTGCGAGTGAAGGCGAGAGGCTTCGCTGCCGCGATCTGAGAATTTCGGAGAAACGGCTGTCCTTCGGCAATACGGTCAAGCGCGAGAACGAGATTGCTCAGGCTTATGCCGAGGGTGTCGCGTTGTTCGCGTTCGATAGCCCCGGCGAACTCGAAAAGCTCGCCCGCAGCGCACCGGGTGCAAGCGTGTACTGCCGTATCCTGGCGGAAGGCAAAGGAGCGGAATGGCCGTTGAGCCGCAAATTCGGCTGCACTCCGGACCTGGCTGTCGACCTCCTGCAGAAGGCGAGGACGCTGGGGCTGCGGCCTGCCGGAGTTTCGTTTCACGTCGGCTCGCAACAGACGGAACCTCTGCGCTGGCGTCCGGCGATCGAGAATGCGGCCAAGGTGTTCCAGGCCTGCGCGCAGGCCGGCCTCCCCTTGGAACGGCTGAACGTCGGGGGCGGGCTTCCGGCGCAGTATCGACTGCCCATTCCGCCGCTTGCCGACTACGCCACGGCAATCGATGACGCACTCCGGGAGTGTTTCGGAAGTTCCAGGCCGCGCCTCATTGTCGAGCCCGGGCGTTATCTGGTCGGTGACGCGGGCATGCTGCGCAGCACGGTCCTGCTGATTTCCCGCAAGTCGCACCATGCGCATCGCCGTTGGATCTATCTCGACGCCGGGCTTTACAATGGTCTGCCCGAGACCTGGGGCAAACGCATCCACTATCGCATCCGCACACCCCATCAGGGAGGAACGTCCGAAAGCGTGATCCTTGCGGGGCCAACCTGCGATAGTATGGATGTCATCTATCAAAAAGCAGAGTATACGCTCCCGCTTGATCTTGCAATCGGCGATCGGCTCGATTTTCTCTCCGCCGGAGCCTACACGGCGAGCTGTGCCGCGGTCGAGTTCAATGGTTTCCCGCCGATCCAGACCTATTGCATCTGAGACGGAACCGCGAGCGTCATCAGCGACGGCGGGTTGCCGACGGGTCGTGATCCTCGGCGCAGCCGGCCGCGACTTTCACAACTTCAATGTCGTCTATCGAGCAGATAGCGGACGGGTCGTGGTTGCCTTCACGGCGGCGCAGATCCCGGGCATCGCCAACCGCCGGTATCCGCCGCAGTTGGCCGGCGCGCTGTATCCGGAAGGCATTCCGATCGTTGCTGAGTCCGAACTCGAGACGTTGTGTCGCGGCCACAAGGTTGATGAGGTGGTGTTTGCCTATAGCGACGTGTCACACGAAGAGGTGATGCATCTTGCCTCGCGCGCGCTGGCGGCCGGAGCGGACTTCACGCTGCTGGGTCCGCGCGCCACGATGCTGACCTCAGCCCTCCCGGTGATCGCTGTCACCGCCGTGCGGACCGGTTGCGGCAAATCGGCGATTGCGCGGTGGCTGTCGAGCCGCCTCCGCGCGAGCGGACGGCGCGTCGCCGTGCTCCGGCATCCGATGCCTTATGGAGATCTCCTGAAAGAGCGCGTTCAGCGCTTCGCCTCCCTTGACGACCTCGACAGTGCGGGTTGCACGATCGAAGAGCGCGAGGAATACGAGCCGCACATAGTGCTGGGGAACGTGGTGTTTGCCGGCGTCGACTACGCGGCGATTCTCGCCGCCGCCGACAAGGAGGCGGATATCATCGTTTGGGACGGTGGCAACAATGATTTTCCTTTCGTCCGCCCCGATCTCGATATCGTGGTGGCCGACGCCTTGCGCCCACGGCAGATTGCCACCCATCATCCTGGCGAGACCGTTGCGCGGATGGCGGATCTGCTGGTCATCAACAAGGTGGACGCCGCCCGAGCGGAGGATGTCGAGACTGCGCGCGCAGAACTGCGGGCCGTGAATGCAGCGGCCCCGATCCTGGAGGCAGCTTCGCCCGTCCGGCTCGACGATCCGGCTGCCGTCAAGGGGCGGCGGGTGCTGGTGATCGAGGACGGGCCGACGATCACGCATGGCGGAATGGCATTTGGGGCGGGTTATGTCGCAGCGACGGCGGCCGGCGCAGCCGTCATCGTCGATCCCCGGCTCTCCGCTGTCCCCGAAAGCCAGGCCGTGTTTCGCGCCTACCCGCATATCGGCCAGGTCCTGCCGGCGGTCGGTTACGGCCCGGAGCAACTGCAGGCACTGGCAGCGACGATCAACGCCAGCCCTGCCGAGGTAGTCGTATCCGCAACGCCGGTCGATCTTGCGCGCCTGGTTCGCATCGACAAGCACGTGGTGCGTGCCCGCTATGAATACGCCGAACGCGGCTCGCTCCGCCTCTCGACATGCGTGGATAGCTTCCTCTCCAGGCTTCCTGGAGGGCCGGAATCGGGTTGAATTCGGCCCTGAAGGTGCCGGGCGGCAAAGCGCTTGACGCTCCCGATCATGATTGATGTGTGTCAATGCCTCCGGCCGGGCCTCCTGTATCAATGGTTACCTGAAGGTCAGGCTTCTATCGGAGACTTTTTCATGTCCGACGACGAAAAGATCCGGCAGCGGATCATCGACGAGCTCGAGTTCGAGCCTGCACTCAACGCCGCCCAGATCGGGGTCGGTGTGCAGGAAGGTGTCGTGACCCTGAGTGGTCATGTTTACAGCTTTCTGGAGAAACATACCGCGGAACGGGCGGCGCTTCGGGTCAAAGGAGTGCGTGCCGTCGCCCAGGAGATCGAGGTCAGGCTGCCGGCCGACAAGAAGCACGCCGACGACGAGATCGCCGCCAGGGCGATCAAGATCCTGGATTGGGATCTGGCGGTTCCATCCACCGCGATCGCCGTGAAGGTGGAGCAGGGCGTGGTGACCTTGTCCGGCGAGGTCGACTGGGCGTACCAGCGTGCCGAGGCGGAGCAGGATATGCGGAAGCTCAGCGGTGTGAAGTCGGTCCTCAACAACATCCGCGTTCGCCCGCAGGTTCAGCCCGAAAATGTACGGGCCAAAATCCGGGCCGCGCTCGAGCGCAGCGCGGGGCTCGAAGCCAGCGGCATCACGATCGATACCAGCGGTAGCAGGGTCCGACTGAGTGGCAAGGTTCGCACCTGGGTGGAACGCGAAGAGGCCGAGCGCGCTGCATTGTCGACACCGGGTGTGATCGGCGTCGACGACATGATCGTGGTCGACCCCACCCGGTTCGGCGTGTAGCCGCGAGGAAACCGCGAGCCACGATGGCCATGGTCCTGTCTTGCCCGGAATTCCACAGGATAGCACGGTCGATCGCAACGCAAGCGGAAGCACCCGGCATGACGGATGCCATGATCCGGCTAGCCCGCGATCGCCCGAGGCGGAATCGTCGGAGGGCGTGAATCGCGGGCTCGAATAAAGCGCCAGACCCGTGCCGGCTGCACAGTCAGCCCGACACGGGTCCAGGCAGGCCCTGGCGGAGTGCTGCGGCCTCCGGGGTCAGCGCGCCATAAGAACCGGCAGGTCAGCCGACATCAGGACGCGACGCGTAAAGCCGCCAAATACGATCTCGCGTGTGCGGCTGTGGCTATAGCCACCCATGACAAGGAGAGTTGCAAGGTCTGCGGCAGCGACTTCGAGCAGCGCCTCGACCGGCGGCCGGCCGTTTTCAGTGAGGTGCTGCACCGTGGTATTGGGATTGTGCCACTGAAGTGCATGCCGCAGCCTTGCGCAGGATGGCTCGGCGGACTTCTTGCCCTCTTCGACCGACAGGATGATCACGCGATCGGCTTTCTCTATGAACGGTAGAGCGGCCGCCACCGCGCGCGCCGCCTCACGCGTATCCTTCCACGCGATGGCCACTGTTCCCGCTTCCACAGTGAGGGCTTTTGCCGAGGCGATCAGCACGGGCCTGCCGGTCTCCATGAGCAACCCATCAAGCAGGTCCATGGCGACTGCCGGCCGATCGTGGGCGCGGCCAATGACGGCCAGGTCAGCAGTACGGGCGTGCGCAGTCAGAGACTCCCGCTCGTCGCCGGTTTCCACCTGCCATTCGGCCGAGGCGCCCCCGGCGGCCGGTGCCTCGCCGAGAGCGAGTTGCTCGCGCACGCAGAACTCGCTGACGCTCTTTTCGGCCCTTTCGTGCCGGGCAGCGACATCCCGGTCCAGGGCATCGATCAAATGTGCCACAGCGCCGCTGCCCATGGTATCGGCGGTCGCCGCGGCCATGATGATCCTTGCTACGTCAGTGCGCACATGCAGAAACTCGAGATGACCGGCCCAGGCGCGTGCCACTTGTAGTGCAGCGGAGAAGACCGGAGCGTCGGTTTCTGCACCAGTCGCGGGAACAAGGATGAATCTCGGCATGGCTTTCACCGCTCGAACAGCGATATTTATTAAATCATATGACGCTCGCTGCGCCCGGTGTTGATCTGCGTCAACGATAGCAGGCGGGCCGGGGCGCACAAAGCCATTCACCTTTCCGCCGGGAATCACCGCTAGCGCCGATGGCGAAGATCCGCGCCTTCTCGATCGGGCCGGCAGGCGCGAGGCCGAAAGAGACGCGGGCCGACTGTTCCGTCGCTTCCGCGTGCATGACCTCGGGCGCATCGCCGCGAGGCAACAAGCCACCGCAAGGTCGGGGCACAGGAGTATTGGAAACGGTGTCGGGAGCGGCGGGAACGCCATTGCCGGCAAGAGGAAAAATCGCAAGGCAACTGTGCAATCTGGCGGGCCACGCCCGACGATGATGAGCACTATGTCTGCGCCATAACCCTAAGAGCGCCAGGGCGCATCCTGCCTCCCATAGTCGACGCATCGACGCGTGTCGCCTACAGTTTACAAATGATCGAAGTCCACGAGACCAGGACTTTCTCCGAGTGGCTCTCCGACCTGCGGGATGCTCGGGCCAAGGCGGCGGTCGCCCGTCGCGGGTGCGCCGCCTGGCGCTTGGCAATCTCGGTGACGTAAAGCCGGTTGGCGAGGGTGTCGGCGAGCTTCGTTTCCATTATGTTCAACCGGGTTGATGGTCGACATTTTGGACCGGGATGATACCCGACAGATCGGTTGGGTGAGCCGGTTCCGTTGGCTCGGGCGGCGTATCGCGAGGCGGAGCGAACCGACGGAACCGGCTTTTGCGGTTGAGAATGCCGATGTCGCGTGTGCAGAAGCGCACGACGTGGTCCCCGGTTTCGAGTTCGGCGATG
>JASHOA010000034.1 GCA_030041375.1 Acetobacteraceae bacterium
CAGCGCGGCGTCCTCGCTTGACAGCCCGGCAGCGATGCGCCCCCAAAACGCCCGTTTAGCCTCCCGCTGATTGACGCTCGGCCGCCCAGGCGAGCGCATCGGCGCCCTCCCTGTCTTCTCAGTTCCCCAACCTCGCGGTCGCCCCATCGAACACCTCCGATCTCGGGATGTTGCGACGACCAATAGAATCCGCCCAGTATCGTGCGGTCGGTGTGCGGCACGAACGGAATGGCAGCGCAGCTCACGGCGATCGAGCGCAAACTGGATCGCCTCGGCCACGACATGCAGCCGGTCCTGTCGGCACCGGCCGCCGTATCGTCCCCCGCGCCCCAACAAGTGCCCCTGCTCGATCCCAACCTGCTGCTGCATCAGGCACGCAGCGCGTTGCTGCGGCAAATGCCTCCTGCCGCGCATCGGTTGCTCAGCGCCGGCTGCTCTGGTGCGTGGTATTTCGATTGGGTCGAGCATTGTTATGGCCATGTGCCCGAGCATATCGGCATCGAGTACTATCATCCTCGCCCTGCCGATCTCCCCGCCAATGTCACCTGGATCGCCAATACCGCGTCCGATATGAACGGCGTCGAATCGGCAACGTGCGACCTGGTGTTTTCGGGGCAGAATCTCGAGCATCTGTGGCCCGGGGAGATGTCCGGTTTCCTGCTCGAAGCCGCGCGCGTTTTGAAGTGCGGTGGGTATCTTGTGGTCGACAGCCCCAACCGTCGACTGACGGCTCCTCTCAATTGGAGCCATCCTGAGCACACGATCGAGCTGACTATACCGGAAATTCACCGTCTGCTGACGTTGGCGGGATTCGACGTCACCAAGCAGGTGGGTCTCTGGCTTTGTCGGGACCCGAAAACGGGCCGGCTGTTGCCTTTCGACCCGAACATCCCCGATACGGACTGGTCGGTGACCGAACGGCTGATCGCAGCCTCGGAGCACCCCAAGCACGCCTTTCTTTGGTGGCTGGAAGGTCGCCGGAATTGTACCGCACCCGACCCCGCGGCGATTAACACGCTACTGGACGAGATATTCCGCGAGGCTTGGCCGGAGCGCATCCAGCGGTTGTCGGTACCGCCCGGTCGGCAGATCGAGGCGCGGCCCGATGGTGAATGGATCAGAATGCCGCCGGGTGAAACGGGCATGGCGTTCTTCGGCCCGAGTATGCCACTGCGTGCCGGACGCCATCGCGTCACGTTCGATATCGCGCCCGATCCCGCTCGCGAAGGCGTCATTGCCGTGTGCGACGTGTGTATCGGCCCCGATGCGAAAGTGCTGCAGCAGCGCGAGGTCACCGCCGACATGCGACAGGTGACGCTCGAGGTCGAGTTGCCGCGGCAGGAGTTCGGTGGGCAGTTCCGCTGCTTGAGCACCACGGGCGGCTTCGCGGTGCGTCGCAAGATTCGGTTGGAAGAACTGCTTGCCTGATCGGCCAGTCTGTCACCGGCAGGAACGGCTCATGGAAGAAGCCATCGAAGAGGCACTGCGGGGACATCGCGGGGCCCGGCCTTGATCCATACGCGCACTCGGCCGCGCGCAATTACGTGCCGGGAGAGGCGGCCGCGGTTTCGAAGAGCCGGGAATAGACGAGCTCGAGCAGGTAGCGCCGGGCACTGAGCGCGATGTCGTCGAGCGAGGTGGTCTGCGCAAGCCGGGACCGGGCGTACGTCCGCACCTCCTCGAGCGTCGGTATCGCCGGCAGATCGATCTCGTTCCAGAACGTCTCGGCCTGCATGCGCGCCGACAGCACGCGGGATTTCAACTCCGCCCAGCCCGGCGCGAGGGACAGCGCCTCCTGGACCTGGGCGGCGATCGCATTGACCGGGAAGGAGGCGGCGATCTGCCGTGCCACCTTGTTGATGACATTCCGCCCGAGCCGCTGTTCGCCCATCACCACCGCGCGCGGCGGCAGGTGGAGGTCCCAGATGAGACCGAGCCAGGAAAGCGCCTTCAGGCCGTAGAACGTGAAATCATACTCCCACCAGCGAAAGCCCTGCCGCACGGAGGCCTGATAGGCATGGTGATTGTTATGCCAGCCTTCCCCCATGGTGATGAACGCGAGAAACCAGTTGTTGCGGGAATGATCGCCGGTCACATAACGGCGGCGCCCGACCAGATGCCCGAGCGAGTTGATGCTGAAGGTCGCGTGCCAGACCACAACCGTGCTCCAGCAGAAGCCGACCACGAGGCCGGGCAGGCCGCCGATCAGGAACGCTGCCGCAGCAAGCAGTGCCGCCGGCAGATACTGATGCCGGTCGAGCCAGAGCAACTCCTTGTACTGCGCGAGATCCCGCACCAGGTCGAGATCGGTCGGCTCGTTGCGGGGGATCAGGATCCAGCCGACATGCGCGTAGGCGAAGCTCCTGAGAATGGGCGAATGCACATCCTCTTCGGTATCCGAGTATTTGTGATGGCGGCGGTGGTGCGCCGCCCACCACAGAATGCCGCGCTGCGCCGAAGTCTGGGCGAGAAAGCCGAGCACGAATTGAAAGATGCGGCTGGTGCGGAACGAGCGATGCGCGAAGTAGCGGTGGTACCCGGCACCGATGGCGAAGATGCGGAACACGTAGAGCCCGATAGCGAGCACCACCGCGGTCAGGTTGATCCCGCTGATGAAGACGGCGAAGCACGCCAGGTGGATAGCGAAAAACGCCGCCGAAGACGGATAATCAATGCGGTCCTCGCGCCTCGCGCCATCCCTCATTGTTCGCCCTTGCCCCCACCCGAGCCTTCCGTACAGATCAGAGGTCGGGGCGCGGTGTCAAGGTTTGCTAGCCCGCGATCGCCCGAGGCGGAAACGTCGGAGGGCGTGAATCGCGGGCTCGAATAAACCGCGAGACCCGTGTCGGGCTGCCCAGTCAGCCCAACACGGGTCTAGAGGCCGAGTTCGGCCGGCAGGAAGGATGCCCCTCCTGCCCGGAGCTGTTAAGCGGGCTTGAGCAGCCTGGTCATGCTCACCGCGCTCGCCAGCGCCGAGAACGAGGCCGCCATGATCATGGCCGTCGTCGTGCCCTCGGCCCCGGCCAGCCCGAAGGCGAGCGCCACCAGCGCCGCACCGGATGTCTGGCCGAGAAGGCGCGAGGCGGACAGCACACCGCTCGCCCCGCCGGTGCGGCTCCGTGGCGAGCTCTCGAGCAGTGCCTTGTTGTTCGGTGACTGGAAGAACCCGAAGCCGGCGCCGCACACGGTCATCCGCCAGATGATATCGAAATCCGACGGGTGCGCCGGTAGAGCCACCACCAGCACCAGACCTGCCGCCAGGACGGCAAGGCCGACGCCGCCCAGAATTCCCGCCGGGTAGCGATCGGCGAGCCGGCCCGCGATCGGCGCGGCCACGGCCACGGTCAGCGGCCACGGTGTCATCAGGAATCCGGTCGCCACCTGGGAGCGGCCGAGCACGTCCTGGAAATAAAACGGAAGCGCAACATACGCCAGGCTTTGCGCCGTGAACGAAGCAATCGATGTCGCCGAGGAAAGGGCGAAAATCGGCCGGCGGAACAGATCGAGCGGCAGCATCGGCGCCACCTGGCCGAGCGTCCGCGGCACCAGCACCGCCGCCGCCAGCACCGCGCCTGCCAACGCGCCGAGCAACACTAGGCGATTCTCGGCATGGCCGGCGCCGGTGATGGCCACGATCAGAAGCCCGAACATCACCGCGCTCAGCACGGCTGCCAGCCAGTCGAAGGAATGCGGCGCGCGCGGTGTCGCCGGCAGCGAGATCAGCGCGATCGCCTGCGCCGCGACGCCGATCGGCACGTTCACCGCGAACAGCCACGGCCAGTTGGCAACCGAGAGGATCACCGAGGCAACCGTCGGCCCGACCGCCGAGGCAACCGCGACCACCAGCGCATTCCAACCGATGCCGCGCCCCAGTAGCCGCTGTGGCATCACGAAGCGGATCAGCGCCGCATTCACGCTCATGATCCCCGATGCGCCGAAGCCCTGCAGCACCCTGACCCCGGCCAGCATCGCGAGCGAGTTCGAAACCGCGCAGAGCGCGGAGGCCAGCGTGAAAACGAACAATCCGGCCTGATAGACGCGCCGATAGCCGTAGATCTCTCCCAGTGAGGCAAACGGCAGCAGCGAGACCGTGACCGCAAGCTGGAAGGCATTGACAACCCAGATCGAGGCCTCCGGGCTCGCATGCAGGTCGCGGGCGATCGTCGGCAGCGCGACATTGGCGATCGCCCCGTCGAGCACCGCCATCGTGATCGTCATGAAGATGGTCGCCAGCGCCAGCCGCCGTGCTGTGCCCTGAAGCCCGTCCGCTTCGGCCATGCCAGGTCAGCTGCCGGTGAAACGCGGCCGGCGCTTCTCCATGAAGGCGATGCGACCCTCGCGATAATCGGCGCTGTCGAAGCAACGCCCGGCAGCACGCGCGAGCCCATCGAGGTCGCGCTCCGCCGGGTCCTTGACCGCCGCCGCAATCGCAAGTTTCGAAGCAGCGATCGAAAGCGGCGCATTCTCGGCGAGGGTGCGTGCCAGCGCCTGCACGGCCCCACTCAGCTCTCCCGGTTCGACCACGCGATTGACGAGGCCGATACGCAGCGCTTCCGCGGCACCGATTCGCCCGCCCGTGTAGAGGATCATCCGCGCATGCGCCGGCCCGACCAGCGAAACCAGCGTGCGCACGGCCTCGAAACCATAGGCAATGCCGAGCCGGGCCGCCGGGATCCCGAATTCCGAGTCGGAGGATGCGATGCGCAGATCCGCCTGCATCGCGATACCGAGCCCGCCGCCCAGGCAAAAGCCGCGGATGCGCGCGATCAACGGCTTGGGGAAGCGCGCGAGCGTCTCGCGGCCGGCGCTGGTCAGCCGCTCGTACTCGGCCTGCGCATCGGCATTCGCCCGCGCTTTCTCGAATTGGCTGATGTCGGCCCCGGAGACGAAGGCCCTGTCCCCCGCCCCCGTCAGAACGACGACCCGGATCGCGGCATCCTCGGCGAAGGCATCGAGAATCTCGCCCAACCCCTGCCACATCTCCACCGACATCGCATTGCGCTTCTCGGGCTGGTTGAAGGTGATCAGCCCGACGCCGTCCGTGGCCTCGGCCAGCATCTTCCCGCCGGCATACTGCATTCAGATCGCTCCCTTGGCGCGCATCTCGGCAATCTCGGCATCGCTGAACCCGGCCTCTTGCAGCACCTCCTCCGTGTGCTGGCCGACCTCCGGGGTGGCGGTCCGGATCTCTTTCGGATAGCCGGTGAGGGTGATCGGCGAGCCCACCAGTTCGATCCGGCCAAGGCGCGGATGGACCACCGGCCGTGCCACGCCGAGATGCGCCACTTGCGGGTCGGCGAACACCTTGTCGATCGTGTTGATCGGCCCGCAGGGAATCCCGGCTTCCTCGAACAGCTCGATCCAGTGGGCGGCCGGCCTCTCACGCGTCACCTCGGCGATCGCGGCATTGATCGCAACCCGCGCGTCGCTCCGGCCCTTCTGCGTTTTCCACTCCTCCTTTGCCTTCCATTCCGGCCGGCCGATCGCCTCGCAGAATCGCCCCCAAAGCCGCGCCGAGGAGGCAGCGATATTGATCAGCCCGTCGGACGCGGGGAAGACGCCGGTCGGGATCCCTGTCGGATGGTCGTTCCCGGCCTGCTGCGCCACCTCGTGCTTCATCAGCCAGCGCGTGGCCTGGAAATCGAGCATGAAGACCTGCGCCTCCAACAGGCTCGTCTGCACCCACCGCCCGACGCCGGTCCTCTCCCGGTCATAGAGAGCCACCATCACGCCGAGCGCCAGCAGGTTCCCCGCCGTGAGGTCGGCAACCGGGATGCCGGCGCGCACCGGCCCTTGCCCGGGCAGGCCCGTGATCGACATCAGCCCCCCCATCCCCTGCGCGATCTGATCGACCCCGGCGCGCCTGCCGTACGGCCCGTCCTGCCCGAAACCGCTGATGCTCGCGTAGACGATCCTGGGATTGATCGCCCGCACGTCCTCGTAGGCGACGCCCAGGCGATGCTTCACCGCCGCCCGCATGTTCTCGACGATCACGTCCACGCCCGCCGCCAGTCGCATGAAGGCAGCGTGACCTTCCGGGGACTTGAGATTGAGCGTGATCATCCGCTTGTTGCGATGGAGATTCTGGAAGTCCGGCCCGTCACGGTCGCCGGCAATGCCTTCCGAATCCGTGCTCGGCGGCTCGATCCGGATCACCTTGGCCCCCCAGTCGGCAAGGTGGCGCACGCAGGTCGGCCCGGCCCGCGCGAGCGTCAGGTCGAGCACGGTCAGGTTGCCGAGCGGCAGCGAGGTCTCCGCCACCTCTTCTCTCCGCTCAATCCGGCTGTCCGGCATGCAAGACTCTCCCACGGCGCCTGATGGTCGAAGTTTCGAACCATCACGACAATCGCTCAAGTACCCGTGAACTTGTGTTCTCTCCATTGCCGCGAGCGCCCTCGCGCGGTATTCGGGCCCCAATCAGGCTGCACCCGGAGCCCGATTGGGGTCTAATGTCCCCCGCCGACCATGCCCGTCACCGAGATCCTGCGCGGACCGCTCTATCACCTTTACGAGCGGCGGCTGCTCGCCGAGGTCAAGGCCAACCCGCTGCCTCGCCATGTCGGCATCATCCTCGACGGGAACCGCCGGCATGGGCGGGAGAACGGCCTCACCGACCCGATCGGCATTTACGAACCAGGAGCGCGCAAGCTCGACGACGTGCTCGACTGGTGCAGCGACCTCGCGATCCCCGCGGTCACGCTCTGGGTCTGCTCGACCGACAACCTGGCTCGCCCGACCGAGCAGGTTTCGGGCATCCTGGCCGTGGTCGAATCCAAGCTCCGCATGCTCGCAACCGATCCTCGCATTCATGCCCGCCGCGTGCATGTCGATGCCATCGGCCGACTCGATCTCCTGCCACCGGGCATGCTGGAGGCGATCGCCAGCGCCAAGCGCGCCACCGCCGAATACGGCAATCTCCTGCTCACGATCGCGATCGGCTATGGCGGACGCGAGGAGATCATCGACGCCGTGCGCGCGCTTCTCTCGGAGCATGGAGATGGCGCATCGCTGGATGAAATGATCGCCCGCGTCACCCCGGAAACGCTCAGGCAGTATCTCTACATGCCGCACGCACCCGACCCCGACCTCATCATCCGCACCAGCGGCGAAATCCGCCTGTCCGGTTTCCTGCTCTGGCAAAGTGCGTACAGCGAATTCTACTTCGCCGACGTCTATTGGCCGGCCTTCCGCAAGATCGATCTTCTGCGGGCGATTCGCTCGTTCCAGAATCGCAATCGCCGGTTCGGCCGCTGAACGGCCGGGCGTTCCGGGAGAAGTGTCATGCCGGCGCGGCACGGCGCCAATCGCGCCGTGCGCCGGAGTCAGACGATGCTGTCGTCGTCCCCGCCGCCGAAGCTTCCCGGGTCGAAACCGCCCTGGTTGGGATCGAAGTCCGCCTGCGTCGGATCGAATCCACCCTGCGTCGGATCGAATCCACCCTGTGATGGATCGAACCCCGCCTGCGTCGGGTCGAAGCCGCCGCCGGCCTGCTCGGCACCCCAGGGATCGGGAGCGGCACCGCCGCCCGCCGCTGCCGCGCCGGGATCGGTCCAGGGACTCGGTGCCTCGTTGATGGTCTGGTTGATGATGGTCTCCCCGGCCGGGCCCGCAAAGTTGCCAGCCATCGCAGCGTGCGGGGAAAAGAGGTTCATCAGGGCGTTGCCCATCACCACACCGCCAGCGACGCCGGCAGCGGTCGAAAGCGCCGAGCCGAGGAAGCCCGAACCGCCGCGCTGGAACATGCCGGGCTGATAGCCGGGCGCATAAGTCGGCTGCGGTGGCGGGGCGGCGGGGGCGGCATTCCACGGCTGGGCGCTGCCGCCGCCGAAGAGGCCGGAGAAGAAACCGCCGCGCGAGGCAGGCGGCACGGGCGCGGGAGCCTGGCGCGCGGAAGCAAGCTGGTACTGAAGCTGGCCGATCCGGTTCTGCGCCTCGGCCAGGGCGTGTTCTTGCACGAACGCCATCTGGGTGATCCGGTAGCGTGCCTCGGGGTGGTGCTTGAACAGTTCGGCGATCAGGGCGTCCGCCTCGGCATCGACCGGCGGCAGGGACGCGCCGGTGGAAGGAACCGAGCCGCCGCCGGCACTACCCGCCGCGCGCTCGATGAAGCGGGTGATGATATCCCGTTCCTCGTTCGTCATGGGTTGGCCAAGCTCCCGGAGAGAGTCCCAAAGAGAGAGCCCGGATGTGGCGCGAGCCGGCCAAGGGTTCAAGCCGCGGCGTCTGGGATTCCGCCGCCGCGGCTCGCCGCTTCTTTGCCCCTCTCGCACCCTCGGCTATGCACGCTTCATGTCCGCCCGTCCGGCCCTGCTGCTGACGCTCTTTTCCCTTCTCATCGTCCTCGCGTGGTGGTGGCCGAACCGCCCGGCCGCCGGCGACGTCACGATGCCGGCGGGAAAGCTCAATTCCGTTTCGTTCGCGCCCTATCGCGCCTGGCAATCACCGCTCACGGAAAATTTTCCCACTGCCGCCCAGGCGCTGGCAGACCTCGAGGTGCTGAAGGGACATGTCGATGCGGTGCGCACCTACTCGGCGATCGAAGGGAAGTACGACGTCGCGGCCCTGGCGCAAAAGGTCGGCCTCAAGGTCTGGCAGGGCATCTGGCTCGGCTCGGACATCAAGCAGAACGCGAAGGAGATCGCGCGCGGCATCGCGATCGCCAATCGCTATCCGCACACGGTGACGCGCGTGATCGTCGGCAACGAGGTGCTGCTGAGGCGCGATCTGCCGCCCTCGGCACTGATCGCCGCCATCGAGCAGGTGAAGCGCGCGGTGCACCAGCCGGTCACTTACGCCGATGTCTGGGAGTTCTGGGAGCAGTTCCCCGAAGTCGCACGTCATGTCGATTTCGTCACAATCCACATCCTGCCCTACTGGGAGGACAACCCGGTTCCGCTCGACCGCGCGATCGCGCACGTGCGAAACGTCTACGATCGCATCCATGCCCTGATCCCGGATAAGCCGATCGTGATCGGCGAAGCCGGCTGGCCGAGCCGCGGCCGCTGGCGCGACGGCGCCGCACCGGGCCGGGTGAACGAAGCGATCTTCGTCCGCCGGTTCGTGAGCTTCGCCGATCGCAATCATGTTTCGTACAACCTGATCGAGGCGTTCGACCAGGTGTGGAAATCCCAGCTCGAGGGCACCGTCGGTGCCAACTGGGGCCTCTGGACGGCCTGGCGGAAGCCGAAATTTCCGTTACGCGGCCCGGTCGTCGAGAATCCCGCCTGGCCGGAAGAGGCGGCGATCGGCATTGTCGCCGGCTTGCTGCTGTTCGCCGGCGTGACCTGGCAATGGCGGCCCAACGAAGCGGCCGCTTCTCGCCTCGCGGCATGGGCAATGCTGCTCGGGGCTGCGCTTTCTTTCGCCTGGGCCGGCACGGTGCCGGTGATTTATGACAACTGGGCTCTGCTCATGGCGATCGCCAACCTCTCAGGGCAGGCAGCGCTCGCGATCGTTCTGATGGATCGGGCGGCCCTGATCCTTGCCGGCGCCGGCCGGCCACGCGCGCGCAATGGTGAGGACGCGACACGCACGGTGCGCGATCTCCTCACTTTCGGGTTCCCCCGCGCCCGCTGGGTGACTTGCCGCGAATGGCTGCTCGATGATCTCTCCTTCCTTTTTCTTTGGACCGCGGCCGTGATGCAGGCGCTGCTCGTGTGCGATCCGCGCTATCGCGACTTCCCGCTGCCGGTGTTCGCCGTTCCGGTGCTGGCAGTGCCCGCGCGCGCCGCGCTCCGCGACCTCGCGGCCTCCGGCGGCGGCCGGGAGGAACTCCTGGCCGGGCTCGTGCTGGCACTGGGTGCGGTAGAGAGCGTGCGGATGGAGGGGCTGCTCAATCACCAGGCGCTGATCTGGAACGTGGCGGCACTGGTGCTGGCTCTGCCTGCCCTCTGGCGGTTCCGCGCCCGCGCGGTTCACCGGGCGAGAGCCTGAGCCAGGTCCAGGCGCCGAGAGCGGCACCGAACATCCCGAGGCCGGCGTTGAAGTTGACGACCGCCGCCCCGCCGATGATCAGAGCGGCGATGGCCAGGGAAAAGCGGCGGGTGATGAAGGCGGCGAGGCCCAGCACGAGCGCCGTCCAGCCCCAGAGATTCTGGCCCTGCAGCCACACCACGGCCGCGCGCGGCACGCAGCCGAAAGGAGGATTGCGGGCAATGCAGGCGGCGGCCCAGAAGCGCGGCTCGACCCCGTAACGGCGGTAGTACACCGCCCCCGTGATCGCTGCCACCACGAGCACCAGGGCAGGGAGATCGCGGCGCAGGCGAAACCCCGATCTGTCGAACCCCATGCTGCCGGCCTTTACTCCCTCTCGCGCTCTTGCTTGCCCAGGCCGCTTGCCCGGGCTTGGGGCCACATCTTATGCTGCGCCGCATCACGCGGCCGCGGCGCCAGGTCAATGGATCCCACCCGACCTCGAAGCTTCCAGGAGCTGATTTTGCGTCTTTCCGGCTTCTGGGTCACCCAAGGATGCCTGCTGCTGCAGCCGTACGACGTCGAGATGGGGGCGGGCACCTTCCATCCGGCGACGACGCTTCGCGCGCTCGGCGAGAAGCCGTGGCGGGCGGCCTACGTGCAACCCTCGCGCCGGCCGACCGATGGCCGCTACGGCGAGAACCCGAACCGGCTCGGCCATTACTACCAGTTCCAGGTGCTCCTGAAGCCGATCCCGGATGCTCCCCAATCGCTTCTCCTCGAGAGTTTTCGCGCCCTCGGCATCGATCCGCTGCAGCATGACATCCGCTTCGTCGAGGACGACTGGGAGAGCCCGACGCTCGGCGCCTGGGGCCTCGGCTGGGAGGTTTGGTGCGACGGGATGGAGGTGACCCAGTTCACCTATTTCCAGCAGATGGGCGGCATTCCCTGTGCCGTGCCGTCGGTCGAGTTTACGTACGGGGTCGAGCGGCTGGCCATGTACGTGCAGGAGGTGGAGAACATCTTCGATCTCGATTTCAACGGCGCGGGCGTGCGTTACGGCGCGGTATTCAGGCGCGCCGAGCGCGAATATTCCGCCTACAGCTTCGAGCACGCCGACACCGCCCTGCTGGCGCGGCATTTTTCCGACGCGGAACACGAATGCAAGGCGCTGCTCGCGGTACCGCTGGCGCTGCCGGCCTACGATCAGTGCATCAAGGCGAGCCACCTCTTCAACCTGCTCGACGCGCGCGGGGTGATCAGCGTGGCGGAGCGGGCGTCGATGATCGGGCGTGTGCGCGCGCTGGCAAAGGGATGCTGCGAGGCCTGGCTCGCCGGCGAGGCGGGCTGAGCGGTGCCGGAACTGCTGCTCGAGCTTTTGAGCGAGGAAATCCCCGCCCCCATGCAGGCCCGGGCGGCCGAAGATCTGGCGCGGCTCGTTGCCGGCGCGCTCGAGAAACTGGTGATCGCGAACGCACGCACGTTCCACGGGCCGCGCCGGATTGCCTTGCTGGCCAATGTGGCTGCGGAACAGCCGGGGCAAACCGTCCGCGAGCGGGGGCCGCGGATCGGTGCCCCCGAGGCCGCCGTTCTTGGTTTTCTGCGCAAGCACGGCCAGGGTCGTGACGCGTTGCGCCAGGAAGGCGGCTATTGGCTGCTCGAACGGAGCCTCCCCGCGGTGCCGGCTGCCGTGCTGATCGGGGCGGCGCTGCCCGATCTCCTGCGGCGCTTTCCCTGGCCAAAGTCGATGCGCTGGGGCGCGAGCAGCTTCACCTGGGTGCGGCCGCTGCGCAGGATTCTCTGCCTCCTCGACGGCACGATCGTTCCGTTCAGCCTCGCCGAAGGCAACGATGACGGGCATGGCCTCGTCTCCGGGAACCTGACCGAGGGGCACCGGTTCCACGCTCCGGGAGCATTTGCCATCGCCTCGGCGAGCGACTGGGAGGGGGGGCTACGGCAACGCAAGGTGATCGCCGATGCCTCCGAACGCCGGATCAGGATCGCCGCGCGCCTCGCCCGCCTCGCCACGGAGCACGACCTTCCCCGAGAATCGGCCGCAGGCGACACCAACCTGCTGGACGAGGTGGCCGGGCTCGCGGAATGGCCGGTGGTGCTGACGGGGACGATCGACGAGAGCTTCATGGACCTGCCGCCCGAGGTCATGCGGGTCACGATGCGCGTCAACCAGCGGTATTTCACATTCTCCGACCGGAATGGCTCACTGTCGCGCACATTCGCGTTCGTCGCCAACATCGAGGCAGCGGACGGAGGGGCGGCAATCATCGCCGGCAACGAACGCGTGCTGCGCGCGCGGCTTGCCGATGCGCGCCACTTCTGGGACCAGGACCGGCGCATGCGCCTCGAGGCCCGGCTGCCGAGGCTCGAAGGGGTGACATTTCACGCCCGCCTCGGCAGCCAGGGGGCGCGCGTGCGGAGGATCGTCGATCTCGTCCGCGTGATCGCACCCGCGGGGAGTGCGCCGCCGGAACTGGCAGTGCGGGCGGCGCAGCTTGCCAAGGCGGATCTCGTGAGCGGCATGGTCGGCGAGTTCCCCGAACTCCAGGGCGTTATGGGCAGCTATTACGCGGCCAACGACGGGGAGCCGGAAAGTGTCGCCGCCGCCATCCGCGAGCACTACGCGCCGAAAGGTCCGGACGACGCAGTGCCCACGGCGCCGGTTTCCGTCGCCGTGGCACTGGCGGACAAGCTCGACCTCATCTCGGGATTTTTCGCGATCGACGAGAAGCCGACCGGCTCAGGGGATCCGTTCGGGCTGCGTCGTGCTGCGCTCGGCATCATCCGGATCGTGCGCACGAACGCGCTCCGCCTCGATCTCCTTCCCGTGATCCGCCGCTGGTGCGCGTTCGTTCTGGAGGAACGCGGCGAGGAGCGCACGGTCCGCCCGGGCCCGGCGGCGCTCGCCACGCTTCCCGAACAGGTCCTGGCGTTCATCGTCGAGCGATTGCGGGTCGCGCTGCGCGCAGAGGGAGCCCGGCACGACGTGCTGGCGGCGGTATTTGCCGCCGGCAGGGACGATGACCTCCTCAGGCTGCTGGCACGCGCCGAGGCCGTGGCCACTCTGCTCGCCGGGCGCGACGGCGCCGACCTTCTCACCCTCTATCGGCGCGCCGCCAATATCCTTCGGATCGAGGAACGGAAGGACGGCCCGTTCAACGGTGAGCCCGAGGAGGCACATCTTCGCGAGCCGGAAGAGAAGGCGCTGGCGCAAGAGCTTCTCGGTGTGCAAAGGGAAGCAGGCGCTCTGCTTGCCGAAGAGCGGTTTGGCCCGGCGCTGACAAGGCTGGCTCGGCTGCGCCTGCCGCTCGACGCATTTTTCGATCGTGTCACAGTGAACGCATTGGAGCCGGAATTGCGCCGCAATCGACTGAATCTTTTGAACGGGGTCCGGGACATGATCGACGGGATCGCCGATTTCTCACAGATCGAGGGCCGCGAAGAAGAGGGACGAGCATGACGAAGTGGGTCTACAGCTTCGGCGCCGACCTCTCTGAAGGTCGTGCGGGAATGCTCAACCTCCTGGGCGGCAAGGGGGCGAATCTTGCCGAGATGGCCTCGATCGGCTTGCCCGTGCCGCCCGGCTTCACCATCACGACCGAAGTCTGCAGCGCCTATTACCGCAACGACCGCCGCTACCCGGAGGATCTCGAGCCGGCGGTGGCGGCGGGACTTGGCAGGATCGAAGCGGCGGTGACGCGGCGCTTCGGTGACCGGCGCCAGCCATTGCTCGTCTCCGTCCGCTCCGGTGCGCGCGCCTCGATGCCGGGGATGATGGACACCGTCCTCAATCTCGGCCTGAACGATGCGACCGTCGAAGGGCTCGGCGAGAGTGCGAACGATCCGCGCTTCGCCTGGGACAGCTATCGGCGCTTCATCCAGATGTACGGCAGCGTCGTGCTCGGCGTCGACCATCATCGCTTCGAGGAGATCATCGAGCATGTGAAGCTCGATGCCGGGATGAGCGCGGATCCGGAGCTGACGGCCGGGAACTGGCAGCGCGTGGTGGCGGCGTACAAGGACCTGGTCGAGGCAGAGACCGGGCGCGCCTTTCCCCAGGATCCGGAGGAACAGCTTTGGGGCGCCATCGGCGCCGTGTTCGGAAGCTGGATGAATCCGCGCGCCATCACCTATCGGCGGCTGCACGAAATTCCGGCCGAGTGGGGCACTGCGGTCAATGTGCAGGCCATGGTATTCGGCAACATGGGCGAGGATTGCGCGACCGGCGTCTGTTTCACGCGTGACCCTTCGACCGGCGAGAACGTCTTCTTCGGCGAATATCTGGCGAATGCGCAGGGCGAAGACGTGGTGGCCGGCATCCGCACGCCGGCGCCCCTTTCCAGGGCGCGCGCCAAGCCGGGCGAGCGGAGCATGGAAGAAGCGCTCCCCGATGCCTATCGTGAGCTTTCCGAGGTCCGCGCGCTCCTCGAGCGTCACTACCGGGATATGCAGGACATCGAGTTCACGGTCGAGCGCGGCCGGCTCTATCTGTTGCAGACCAGGAATGGAAAGCGCACCGCCGCGGCAGCACTGAGAATCGCCGTCGAAATGGCAAAGGAAGGGCTGATCGAAGAGCGCGAAGCGGTCGGGCGCGTCGATCCGGCGAATCTCGACCAGCTTCTGCATCCCACGCTCGATCCGAATGCGCCGCGCCGGCTGCTCTCGCGCGGCCTGCCGGCGAGCCCGGGCGCGGCCACCGGTGCGGTCGTGTTCAGCGCCGACGAGGCGGAAATCCGTGGGACCCGCGGCGAGGCGGTGATCCTGGTCCGGATCGAGACCAGCCCGGAAGATATCCATGGCATGCACGCGGCCAAGGGCATTCTCACCACCCGTGGCGGCATGACGAGCCACGCCGCGGTGGTCGCCCGCGGCATGGGCCGCCCCTGCGTGGCGGGCGCGGGCGGCATCACGGTGGATTACGGCGCCCAGACGCTCTCGGCGGGTGGAACAACGGTCGGCTCCGGCGAAACCATCACGCTCGACGGCGCGACCGGGGAAGTGTTTGTCGGCACCGTTGCGCTGGTCGAACCGGCGCTCTCGGGGGACTTCGCAACCCTGATGGATTGGGCCGATCGTTCGCGGCGGCTCTCCGTGCGCGCCAATGCCGAGACCCCGCTCGATGCCGAAACGGCGCGGCGCTTCGGCGCCGAGGGCATCGGGCTTTGCCGCACCGAGCACATGTTCTTCAACCCCGAACGGATCGGCGCGGTCCGCCAGATGATCATGGCGGCGGACGAGGCCGGGCGGCGCGGCGCGCTCGGCCGCCTGTTGCCCTTCCAGCGCGAGGATTTCATCGCCCTGTTCCGGATCATGGCCGGGCTGCCGGTGACGATCCGGCTGCTCGATCCGCCGCTCCACGAATTCCTGCCGCACGGTGAGCGGGAGCTTGCCGAGGTCGCGCATGCGCTCGGCACCGATCTCGAGGCGATGCGGCGCCGCGTCTCCGAACTCGCCGAGGCGAACCCGATGCTCGGCCATCGCGGCTGCCGCCTCGGCATCTCCTTTCCGGAGATTTATTCCATGCAGGTGCGGGCGATCTTCGAGGGTGCGCTGACAGTCGAGCACGAGACGGGCAAGGCGCCGCTGCCTGAAATCATGATTCCGCTGGTGGCGACGAAGCGGGAACTCGAACTCGCGCGCGGGTTCGTCGAGCGGGCAGCGAAGGAGGTCTTCTTCGAGGCCGGGCGCGAGATCCCCTATACGGTCGGAACCATGATCGAGCTGCCGCGCGCCTGCCTGACCGCCGACGCGATTGCCGAGGTCGCGGATTTCTTCAGCTTCGGAACGAATGACCTGACGCAGACGACGTTCGGACTTTCGCGCGACGATGCCGGGAAATTCCTGCCCCATTATGTCGAGGTCGGGATCCTGGAAAAGGATCCGTTCGTCTCGCTGGACACCGCCGGCGTGGGGATGCTGATGCGGATCGCCGCCGAAAAGGGCCGCGGTCGGAAGCCCAACCTCAAGCTCGGAATTTGCGGCGAGCACGGCGGCGATCCGGCCAGTATCCGCTTCTGCGAGAAGGCGGCGCTGGATTACGTCTCGTGCAGCCCGTATCGGGTGCCGGTGGCCCGCCTCGCCGCCGCCCAGGCTGCCCTGGCGCTTGCGCGGGCCGAGGCAGAGTACGTGCCGAGCGCCTGATGCGCCCGCGTCTCAGCCCGCCGCCAGCTCCCGGGACATGATCGCCGCCGTCGCCTGATCGACCAGTTCGGCGATGATTTCGGCAACCGGCTGCACGGCCGTGACCATGCCGACCGATTGCCCGGCCATCATCGAGCCATATTCGACATCGCCCTCGACCACCGCGCGGCGCAGCGCGCCGGCCCAGAAATGCTCGATCTCGAGTTGCGCCTGCTGGCGAGAGAGCTCGCCCGATTCGAAACGCCCGAGCGTGCTTCGCTGATGCTCCAGAAAGCGCTCGGTTCCGGCATTGGCAAGGCCGCGAACGGGAATGACGGGAAAGCGCGGGTCGAGCTGGATGGATGGCACGGCATCGCGCGCCGCGGCGCGGATGAAGGCCTCCTTGAAACGAGGATGGGCGATCGACTCGACCGCAGCGGCGAAGCGGGTGCCGAGCTGGGCGCCCGCGGCACCCATTTCGAGGAAGGCGAGCACGGCTTCGCCGCGACCGAGGCCGCCGGCAACGAAGACCGGAATTCCCTGGATGTGGGGCAGGATTTCCTGCGCCAGCACGGTCAGGGAGACGGGTCCGATATGGCCGCCCGCTTCCGATCCCTCGATCACCAGCGCGTCGGCTCCGGCCTTGACGAGCCGGCGCGCGATGACCAGGGCGGGCGCAAAGCAGATCAGCTTCGCTCCGCCGTCCTTGACAAGGCTGACGCTGCGGCCGTGCGGCACGCCGCCGGCCAGCACCACGTGCGTCACGCGGAGTTCGAGGCAGACGCGAATCAGCGCCTCGAGCTCGGGATGCATGGTGATGAGGTTGACACCGAACGGCCGCTCGGTCAGGGCCTGGGTGGCGGCGATCTCTTCGGCAAGACGATCGGGATTCATCGAACCGCAGGCAATGACACCGAAGCCGCCGGCATTGGAGATGCCGGCAACGAGATGGCGCTCGCTCACCCAGGTCATGGCGCCGCCAAGGATGCCGACCTCGCAGCCGAGGAAGCTCGTGCCGCGCGCCCAGAGCGCGTCCAGCCTGCCGCGGGCGAGCGTCCGGCGGGGCTCGAGAGCCGTAATGTCAGGCGGCATCGAGGCCGTAGGCAGTATGCAGCGCGCGCACGGCAAGTTCGGTGTACTCGGCGCCGATCAGCACGCTCACCTTGATTTCGCTGGTCGAAATCACCTGGATGTTGATCGCCTTCTCGGCCAGGGTGCGGAACATCGTGCTGGCCACCCCGGCATGGCTCCGCATGCCGACCCCGACGACGCTGATCTTGGCGACGTCCGAATCGGCGGTGATCCCCGCATAGCCGATCGCCTCGCGTGCATCCGCGAGAAGCTGGCGGGCACGCGGCAGGTCGGACTTGCTGAGCGTGAAGGTGAGGTCGGTCGTGCCGTCGGCGGCGACGTTCTGCACGATCATGTCGACATTCACATTGGCCGCTGCAAGCGGGCCGAACAGCGCGGCGGCGATGCCGGGCCGGTCCGGGACACGGCGCACGGTGATCTTGGCTTCGTCACGCGAATAGGCAATTCCGGCGACTACGGGTTGCTCCACGATTTCTTCCTCGTCCACCACCAGCGTGCCCGGTGCATCGGTGAAGCTCGACAGTACCTGCAGCCTGACCCGCGCCTTCATCGCCAGCTCGACGCTGCGCGTCTGCAGCACTTTGGCACCGACCGAGGCCAGCTCGAGCATCTCCTCGTAGGTGATTCTAGCAAGCTTGCGTGCTTTCGCAACGATTCGCGGATCCGTCGTGTAAACCCCGTCCACGTCCGTATAGATATCGCAACGATCGGCGCGAAGCGCCGCCGCCAGCGCGACCGCCGAGGTGTCGGAGCCGCCGCGGCCGAGCGTCGCCACCCGGCCGTCCGGCGCAAGGCCCTGGAAGCCGGTGACCACCGGCACCTGCCCGTTCGCCATGCGCCTGAGCAGTTCCTTGCCCTCGATGCTCCGGATCCGCGCTGCGCCGTGCGCCCCGTCGGTCACGATCGGGATCTGCCAGCCCTGCCAGGAACGGGCCTCGACACCGGCGGCCTGCAAGGCGATGGCGAACAGGCCCGCGGTCACCTGCTCGCCGGTCGCGACCACCGTGTCGTATTCGCGCGCATCGTGCAGTGGCGAGAGCTGCTGGCACCAGCCCACCAGCTCGTCGGTCACGCCGGCCATGGCGGAAACGACGACGGCAACCTCGTGACCGGCCTCAACCTCGCTGCCGACGCGCCGGGCCTGCGCGCGGATGCGGTCCGGATCGGCGACGGAAGTGCCGCCGAATTTCATGACGATGCGGGCCATACCCCTTCCTCGGCCGTCCCCGGCCGGTTGCCGGCGGGATGGCGGCGGCACACATACGGGGGCGCGAGAGAGGGAGCAACAGCAAGAGGATGCAAGGCACCACCGCAGATGCGGCCGAGATCGCCCGTTTCAGCCGCCTGGCCGGGGAATGGTGGAACCCGAAGGGGCCGATGCGCCCGTTGCACCAGATGAACGCGCTGCGTGTCGGCTGGGTCGTCGGACGCCTCGGACAGCATTACCAGAATGCCGCCGGCCTCACCCTGCTCGATGTCGGCTGCGGTGCCGGCCTGGCTTCGGAGGCGCTGGCCAGGCACGGGTTTTCCGTCCTCGGCCTCGATCCCTCAGCCAGCATGATCGCCGCTGCCGAGGCCCATGCCGAAGGAAGCGGGCTTTCCCTGCGCTATCGCGTTGGCCTGCCCGAGCAGATCCTCGCGGAGGGGGCCTGCTTCGCCGCCATCACGGCACTCGAGGTCATCGAGCACGTGCCCGAGCCGGCGCGCTTCCTGGCCACGCTTGCCGCGTTGCTCGCGCCCGGCGGGCTGCTGTTTCTGTCAACTATCAACCGCACGTTGAAATCCCTGCTCGTCGCCAAGCTGGGCGCGGAATATGTGCTCAGGCTGTTGCCTCCCGGAACGCATGACTGGCAGCATTTCATCCGCCCGGCCGAAATGGAGCGCCTGCTCGGCAAGGCCGGGCTGAGGCTCGCCGACATTGCCGGGATGACTTTCGATCCGCTCTGCCGAACCTGGCGGGAAAATCGCGATGTCTCGGTCAATTACATCGTCATGGCCGGGGCCTGAGCATTCGGGCCCGTCGTCCCGGCTCGCAACTCGTGCAGGGCCTGCTCGATACGCATGAGGCGGCGCGTTGTCGCTTCCTCCTCGGCAATACGCTGATCCACCGATTCCGCATGCCGCCGGCGGCTCTCCAGCGCGATGCGCATGGCATCCCGCGTGGCGGCCAGCGCGGTGGCGAGATGGCGATCGATCTCGGCGGCGAAACGGCGCACCGCCTCCTCGATCTCCCGGTGCATGGCCCAGCGCATGCTCTCGACATTGCGTGTGGCGAGCGCGGCAACTTCGACCGCCGCTTGTCTCCGTGCCCGCCGCCGCTGCAACGCCCTCGGCAGAAAGCGGCTCACTATGCCGATCGAGATCTGGGTCAGTGATTCGGTACGACCGCTGGCGGCCCAGGATGGCCGCTCCCCCGCTTCGGGAACCTGGCTCGCGAGTAGAGGGGCAGCCGGAATTTCGAACAGTTCCGCCGCGGTGTGTCGCACCTCTTCCGCCAGAGCGTCCGCACGCTGCCAGTGTCGATGCATGATCTCGCCGAGGCTCTTTTCGATTCGTTGCGAAAGCTCGGCGTGGGCATCATCGAAGAAAGCCGCGCCGCGCTCGCCGAGCGCGATGCCCAGCGTGTCCGTCGGCTCCGTTTCAGCCAGCCGATCCAGTTCCGCGAGCAAGGTGACGCGTGCCTGGTCCCCCACCTTGGAGGCCTCCGCCTCGAGCTGCTCCAGCAGGCGCAGCCGGTCGCCGGCAAGGCGATCGCGGACGTCGCGTTGCTCTTCTGCGATCCGTGCCATCGATTGGTCGAAGAGGTCCATCCTGCGTTCAAGATCTTCGAGCGGCATGCGCAGCGATTGCAGGGTGATCTCTGATTCGAGACGGATCGCACCGATCAGCCCGGCCGCCTTGCCGGCGATCGCCGTGCGCAAAATCGCTGCCTTCTCACCGCCGAGCGTGATCGCCAGGTGCCGTTCAAGCGCCGTGATTCCGCTTGCCGCGAGAGCGTCCGGATCGCCGGCCTGTTTCGCACGCAGTGCCTGGCGGGCCGAAAGCAGAAACAAGGGCTCGGCCGCCGGGCGTTTCGTCTCGCTGGCCAGGACACGTTCCAGGAACGCTCTCGAAATCTCGCGGTCCGCAGGTTCGAGAAGATCGACCTTGTTGAGAACCACGATCAGGGAAGCTGTCGCCTCGCGGGCACGCTTCAGCCAGTCGCGCTCGATCTCGGTGATCGGTGGATCCGGAGACAGCACAAAAAGGGCGGCGTCACACTCGGGGAGTGTCGCTTCGGCTGCAGCGGTATTGTGCCGGAATGTCGATCCGACTCCGGGAGTATCGATCAGTACCAGGCCTTGCTCGAGCAGCGCCGAAGGAAGCCTCGCCTCCACGCGGCTCACGCCGCGCCGGTTCTCCGGATTCCCCGCCTCCGTAACGAGGCCGGTGAGCAACGAGCAGAACGCTTCCTCGGTCGTGGGGTGATGCTCTTCGACAGCGCCATTGCGGAAGCTTGCTCTCAGATATGCTGCCGGGCCGCCGGAGATGAAAACGGGAATCGAGGTCGAGGGCAGTACTTCCACCGGCATCACTTTCTGCCCGAGCAGTGCGTTCAGGAGCGAACTCTTGCCGCGCTTGAATTGACCGAGCGCGGCCACCTGCAGCCTTGCCTCGGCGAGCCGGACCGCAAGCGTCTCGAGCGAACTGATATGGGCGCTCTGGCCGGCGCTCGGCCGGGGCACGGCCTCGCGTCCGCGCGCGATGAGCTCTCCGAGGCCCGCCGGGTCGATCTCCAAGGCTGCCTCCTCGCCCTCACTCACGCGTCAGCACCGCTGATCCCGCCCCCGGCGGGGCCGGCGCTTGCCTCGAGGCACTGGCTTTTTGCGGTCTTTAACTAGCCCGCGATCGCCCGAGGCGGAATCGTCGGAGGGCGTGAATCGCGGGCTCGAATAAAGCGCGAGACCCATGTCGGGCTGCACAGTCAGCCCGACACGGGTCTAGTGTCCTGCCCCCGACGTTTGCTGCCGCTGGCAGCAAACGAAAGGGGATCAGCAGGCCACTGAAAATAAAGAGGGGTGTGCCGACCGCCAGAGTGCATCCTACGGTATCAAGCGTTGGAGTCGGCACACTAGAACGCGTTGGCGGTCCAGCTGAGGATGGCGCGCAGATATCCTGCGGTGCGGCCGGCCACCGCCTTGCTGCGATCGGCCCGTTCCCGCTGCATCAGCACTTGTTCGATCCGCCCCATGCGTGCATCGTCGATCGCAACCGGCAATCCTTCCTGGCCAATGCAGCAGGCACGATCGAGAATCTCGATCGCCTGCGCCCAGTACCACCGGCGCGAGGCCGGCTCCGGCGCCTCTGTTGCGCAGAAGCAAAGAAGACTCGCCACGGCTTCGGCGAGCTTGCAGCCGGACTGCGGGTCCAACGCCCCTTCAGAGGTTCCGGTGAGATTCACCAGCCGGCTGCTCAGCTCCCGGAACTCGGTCATCCGGCGCCAGCGCCGCGAAGCCCTGCAGCCGAGAAAGTCCCTGCAGATGCGGGGCAGGATCTCGAGGTCCACCGCGGCACGCAACATGCTGGCCCGCGCCGCGTCGTGCCCGTCGTTGGTGCCAACGATCCGCGGCACGAACGGCTTCAGCTCCTGGCGCATGGTGCGCGGCATCGCATCATTGATCCGCACCGCAAGTTCACGAATCAGCGGCGAAGCGGTGCGCGGCCGGTCCGAATGCCCTTCCCCGGCCAGCAGGGCGACGAACGACATGACGCAAAGTTTGCCCTGGCTTGGGTCACCGGCACCCTTGACCAGTTCAACCTTCTCATAAAGGCGCTCCAACCTTTCATCGACGACCATGTTGCCCTCCTTGAGAACGACGCGCGGCGGCCGGCTCGTGGCCGCTCGCGAGGAACCGGCGACAGGATCCGCGCGAGGCGTCCGGAATGATGGCGCCAACCCTCCGGCGCTGCGGCAGGGCTGGTCGGGATGGTGATCGAGTTCGAAGGTACGACCTCCGTGCAGAGACAGGCAGGTAGCGGAATCGCAAGCAACCACGCGGAGCGGCCCGGAACTGCGAGGTCAGGCTCACCATGCGGTCACTCCCGGCCGGAAACCTCGGGCAGCGCCAAATCCAATTGCCGGAACTGCTCGAGAACTTCCCTGTAGACCGACTCCTTGAAGGTGATAATCAGCTCTGCCGCTCGGTCAAGCGAAACCCATCGCCAGGCATTGAACTCAGGATGTTCCGTCGCGACGTCGATCTCGGCGCTGGTGCCGAGGAAGCGCATCGCGAACCATTTCTGCTGCTGCCCTCGCCACCTGCCGTTCCAGGCACGGCCAGCCAGCGCAACCGGCACGTCGTAGCGTAGCCAGCCTTTGCTTTCAGCAAGGACAGCAACGTTGTCGGTTCCGATTTCTTCGCGCAGCTCCCGCAACGCTGCGGCCAGAGGAGATTCGCCGGGTTCTATGCCACCTTGCGGCATCTGCCACGGCTGCCCGCCCGCATCGGCACGGCGCCCGACCAGGATGTTCCCGCTGTCGTTGAAGAGAACGATGCCAACTCCGGGTCGATAGGCCGGGTCGCGATCCGGCTCAAGGCTCAGCTCGCCAGTGCCGGACCCGAGGCTATGGGCTGCCTTGGCAAGGGTGCGCTGCACCATCCGCCGGAATTCGGCGGGATCGACACGGTCCGCCTTCATCACGGCCTGGATGATCGGGTCGGCGAGCAGGCTTTCCAGGCACGCCCGCTCATGCCACTCGGAGATCTGCGGCATCTGACTGACTCCTCCCCCGCCCGCGGTACGCAACAACCACATTGGCAGGGGTCATCAGCCTCAACGGCCTTTATCGGGAACCCCATCCCGATAGATACGCCCAGGAGAATAAGGGCGGGGTATCGCGAACGTCAAGGCTGCGCGCCTTCGCCCACATTGCCGCACCTCATCGAGCCCGCCCTCAGTAATCCGCCTTCCCGGGGATCACGGCGCGCACGCCGCCGCGCGGATTGGCAACATCGCCATTCCGGCGCGGAATCAGATGATAGTGACAGTGAAAGATGGTCTGACCTGCAACCGCTCCGACATTGATCCCGATATTGAAACCGAGGACGGCTTCGTCCTTGGTCAGGATCGTCGTCCGCGCCAGGGCGAGCAGCTCCTCGATCGCGCGCCGTTCCGTCGTCTTCAGTTCGAAATAGCTCGCAACGTGCCGCCGCGGCAGAACCAGCATGTGCAGGGGCGTCACCGGCGTCGTATCGTAAACGGCATAGGCAAGCCGCCTCGCGAACACCATCCGGCCTTCCGGCATGGTACAGAAAACGCAATTCGGGTCTGCTTTTCGCATCGTCATCGGGCGATCCTCGGCTCCCGCTCAAGGACTTCTTTCGCATCCGCACGGTGCCTGGCAAGCCAGTCCCCGATCTCCTCGCGGAGCAGGAAGTCGGATCCGGCAAGCAGGTCCGTCAGCGTCTCCGCGGCTTGGCGCCGATCACGCGCCGGCGCGATCCGAAGCGCAATCCGGCAGGCGAGCGCCCTGACCCGCTGATCCCTGTCTGCCATCAGGCCTGAGAGCGCCGGCCAGGTGGCTGCCCCATCCAGCGGCAGCTCTGCGATGAGGCCGAGTGCGCTTTGCCTCCGCCGCCTGCTTGATGCGCTCTCGCACTCATCTGCGGGCCGGCGGACGAGCGCTGTCCCGACCAGTGCTGGAACCGCACCGGAGCCCAGATTGCGGAGCGCCGCCTCAGCCCAGGGACGTGCATCATCCTCGGCCAATGCCGCGACCAGATAATCCAGTGCGTCAGCGCATCGGATTTTTCCCAGCGCTTCGACCACCCCGGCCAGCGGTGGGCGATGGGTGAGGCCGAGGAGCAGCGGAGCAGCCCGGGGATCATCCCACTCGGCAAGTGCGCGGGCGATCGCATTGACGATGGCTTGCTCTCCGGTCTCTTCGACCGGATCGACCGCTTCACGAGCCAGATCAAGATATTCGATCAGAACCGCGTAGGCACGGAGTTGCGCCAGGGCCTCGACCGCGCGCCGGCGCGCTTCATAGAAACCGCTCGACTCCCGAGTGAAGAGGACCCGACGAAGTGCTGGAATCGCCTCGGCTCCGCACGCCACCGCCGCGACGACACCGAGCGACGCATCGTCCCGGAGGGAGGCAAGCCAGGCGATAGCGCGTTCGACTTCGGCCGCCTTGCCAGGGTCCGTAGGACACGCCGCGTCTTTCTCGGAACTTCCGCCCATCGCCCGCTCAGCCCGGCTTCTCTGGGCGCCACACGGGACCACACCGCGCACTCGCCTGCTCGAACCAGTCGAGGGGTCATCAGCCGAAAGGGCGATTCCGGGGAACCCCATCCCCGATGAATTCATTCTGGCACACTCGGATAGCTCCCGGCAAGCATGGCGCGGGCTGATCCGCCTCTCTGGTCTCCTCGCCCGCAGGCAGGACGTTGCCGGGCCGTTGATCGGCGCCTAATGTCGTCTCCCGAGGTCAATATGGCTTCTGGCGGAATCGCGTTGCGATCCGGCAAAGCCATGAAATTGATCGAGAAAATATACGAAGAGCGGGATGATCAAAAATCGTCCCGTTCTCGGCTGGTGGTGGGGTCCACCGTAATCGTCCGTCTCGGACCGATGACTCCTGCACGTTCGGGTGCCCGGCAGGAGCAAAAGGTGGCGGCAGGACCTCCTCGGAATTCAGAGATGCCCGGCCCGGTCAGAGCAGTCGGTGCGGCATTCAGGCGTCCGGCATCTTTTGCCGTGCTGGTGGGAATTCTTCTCGCCATCGCCGCGACCTGGCCAACCGCGGGAACCCCGGACGCGCCGGGCCGCCTGCTCCTCCTCTACCTGCCGCAATGGCTTGCGGTTTGTGTCGTGACTGCGCTCGCGAGCGTTGCAGTTCCCCTGTTCGCCGCGATGCTGCCCGCGCCGCGGCGGCGGGATCCGGACGACTTCGAACTGGAACCGATGCCGCCACCGGAGGGCGGGAAAAGAGCCGCCTTCCTGTTGCTCGCCCTGCTGCTGCTCGCTGCAACGGGTGCCGGCTGGCTGGTTACGCACATCGAATGGAATTCCGGGGCCGTAACCGCCGCCGGCGCATCCCACGCACTCACCGAACCGAAGCCCCCACCCCCGGCATCGGCGGCACCGCCACGCACGCTTCGTATCCCCTTGGCCGATCATGCAGTGACCCTCCTCATCGCGCTCACCTCCGTCGCCGCCATGGCTGCTGCAATCTGGATCTTCTCTGAAAATTCCTGGTATTTCCCGAACCAGGCCGGCCGCCGCCGCCGGCACCTGGCGCAGGCGATGGCCGAAGCGGTCGTTGCCGGACTGGTCGATCTCACGGACGATCCCGATCCGAGGCGGGCGGTGATCGCCTGTTATCGCCGTTGCGAGGCCGCCGTGGCGGAGGCGCGACGCCGCCGCTACCCCTGGCAGACGCCGCGTGAATTTGTCGAGGCAGCGCTCATTGCCTTGAGCTTGCCGCGGACGGCGGTCCGTTCCCTTCTGTCCGTGTTCGAGCGCGCACGCTTCAGCAACGAACCGGTCGATGCCGCGGACCGCAGAACGGCTCTGGCGGCACTTGACGAAATCCGGACGGCGCTTGCCGAAGAGAAAGAGCATGGAACGCGGCACTGAAAGGATCACGCTTGTCACGCTGATCGGCTGGCTCGTGCTCGCCGGCCTGATGGCGGCGATCGCAGCACCGATCGCGCTCTGGGTCGGGCCGTCCCATCATTCCCTTGTCGTCCGCCTGGCAGGGGCGCTGTTCGCAGCTTCTGTGTTCTGTCGCCTCGGAGCGGCCGTCCGGGCTGCCATCGAGGCAGGACCATCCTCGCCCGTGGAACTGGCACTCAACCGCCCGGAACCGCGCGTGCTCGCCGATCCGGGCCTGCGGCGTGCCGCCGGCGATCTCCGCTCGAGCCTTGGGCGAGGCGGCAGTTTCCACCGGGTGCTCCGGCCGCGGTTGCT
Source organism: Acetobacteraceae bacterium (assembly GCA_030041375.1). Classification (GTDB taxonomy): domain Bacteria; phylum Pseudomonadota; class Alphaproteobacteria; order Acetobacterales; family Acetobacteraceae; genus JAKAWQ01. Next base: position 26,095 of record JASHOA010000034.1, read on the forward strand.
GGCGATTGCTGAAAGCCGTGGTGTCCGCCTCCCGCCGGAGCTTCTGCCGCGCCAAGGCTCACGGGTACGGCGGGAAGATCTGGCACGCATCCTGGCGGCTCTCGAGGAGGCGGAATGACCCCGCGCGAACTCGCCGCACACGCCGATCCGATCCTTGCGGCCCTCTTTCGGGTCATCGTCGGCAAGGAGGAAGTGCTGCGGCTGATCCTGGCCGCACTGCTCGCCGACGGCCATGTGCTGATCGAGGATGTGCCTGGCGTTGCCAAGACGACGATCGCCGCTTCCTTCGGCACCGTGCTCGGCCTCTCCTTCCGCAGAGTGCAGTTCACCCCCGATCTGCTGCCGGCAGACCTTACAGGCAGCTTCATCTACGACCAGAGGAATGCCGCGTTCACCTTTCGCCGCGGCCCCGTCTTCACCGGCCTCCTGCTCGCCGACGAGATCAACCGCGCCGCGCCGAAAACACAGTCTGCGCTGCTCGAAGCGATGCAGGAGCGGCAGGTCACTGTCGAAGGCGAGAGCTTTCCGCTCGAGCCGCCATTCCTGGTGATTGCAACGCAGAACCCGATCGAACTCGAAGGCACATATCCCCTGCCGGAAGCCGAGCTGGATCGTTTCCTGGTGCGACTTCAGATCGGTTATCCGAATGCCGAAGAAGAGCTCAAAATCCTGCGCCTGAGACAGGAACGCCGGAGCGATCAGCCGCACCTCGAGCCGGTCGTGACGCGGGCCGGGCTTCGAGAGATGCAGGCTGCGCTCGAAGATGTGTTCCTCGATCCCTCGATCGAAACCTACATCGTGCACCTCGTGCGCGCAACGCGCCAGGACGCGCGATTGATGCTCGGCGCCTCGCCGCGCGCGAGCCTGGCGCTCATGAAGATGGTACGCTCCGTTGCCGCGCTCGAAGGCAGAAGCTTCGTCACTCCGGATGACGTCAAGCGCGTTGCCGTGCCCGTACTGGCGCATCGGCTGGTGCTTCGCCCGGAGAACTGGGGCGGGCGCATCATCACCGCGGACGTGGTGACCAATCTGCTCAACCAGGTCACGGCGCCGGCCGCGGAAGTCGGATGAACTCCGTCCTCGTGTCCTGCCCCCGACGTTTGCTGCCGCCGGCAGCAAACGAAAGGGGATGAGAGGCCACGGGGAATAAAGAGGGGTGTGCCGACCGCTATGGCTGAGCAGCGGTTACCGGGCGTGAGAGTCGGCACACTCGTCCGCGCCACACCGCTCGTGCGCGCGCTCGTGGCCACGGGCGGCCTTGCACTCCTGCTTGGTATTCTGCTCGGCCGGCCGGAGTTCTTCGCGCTGGCGCTGCCGCTCCTGCTCGCCCTGCTGCTGGGCGCGGTTCCCGAGAAGATCGAGCCCGGCAGCATCCGCCTCCGCTCCGACAAGGAAACATTGTTCGAGGGCGAGGAGGTGACGATCGACATCGAAGCAGAGCTTGCCGGCGCACACGGCAGCGTGCAGATCGTTCCCGTCCTGCCGCCGCTCTTTCATCCGCTTGATGCGCCGCGCTCGCCGATGCTTGTTCCCGCTCGGGACCGACTTCTCACCTGGCGCTGCCGGGGACGCCCGGACGCCGCCACGGTCTTGCACTTCGATGCCGTCTTCCTGCGCGCCTTCGATCCTTCCGGTCTGTGGCTGAGCGAATGGGGAGAGAACGGCCGGCTCACGCTCACCGTTTTGCCGCGCGCGCTGGCGGTTGGCAGGCTGCCCCGGCCGCGCATGACGCGTGCCCTGTTTGGCATGCACGCCTCGATCGCGGCCGGAGAAGGTGTGGCGTTCGCCGATCTCCGCCCCTTCGCCGCGGGCGATCGGCTGCGCCAGATCAACTGGCCAGTGTCGCTCCGGCGGCAAAGCCTGCATGCGAATCGCTATCATGCCGAGCGGCAGGCGGAGATCGTACTCCTGATCGACACCTTCATGACGATCGGGCAGAGGCCGGATGCGAGCCTCGATCATATCCTGCGCGCGGCTGCGGGATTGGCCGCCACCGCACTCAGGTGCGGCGATCGCGTCGGGCTACTCGAATTCGGTGGGATAGCGCGCTCGCTCGCCGGCGGCACCGGACAGGGACACTATGTCCGCATCCTGTACGCACTGGCCCGGGCCGCACCCGTGTACACGGAGTTTGCCCAGGATCTCGCCGCACTGCCGGAGCACGTGCTCTCCCGGCGGGCCCTCGTCCTGGCGCTGACACCGCTTGCCGATGAGCGGTTCGATCGCGCCGTGATCAGGCTCGCAGAGCGCGGCCAGGATATCGCACTCTTTGCCCTGGCCACGACCGGGCTTTCGCCCGGATTGGTGCGACGGCAAGATCAGGCGCCGTTATTGCTTCGGCTCTGGCACCTTGAGCGCGAGGAACGACTGCGCGCATTGAGACGCGCGGGCGTGCGCGCCGTGAGCTGGTCGCCCGGAAGCCCGCTCGACGCAGCCATCGGGTTGTTGCAGGCTACAGACGCAAAAAGGCGGGCAGCATGACGCGCGCCCTCGGCCTTGTCGCGGCTGCCGCGGTCGGGCTTTTGCCGATCTCGCTCTGGCCGGAGCGCTGGATTGTGGCGGCAGCACTGCTGACCACGCTGGTTTCCGCCGCCGGCGTTCTTCGACCTTCGCTCGGGCTGGCGCGCGCCGGCAGCATGCTCGGCATGCTCGTCTTCGCGGTAGCGCTGATCACCGTCCCGCCCGCCGGCGCCATGCCGGCCGCACTCCTGATGGGTATTGCCATCCTCTGCCTGCTCGATCTGGCGGCGCTCCGCGCACACTCGGCAGAGAGCGGCATCGAGCCGGGCGCGCTCCAGGCGCATCTTGCCAGGCTCGGCCTTTGCATCGTGCTTGCTGCAGTCCTGCTGCCGCTGCTCGCAGTACCGGCGAGTGCGCTGCCGCTGCAATGGAGCGGCATGTTTCGCCCCTTGCTGGCAGTTGCCGGCGGGCTGATCGCCTTCGCCGGTGCGGCGCGCGGCTTCTACACCACGAGTTCGATCAGGAACGGCCCGCGCCGCGCGAGCGAGTGAGAGAAGAGATCGGCGAAGCGCTCCATCGTTTCCGCCCGTGCCGCCTCCACGCCAAGCCCGCCGGCAATACGCAGCCAGTCGAGATCCGGATTCGAGAGATCGAGCATATCGAGCGCGGTGCGGCCCGGGTTGGCGCCGACGCCTGCCAGCTCGTGCAGCAGGATCGCGTATTTCCGGTTCGATATCAGAATGGTCGTGATATCCAGCCGCTCCCGCGCCTGGGTCCAGAGCGCCTGGACCGTGTACATCGCAGAGCCGTCCGCCTGTAGGCCGATCACCCGCCGGCCCGGGGCGCCGATCGCAGCGCCGGTGGCAAGCGGCAAGCCATCGCCGATCGCACCACCGGTGATCTGCATCCAGTCATGCGGTGCCGCCGCCGCGGCATCGGAGAAAATGGCCCGGCCGAAGCTGATGCTCTCGTCCACCACCACCGCCGCCTCGGGCAGAAGGGCGGAGAGAGACTGCGCGACCGCCTCCGGCGTCGGTGCACCCTTTGCCACCTCCGGCCGTGTCGCGCTGTTCGGCAGCTTCTGAGCCGGCGCGCCCAGCTCGTCCGCAACGCGGGTGAGCGCATCGAGAAGATCCTGGTCCGGGCGGGCGAGCACATGCACGGTGGCGTCGGGCGGGAACAGGTACCCGGGCTTGCCCGGGTAAGCGAAGAACGCAACCGGCTTCACCGCACCCACCAGAACGACGTGCTTCATGCCGGCCAGCACGGAAAGCGCGCGATCGACGACATAGGGGATACGCTCGACCGGGACGCGCCCGGCGCCGTGCGCGATCCGCGCGTTCGATCCCTGGGCGATCAACTGCGCGCCCGTCGCCGCCCCGATGCGATGCGCGAGCGCCAGCCCCTCTTCCGTCAGCGCCGCGCCGCCAAGCACGAGGATGGCGGGCTCGTTGCCGCGCAGAATGTGCGCAATGCGGGTGAGCACGCCCTGATCGACCGGCGCGGCCTGTGGTGCCGGCAGCGGATTGCCGACCGCCCCGCCCTCCGTCCAGGCGGTGTCAGCCGGCAGGATCAGGGTCGCGATCTGGCCGGGCGGAATCCGTGCCGCATCGATGGCAGCGGCGGCATCCGCGCCGACATCGGCGGCGTGCCGGGCCGTGCGCACGAAACCCGAGACCGGGCGCGCCCAGCCTTCCGTATCGGCGGTGAGCGGGGCATCGAGCGGACGGTGATACGTTGCCTGGTCACCGACGATGTTCACCATCGGCGAGCCGGCCCGGCGGGCGTTGTGCAGATTGGCGAGCCCGTTGGCCAGCCCCGGCCCGCAATGCAACAGCGTCGCGGCCGGCTTGCCGGCCATGCGCGCGTAGCCGTCGGCAGCGCCGGTGACGACGCCCTCGAACAGCCCCAGCACACAGTGCATCCCGGGAATGCGATCCAGCGCCGCAACGAAATGCATCTCGCTGGTGCCGGGATTGGCGAAGCAGGTATCGACGCCGCCTTTGAGCAGCGTATGCACGAGACTTTCCGCGCCGTTCATCCGCACCCCCGAAGTGTCCCCGCCAAAGGCTGGCAGCAGAGGGCCGGTTGCGCAAGTAAGCCGCCCCTCGCAGGATCGCCCTTTGCCCGCGACGCGAAGGGACCGACAGCACATGAAGCTGACCGTGCTCTACCCGGAGGCGATGTATCCGGATTGTTCGGTAGAGCAACGGATTTTCGGCCCGGAGGTGCGCGTGATCATGCGCGACAGCCTCGCCCTCGCCGATCTCGCCGAAGCCGATTGCACGGTGGCGGACGGGCTGATGCTGTTCCGCCATTTCGCCACCGCCGCCGATCTGGCGCGATTCCCCCGGCTCAGGGCCCTGGTGCGCATGGGTGTCGGTTACGACCGGGTGGACCGAAAGGCGGCCGCGGCCCGTGGCATCCTGGTCTGCAACGTGCCGGACTACGGCACCACCGAGGTCGCCGATCATGCGCTGGCGATGGCGCTGGCCCTTCGGCGCGGCCTCCTGCTGCACCATGAGAAGCAGCGGGCGGAGCCGCCGGCGTCGTGGGGCTGGCTGGATGATCCTTTGATCCGCCGTTCCTCGGCCCAGACCTTCGGCATCCTGGGTCTCGGCAGGATCGGCACCGCGGCGGCGTTGCGCGCCAAGGCGTTCGCGTTTCGCGTGCTGGCCTACGATCCCTATCAGCCGAACGGAGTGGAACTCGCACTCGGCATCGCGCGGGCTCGCACGCTCGAGGAATTTCTCCGGGCCAGCGACATTCTCTCGATCCACACTCCCTTGACCGCCGAGACACGCGGGATGCTGGGCGCGCGGGAACTCGCGTTGCTGCCAAAGGGTGCGATCGTCGTGAATACCGCGCGCGGCCCGATCCTGGACCACGATGCGCTGCTGGCGCTCATGGAGAGCGGTAAAATCGCCGGCGCCGGGCTCGACGTGCTGCCGGAGGAACCGCCGATCGAGCCGGTTCCCGCGTTGCTTGCCGCCTACCGGGCGCGCGCGCCCTGGCTCGAGGGCCGCCTGATCGTGACCCCGCACTCCGCTTTCCACACCCCCGACGCCTGGGTGGACATCCGGGTGAAGTCCGCGGAGACGATGCGCGCGGCATTGCTTGGCCCAAGGCCGCAGAACGTGATTGCGTCCGACGCCGAGTGAAGGGCGAGCCTCTCACGGGCTGAGCGCGGAATCGACGGCGGTGTAGGGGCGGCGCTTGATCCGGTCGAGATTTTCCCCTTCGATGCGCAAGAGGGTGGTGGAATCTTCGCGCCGGGGCGAATGCAGCACCCCGGGTTCGTACAGAAAGGCCATGCCCGGGGTCAGCTTGTAATCGCGGATGCGCCGGGCCTTGCCCGGAGCCGTCTCGGTCGGGCGGGCCAGGCATTCCCAATCGGTCATGATCGTCTCGCCGGACGCCTGTCCGTAAATGGCCCAGGTCGGGCCGTGATCATGCGGGCTCGAGTTCTTTACTCCCTGATAGGCGTGCGCGAGGATGGTGAAGCCAAGCTCCGGATCCTCGTAAAGCACCCGGCGCTCCGGCCCGTCGGCAGGGATGTGCGCCTCGATGAACGTCCTGTCGCGCAGCACATCGCGAACCAGCCCGCACACCTTTTCGCGGCCCGCCGGTCCGGGATCGGCCTCGAGTGCTTTCCGACAAGCTGCGGCGAACTGCTCGATCGTCGTGGTCATGAGCCTTTCTCCCTCCTCGGTTCACGGGAGACTAGCAACGGCCGGCCGCTGAGGTGAAGCAGCCGCGAGTCCTACACCCCGGAGTGCGGCAGCTCGGACCCGGGGGCGGCTGGTCCAGACGATATGCCGATCAGAGCGGGCCTGACACCGAATGTCGGAATGTGGGATAAACGTCCATGGACTTTGCCGACCTCAGAGTATTCGAAGCAGTAGCACGGCTCGGCGGCATGAACCGTGCGGCCGGTGAACTGCACACCGTGCAATCCAACGTCACCACACGGATACGCCTGCTCGAGCAGGAGTTGGGAGCACAGCTCTTCCGGCGCCACAGCCGCGGGGTGAGCCTGACTGAGGTCGGAGGGCGGCTGCTGCCGCACGCGGTGCGGCTGCGCCAGCTTATGGAAGAGGCGCGTCACGCCTGCACGGATGATGGCAGGCCCAGGGGTCCGCTCACGATTGGCGCCCTCGAAACCACGGTGGCGCTCAGGCTTTCGTCGCAACTTTCGGTCTTTGCTGCCGCTCATCCCGAGGTCGATCTTGTGCTTCGCACCGGGACCACCTGCGAGCTCGTCAAAGAGGTTCTGGAGTTTCGCCTTGAAGGCGCCTTCGTCTGCGGGCCGGTGAACCATCCTGATCTCGAGGAAACGTTGGCATTCCGTGAGCGCTTGGCGGTTCTCACGGCGCCGTCGGTGCGCAACCTCGAAGAGGAACTGCGGCGCCGTGCGCTCAAGATCGTCGTCCTGCGGGCTGGCTGCTCCTACCGCCAGCGCCTGGAGGACATTCTCGCGCGCCGTGGCATCGTCAATCTGCGGATCCTCGAATTCGGCACGATCGAGGCGATCATGAGCTCGGTTGCGGCCGGGATCGGCATCACGCTGCTGCCCAAGGGGCTCGCCGAGGCGATGAACCCGCGCCATCGGGTCGCGGTTCACGAATTGCCCGCAGCGGTTGCCCGCGTCGAAACGCTGTTTATTCGTCGGCGAGATGCTCTCGCCTCGGCGGCCCTCGCTGCCTTCGTCGGGGATTCCATTCTTGGATCCAAACGAGCAATCGCTGCGGAATAATCCTGGTATCTCGCTTTGAGATATAGGTGATCAAATAGAATCACTTCACGTGATTCGGTCGGCGGCTCACTCTCTTCCCTGGGTGATCGTCGAGGTTGGCGGCTACGAGTGACATGCAGAAGTCCGTTGCTTCCCCCGGTATGTGGCGGATGGCCGCGTCCGGTCTTGCCGCCAGTTTGATCGGGATCGGGCTTTCGCGCTTTGCCTACACACCGCTACTTCCTGCGCTGATCCGGGCGGGCTGGTTCGCACCCGCCGCTGCGGCCTATCTCGGTGCGGCAAATCTCGTCGGCTATCTCGCAGGGGCCTTCCTTGCGCCGCCGATTTCCGCGCGGATCCGCTCGGTCCTGCTGCTGCGCACGATGATGCTGGTGGCAACTGCCGCATTCTTTGCCTGCGCATTTCCCCTCTCCTATGCTTGGTTTTTTCTCTGGCGAGCGCTTTCCGGAGTGGCCGGCGGCGTGATCATGGTCCTCGCCGCACCGATGATTCTGCCCCATGTTCGGAATAAGTACCGCGGGCTGATCGCCGGCGCCATCTTCGTCGGCGTCGGCTGCGGGATCGTTGTTTCGGCAATCCTGGTGCCGGTGCTCCTGCAATGGGGCCTTGCCATGACCTGGCGAGGGCTCGGTACCGCCGCACTCCTCCTCAGTATCGCGGCGTGGAACGGCTGGCCCGCCGGCAGCCCACGCCCACTTCCAGCGTTGCCGGACGCGTGCGAACCTCTCGCGCCGAGCGTTCGCCGCGCCCTGGCAGCCCTTGCTCTGGAGTATGCCCTGAACGCAGTCGGGCTGGTGGCGCACATGGTCTTCCTGGTCGATTTCGTGGCGCGTGGCCTTGGAAAAGGCCTCGGCGCCGGTTCGGAATACTGGATTCTGTTCGGCCTGAGCGCAGCAGTCGGTCCGGTAGTGACGGGTCACATTGCCGATCGCATCGGATTCCACCGGGCATTGCGCCTCGCTTTCGTGACCGAGGCGGTAGCTGTCGGAATACTCGCGGTCTCTCCGGGTACGATCGCACTTGCTATTTCCTGCATCATCGTCGGGGCCTTCGTCCCCGGCATCGTGCCGCTGGTCCTTGGGCGGGTGCATGAATTGACTGCCGGCAACGCCGCTCGGCGGAATGCTGCCTGGGGCATTTGCGTGACAGCCTTCGCCCTCGGGCAGGCGGCTGGTGCCTACGGCTTGGCCTTCGTCTTCGCCGAAACCGGTGGCGATTACCGTTCACTCTTCGCGATCGGATCGGCAGCGCTCATGCTTGCTTTCGCGATTGACGTCGCCGCACCGGCCTTCGTGCTCGATCGCCGGAACCGCAATGCCACCGCTGCCTGATGTACGAGCGCATGCCACGTTTGCCCCGTGCCAACTGCAATGGAAAAGACCCATGCCACCGATCCACTCAGCCCTCGCCCGCGCCCAATCGTTCTGTGAGAACATCGATATCCGCCTGCCGATCCTCCAGGCCCCGACGGCCGGGGCCTGCCCGCCATCGCTTGCCATTGCGGTTGCCAATGCCGGAGGGCTCGGCGGCTGCGGGGCGCTCGTGATGCAACCGGAGGCAATCCGCAACTGGGCATCGGAAACGAGGGCCGGAACGCGCGGAGGATTCCAGATCAATCTCTGGATCCCGGACCCCGCGCCCCAGCGCGATGCCGCCGCCGAAGACGCCGTCAGGGCATTTCTCAGCCGGTGGGGACCCGACGTTCCACGCGATGCCGGCGACTCGCGGCCACCGGATTTCGCCGCTCAATGCGAAGCGATGCTGGCGGTGCGGCCCGTCGTCATCTCTTCGGTCATGGGTCTCTATCCGCCGGCGTTCGTCGAAAGAATGAAGGCGTTGGGCATCAAGTGGTTTGCGACCGTGACGACCGTCGCCGAGGCGAGGCTTGCCGAGAATGCCGGCGCGGATGCGATCGTCGCCCAGGGAATGGAAGCCGGCGGCCATCGCGGATCGTTCGATGCGGCAAAAGCGGAAGCCGAGATGGTCGGGCTGTTCGCTCTGCTGCCGGCGGTCGTCGATGCGGTATCCGTGCCGGTGCTCGCGGCCGGCGGGATTGCCGATGCGCGGGGTGTTGCTGCCGCGCTTCTTCTCGGCGCCTCGGCGGCCGTGATCGGAACCGGCTTTCTGCGCTGTCCGGAGGCGAAACTTTCCAAGGCCTGGGCGGACGCGATCGGGCACAGCCAGCCGGAGCAGACGATGCTGACGCGTGCCTTCTCCGGCCGTGCCGGCCGCAGCATTGCAACCGCCTATGTCCGCGCCGCGTCCGCGGCCGATGCGCCGCGGCCGGCACCCTACCCGGTGCAGCGCGGCCTCACGCAGGCGATGCGCCAGGCCGGCACGAAAAACGACGACATCGACCGGATGCAGGCATGGGCGGGCCAATCGGGCAGGCTGGCGCAGGCGCTCCCGGCCGGCGAGGTCGTGCGCCGGTTGTGGGAGGGCGCGCAATCGCTGCTTCGGTAGGCGGCCCGCCCACTCTCTCGGCGAGAGTGCCATTGGAGCAAGGGGAATCGCCATCTCCGGCTTGACGCGGCGCGGTTTTCACGGAACGCAGAAAGACGGAGTCAATCTGGCGGGGGAATGAGATCGTGGTGGTGGATGCGTTGACGGCGATTCCGGGGAAGCCTGATCGCGGGTTCCTCTTTTCCGAATGGGCGAGAGAGCTTCCCGAGAAAGCGGATATTGCGTTCCTCGGCGTCCCCTACGGCAGCGCCTACAGCTTCCATGAAATCGTCAACGACCAGGCGAATGGCCCGCGGGCGATGCGGGAGGTCGCCGACCGCGTTGTCCGCTCGCTCGAAAGGTTCGACTTCGATCTTGGTGGCCCGCTCTATGCCGGCCGGAACCTCCGCGTGGTCGACTGCGGCGACGTGCTGGCGCTTGCCAGCGACCCCACCGGCCATATCAGGCGTACCGAACAGGCGGTTCGGCAGCTTCTCGCCGCCGGCGCCCTGCCGATCATTCTTGGCGGAGACCACGCGATTCCGATTCCGGTCTTGCGCGCTTACGAAGACCGGGGGCCGATCACGCTGGTCCAGATCGACCAGCATATCGACTGGCGAGACGAGGTGAACGGCGTGCATGACGGGCTTTCGAGTCCGATCCGGCGCGCGTCCGAAATGTCACATGTGGGGCCGATCTTCCAGATCGGGCTGCGCGCGACCGGCAGTGCCCGAGCCGAGGAAGTCGATGCCGCCCATGCCTACGGCGCCCGGCTCATCAGCGCCTACGAGCTGCACGAGCAAGGAATGGCGGCGATCCTGGCCCGGATCCCCGACGGCGGCCGTTATTACCTGACCGTGGATATGGATGGGATGGATCCATCCATTGCCCCGGCGGTCGCCGCACCGTGTCCAGGCGGCGTATCGTTCCTCGAGGCGCGCCAGCTGATCCATGGATTGGTGCGCAAGGGACGGCTGGTCGGCATGGACGTGGTCGAGATCACACCGTCGAGCGACCTGAACCGGATCACCTGCATCACGGCGGGACGGTTGATCGTCAACATGATCGGCGCTGCGGTACGGGCGGGCTATTTCGACCGATAGCGGTCATGTCCGCGCACCCGGTGAAGTGGCGCGATCCGGATCGATGGCGCGTTGCACATAGGCGTCCGCTTCGGATCGGTAGTCCTCCCAGAGCTCTGCCAGCGCCGCGATCGGACGCTCGCTCCGGTCGATACGCAGGTCCACATAGGGAAAGCTTTCTCGGTGCACGACCAGAAGTGCTGCAGAGACCAGGGGGCGGAATTCGCCGCCGGCTTCCACCCCTGCGAAGAGCGCCGCCAGCAGCCGGTCGGGCAAGGGCTGGTCGGACGTGCGCTCGAACGCCTCCGTCATCGCCGCCGGCAGCGCGGCGGAACGAACGATATTGGCAATGGCGACGCTGGAGGTGCCATGGGCCTCGCCGCGTTCCGGCTTCACGTGCCCGCCGCTGAACGCCGCGGAGCGGCCGTCCGCATCGAGAACCGCCATTTGCCGCCACTCGTGATGTGGGGTCGCGGCGATCATGGCGCGGAGCGCATGCCCGGCGTCGCAACCGCGCGCCAGGAGGTCGAGCCCGAGCGGGCCGAGGCGGGGATCGGTCCGATGCTGGGTCAGAACCGCGCCGATGCCCGCGCGAGCGAAAGCACAGCGTGAACCGACTGCGATCGCGGAGGTGGTGACGGCGGCGCCCAGCATGCCTGTCCGTACGCAGCGTCCGAGGAGGGAGAACGTCATCCGGACCCTGCTCCGGCCATGGCGGTGAGGGCGAGCTCCATCGATTACTTTCCGCCGGCGAGGAACGAAGCGGCGGCCAGGGCATGCGTGCGGACGATGTGCAGGTACTCCTCGACATCGACCCACTCATCCGGCTTTGCCATGTTGTTGGGAGTGCACCCATAGAGGAAGGCGGGCACGCCGTGCCGGCGCCAGTGCTTGGCGTCCGAGGCCCCGAGGCTTACCGCGGGCACCGGCTCCGTTCCCGTGAGACCGGAGACGGTGCGGCGGAGGATGCCGACCATGGGATGCAGAGGATCGCTGAAAGTCGGCTCGCCGGAATGGGTCCACACCGGAGTGACCCGGGCTTCCGGATAACGGCCGAGAATCGTCTCCACCTCTGCCATAACCGCGGCATGCGTCATGCCGACGGGCAGGCGGATATCCATCTCCAGCCGGCAATGGCCGGGCAGCATGTTGACCTTGAGGCCACCCTCGATCACTCCGGCCGAGACCGTCACGCGGCTGAGAATCTCGCCGGCGCCGCGTCCCAGCGCCTGTTCCATCGCCGTCCGCGACGCCTCGATCGCCTGGCGAACGGCATCCGGCACTTCGGCGTGCATTTCCTCGAGCCCGTAGAGATCGCGCACCAGGTCCGCGGCGATGCGAATGGCATTGCGGCTTTGGTGCGTGTAGGCGCCGTGCGCACCTGGTGTGTCGATCTCGAAGATCAGCCGAAGCGTCCCCTTCTCTCCGAAACGGATGGTGCCGGGCGTGGTCGGCTCGCCATTCAGGAGGCAGTCTCCGCTGCACTCGTCCGGAAACGTTTCAAGCAGCCAGCGCGCACCCCACGTGCCGCCCGTCTCCTCGTCCGATACAGAGGTCAGGGTCAGACGCCCGCCGAGCGTTTCCTGCAGCCGGTGCAGATAGATGTAGGTCCAGACCGACGCGGCGGTTCCGCACTTCATGTCGGTCGCCCCGCGGCCCAGCACCTTTCCTCCCGCGACTTCCCCGCCCCACGGATCGCTCGACCAGCTCTCGCGTGGCCCGGCCGGAAACACGTCGATATGTCCGTTCAGGACCAGATGCGGCCGCCCCGTTCCGAAGCTGCCGACGATGTTGGGCAGTTCATCCCGGGCGCTGCGAATTTCCGCCGGCACCCCATGGGCATGCAGATGGGCGAGCAGAAACCGCGCGGCCGCACGGGTGTCACCGGGCGGATTCGGGCTTGGGACGGCGACGAAGCGAGAGAGAAAATCGATCAGGGCCGCGCGGTCGGTCTCGATCCAGTCGAGGATGCGGGCGCGGATTTTCTCCATGCTCATCGCTCCGTCGGTTCCATCTCGCGGGCAAGATAGCCGCGCCGCTTCGCCTCTTCCCAGAGCAGGCTGACGGCGGCGGAACCCTCGCGAACGATGGCAGCCTCGTCCAGCCCGGGCGTCCGGCCGGCACGCAGCAGAGGCCGCCCGGCGATCAGCACGGTGTCGATGTCGGCCGGGGACGCGTACCAGACGATGCTCCGTATTGGGTCATGGACCGGCTGCAAGTGCGCCTTGCCGGCGTCGAGGATCACGATGTCCGCGACGGCGCCAGGGGCGATGCGTCCGAGGTCCGGCCTCCGCAGGATGTCGGCTGCGCCGGCTGTTGCCGCGTGCAGCAGTTCGGCCGCGGTCGCTACGTCGCCGGCGCCGAAACTCTGCTTCGAGGCAAAACCGGTGGCACGGAGCTGGGCGAACATGTCCATCCGTTCGGCATCGGTGCCGATCCCGACCCGCACGCCGGCGCGATGAAATCGTGCAAAGCACGGCGCTTTGCCGCCGCGGAGGAACACGCTCGCACAGTTCGCCACCGCCGCACCCGCGTCCCTGAGCCGACCCAGTTCTGCATCCGTCAGGTGCGTGCCGTGCGCGAAGATGACGCCTTCGCGCAACAGGCCGACCGAGTCCATGTAGTCGGCCGGCCCCATGCGGTGGCGGGCGGCGATTCGGTCGAGTTCACCCTGACTCTGCGCGAGATGGATGGTCAGCAAAAGCCCGCGCTCGCGGGCGATCCGATCGGCAGCGCGCAGCAGATCCGGCCCGCACGAATCCGCGGCGTGCGGGCCGAGGATCACGCGCGTCAATCCCCGTTCGCCCCGGTCGAACTCTGCGAACAGCCGCTCGAACGCCGCGAGGCCGCTTAAGCCCTCGATACTGCCTTGCGACGCTCCTCTCACCGCGGAGTCCGCCGTTGCCGCCGGGGAGAACAGGTAGGGTGCGGCATAGAGGCGCAGCCCCCAGCTCTGCGCCAGGTCCAGAATCATGGCTTGTGGCGGGCGAAACTGGTCGACGAGCGTGGTCGCGCCGCTCCGTAGCACTTCCAGAAGGCCGAGCGCGATCACCGCGCGGAGCTGGCCTGGTGCAAGGAATCCAACCGCGAGTCCGCCGATCGGCATCAGCATGGAATAGACCTTGCTCTCGCCGGCGATGCGGCGTGGAAGGTCGTCCACGACTCCACGGAACAGCGGTGCGTTGACGGTGTGGTTGTGCAGATTGATGAAGCCGGGAAACGCGATCCCGTTTGCAACGGCGATGGTCTCGGCATCGAGGGGAGGGTCGGTCGTTACGTCGGCGATCCGGCCGTTCTCGACCACCACGGCATGTCCGGGCAGCGGGACGTGGCGGCCGTTCTGCCAGGCAATCGTCCAGGCCGTGCGGAGCACAAGGCGCGCCATGCTTCCCCTTGGCATGAAAGCGAATGGCGTGAAAGGGGCCGGAACGAAGCCGAGGCGGAAAGGGTTGCCCTGGTCGCCTCGAGCCGGGCGGAGCGTCCTGGCGCCGGCATGGACGCACGCGGTTTGCCCTTTCGCCACGGAGTGCCGCGCTGCTCGCCGTCAGGGCAGCCGAAGGGTGCACCGCTGGACAAGCCGCAACATCTCAGATCATAGTTTGCGCCGTACGGCGCCATGGTTGCACCGGCACTAATCGGGAGGCGATGATGTCATTGACGCGCAGGGGCCTGATCGGCAGCGCAGCAGCATTACCCTTCATGGCCCGCCCGGCCTCTGCCGCGCGCAATGTGCTCCGGCTTGGCGTCGGCAACTCGCCGACTCACCTCGATCCGATGTTTACGACGATCGGCGACGAGTACATTTACGATAACCTGGTGTTCAACGGCCTGACGCGGATGCGCGCCGATCTCGGCATTGTTCCGGATCTCGCCGAGAAGTGGACGTACTCCCAGGATCTCAAGCAATGGACTTTCCATCTCCGCCGCGGGGTCAAGTTCCATAACGGCCGGGAACTGGTTGCCGACGACGTCACCGCGATGTTCAAGCGGCTGCTCGACCCCGCCACTGCCGCACCCTCGCGCAGCAACTATACGATGATCGAGCACATGTCGTCCCCCGACGCTTACACCGTGATATTCAATCTGAGCTTCGCCTATGGCGGCTTCGCCGACATCATGTCGGACCGCCAGGTCAAGATCACCCCGCGTGATCTGGTGGCGCAGTTGGCGACCAAGCCGATTGGAACCGGCCCGTTCATGTTCCAGAGCTACACGCCGGGCGATCGCATGGTCCTGGCGAAGAATCCAAACTATTTCGAGGCCGGGTTGCCCCTTCTGGAGGGTGTCGAGCTTCGCATCATTCCGGAGATGAGCGTCAAGATCGCCGCTTTGCGGGCCGGAGATATCGACATCGTGTGGCAGATTCCGCTCGACCAGGTGAAGCCGCTGAGCGCGGATCCGAAGCTGCGCGTGGACAGCGTGGCGACCGGTTCGTGGGATGCCGCGATCATGAACAATATCAATCCGCCGTTCAACGATGTGCGGGTGCGCCGCGCCTTCAATATCGCCGTCGACAAGCGCGACGTCGTCGAGTTGACGTTGTTCGGAGAGGGTGTGCCGACGATCAGCCCGATTCCGCCGACCAGCCCGTTCTACGCCAAGGATATCGTGATCCCCAAGGCCGATCCGGCGGCGTCGCGCAAGCTCCTGGCCGAGGCCGGGCATCCGGATGGGCTGAAGATCCAGCTCATCGTTCCCGTCGGGCGGCCGGTCCGCGAACGGCTCGGTGTCACTCTGCAGCAACTCGCCGGCCCCGGCGGATTCGACATCAGCGTGCAGCGCGTTCCCTTTTCCAGCTACGATGCCGAGGTTTCCGGCAAGGCGCCATTCTATATCGACGGCTATTTCGCACGTCCGACCGTGGATACCAGCACCTACGAATTTCTCCATTCCAACGGTAGCTGGAACGAACGGCTCTGGCACTACAGCAACGCCGCGGTGGACAAGGCGCTCGACGCCGCCCGTGAGACGGGCGATGCGGAGAAAGAGAAAGCCGACTATATCGCCATGCAGCAGGCGCTGAATGCCGATCCGTGCGGCTTCTTTGCCTATTCGGTGAACTATGCCTGCGCCTACCGCCAATGGGTCGAGAACGTGAGGACACACCCGATGCAATGGTTCGATCTCCGCCACGCAACCATCGGGTGAGCACGGCGGCGGGAGTTCCGGCGGCTCCGATCGGTCATGGCCGGGTTTGTGGTCCGCCGTCTGCTGGCCGTGGTTGGCGTCCTCTTGGCGATGTCGGTTTTGATCTTCGCCATCGTCCATATCCTGCCCGGGAATGTCGCCTACGCGATCCTCGGTGAGTACGCGACACCCGGGGCGGTTGCCGCGCTGGAGGCGAAACTCGGGCTGAACGAGCCCCTGTCCGTCCAGTACTGGCACTGGCTCGCTCAGATGCTGCACGGGAATCTCGGCCAATCGCTTTCGATGGATCGTCCGGCGGCGCCGCTGATCGCCGGCGCCCTCGGCCGGTCGGCGATCCTGGCCGGCATGAGC
This sequence comes from Acetobacteraceae bacterium, assembly GCA_030041375.1. GTDB lineage: Bacteria > Pseudomonadota > Alphaproteobacteria > Acetobacterales > Acetobacteraceae > JAKAWQ01. Next base: position 42,334 of record JASHOA010000034.1, read on the forward strand.
TTCGCACTCGTGGTCGTGCTCGGAATCGGTGGCGGCGTCTATGGCGCCACGCACAAGGGGCGGGTCTCCGATCGGACCCTGGCGTTCGTGCAGTTTCTTTTCATTGCCGTTCCGGACTTCTTCTGGGCGATTCTCGCGATCCTGTTCTTTGCCGCCTGGCTGCACTGGCTGCCGGCCACCGGGTACGAATCGATCGCCGAGGCCGGCGTGGGCGGCTGGCTGGCGCATCTCCTGCTGCCGGTGGCTGTCCTGACATTGGGGCTTACCGCGCACGTGTCGCGCCTGGCGCGTTCGTCCATGCTCGAGGTACTGGAAAGCCGATATATCCTGGCGGCGCGCGCCAAGGGGCTGCCGGAGCGGCTGGTGCTGTACCGCCACGCGCTGCGCAATGCCCTGCCGCCCGCCATTACGGTGCTGGCCATCGATGCGGGCATCCTGATGGGGGGCATCGTCGTCATCGAGACGGTATTTGCCTATCCGGGCCTCGGGCGACTGCTGGTCTACGCCATCGAGCAACGGGACCTGCCGCTGCTGCAGGCGGGCATGATGGTGGTGACGGCGATCTATGCCATTGCCAATTTGCTCGCCGATTTCAGCTACGCGCTGCTCAACCCGCGGCTCCGCCACGGGCGCAGCATCCGGTGAAAATGCGCACGGAACCGGCCGGCCGATGGAGCCGGCGTCCATGAGCGGGGCAGCCCTCGGGCAATGGCGCGGGTCGCGTGCGCTCCGGATCGGCGGTTGCGTCGTGGCCGCGATCATCGCGCTGGCGGTCATCAGCCCGTGGTTCGCACCATACAGCGCGGTGGCGTTCGATGTCCGGCTGCGCTTCGCTCCGCCCTCGGCCGCCCATTTTTTCGGAACGGACGAGTTCGGCCGCGATGTCTTCTCCCGCGTCCTGGTCGGCGCGCGCTACTCGCTGGCGATGGGGTTCGGGGCGATGGCGATCAGCGTCATTGCCGGTGTTCCGCTCGGCCTCCTGGCGGCATTTCATCGCGGCTTCGCCGAGGCGGCGATCATGCGCGCCGTCGATCTTTTGATCTCGCTCCCGCCGATCCTGCTCGGCCTCTTGATCCTGGCGGTCACGCCGCCGAACTTGTGGAAGACCATCGTTGCCGTCGGCATCGTCTATATCCCGATCCTGACGCGGTTGACCCGCTCCGTGGCGCTGGGGTTGCTGGAAGAGGATTTCGTGCAGGCTGCGCGCGCACGGGGCGAGGGAGCCGTCTCGATCCTGGCGCGCGAGATCCTGCCCAATGCCTGGCCGCCCATCATCGTCGAGAGCGGATTGCGCGTTACCTTTGCGATTCTGCTTGGCTCGTCGCTCTCCTTTCTCGGGCTCGGCCCCCAGCCTCCGAGCAGTGAATGGGGCCTGATGATCGCGGAGAGCCGGCAATTCATCGACCGTGCGCCGTGGATGGGACTGGCTCCAGGCCTTTCTCTCTGTGCCCTGCTGATCGCGGTCAATCTTTTTGGCGAGGGGCTGCGAGAGCGGCTCGACCCCCGACTGAGCGGCCGCGGCCGTGCCTGAAACGGATCTCGAAGTTGCGGAACGGGCGCCCGGCGCGGGCGGATCGTCGCCGGCGCTGCGCATCGAAGATCTGTCCGTCAGCTATGCGACCATTCGCGGCCGGGTGCGGGCACTCGACCATGTTTCCCTCGCCATCCCGCGCGGCCAGGTGCTGGGATTGGTCGGGGAGTCGGGCTCCGGCAAATCCACGGTCGTGCTGGCGTTGCTCGGACTGCTCGACGAAGCTGCGGAGGTGACGGCAACGGCGCTCGAATTCGAAGGGCACGACCTGCTCGGCGATCCCGTCACACCACGCGGGCGGCGCATCGGTACCGTGTTTCAGGATCCGTCGTCGATCCTCAATCCCGCGCTCCCTGTGGGGCTGCAAGTGGCCGAGCCGTTGCTGGTACATCGCCGGATGGGGCGCGCCGAGGCATTCGAGCGGGCTAAGGAACTGCTCGCACAAATGGGCATCCCGCGGCCGGGCGCAGTCATGCGGGCGTATCCCCACCAGCTTTCCGGCGGCATGAAGCAGCGGGCGCTGATCGCCCAGGCACTGGCGACGGAACCCGACCTCCTGCTGCTCGACGAACCCACCACGGCACTCGACGTCACGGTCGAGGCGCAAATTCTCGATCTGCTAGACGGGCTGCGAGCCGAACGCGGCCTGACCATGTTGCTGGTCAGCCACAATCTCGGCATCGTCGATCGGATCTGCGATCGGGTGTGCGTGCTCTATGCAGGCCGGACTCTGGAGTCCGGGCCGACGTCGGCGCTTCTGCAGGCCCCGCGCCACCCTTACACACGAGGCCTGCTGGGCGCCCTGCCGCGCCCCGATCGCCTTGAGGCCGCACCGTTGGTACCGATCCCAGGCAATCTGCCCGATCTCACCAACCCTGATCCTGGCTGCAACTTCCGGCCACGATGCCCGTTTGCAGAACAGGGCTGCGCAGAGCCCCAATTCCTTTCCGAGATCCTGCCGGGGCACTGGGTGCGCTGCCATCGTGTCGGGATCGTCGAAACCCTGCCTTGGCCGCTCCCCGAGCCTGTGGCCCGCGCGGGTGGCGGGACGCCGGAGCGGCATCGGGAGCGGCTGGTCGAAGCAGCCGAGATGCAGCGCGCCTTTCGCAGCGGCGGGACATTCGCCCGGCTGCTCGGCACCGAAAGCGTGACCCGGGCGGTGGATGGCGTTTCGCTTGCGATCGGCAGAGGCGAGAGCGTGGGGCTGGTCGGCGAATCGGGTTGCGGCAAATCGACGCTGGGCCGCCTCCTTCTACGCCTCCTTCCCGCTGAATCCGGCTCGCTCCGGTTTGCAGGGGAGGCGGTGCCCGAGCATCCGGCGGCAGAGTTCCGCCGGCGCGCGCAAATCGTTTTCCAGAACCCGGATACCGCACTGAACCCGCGCCAGACCGTGGCGGCGATCCTCTCGCGCCCGCTCCATCGTTTCGCGCTGGCGGAAGGGCCCGAAGTGGTGCGGGAAGTTGAGCGGCTGCTCGATCTCGTGCGGTTGCCGCATGCCTTTCGGAGCCGCTACCCGCACCAACTCTCGGGCGGGGAGAAGCAGCGTGTCGGCATCGCGCGTGCCCTTGCCACGCGCCCGGATTTCGTGATCGCGGACGAGGCGGTTTCGGCGCTCGACGTTTCCGTCCAGGCGGCGGTTCTGAACCTGCTGGCGGATCTCAGGGCTCGGCTGGGAGTCGCCTATCTCTTCATCAGTCACGACATCGGCGTGATTGCCCACATCGCCGAACGCGTTGTCGTCATGTACCGGGGCCGGTTGATGGAGGAAGGGCGCACCGCGCAGGTACTGCACCCGCCCTATCACCCGTACACCGAGGCCCTGCTGTCAGCCGTGCCGGTGGTCGGTGCGCGCGAGCGCAGCGCCTCGCGGATTCGGCTCGCCGGCGATGCAAGCAGCGCCGTATCCGCGGCAGGCTGTCCTTTCGCTGCCCGCTGTCCACGCCGGATCGGACCCCTCTGCGACACCGTTCCGCCGCCATGGCAGGTGGCTGCGGAAGGTCATCGCATCGCCTGCCACATTCCGCTGCCGACCCTGGCTGCCATGCCTCCCGCGCTCGGCGGGTGACGCTCAGAGCGGGATGATTTTTCGTCATCCCGCTCTTTGTTCATTTTCTCGATCAATTTCATGGCTTTGGCGGATCGCTCCGCGATTCCACCAGAAGCCATATTGATCTAAAATCCCGCGATCCGCCTGCCTTCTTCCGCCTGGATGGGGGCCGGCAGCGCCGGGTCCGTGCAGGCAGCGAGTACCAGCGCCGCAGCGACAGAGGCGGCCGTTTTCAGCTCTGTGAGGCGCACCTTGTCCGGCGTATCTGCAGCCGTCAGCAAGAACCGAAGATTGCTGTCTGGCTTCGCAAATCCGGCGCACACCCGAAGCGCCGGAATGCCGTGGCGCACGAAATTGGCGTGATCGGAATTGGCCATGAACCCTTGATGCAATCCCACCGCGAGGCCTGCAGGCTCGAGCGCGCGCCGGACGAACTCTGCAACGCCCGGGAAGCCACCCGTGATCGCCGTGAGCGTGGCATCGCCGGCGACCGAGTCCAAATTGATGTTGCACGCGATCTCGGCCCGCTGCCGCGCGCTTAGCATGTCGAGGTGAACGCGGGAGCCGATCAAGGCCCATTCCTCGGCGGTGAAGAGCGCCAACTCCAGCCCGCACGGAAGGGTTGGAACGACCTCGCTGAGCGCCTCGACCACCGCCATCGCGGCCGCGACGCCGGATGCGTTGTCGATCGCCGAGGCGGCCAGATCGTGTCCGTCGTAATGGGCGGACAGCACGATCCTTTTTTCATGTCTGCCCGGAATGGCCGCGAACAGGTTTTCAGCGACGGCGTCCGTAAAGGTGCCGCTGGTGTGAAGGGTCACATCCTGCCCGGCATGAGCGGATAACAGAGCGCCGGTTTCGTGACTGACTCCGACGGCCGGAATATGGCCCGGGCCGCCGTCACCAGAGGAACCGGTAACGGCAAGGCAGCCCGGCTCATGGAACGCGATGACAAATCCGCGCGCCCCGGCTGCTCGCGCGGCATCGTACTTTCGCCGGCGATGTACATGGTCCGTCCCCATCATGAACTCATGCCGGACCAGCACGATCGCGCCGCGCACCGCCGCCGCCGCACGCGCCATATCGTCCGGTGTGCCGCGCCCAAGATCGATCAAGGGTGCTGAGAGGCCATGCGGCGGTGTGCCGGGAGTCCGGACCAGGCCGACAGCCGGTAACGGTGGTTTCCCTGCGACGGCGATCGAAGCCGGGCCTCGCGTCCAGCCGCGATACGAAAAAGGCCGGCAGGTCACTGCCGCGCCGGTTGCCTCCGCGATCCGGCCAGCAAGGAATTCGCGCGCCCGGGCCTCGCTTTCCGTGCCTGCAAAGCGCCCCCCGCAGGCCGAGAGCGTGGCGAAGTCGTCCCCGATCCGCGACGATGCCCAGATGCGACCCAGCACCGAACGGAGGATGTCTGCCATCGTTGTCATGAGGTTTTCTCGAGTTTGTATCGAGTGATGGTGCAGTGAAGCGCGCGAGGGTCGACAGAGAGGCGGCAGGGGCCGACCAATGAAGCGTGGCGGCAGCGCTGACGGCCGAACTTTCCGGAATACCGGCGATGATCGAGCGCGTTGGAAATATCGACAGCGGCAACGACTACACTTCGGGCGGCAAAGCGGCGATGGATATCGATCTAGTACCCAGAATCATACTTGGGTGATACGGCGGTTTTTGAACCGCCGCTGGTGGACTTTTTTCTTGGTCCAGGCGAACGGTTGGGCGGTGTCGTTGTAGGCCGAGACGAAGGCATCGATGTGCTGCTGTAACTGACCCAACGCGGCAAACGAAGCGCCGGTCAGGGACTGCCGTTCGAGGATGGAAAACCAGGTC
>JASHOA010000035.1 GCA_030041375.1 Acetobacteraceae bacterium
TGGAACGATCAGCTCAGAGCGGCTGCGAGATAAGGCCGGCCACCCGAAAGGAGCGAAGCCGTGAGACGAATGAGGGAGTGTAGGTGCCCCGCTGACCGAGAACCACCTCACCGGAATCCACGATCGTCCGAAAACAACCTGGCGCGCCCTCCAGGCCGCCGTGCCATGCAGTGACCTACAAGAAGATTGGAAACGAAAGAAAGCAGAAGGGAGAAGCGCGTACCGCATGCCGGCCCGGCGCGGCAAAGGGTGGGTCCTCGCCATGCTCGGCCCCTAGCGGGGCCTGCGCGTGGCTGCGGTCCCGTGCGGGCACTGCGGCCCACGCGCCTTTGCCCCGCCGTTCCGGATGCGGGGCGGGGGAGGGGAAAGGAGATTCCCCATGCACAAGGAACAAAGCCGGACATCAGTCCTGGAGGCCCGCCGGGACCACTACCAGGAAGTCACCGACAAAATCATCGCCGCGCTGGAGGCCGGTGTCGTTCCGTGGCGCAAGAGCTGGGACGCGAGCAAGTGCGGCGGACCGTTCAACGCGGTGACCAAACATACGTATCGCGGCATCAACCGGTTGCTGCTCGAGCTCGTGCAGATGGGCTGGTCCGGCGATGACCCGCGCTGGTGCAGCTACCGCCAAGCGCAAGCCCGCGGCTGGCAGGTCCGGCGCGGCGAGGCCGGGACGCGGATTTATTTCTACCGCCGGATCGAACGCTCCCGGCGGAGTTCCGAGGAAGAAGATCCTGCGAGCGAGACCGAAAACAGAAAGGTGATTCCTGTACTCCGGGCTTACGTCGTCTTTCATGCCAGCCAGATCGAGGGCATCCCCGACTACCTCCCGGCCGATGCGAACCATCTCTCTTGGCAAAAACCCGACGCGGTGCAGGCGATTCTCGATGCGAGTGGTATCGAGATCAAAATTGGCGGCAACGGGGCCTGCTATCTTCCGCACGAAGATCGCATCCATCTGCCGCCCGTGCACGCGTTCAACAGCGCGGAAGCGTGGGCTGTAACGGCGATCCACGAGCTCGCGCACGCCTCGAGCGCTCCGCAGCGCCTGAACCGCGAGCTATCCACGCGGTTCGGATCGGCCACCTATGCCGCCGAAGAGGTACTGGTGGAGTGGGCGAGCTCCATGGTCTGCAGCACCCTCGGGCTTGCGATCGATTACGCCGACAACGCGAGCTATATCGACAGCTGGCTCGGAGTCATGCGCCAGGACAAGCGCGCGATCTTCCGCATCGCGACCGAAGCACAGCGGGTCGCGGATTACATCCTCGGCCTGCATCCCGACTTCGCAGCGATGGAACAAGGCGTCGGTGCCGATACCGAACACGTGGAGCCCTCGTCCTCCCGTGCCGAGGCCGCCTGATACCCCGGTAAGCCGCACCGATTCCGGCTGACGAAAGCCGGCTCTTCCCCAACCCGCAACCGCGAGCGCCGCCCCAGAGGCGGCGCTTGGCGTTTCAGCCACAGGACGACCGTCGATGACGCACGAAACCGCTGCCGCCCAGCTCAGCCTTGATCTCTTCGGCACCAGTGCACTCACACCGGCCCACTCTCCGTCAGCCGGCCTGACGCGAATTCCGGTGCAGGAACCGCCCTGCGGTTGTGCGGACTCCGCAGCACATGCAGCGTCCGATGCACAGCCGATAACGGAGCAGGCTTTACCGACTGCTTCGGCATTCCGTCTTGCCGGTGATCGCGGTCTTGCCCAGGGCTGGAAGCAGCGAGCAATCGACAACATCGAGGCGATCCGCCTGCTGAAACAGATCGAAAGTGAGAACCGGCCTGCCACCGCGGACGAGCAGGCGAAACTCATCCGGTTCTGCGCTTTCAGCAGCACCGAACTCGCGCAGAACGCCTTCCGACGCGCGGGTGCTTTCCCCTCCGGCTGGCAGGAGCTCGGCCAAAGCCTCGAAGACCTCGTCTCGCCGGTGGAACTGGCCGGCCTCGCGCGGGCGACTCAATACGCGCACTTTACGCCCGAGTACCTGGTCCGCGCACTCTGGCAGGCGGTCACGGGACTCGGCTTTGCGGGCGGAAGGGTACTCGAGCCGGGCTGCGGCACCGGGCTTTTCATTGCCCTCGAACCGGAGGCGCTGCGAGGCCGGTGTCGCTTCACCGGGATTGAGGCCGACCCGATCACCGCCCGGATCGCGCGTCTTCTCTATCCCGATAGCGAAAACCGCGCCGAGGACTTCACCAGGGCGAAGCTCTCCGGCCACTACAACCTCGCAATTGGCAATCCGCCGTTCTCGGATCGCACCGTCCGCATCCCGGAATCCGGCGGCAAACTCTCGTTCTCCCTGCACGATGCTTTCATCGCGCGGGCGCTCGCGCATCTCCGCCCGGGCGGCCTTGCCGCCTTCGTCGTCAGCCGCTGGACGATGGACAAGTGCGACGCCACCGCGCGCAACTGGTTTCGCGAGTACGCGGACCTGATCGCAGCAATCCGCCTGCCTCAAGGGGCGATGCGCGCGGATGCCGGCACCGATGTCGTGGCCGATCTCCTGTTCTTCCAGGCGCGCGAGCCCGGCACCGAGGCGGGCGGCCCCGAATTCCTCGAGGTAGCGGAGGTTCTGCCGGCGCTCGATGCACGCACGCCTTCTGTCGCAATCAACCGGTACTTCCTCGATCATCCGGCCATGGTGCTGGGAAGGCACGAGCGCACGAGCAGTGCGTTCGGCCCGGTCTACATTTGCACCGGCCCACTCGGCCCGGCCCTCGAAGCCGCACTTGCGGGCCGGATCGCTGAACTTCCGAAGGCGATCCACACGCCACCTTCTTTGCCGGCTGCCCTCTCACCCGAAGAGGAACTGGCGGGCTCAGCCGGTAACACCGCCGGCGCTGAGAACCTCCGCGAGGGCTCGTACCGCGTCCTGCACAACCGGCTGCACCAGGTTGTCAATGGCGTGCCGCTCGAAGTCGCGATCAGAAGCGGGAAGGGGAGGGGGATCCCCCGGCGCCACGCCCAGGTGATCATGGCCATGATCCCGATCCGCGATGCCGTGCGGGAAATCCTGCACGCGCAGGAGACGGATCAGCCCTGCCGGGAGGCCCAGTTCCGGCTGCGCGCTGCCTACGCGAGCTTCGTGAAGAGCTACGGTCCGATCAACCGCACCGAGATCGTTGCGGTAAGCGATGAGGAAACGGGCCAAACCCGCGAGATCGTGCGCCGGCCGAACCTCGCGATCTTTGCCGACGATCCCGACGTGTGGCTGGTCTCCTCGATCGAGGAGTACGAGCCGGAGGCTGGTACCGCGCGGCCCGGCCCGATCTTCAACCAGCGGGTGATCCGCCCGCCGGCAGAGCCAGTCGTCGTCACCGCGGCGGATGCCCTTTCGGTCTCTCTGCACGAATGCGGTCGGGTCGATCCCGAGACCATCGCCGAGCTGCTTGGCCGACCGTGGGAAGAGGTCGAAGCCGAGCTCGGTGGTCTGATCTTCCTGGACCCCGAAACCGGACGCTGGGAGACCGCCGACGCCTATCTCTCCGGGCCGGTCCGGGACAAGCTCGCCCGCGCCGAAGAGGCCGCCGCGGGCGATGCCCAGTACGCCGGAAACGTCGTGGCGCTGCAATCGGTGCAGCCCGCCGATCTGACACCCTCGGACATCACCGCCCGCCTCGGTGCACCATGGATACCGGCCGAGGACATCGCGAGCTTCACTGCTGAGGTGCTCGGCGTCGAGACGAAGGTTTTGCACACGCCGGCGATCGCGCACTGGTCGATCGACGAAGCGGCATTCCTTTCGAGCGCTGATTCCCGCACCAGGTGGGGCACCGGCCGGCGCCAAGCGGGCGAACTGCTCAGCGATGCGCTGAACGCGCGCATCCCGCAAATCTGGGACATCCTGATCGAAGACGGCAAGGAAAGGCGCGAACTCAACGCCGAAGAGACCGAGGCGGCCAAGGAGAAGCTCACCGCGATCAAGATCGCGTTCCAGGACTGGGTCTGGACCGATCCCGAGCGGGCGGAGCGTCTCGCCGGTATCTACAACACCCGCTTCAACAACCTGGTTCCCCGTCACTTCGATGGCTCCCACCTCTCACTTCCCGGAGCGAGCAGCGTCATCGCGTTCTATCCTCACCAGAAGCGGGTGATCTGGCGGATCATCGCGGCGGGCTCGACGTACATCGCGCACGCGGTCGGCGCGGGGAAAACCTACGCGATGGCCGCCGCGGTCATGGAGCAGAAGAGGCTCGGCCTGATCACCAAGGCGATGATGGTCGTGCCCGGCCACTGCCTCGCCCAGGCCGCCCGGGAGTTCCTGCAGCTCTACCCGACCGCACGGATCCTGGTCGCAGACGAGACCAACTTTGCCAAGCCCAGGCGGCGCCAATTCCTCGCCCGGGCCGCGACCGCGGAGTGGGACTGCATCATCATCACCCACTCTGCCTTCCGGTTCATTCCGGTGAGCCGCGCGTTCGAGCGCGAGATGATCGCAGGCGAGATTGCCGCCCTCGAGGAGCTCCTCACCAGCATCGAGGGTGAGGACCGGGTGGCCCGCAAGCGGATCGAGAAGATCAAGGAAGGCTTCGAAGCCAAGCTCGAGTCCCTCGCCACCGTAAAGGACGACCTGGTTACGCTCGGCGAGATCGGTATCGACCAGCTCATCGTCGACGAAGCCCAGGAGTTCCGCCGGCTCGTCTTCGCGACCAACATGGGCACCCTGAAAGGGATCGATCCCGCGGGGTCCCAGCGGGCCTGGGACTTCTTCGTCAAGGCCCGCTTCGTCGAGACCCTCAATCCCGGCCGCGCCCTGGTCATGGCGAGCGGCACCCCGATCACCAACACGATGGGCGAGCTGTTCACCCTGCAACGCTTCTTCGCCCCTGATCTCTTGCGGGAGCGCGGCATCCACAGCTTCGACGCCTGGGCGGCGAACTTCGGCGAATGCCGGACCGCGCTCGAGTTGCAGCCCTCCGGTCTCTACAAGCCGGTCACGCGCTTCTCGCAGTTCGTCAACGTCCCCGAGCTGATCGATATCTTCCGCCACTTCTCCGACGTCATGCCCAAGGGCGAGCTGCGGCAGAACCTCCGGCTCCCGCGCATCGCCGGCGGCAAGCGCCGGATCATCACGACCGAGCCGACCCGCGCCTTCAGGGCCTACCAGCGTGTGCTCGATCAGAGGATCCGTGCCATCGAAGCCCGCCAGGGGCGGGCCCGGAAGGGCGATGACATCCTGCTCTCGGTGATCACTGACGGCAGGCACGCCGCGATCGACCTTCGCCTCGCGGTACCGGGGTTTCCCGGGGATCCGGAGAGCAAGCTCAATGTGATGATCGAGAACATCCACGCGATCTACCGGCGTACTTCGGGGACCGTGTACTACGCGGCAGAAGGAGTTCCTTACGTGCTCCCGGGCTCGGTGCAGCTCGTCTTCTCGGATCTCGGGACGCCGAACGTCGAGGCGAAGCGCGGCTTCTCGGCCTATCGCTGGATCAGGGAGGAGCTGATCCGCCGGGGCGTTCCCGCCAACGAGATCGCGTTCATGCAGGACTACAGGAAGGCAACGCAGAAGCAGACGCTGTTCGCCGACGTCAATGCGGGAAGGGTGCGCATCCTGATCGGCTCGACCGCGACCATGGGCACCGGCGTCAACGTGCAGAAGCGCCTGAAGGCCATTCATCATCTCGACGTGCCGTGGCTGCCTTCGGACATCGAGCAGAGAGAGGGCAGGGGAGAGCGCCAGGGCAATCAGAACGAGGAGATCGAGATCTGCGCCTACGCGACGCTGACCAGCATGGACGCCACGCTCTGGCAGGCCAACGAGCGCAAGCAGCGGTTCATCGAGGCAGCACTCTCGGGAGACCGTTCGATCCGCCGCTTGGAGGACGCCGGCAGCCAGGCGAACCAGTTCGCGCTCGCCAAGGCGATCGCCTCCGGTGATCAGCGCCTGATGCAGAAGGCCGGGCTCGAAGCCGAGGTCGCCCGGCTCGAGCGGCTGCGCGCGGCGCATCTCGACAACCAGCTCATGATCCGCCGCACCGTTGCCGAGGCCCGCGAGGGCATTGCGCACGCCGCAGCCAGGATCGCCGGGATCGACGCCGACCTTGCCCGCCGCACAGCGACCAGGGGCGAGGCCTTCAGCATGATCGTGGGCGGCCACCGCTACGACGAACGCAAACCCGCCGGCGGCGCCTTGCTGCGATTGATCGCGGAGGCCGGATGGTCAGGCCAGGACGATCCGGTCAGTGAGATCGGCGGCTTCGGTCTCGGCGTTGCCGCAGTGCGCGACGAGCGCCGGCGGCCGATCCGGCTGTTCCTCTTGCTAGATCGTACCGGCCAGCGCCAGCGCATCGAGGTGCCGGACGAACCGACCGCGCTCGGTATCATCGCCCGGCTCGAGTCCGCGCTCGAGCGTTTCGAGACCGAGCGAGCCGAATGGGCCGGGAAGCATGAAAAACCCGCGCGGCGCCTTGCCGACTACGAACCGCGGATCGGCCAGGCCTTCGAGTTCGAAGGTGAGCTCGAAGCGAAACGAAAGGAGCTGGTCGCGATCGAGGCCGAGCTTGCCGCCGCGAACGGAAAGGGAAGGGGAGGGGAGGCGGAAGAGAGGGACGCCCGCGCTCTGTTCGAGGCGGAATTCGGGATCGTCGTCCCGTTTGCGGGTCGCCACGACAGTGCCGGCGAGGATACCAGCAACAGCAACGGCGTAGCTACGGCGACAGCCGAAGCCCCGCCGGCGAGTGCTGACTGACGGCAAGTCAGACACCGAAGCCCTCAGGAAATGGCGACCGAGCCGCGGAGACAGGGAATCGAGGTTCGTCGAAAGGAAAACACGAAAGACGTTGGTCGGGAAAAGGTCAGGAACCGGGATGAGACCGAAGAAACCAGGAAGCCGCTAACCAAGGGCGGAGTCGAAGAAGCGGATGTGACCGCCCCTGCCGTCTCTCTCCCTCGTTTCCCTGCGTCCTGAACCGACAGCCTGCCGGTCACCGCCTCGCTCCATCGCCGCCTGCGCAACCCGACCGCGGCACGCGGGCGCGCCGGGCAGGGTCGCTCGCCGGCAATGGTGTCCGGCCGGCCGCCGGTTCCTTCCGGCCGCACACGAGGGACGCGAACGGCAGGAGCCGGAGGCCTCCCTGGTGAGGAAAGAGGAAAGGAACCGGACAATGGCTGGATCGATGAACCGCGCGATGCTGATCGGCAACGTCGGGCAGGACCCGGACATCCGCACGACCCAGAGTGGCAGCAAGCTCGCCGCCTTCTCGCTCGCCACCAACGAGAGCTGGACCGACAAGCGCTCCGGCGAGCGGGTCGAACGGACGGAGTGGCACCGGATCGTCGTCTTCAACGAGTCGCTTGCGGAGCTGGTGGAGAAGTTCGTCACCAAGGGCGACAAGCTCTACCTCGAGGGCACGCTCCGTACTCGGGAGTGGGAGGATAGCGAGGGAGTCCGGCGGTACACGACCGAGATCACGCTCGGTGCCTTCGACGGCCGGATCGTCCTGCTCGGCAGCCGCAACGGCAACGGCCGCGTCAGCGCGGCGGGCAACGACGCGGAAGCCGCGCCCGCCGGGACGGCAAGCGCCGACGACGCGATCCCCTTCTGAGCGCCGCAGCGAAGGCGGCGGCCGGTGCGTCACTCGCGCACCGCCGCCGCCCGCTGCACCGGTCGCAACGGAGCTTCACCATGAGCAAGGTATTCACCGTCCTCAAGCAAAGCGAGGACGAGACCAGAGTCCTCGTGGCCTACGCCGAGCGCGCGCATGCGATCCGCTGCGCACAGGCCCTCGCGAGCCACCACGCCGCACTCCTCCGGCAGTTCGACGAGGAAATGCTCGATTCCGCCGTCGCGCCCGACCTCTACTCCGTCGTGAGCAAGGAAGACGCGATCGG
>JASHOA010000036.1 GCA_030041375.1 Acetobacteraceae bacterium
ATCCCGCACGATCTCCTTGATCGTCTTGCCTTTGATGAAATGCTCGCGCCTGATCCGCGCAATCGTCTCCACGACCAGCATCCCCAGACCACCCGCTTCGAAGCAAAGCGGGCAGCCTGCAACCATCACTCGTCAGGGGGTCAATTTTGCACGCCGATCCCCCCGCTTCGGGGGTCAAAATTGCACGCCGAAGAACAAACCTGCCCTTCCATATCGGGGTCGGCGCTGGCCGATCCGACATTCGCCATGGCGGCCGCCGGCATCACTCCCGCCAAGGCAAGGGCAGCGGCGGATTTGTACAATCCCCGTCTGGCCACGCCTCCGGGCGATGCGGGATCGTCCTTATCGGCCCCGGATGCGTGGACCGCGTCGTCAGAGCGATGTGCTACGTCCCCGATCGGTAAGCTTGCATGCATTGCTTTGCCCTTTGGTTTTCTGGCTCGAAATGATTGAAGTATTGCGGGGGCGGTGTTACAATCTGCATGGCAGCCGCTATAGCTAGTCCCCATCCCGCGCCAGTGGAAGGTCGTCCAGACCGAATCAGGACCCGTAGGTTGGCCCTGGCGTTCCAACGAAAATATCCGTTTTTATGATGATCCCTCCCCGTTCGCCACTCAGAGAACGACGCTCCGGATCATCCTGGTACGTGTCGTAGAGTTCGCGAGTCGGAAAACTGAGAAGATGGACCTCGAAAGGCTCGTCTGACCCGTCATTTGCGACCCTGCACGTCCGGATCGCGCGTTCAATGACGCCGCCGTAGCGGGCCATGACGCGCGACACTTTACGCTCGTACGCCTCGAATTCCGCCTCCAGACCCCTGCGGATCCATAATCTGACAATGATGTAGAGGGGCGGCGGCGCCACGATCACCTCAAGCGCTTCGGCGGCCTGGGTTTTGGTGCCTTGTCCGGTTTAGAGTCTCGCTCCGCTATCTTGTCGAGCACGCGGTCAAAGTCCTTGCTGCGCTTATCCTTGCCCGCGTGTCGGGCTGACGCAAACTCAACCGGCGCGCGCAAGGTCTTGCTCGAGATAGCGAGCCAACCGAAGGGCGAGCGCGACAAGCGTCAAGGTTGGAAAGCCGCAGCCTCCCGTGGGAAAGCATGAGCTGCCGCCAATGAAAAGGTTTGCGATACCGTGGACACGGCAATTGCGATTGACAACACCGCATGAGGGATCGTCCGACATCCGCGTTGTCCCCATGTGATGGGCGCAACCGCCGAGTTGTGCCGGCTCGGTGGAATTCGGATCGAGCCATGGCGGGAGCTTCAACCGGCCGAGGCCCAGCCGCGCGATCTCGGCTCCGATCGTTAGTGCAAAGCAACGATATGTATGGTGGTCGAGTTCCGTAAAGCGCCAATCGAGCATGGTCCGGCGCTGGCCAAGCCTGTCCACCTCGTTGCCAAGCATGACGCGGCTCTCAGGGTTGGGCGCCTGCTCGAACTGGCCCTCGAATTCGATGTAGTTGTTGGGGTCGGGGTCGCTGCCCGTCTCGCGCCGATAGATCCCTCGAATGACATCGCCGGCATCCAGCACGACGCGCTCAATAAGCTCAGCGAAATCAGGCGGCCTTGTCCTCGCAGCAAATGCCGCTTCGAGTTTGCGCACAGCGGCGATCCCCTCAGGAATCGGCCCCACCTCACGGTCAACGAAGCGCGCAAACGCCTGCAGCGTCTTTTCCTGCCGCTCGATCTGCGGCGCGAAATACAATGCTTGATGCGCCAGGCGTTCGAGGTGGCCCCGATAGATGCGGCCACATTCCCCACGTGGATGGTCCATGAAGAAGCGTCCGACCAAATCCCGCGTGTTGCCGAGCCCTTGTCCCACTACGCTGTTGGAGAGCAGGAGGAGCCGTGCATTCTCGATGCCGCCGCAGCAGAGGACGAAGGACCGAGCGTAGATCGTGCCTCGCTTGCCTTCGAGTGTGCCGAACGTTGCCTTCTCGACCGCGCTTGCATCCGGGTTCGCCTGAAGCTCCAGCAGATTGGCGTGAAGCAGGACCTTTACGTTGTCGGCTCGTCGAAGTTCCGTGCGATACGCTGTTCCGAAATTGGCGGTGCCAAGCGCACCGGTATGATAGCGGAGCTTCGTCGGATCCACCGGCAGAGGATCAGACGGTGGCCTGCCAAAGTCGGCGGCCGGCGCGCGGCACAGGGCGAGCGCTCGCGCATAGTGGGGTTCGAGATCGGTCTCTTCAATTGGCCAACCGCTGAACGGTACCCACGGACGAACAGCGAAATCGGTATCGTCGAGCGGTACGCAGCCGTGCCCCCAGTGATTCGTCGAGCCGCCAAAAAAGCGCACGCGCGAAAAAATCAACTCAGGAACAATCTGCCCGCCGCCGCTTTCGCGCGTGCCGGCGTCGTACCAGGGCTGTCCCTCGGTTTGGCCGCCGTACAGCTCCTGCGTCGCGGTTTCGTATACGAAACCGCCACTCTCGAGAAGACATACGGAAAGCGGCGTCCCCGCCAGTGTCGTTGCAATCGTAATCCCGGCCGCGCCCGCCCCGATAACGCAGACATCGGCTTTGAGCGAAAGGCCATCCTCGAGCTCACGGAAATCTGCAAACATAAGAGATCACGCGACGGCGATGAACGCACAGGCCTCTGCCTCTGTGCGCGCCAATACCCAGCCGTTGATCACCACGACGCGACCGGCGGCGAAGTCCTCCTTCCGCAATGCATCGACGCGCGAGCGGACGGCGCTGCCCTCAAGACCATCCAGGCGAGCCAACAGGCGCGCAGCAGCGTCGGCTTGGCGGGCATGAAAAATTCGCCCAAATTCCCTGAGGCCGGCGTTTCCGCCAAACAAGCGACGAAGAGCTGCCGGGACCGACTCCGCAGAAAGCGGCACCGTCGCAGCGGCAAATCCCGCCGCCGCCACAGTGAATGCAAGGAGAGTGCGGCGCCGGAGGTTGGCAGGTTGAACAGCGGTCATCAGCCGAGACTTCTCTGATACCACTTCATTGCAGATTTCGGTCATGTTCGACCCCGAACACATTGAGCTCGATACAAGGACATAACTCTGCTTTCGATGATGCGCTGTGGTTGACGGAGGTGTCTTTCAGAGGTCCAATTCAACGAGCACGTCACGCAACACGCGGAAGCGTGCCTTCACACGGTTCCGCTGTTCCTCAAACCCTGCGGGATAGGGTTCCAACTGCCGGGTCTGCATAGCATTCGACTGTCTCTCGAAGGTTTCTGGAGGGAACACAACTGTGTTTCGGTCGGATACCCCGAACACGCTTCGAGCCATGAGGGAACAGAGATCGACGAGGCGATGAAGCGGTATCTCCTCGCTCATTCGGGACCGCTTTTCATCGACGCGGCGCGACACCTTCGCCGAGACGGCACTAGCCCGCGATCGCCCGAGGCGGAATCGTCGGAGGGCGTGAATCGCGGGCTCGCATAAAGCGCGAGACCCGTGTCGGGCTGCACAGTCAGCCCGACACGGGTCTTGGGTCGTCGTCATTGCGCCACTGCGCGAGTCCAACTGGCAGGTACTTCGCGTCCGTCGGCTGGTACGGCTCATCGAAGGGCTCGTACGGCACCAGGAAGATCGGCCGGTGCTTGCGGTGTAGGGGAGCGGGAAAATTAACCAGAGTGGACGTTCTCTCTGGTGTGCTGTCGACGAGAGGGTTCATGGGCTGCTGGCAGTTTGTGGGGTTGGCCAGTAGAGTACAATTGTGACAGAGCTTTATCAATGCCGTTTGTGCTTGCTTGAGTGTGTCATATTGATAACGGATTTTGCGGGGAATGCCGGCCCTTCGCTCCCCATCGGCGGGCGTGTCCAAAACTTAGCCCGCGATCACCCGAGGCGGAATCGTCGGAGGGCGTGAATCGCGGGCTCGCATAAACCGCGAGACCCGTGTCGGGCTGCACACTCAGCCCGACACGGGTCTAGGGAGGCGACGGCGCAAATTTTGTATTCGCGTCCGGTCGTAGATCGGTGAAGACCTGAAGGTCCTCGTCGTCGGCGTGCAGAAAGTGAGGAATGTCCAGAAATTTGGGGAGATCACGGGACGGAGGTTGGATTCACGCCCAACCGTAAATCGGCGAAGACCTGGGAGCGCGGTGAGATGCAGAAGCTCATGCGCGCCGGCAAGGATAACCTGGCCACCATGGGGCGATGGCTGATCACATGCCGGCATTCCACCAGCTGCTGAACACCACTGAGCCAGACGACCTGGACCAACTGGGGAAGCCATCTGAAAGTGTAGGGTGGATCATGCTGAGGCAGCCTCGGGGGTCGCCCGCTGCTCGCGTCCGCCCCGGGCCGCCCTGCCCGTCGCTTCATCCGTCCGGGCCACCGCTCACTCCGGCGTCTGTCTCAGCCACCCCACACTTTCCGACGCTTCCCCTACCCGGGGCTCCGACCGGAACATGACACCGGTCCTGTCTGCGCCGCGGCACGGGCTCTCCAAACTATTGCGTGCTCTCCTGATCCCGTCCCAGGAATCCGCCATCGAAGGGAACAACGAGGGGTACATCCGAACGGCCGCGGACGAACAGCCGATCCCGGTCGGTGAAGACCATCATGATCTCACTTTCGTCCGCGGGCATGACGAGCCCGCCGATGACGTTGCGCACTTCGACGCATCCGTTTGGATCAAGCGTGAGAGCGGTTGCGAATCCTTTCTCACTGAGGATATTGGCGGCGATCGAAGCGCGATGCCCGTCGCCCAGGCAGGCCCGCCCCTCCTCGATTCCAAGCACCGCGAGATGGCGTCCGTTCCAGGGCGGATAATCTCGGCCGCCGTTCGAAAACCAGAGGAACGTGAACGGGAAATCCCGCGCATCCTTGAGGCTCACGAAAAGCTCGTTGCGCTCCGGCCGGACGACGACGCACCAACCCAACCGGTTGCCCGGCCGCTCGACGAGGCCGAGGAAATCCTCGTGCTGCTCGGCGATCGGATAGCGGGTGATATCGGCAGCTCCGCGATCGGCCAGCGGAACACGCGTCAGGTCCTGAAACCGGGACGGGTAGAGGAGCCGTGAGCGTCCGCGTGCCGGGTCGCTTTCCTGGGGCAACCCCGGGGTCAACCCGAACGCTTTTGCCGAGAACGAGATGCGGCCGCCGGCCGGCAAGCGGATCATGGCGTGATTGGCGACAGGGACCGCCCCCTCGCCGCCGGCGAACACGTGCCGCTGATAGAGAAAGGGATGCCCGTCGCGCAGCGTGAATTCCTTGAAGACGCGCGCCCCGAGCACCGAGGCGACCAGTTCGAAGCGGGCGGTCACGGCATCCGCCTTGCGCACCGTTTCCAGCCAGCGCCATTGGCTGTTCGCGGTTGCGCCGTGGGCAGGACCGTCTTCGAGATCGCTCACCCCGAACGGCGCGCAGAAGAAATCGCCCGCAAGGCACCTGAGACAGCGCGGGATCGTCTCATCCCCGGCGAACAACGGATCGTCGACCCAGGGTGCCTTGTGCAGCGGTTCGATGCTGCGTCCTTCGATGCGGATGGCGAACCGGCGCACGTGGCCCGCGCTGAGGTCGATCGTCACTGCGACGTCCGCGGCCTCGATGGTATGAAACCGCTCGCTCATGGGCCGGGCGCCACGGCGCCGGCGGCTACGAAGGCGCTGATCTCCGCCTCCGAAAACCCGTACTCGGCGAGAATTTCCTCGCTGTGCTGGCCGACCAGCGGCGCCGGCCTTTCAACCGCCGCCGGCGTGCGGCTCATTTTCACCGCCGGGGCAACGACTTTGATCTCTCCGGCGGTCGGATGGCGATAGTGTGTGATCGCGCCCATGTGTCGCACCTGCGGGTCGTCCGCCGCCTCGAGATGCGTCTTCACCACGCCGCACCAGATATCCGCCGCGAGCATCGCCGTGAGCAGGCTTTCCGTCGTCCAGAGGCGTGTCCGCTCGGCGAGCTTCTGCCAAATCTCGTCACGCTTGTCGAACAGGGTCTTGGGATCGTCATAGGCGAGCAGGCCGTCATCGCCGAGTACCCCGACAAGCTTGCGATAAGGGCTCATGGCTATCGTCACCCAGCCGTCCGCGGTCGGATAGACGCCGAAGGGAGCTTCCATACCGGGATGCCCGATGCCTGACTTCGGGCGCTGGAAGTCCTCGTGAAAGTTCATCGCCGTCAGCATTTCCTGGCCCTGATGGGCGAGCATCGCAGTCAGGAGATCGACCTTGATCTCCTGCCCCTCGCCGGAACGTTCGCGCCAGTAAAGCGCCGCCAGGATGCCGTAGACCATGTTCATGGCGCCGACCTGGTCGGAGAAGCCCGAGCCGACCGGAACCGGCGGCCCGCCGCCATGGCCGGTGGCGGCGGCGATGCCGGTCAGGCCTTGGATCAGCATGTCCTGTCCGGGCCGTGAGAGATAGGGTCCGCTCTCTCCGTATCCGGAGCCGGAACAATAGATGATACGCGGATTGATGGCGCGGAAATCCCGGTAGCCGAAGCCCAGCCTGGCGAGCACGCCGGGGCGGAAATTCTGCACGACGACATCCGCGGACTCGCCGATGCGATAGAGGATTGTCTTGGCTTGGGCACTCTTGAGATCGATCGCGAGCGAGCGCTTGTTACGGTTCCAGGCGAGGAAGTTCGGGCTCTCCGTACCGCCGACCCACTTGTTGTTGAAGGTCATCGAGCGGAACAGGTCCCCTTGTCGCGGCCGCTCGATCTTGATGACGTTGGCGCCGAGATCGGCCAGAAGCTGCGTCGCGAACGGCCCCTGCAGCAGATGGCTGAAATCGAGGATGGTGACGTCGGCGAGTGCCTTGGCGGTCATCATGCTTTCTCCGCAACCGTTGCGCCGATGCCCGGGCCGGAGCGCGCCGCCTGCCATGCGCGTCGCAACGCGTCGAGGGCGTGCTCGCCGCGTCCACCATCGACAAGTGCATGGCGGACGATTGCCGAGGCTGCGCCCTGGAATGCAATGAATCCATCGAAACGCGGACGCAACCACGCGCCTTCGGTGGTGGCCAGGGTGCGGCGGTAGAAGTCTCCTGCCCTGTCATTCAGGCCGGGATCGCACCATGCCGCGCGCGCCGCGGGCTGCCCGTCGTGGTCGGGTATGAAGGCGCATTGCGCAGGATGCGAAATAAGCCAGCGAAGATGCGCGATGAGCGCGGCATCCGGCTTGGCGCGGCGGGTCAGCGCGATTCCGGTGCCGCCCAGCACGCTGCCGCGCCGTCCGCCGGGGCCTGCTGGCGCCGCCCCGAACACAACCCTTTGCGCGCCGCGTGCCGATGCGTAGTTCACATAACCAAAGACCAGCGGCACGAAGGCAATGCCGCGATCCCCTTGGAGAGCGTCGAGCAGGCTAATCGGGTTGAGCCGCTCGCTGCCCGCCGGAGCGCGGGCGTGCAACCGCCGCAGGATGCGGAGTGAGGCGAGAAAAGTCGGAGTGTCGAGCAGGTCCGGCCCGCCAGGCTCGCGTCCGAGCGCGAGCGAGACCGCGAACAGGGAGAGGGTCGCGTGCGGGCCGGCAAGCGACAGTGCGACCGGCACTCGCTCGGACAGGTGCACGACATCGTCCCAGCTGTCCGGCCAGACATCAAGGCGGTCGCAAAGGCCGGCACTGACCTGCGCAGCAACGTCGAGCGGCAGCGCCCAGTGGCGATTCCGCCATTCGTAGCTGGCCATCGCGGCGCCGACCGTAGCCCTCGCCCAGTCTGCGATCTCCTCGGAGGCGAAGAGAGCTTCGAGCGGGATCAGGCAGTCCTGGGCCACCGCTTCGCCGAGATGCGGATGATCCATGACGATGAGGTCGTAACGTGCGGCAAGCGCGCCGATCGGCTCCGACTCGAAACCTTCGAGCGGCTGCTTCTCCCAACTGATGAGCGGGCTTGCCGCGATCTCGGCCGCCGCCGCGAGGGCGTTGTAGCCGCGGGGATGATCCCAGGTCAGCCCACGAAACGGCGCGCCGGCGCGGCTCACCGGCGGGCTTCCCGCACCTGATCCACGAGCCGGCGGCCGGTCGTGTCGGAGGCAATGCGCGTGATGTGCCAGCGGCCGAGATTGGCCGTGAACAGCGCGGATCCATCGAAGGCGATGTTCGTCGGATGCGCCAGGAGATGCGCCGTCGGATCTTCCACATATACCTCGGCCGCTCCACCTGACGGCGGGACGCGGAGCAGGCGCGACGGCTCGTAGCAGCCGATGAACAACTGACCTCGATCGTCGAGTGCGATTCCGTCCGGCAGCCCCGGCAGGTCGGTGGCGAACGGCTCGGCCGGACCCGCGGCCCCGTCAGGGCCGATCGCAATGCGCCTAACGCGCCGCGCAAACGTTTCGCACACGAAGAGATATCCGCCGTCTGCGGAGAGGGCCATGCCGTTGGCGAACTCGAACGCTTCGCCACACCAGAGCCCGCCGCTGCCGGTGGCGAGATCGTAGGCCCAGATGCCCGGTCCGGCGGCGCCGGAGGCGTGGCTGTCGGAGACCAGCAGCCGGTTGCGGGCGCCGTCCACCACCGGGTAGTTCGGAACCAGAATGCCGGGCGGAGTGAAGCGGCGAACCGTATGGTCGCGGAGATCGATGCGGTAAACCGCCGCCGAGTGCAATTCACAAGTGTAGAGCGCCTCTCGGCCGTCGAAGGCGAGCCCGAGCGTGAAGCCGCCGATCGTTGCGAACTCTTGGATCCCCGCGCCGTCCGGGGCGATGCGCAGGATCTGTCCGTTTTCGCTGCCGGCCCAGACGTACCCGTCGGGCCCGATCGCCACGCACTCCGGATGCTGCAGGCGCGGGGTCGAAAAGATGCCGTCGAACAGCACGCTCGCCCGCTCCAGCGCGAGCACGGTTCTCCCGCCGGTCGTGAAGCCCCGCCGTATCATGGCCTGGTCTCGGGCTCGATTCGCTTTCCGCTTCCTTCTGCGAAGGCGTGCAGGCCAGAGCGGTCGAAACGTATCCCGACCGCTTCGCCCATGCGACGGCCTTCGCCCGGGCCGACCTTGACGTTCAGGAGGTCCTCGCCGACGCGCACGCTGAGCAGGGTCGAATCGCCCAGCAGTTCGGACGCAAACACGCTGCCCGCGAGATCGCCGCAACCGGGTTCGGTCACGAGCAGATTTTCCGGCCGCTGGCCAAGAATGAGCGGCTGGGGCGTGAAGCCCAGAACTCCTTTCACCGTTCCTGCCGGATGGTGGAAGGTGCCATCGGCGATCTCTCCCCGGAGGAGATTCATCGGCGGCGAGCCGATGAAGCCGGCGACGAACAGATTGGCTGGCCGGGCATAAATCTCGGGCGGCGTGCCCTGTTGCTGAATGCGTCCCTGGTCCAGAACGGCAATCCGATCGGCGAGCGTCATCGCCTCCACCTGGTCGTGCGTCACGTAAATGGTGGTAGTGGCGAGTTCGCGCTGCAAATGCTTGAGTTCGGCGCGCATCCCCATGCGCAGCTTGGCGTCGAGATTGGAAAGCGGCTCATCCATCAGAAACAGGCGCGGCGTGCGGACGATGGCGCGTGCCAGCGCCACCCGCTGGCGCTGCCCGCCCGAAAGTGCCGCCGGCCGGCGGTTGAGGAGATCATCGAGCTTCACCCGTGCCGCCGCCGCCCGCACACGGGCCTCGCGCTCGGCCGGTGGCAGGCGCCGTATCTTCAGCGGATAGCCGATATTCTCCGCCACCGTCATGTGCGGATAAAGCCCGTAGTTCTGGAACACCATGGCGAGATCGCGGTTGCGCGGCGGCTTGTCGTTCACCCGTTCGCCGTCGATCAGCACGTCGCCCGAGGTCGGGTCCTCCAGACCCGCGATGATGCGCATCGTCGTCGTCTTGCCGCAACCGGACGGACCGAGGAGAACGAGAAATTCCTCGTCGGCGACCGCGAGCGAGAGATCATCGACGGCGACGAAGCTGCCCCAGCGCTTGACGATCCCGGCAAGCACGACCGCAGCCATCCTCATTCGCCTTTGACGAGCAGGCCGCCGTCAACCCTGAGGATCGTGCCGGTGATGAACGAAGCGCGGTCGCTGGCCAGGAACAGCACCGCCTCTGCAACTTCGCGTGCTTCACCGAAGCGGCCGAGCGGATGCGCCTCGTTCCATGTCCGGATCAGTCCCGCCGGGTCTGGATGGCTGCGGAAGATCCGTTCGTTCAAGGGCGTCATGATGGTCCCGGGCGCCACCGCGTTGACGCGGATTCCATGCGGGGCGAGGTCGATTGCAGCCTGCTGCGTCAGCGCGTTGATGCCGCCTTTCGCGGCGGCATAGGCGGCCCAGCCGTGGAAGCCGGTCAAGGCCTGCACCGAAGAGAGGGAGACGATGGCGCCGCCGCCGCGCTTCTTCATTGCGGGGATGCACACTTTCATGCCACGCCACACGCTGGTCAGGTTGGTCGAGATCACTGTGTTCCAGCTCGCTTCGTCGATCTCGTCGACGGCACCGCCGATCGCTCGCGCGGCATTGTTGACGAGGATGTCGATGCCGCCGAAGGTGGTCAGCGTCTCTGCCGCCAGGGCCTCGAGATCGGCCATCGAGGTGACGTCGGCACGAACGAAGCGGGCGATGAAGCCGGCACGGAGGATCGCTTCTGCACTCTCCCGGCCGGCGTCCTCGTCGATGTCGGCGAGCACGGTGGCGGCACCGGCGCGGGCCAACGCCTCGGCAGAGGCGCGGCCGATCCCCATCGCCGCGCCGGTGACGATGGCAACGCGCCGCTGCAATTCCATTTCCGCCATCTCGTCCCGCCTTCCTATTCGCCCCGGAAATTCGCACTGCGCTTGTCAAGGAAGGCGGCGATTCCTTCTTCCGCGTCGCGGCTGCCGTAGAGGCGGAATAACACCTCCTGCTCGAGCGAGCGGGCGGTGGCCAGCGGAGCCTCGATGCCCTCGCGGAGCAGCCGCTTCATCTCTGCCTGCGCCAGTGGTGCGACCTGCAACATTGCGCGCGCCCGCGCCAGCGTCGCTTCCTCGAGCTTGTCGTCGGGCACCACTTCGGCGGCGAGCCCGAGCTGGAAGGCGCGTTCGCCGCTGATGCGTCGCGCCGCCAGCAGCATGTCGGAAGCGACGACTCTGCCCACGGCGCGAGTCAGGCGCTGCGTTCCACCGCCGCCGGGCGAGAGGCCAAGCAGTCCCTCCGGCAGGCCGAGCCGCGCGCTCATCGCGCACACGATCACGTCTGCGGTGAGGGCAATCTCGAAACCGCCGCCCAGCGCGTAGCCGCGAATCGAGGCGATCACCGGCTTCGGCAGCGCCTCCAGCTTGTCGAACACCCGGCGACTCTCGAGCTGGTAGGCAATGAAGGCGGCCGGACGATGGCCGCGATATTCCGCGATATCGGCGCCGGCGACGAAGGCGCGATCGCCGGCACCGCCGAGGATCACGACGCGAACCGCCGGCTCTTTCGCCAGCGTGTCGAGATGGCTCTCCAACGCCCGGATCATCGGCGTCGACAGCGCGTTCAGCTTGTCCGGCCGGTTGAAGACGAGGCGAACGATCCCTGCTTCGAGGTCCTGGCGCAGGACAAGATCGCTTCCCATCGTCATCCCTTCACCGCGCCGACCGTCAATCCGGCTACGAAGTAGCGCTGCAGCACCATGAAGATTGCCACGACCGGCAGCGAGATCAACACGGAGGTTGCCATTAGCTCGCCGTAGCTGATCCCGTATTGGCCGATGAAATCGTTGATGCCGACCGGCAAGGTTCGCATCGACTTCGAGGAAATGAACGACAGCGCAAAGAGAAACTCCTGCCAGGTCACGATCAGCACGAACACGGCCGTGGCCACCACGCCCGGCCGGGAGAGCGGCAGGACGATGTCAAGGAAGGTACGCAGCGGGCCCGCACCGTCGATTTCCGCGGCTTCCTCGAGCGTCGGTGGCAGCCGCATCAGAAATGCGCGCAGCATCCAGATCGCCACCGGCAACGTCACCGCCACATAGGCGATGATCAGGGAGGCGTAGGTGTTCAAGAGGTCGGCACTGCGCATGATCTTGTAGATCGGGATGATGATGGCGCTTTCCGGAAACATCTGCGCGGCCAGCACCAGCACCATCAAGACGGACAGCAGGCGGAACTGGGTGCGAGTGAAACTATAGGCGGCGAGCAGGCCAAGCGAGACGCTGATGGCGACCGTCGCCAGCGAGACGACGACCGAGTTGACGAAATAGGTGCGGAATTCCGGGCGGAAGGCATGGAGGAAATTCGCCAGAGTCGGATGATCCGGCCAGAGGCGGGCCGGAATGGCGAACGGTTCGGTTGCCGGCTTCAGCGACACCGATACCATCCAGAAGACGGGCAGGAGCACGAGCAGCACGAGACCAAACTGCAGCAATGCCAGCCCGGCCCGCCCCGCCGCGCGCGACCCGCCGGTCACGCGCCGGCGCTCTTTCGCTCTGCACCGCGGCGGATCGCTGCGTACAGCGCCAACAGCAGTGTCAGGACAAGGATGGAAAACACGCCGTAGGTAGCCCCTTCGCCGAAACGAAATTCACCGAACGCCAGTTCGAAGATACGGGTGGGGAAGATATTGGTCGCGTTCTCCGGCCCGCCCCGTGTCAGCACCCAGATCATGTCGAAGTAGTTGAAAGTCAGGATGGTCGTCAGGATCACGTTGAGCGCGATCAGTTCCCGCATCGCCGGCAGGACAACATCGAAGAGGCGCCGGAGCCGACCGGCGCCGTCGATGATCGCCGCCTCGATCTGCTCCGCGTCGACGTGCTGCAGCCCGGCCAGGTAGACCACGGTGGAGAACGGAAAGCCCTTCCACACCGCAGCGACGATCGCCGCCAGAAGTGCCGTCGAGGTCTGAGCGAGCCAGGGAATGCCCTGCCCCGACAGGTGCAGCCGGATCAGGAACGAGTTGATCAGGCCAAGCTGCGGGTCGAACATGAAGCGCCAGAGGATGGCGGCGACGACGCCGGGCAGCACCCAGGGTAGCAGCACCAGCGAGCGCATCAAGGCGCGGCCCGGCAGTCGCTGATTGAGCAGCAGGGCAAAGGCAAAGCCGACGACGTTCTGAAGCAGCACGACGCCGGCCGTCCAGATGCAGGAGTTCCGAACCACTTCGCCAAAATCGGTGCTCGTCAGGATCTCGCGATAGATCGAGAGGCCGACGAATTTCGGTGTCGGGTCGATGAACGACGTCGCATAGAGGCTGTCGATCACGGTGCCGATCATCGGGTAGTACATCAGCACCCCGACCAGGATCACGGCCGGTGAGACAAACAGGAAGACGAGCCAGCGTCCGCGCTTCACCGTGGCGCCCCGTGCCCGCAAGCGAGCGGCTTTTCGTCAATGCAGCGCGTCGATCGCGGCGCAGGCCTTGCTGGCCGCCGCTGCCGGATCCTGGCCGGAATAGACGTCCTGCGCCAATGTCACCTCGATGTTGGAAACCTCGAGATAGCGTGGCGAGAGCGGGCGTGGCGCTGCGTCTTCGAGGTATTTCAGGATGCGCCGCGGCCCCCTGCGTTTCTCGGCGAGGAATGTCTTGGCCGCCGCGATGTTGGCGGGGATCAGGTCGACCACCGAGCCGTTGACGTCGGTGCGCGTGAGAAAGCGGATGAACTTCCAGGCGGCGTCCTTGTGCGCGGCGGATTTGAAGATCGCCAGATTCCAGCCGCCATAGGTGCCGATCGACGTCTTGCCGGCCGGCGCGGTACCCGCAACGAAGCCCCAATCGAGCTTCGATTTCAGCAGGGTCGGCTGCTCGAGCGCAGGCCAGAACTCCATGGCCAGGGAGCCGTTCAGGAAAAGCTGGCGCATGTCACCCGAGGCCGCATTCAGGATGCCGCGCGGTGCGTAAGGCACCAGCGATTGCAGATACCGTAACGCAGCGACCGATGGCGGACTGGTGAGGGCACAGCTGCCATCGGCGTTCAGCACCTTGCCCCCGTTCGAGAAGATGAAGGAGTCGAGAACGACGGTCGTATCCTCTCCCTTGTGTCCGAACAGGCCGATGCCGAAGCGGCCGTTTCCGGTCAACTTCTTGCCGGCGGCGGCAAGCCCCTTCCAGGTGAGCAGGCTCTGGGGATCGATGCCCGCCTGCTGCAGCAGCTTCTTGTTGTAATAGGTGAACGACCAGGCATCGACGTTGAAGGGGATGCCCCACAGGTGGCCGTCGTAATTGGCGGAATCCCACGCCCCCTTGAAGAAGGTGGCGGAACTGATTCCGGCGGCCCCGGCCCGGGCGTCGAGCGGCTCGATGACACCGGCCTTGGCGAACGCCGCAATCCAGATCTGGTCGAGCGTCGCGACGTCGGGTGCGTTGCCACCTTGCACGGCAGTCAGCAACCGCTGCTGGTACTCCGGATAGGGAACGGTCGTCACGTCGACCGTGATATTCGGGTTTTCCTTTTCGAACCGCTGGACGGCCTCCTTCTGGTATATGCTGAGGCCTGATTCGGCCTGCTGATTGTCCCAGAAGCGCAGCGTCACCGTTTGCGCGAGCGCGGTCGTGGCGACGGCCATGAGCGCGGCCGCGGCAAGCAGAATTCTCGGTATCATCATGTTCTCCTCCCTTTCTTGTGCCGCCGTCACGGACGGCCGGCGGGCGGTGTCGGGTATCGTGTTCTTGGCAGTGGCAGATCCTCTGTTTCGCTCGCATCGGCGAGCGTGACCCTGAGGCCGATCGAGGCGAAGGCGAGCCGGTCGGCGGGCAGCGAGCCGGAATCGGTGATCAGTTCGCTTGCCGCATCGGCCGGTGCGATGCGGTGGGTCGCTTCCAGTCCGACCAGCGAATGATCGGCGAGCACCACCACGGTCCGCGAAGCGTGGATGAAACGGCGGGCCGCCAGGGCCAGCCGCTCATCTGTCGATGAGAGTCCGAAATGGCGGGAAATGCCGTCGACGGAAAGGAATGCTTTGTCGACCCTGAGGGTTTCGAACAGGGCGCCGAGGCTCGGGCCGACGAGACAGCGCGAGGCGGCCTGATACTCGCCGCTGGTCAGGATCACCTTGGTTTCCCGCTGGCCATTCAGGCGTTCGAGTACGTCGAGCGAGTTGCTGACGACCGTGACGCCGTGCAGTTGAGAGAGCGCTTCGGCAAACATCAGTGCGCACGCACCGGCATTGACGACAATGGTGTCACCCGGCGCCACCCGGTGCACGGCGGCAGCGACGATCAGCCGCCTGAGGTCGCGAATTTCGCGGGCAATTCCTGCCTGCGGCGCGGCGATCTTCAGGCCGAGCCCGCGTTCCCGCGCCCGCGCCTCCATGGCGCGAGTCATGTTGCGATACCAGTCGTGCGCGGGATAGTGCGGCAGGAAACCGATGCGCCGGCCCCGCGGCACGCGAGGCGTCGGCCTGGCAGGCGCAGCAAGCAGACAGAGAAGCACCTCCGGGCGGAGCAGCCAGCCCGCTTCGTCCCGCTGGTAGTAATCGCCGAGCCCGGCGCGATCGAGAATGGCGTGCGGCGTCCGAACCTCGCCCGGCATCGGCGCGCCGGCCAGCGCATCGGCCAGGACATCGACCGCCCGCATACCCACGATGTCGGGAAAGAGTGCGGCGCAGGCCACCATGCGCCCGCCCCGATCCAGGGCATCGAACAGTGCCGTGCCCTCCCCGCCCACCGAATACCCCGCGACATCCTCGATCCCCAGCCGCTCGGCGGCCTCGAGCGCGCCGAGAATCGAATGATCGTTGACCCCAAACACCAGATTGATGTCCGGATGCGTCGCGAAGGCATCCATCGCGACGCGGAGGGCGGTGTGGTAGCGGCCGTTGCCATCCACCCGCCAACTGGTCACCGACCGGCCGACCGATTCGGTAAAGCCGGCCAGGAAGCCCTCGCACCGGGCGCGCGTATTCGGGAGGTCCTGCAACGTCACCAGCAGAACCCGGGGCTCGCGATGCGGTGCGAAGCGTTCGCCGGCCAGCGAGCCGAGCTGCTGGCCGGCCAGGAAATTGTCCGGTCCGAGATAGACGCCGCCTTCCTGCGGCGCCGATTCCGCAAGGAAGGGAATGCCACGCCGCCGCGCGCTCAGCCTCAGCGTATTGGCGCCGCGCCCTTCGATCGGAGGCAGGACGATCGCATCGACGCCGGCCAATTCGTCGCCGACCATTTCGTCCGCCGGCGTCTGGCGCGGCCGCAGCGCCTGGGCGCCGCCATGGGTGCGCCCGATCAGGCCACGCTCTGCCAGCCGGGCCACATCCCGGCGGACGGTGATCGCCGAGACGTGGCCGAGGCAGGCCGCAATCTCGCCGATCGCCATTTCGCGCCGTTCGGCAAGCAGCCCGACGATGGCTCGCTCGCGCTCCATCTTGATCATTTAGATCATTTCGCCAGCGTTTTCCTCGGTCGAAAGGAGATCACATCCTGGATATGGTGACAAGCCGGTCAGGGCGATTGCTCACCTTGATCGTTTCGACCGTCGATTCGTCGGCTGGCGCTCGGCACCGCGAGCATGCAAAACCATGGCGAGCGGACCCTCGGCCCCTCATGGAGTTCGTCTGTCGGCGAACCCCCGGCTTTTCATGACCAATCAAGCCCTGCCGCCTGGATCAACGCATCGAGCGCGTGCCTTGTTTGCCGCGCCGCTTGTTCGGCATCGGTCATGGCGGCCTCGAGCTCGCTGTAGTCGAACCGCTTCCGCTCCACCGGCGCGAGCGGCGGCAGAGGCCCCGGTGGGAACTCCGGCTCCCTGACGATCAGCGGCGGCCGGCCTCGGGGCGTGCGCGATACAGGAAAGCGCGCTGCACGGGATGGTCCGCGAGTGCCTCGTCCATTCGGGCCACGGCTGCTGCAGCTTCGGCAAGGGCCGCGTCGGCCGAGCCTGGACTCCAAACGGAAATGGCAAGGTCAGGTGCCACGAGCCGCGTTCCACTCGCCGAGCAGGATGGGTATGCGCGCCAGTGCGGGGTCCGGATGGCTCCGGATCGCCGCTGCAAATTTCTGGTCCGCCATCACAAGCTTCTCCGCCCCCATGGCGATGGCGAAGGCCATATACATCGTGTCATGAGGTGAATGATCGACCGCGAGAGCGATTTCCAGGGCCACGTCGTGCAGAACCTGGCCCATAGTGCTTCCTTCCACTCACGGGAGAAGACTGCACCATCAAAACCTGGGATCAAACATTTAGCGGCCTCCCTTTTCCGCCTCGTCCGCACGGATTTGAGCTCGGAAGAGCGCGGCTGGCGGGCCCCGCGACGTCCGGCCCCTGGATCATCAATCAACGACTTGCGCGTATGACGACCTTTGTTTCCGCCATTTCCGGCACGCTGGAGCCGAGAACCCCGACGGCGGCAGAGCATCAGTCCGAGGTCGTAAACGGGTTCTCGGTGTTGCGGAAGGTAAGGCGGATCGGCGTGCCTGGCAGGGCAAAGCTTTCGCGCAGGCTGTTCACCAGATAGCGCCGGTATTCCTCGGGCGTCGCCTCGGCGCGGCTGCCGAACGCAACGAAGCTCGGTGGCCGCGCCTTTGCTTCGGTTATGTAACGAAGCTGCACCCGCCGGCCCCCGGCAATGGGCGGCGGGTGCCGGGCAAGCGCCTGGGCAAGCCAGCGATTGAGGCTCGCGGTCGGGACTCGCCGGTTCCACACTTCGGCCGCCTCCTCCACTGCAGGCAGGAATGCCGTCATGCCGACGCCGGTCTCCGCCGAGAGGGGCAGGATCGTCATTCCCTTGAGCTGCGGCAGGCTGGCGGCAACCCTTTCCTCGACCGCGCGCCTGACCCCCGAACGGGCCGGCACGGCATCCCACTTGGTCAGCACCAGCAGCGCCGCACGACCTTCCTCCGCGATCAGGCGGCCGATCTCGAGATCCTGGTCATGAATGCCGAGCGTCGCATCCACGGCCAGCGCGACGACCTCAGCGCGCCTGAGTGCCGCGATGGCGTCGGAAACGGCCAGCTTCTCCGCCCCGGCCCCGACCCGGGCACGCCGCCTGAGCCCGGCGGTGTCAACCAGGGCGAACAGCGTGCCATCCGCGCCGGTGAAGGAGTGCGTCACCGCGTCGCGGGTGATGCCCGGCTCCGGCCCGGTGAGAAGGCGGTCCTCGCCCAACAGACGGTTGATGAGGGTCGATTTGCCGGCATTGGGGCGGCCGACGACCGCCAGCCTGAGCGCGCGCTCTTCCGCTTCTCGCACCTCGCCGGCAGGCGCCAGCCGGGCGGCAATAGCCGCCGCCAGCCCGTCAATCCCCTCTCCATGGGCGGCGGAGACCGCCAGCGGCTCGCCAAGTCCAAGCCGCCAGCCCTCCGCCGCACCCGCAGCACCCCTTCCTTCGGCCTTGTTCGTCACCGCCATCACCGGCCTGCCCTGCCGCCTGAGCCACTGGGCAAGTTCGAGATCGCGCGGCAGAACGCCGGCGCGCGCATCGGTCACGAACACCACGAGATCGGCCCGCTGCACAATCGCTTCGGCGCGCGCCGACATCCGCGCGGCCAGGGTTCCCGCCGGCGCCTCCTCCAGCCCAGCCGTATCCGCCAGCAGCACCGCCCGCCCGGCCAAGCGGACCTCCGTCTCACGCGAGTCCCGCGTCAGCCCCGGCGAATCCGCGACCAAGGCCAACCGCCGTCCGGCCAGCCGGTTGAAAAGGCTCGATTTTCCCACATTCGCCCGGCCGGCGATGACAACCCGCGGCAGCATGATCGGCGCCCCATTCACCGCCATGCGGTCAGCGTGCCGTCGCCCAAAGTCACCAGCACGGTCGCGTCCGCGACCACCGGTGCCAGCACGGCCGGGCCGGGCAGGCGCTGTTGCTCGGTGATGTGCCCGCTCTCCGGCGCCACCGCGGCAAGTTCCCCGCCATCGCCCGCCAGCAGGAGTCGCCCCCCGGCAAGGACAGGGCCATGCCAGAGAATCGGCCCCCTCTTGTGTTTGGCATTCTTGAAGAGAGGCATCTGCGTAATCCAGCGCACTTGTCCGTCATTGCGCCCGATCGCGGCCAGGCGCTGGCCTTCCGTCAGAACGAACATCCAGTCTCCGGCGATCGCCGGGGTTTCGCTTCCGGATACCTCAAGATAGAAGACGCGCCGGCCCGAGTGCAGATCGTCCGCAACGAGAAGCTGCCCGAAGCTGATCGCATAGACGATCGAGCCATCCACCACCGGCAACGCGCGGATGGCAGAGACATTGGCCGCGCTGGCGCTCGTGTAAGCAGCGCCAAGACTGTCGGACCACTGCACCACACCTGTCTCGGCCGCGAGCACCGTGAGTTCTCCGGAGGCAAACCCGGCGATCACCAGCCCCTGCGAGACGGCAGGCGAAGGATCGCCCAGCACCCCGACGCTCGCGGCGGCCGCTTGATAAGACCAGAGCTGTTTGCCGTCCTTGGCGGATAGCGCAACGAGAGTACCTCCGATCGTCGGCACGAACAGCCTGCCGTCGACGATCGTCCCCGCCGCCCGCGCGGGATTGCCCACCGCACGGCGCCACCGGGACGTTCCTTTCGCCGCATCGATCGCCACCACCTCGGCGCGCCCGGTCGCCGCGTAGAGCACCCCGCCATCGTACGAAATGCCGCCACCGACTTCCTGGCTCCGATCCTTGCGCGCCTTGGTATCGAACCGCCAGAGCGGAGCGCCATCGGCGAACCGGAAGCAGCGGACCACGCCGAGAGCATCCATCGTGAACACTTTGTCGGCGGCAACCACCGGCGAGGCGGTCAACATCCGCCGATAGCTGGCGCCTTCGCCGATATCGGCCCGCCACACCATGGCGAGGCGGCTGCCCGCCGCCAGCGACCCCATCCGGTGCTCCGGGTTGCCGCCCACCTGCGGCCAGTCCGGGTTGCGTCTGGGAGGCGGCACGACGATCGCCGCGCCCGGATTCTGCTGCACGGTCAGATTGCGTTCCGGTGGCAGCACGTCGAGCCTGGTGCCGGGCAGTGGCTTCTTGGTGGTACCGAACCATGTCCCGCAGCCGCCGAGCGCCAGCGGCGCCAGCATGGCCAGGCGGCGCGAGAGCAACTGCCCGCGCCCGGCACCGATATCGCCGCGCATCATTCCGAGAGTTGTACCAACAAGGCGGCAGCGCGGGCCCGCACCCCCTGCGGAGCAGCCGGATCGCTTCGCAAATCAGCCAGCGTCTTGCTGGCCGCCGCCTTGTCGCCGCGCGCCATGGCGATCAGCGCCGTCGCTTCCTCGGCCATCGGCCGCCACGGCTCGCCCGGCGCCAGCAGCGGCTGCAACTCCGCCTGGAGCGGCTCGACGTTGCTTCCGGGCTTCACTCCATCGATCTGGTGGGTCACCCAAAGCAGGCGCGCAAGCCCCGCAAACAAGGGGCCGGCAGCGCGATCCTTCGCCACCTCCTGCCACAGCGAGAGCGCACGATCCTGTTGCCCGTTACCGGCTGCGAGCTGCGCCGCCCTGAGCCGCGCCAGGGTCCGGTATCCTTCCGGCGTATTGCTCCCGCTGAGATGCGCGAAGGCGGCCTCCGCCTGGGCGCTTCCGCCGGCGGCGTTACCCGCAGGATTGGCCCCGCCCAGCTCCTGGACAGCGGCGAAATACGCCCCCGCCGCCTGCCGCTGCTGGCGTAGCTGCCACCAAACCGTGCCCTGCCAGCCAAGGATTCCCAGTCCGACGACGACCGCGGCAGCGCCGGCCACCCTGCCGTAGCGCAGCAGAAGGCCGCGCATCCGCTCGGCGCGAAGGTCTGCCTCGACTTCTTCGAAGATGTCGACCAAGCCCGTTCCCCTGCCGGAGGGCGGTCACCATAAAGCCGAACCCGGGTTATGGGAATCCGGCAGACCGGTTGAAAAGCTCTCCCAAGCCATACGGATCTGGCGTGGCAGGCCGTCCGGACAAGGTTCCGTTCACTCCTTGCTGGCAGAACGGTCGGCCATGCGCCTTCTGCTCCCGGTCGCACTTTTGCTGCCTCTGGCGGCTTGCGGCGTTGCCTGGACCACTCCGGTCGGGGCGGCGGCCGGCGTCAATCTGATCAGCGTCATTGTGTTGCATCGCAGCGCCTTTGATGTCCTGTGGTCGCTCGCCAGCGGCCGGGACTGCTCGATCGTCCGGCTCGACCAGGGCCTGAGCTATTGCAAGCCGCCGGAGGCGGAGCCGCCGCCGCTGCCCTACTGCACACGCAGTCTCGGCTGGGTCGATTGCTGGAGCGATCCGCTGGTCTTCATCGAACCGCCCCAGCAGGTGGCCGACGGGCCGTACAAACTCACCCCGGCACAGGAACGAAACCGCACCAGCGCCTGGCCGTGACCGGAGCAGACTAGCCCGCGATCGCCCAAGGCGGAATCGTCGGAGGGCGTGAATCGCGGGCTCGAATAAAGCCCGAGACGGGTCTAAAGCGTGCCCGGCTTGATTGAACGTCTGGCCGAACGGATTCACGCGCTCCCGGGTCGCTTCGCGATTCCGGTCAAGCGCGATCCGTTCAAACGTGCTATCGGATCCTGCCGATGCGATCGACGCACCCCTGCCCCGCACCAAGCGCCCGAACAGCCTTACGCCGGCGCGTATGGGCGACCGCCTGCACCTGCCTGTTCGTCGCTTTGCTGCTGGCCCCCCTGGTTGCCTGTGGCAAGCGGGGTGCTCCATCCCCTCCCGGCCCGCCGAGCCAGCTCACATACCCAAAGACCTATCCGACACAATGAGCCGCCCCCGGGCCCGATCGATCACCGGCCCGGCTGCCCTGGTACGAAAGAGGCTCAGCTCGAGTGGACTTGGTCGTACTGGCAGGCTGACGCCACGTGGCTGGTCAGGATCGCGCTGCCGACCACCGC
This sequence comes from Acetobacteraceae bacterium, assembly GCA_030041375.1. Lineage (GTDB taxonomy): Bacteria > Pseudomonadota > Alphaproteobacteria > Acetobacterales > Acetobacteraceae > JAKAWQ01. The sequence goes on from JASHOA010000036.1 coordinate 21,565, forward strand.
GGTCAGCAACGCCAGCGCCAGCAATGCAGCTCTGATCATTGCCTTCTCCCTTTGCGAGCCCACGACGGAATCGTCGGAGAACGTGAATCGCGGGCTCGAATAAACCGCTCAACCTGCATCGGCCTGCACAGTCGGCCGGACACAGGTTTAGGACCAGAGACTCATTACCATGACGAGCCGGTTCGGCCCAAGGGGAAAAGAGTAACACCCCGCCTCGCAGCGGTTGCCGCCGGCGGCGGCCGCACCAGCTCATTCCAGCCCCGCGCGATTCCCATTAAGGATGAGGTGGCCGCAAACATGAGGTCCGTCTTTCATGCACGGAGGCTCCCCGCCCTCCCCAGAGGCAGATCCATCCCCCGCTGAGCTGATCGCGGCGCGCCCGCACCTCTCGCGCCACGCTTTCGATGGCCTGGTGGTCGAAGACGTCCCGCTTGCCACGATCGCCTCCGCGCTCGGCACCCCGACCCATGTTTATTCCGAAGCGGCGATTCGGCGCCGCTACGCGGCGCTCAGCGCCGCATTGCAGGCCACCCGGCTCGACACGCAAATCCGTTACGCGGTCAAGGCCAACGATCATCTCGCCATTCTCCGCCTGCTCGGCAGCCTCGGCGCAGGGGCCGACGTTGTGAGCGAGGGCGAACTCGCACGCGCACTCGAAGCCGGGATCCCGGCTGAGCGCATCGTTTTCTCCGGGGTGGGCAAGTCCCGCCATGAGTTGGTCCGTGCGCTCGCCTACCGCATCGATCAAATCAACGTGGAAAGCGCCGGAGAGCTCGCCGAGCTGTCACGGATCGCCTCCGAACTCGGCCACACCGCACGCGTGGCATTGCGCGTCAATCCTGACGTCGATGCCCGCACCCATGCCAAGATCACCACCGGCCGCGGGCAGGACAAGTTCGGCATCCCCGCTTCCGACATCCCCGGCCTCTACGCGCACGCGGCAACACTGCCGGGCATCAGGCCGGTCGGGCTTGCTCTGCATATCGGCAGCCAGGTCATGACGCTCGCACCCTTCCGCGAGAGCTTCGCGGTCCTGGCAAACCTCGCCGAAGGAATTCGCGCCGCCGGCCTCCCGCTCGATCGCCTCGATTGCGGCGGCGGGCTCGGTGTCGCTTACGTGAACGAACCGGCGCCTTCGCCGGAAGGACTGGCCGGCGCGCTCGCCGCGTCGTTCCGCCGGCTTGGCCTCGCGCTTCTGCTCGAACCCGGTCGCTGGCTCGTGGCGCATGCGGGGTTGCTCCTCACCACCGTGCTCCGTGTGAAACAGGGACCGGAACGGCCTTTCATCGTGCTTGACGCGGGCATGAACGATCTCCTGCGCCCCGCTCTTTACGACGCCTGGCACGGCATCGTGCCGGTCAGGCCGGGCCTTGACGAACCGCTGGCCCCCGCCGACGTCATGGGGCCGATCTGCGAAAGCGCCGATGCCTTCGCCCGCCGCCGGCCGCTGCCGCCGCTTCGCTCCGGCGATCTCGTGGCAATCCTCGACACCGGCGCCTACGGCAGGGTCATGGCATCGGCGTACAACGCCCGCCCGCTGGCCGCCGAAGTGATCGTTTCAGGAGCACGCTGGGCGACGATCCGCTCGCGCCAGCCACTCGAAGCTCTCTGGGCGGATGAGCGGCTGCCGGGCTGGGAAGCCGCATCCCGACCAGAGGCTGCTCATTGCCGATCACCACAGATTTTCCCCCCTGGGGGGGCCGAAGCTGGGCTATTCTCCCGCGGAGCGGGCGCGGAACTTGCCCGGCCGCCCGGTCTTGCGCCAGGAAGAGGGGCGCGGAAATGAAGGCGACAGTGCTTCGGTCGCACGATGCGCGTGCTGCTTCGAGGTTGGGTGCGAAGCTCGAACGGCGCCGCCTGGCTGTCAGGCTTGCGCTCGTCTTCGAGCAGTCGTGGCGTCTCCTCTGGCCGCCGCTCGGCCTCATCGGGCTGTTCGCAGCGGCCGCCTTGTTCGGATTCGTGGCCCTGCTTCCCGCCTGGTTGCATCTGGCCGTCCTGCTCGCCCTCCTCGTCGCCGTTGCGGCCGCTATCGCCTCGGCCGCGCGCCGCTTCACTTTTCCTTCTCGCGCTGCCGCGGATCGGCGACTGGAGCAGACAAACGATCTCGCTCATCGTCCCCTGGCGGCTTTGTCGGATCGCCCTGCAACCAACAACCCGACGGCGCTGATCCTTTGGCAGGTGCATCGCGACAGGATGGCCGCCAAGCTCACCGGTATCCGGGTTGGCCTCCCCCACCCCAACCTCGCCGCCCTGGACCGCTTCGCGCTCCGCGCTGGCTTGGTCGTTGCCCTTGTCGCCGGCTTCGGCGTTGCCGGGCCAGACTCGCAGAGCCGGCTGAGCGAGGCCTTCATGCCGGGCATTCCCGCCGGCCCCGCACCGCCCCCGTTCGAGCTGGAAGCCTGGATCACGCCCCCCGCCTACACCCACCTTCCGCCCACATTCCTCAAGGCCTCGGGCGGCAGCTTCACGGTTCCCCAAGGTTCACAGTTGTCCGTCAGCGTGACCGGCGGCGCCGGCACGCCGAGGCTCATCCTGACCGGTAGGGACCTTCCGTTCCACACCCTTGGACCATCGAGTTTTCGCGCCGAGACAATCCTCACGGAGGGCGGCCGGCTAGAGCTTCAGCGCGGGTTCGAATCGGTCTCCGCCTGGGATCTGGCGGTCATCGCGCCGACCCCGCCGGAAGTGCATTTCGCGGCACCGCCCGGCCCGGATTCGAACAGCACCGCGACGCGATTTCCCTGGCACATACAAGACACCTATGGCGTGACGGAGCTTGCCGCGGAACTGCACCTGCAAGCCCGGCCCGGCGCCCAGGCAATGCGTGTGCCACTGCCGCTCGCCGGCGTGGACACGAAAAATGCCACCGGCACCGCCCTCGTCGATCTGACCGCCAGCCCCTGGGCGGGCCTGGAGGTGATTGCGCGCCTGGAGGCCCGCAACGGCGCCGGCCTCACCGGAACGAGCGATACCATCGGCTTCCGGCTGCCGGAGATCGCCTTCCACAATCCGCTCGCCCGCGCGCTGATCGCGGTGCGCAAGCATCTCGTCTTGGCACCCGCCGATCGCCGCACCGCCATTTCCGGCCTCGACCGCCTTTCTTCCACGCCGGCCGCCGAGAACGCGGACCTTGGCGGGTTCCTCAACATGCGAGCGATCGCCGCACTCCTCCTTTATGACCATGGCGCGACGGCGACAGGGCGCGCCGAGCAGAGGCTGTGGCAGCTCGCCTGGCATTACGAAGCAGGCCCCACCGCTCGCACTTCGAGCGAGCTCGCCGCCGCAACCCGTGCACTGGAGCAGGCACTCGCCGAGGCGGGCCGGCCGAACGGGCCGACGCCGGCGGAGATCAATCGCCGGATTGCCGCCCTCGAGCAGGCCATCGAGCGCCAGATCGAGGCCTTGGCGAAGACGCTTCCGCGTGGCGCCAGGCTCCCCAACACCGCTGCCGCCCAACGCTACGACCAGCAGGCCTTCGAACGCATGGCCGAGGCCCTGCGCGAAGCCGTCGCGGCCGGGGACCTGGCCACCGCGCGCACTGAAATGGCGCAACTGCAACAGCTGTTGCAGCAATTGCAGAATGCCCGTCCCCTCAACCCCGAGGACCTGGCGCGTATGCGGCAATGGCAGAAGGGCGAACAGGCGATGGGTGCGCTCGGAGACGTCGTGCGGCGTGAAGGCAACCTCTTCGATCGAGCCCAAGGCCGCATCACGACTCCGGGGTCACCGGATGCGCGGCAGGAACGCCGGGGAGACGCTGCGATACAGCAGGCACTCCGCCGGGCGCTGGGTGCACTGATGAGTGACCTCGCGGATGCCACCGGCAACGTGCCATCCGCCCTCGGCCGGGCCGACATCGCGATGCGCGGCGCCGCCGAGGCCCTCCGGAAGGGCGCTGACGCTCCCGCCGCCGCCGCGGAACAGCAGGCCATCGCAGATTTGCAGCAGGGTGGTCGCCAGGCCATGGCCGCGATGACAGGCGGTGGCGGCAAGGGCGGGATGCCGCCCGGTCTTGGCGTCGCCGGCTTCCTGATGCCGGGAGGCTCGCCGTCGGGCAACCCGCTCTCTGGCCAGTTGGGCCGGGTGCCCGGGATCGGGCTCGATCCGTTCGGCCGGCCGACCGGCGACCAGCCGGATGGCGGCAGGGCCAACGGATACGTGCGGGTCCCGAATGGCGACGTTGCCGCCGAGGCGCGCGCCATCGAGGAAGAATTGCGCCGCCGCGACGCCAATCCCTCCCTGCCGGTGCCCGATCGCAGCTATATCGAGCGGCTGCTCAAAGTGTTCTGAAGGCACCCCCGGCTTGGCTGAGTGCCTTACTGCGGCACCGGTGTCGATGCCGTAACCATTCCCAGCAGCGCATAAAGCCGCGCACTGGCCGGCCAGACGTGCATCACCTCGGCGCGGAAGGCGTAGCCACACCACACCAGCAGCACCACCAGGATGATGGTTCCTACCCACCCGAGCCAAGTGGCGGCCGAGGCTCTGGGGCGCACTTCTGCGGCCGGCGCTTCTTCGGCGCGCGAACCCCGCGGCGGCCACCGCGGTCCGGCGAGCAGGCGGTCCAACCCGGGCGGGGGCTCCGCAACCGCGACCAGCGGCCAGGCGTGGGGCGAATCCGCGGCCGCAACGGGCTCCGCCATCGTCACCTCCTCCCGCCGCTCCGGCCGCGCCGGAAGCGAAAGCTCCGACTCGACTGTTGCCTCTCTCGGCGCGGGCTCGGCCACCGGCGCGGAAATCGACCACTCGGCGCCGCAGCGAGCGCAACGCAGCGTACGCGCACCGCTGCCGAGCACACGATCGGGAACCTGATAGGCGGTTGAACAGGACGGGCAGGAGACGCGCATTCCTTGGAAAATCGGCCGCGCCGTGAGCCGAAGCAAGTCCCGCAGCGAAGTCGGGGCGGAAATCGCGACGGTTTGACCAGCCGTCATGATCGAGCCCGGAAACCGTCTGCGGAAACCTTGTTGCCCGGGATCGGCGCTTGCCCATGCCCCGCCGTTGCCAGACATGGCATGCTTGCCGCGAGAGAACGTCATGGTCCGATTCGAACAGGTCGGTCTGAGCTATCCCGCCCACGGCCCGGGACCGCTGGCCCCGGTGCTGTACGATCTTTCGTTCAGCGTTCCCGAGGGCGGCTTCCGCTGGCTGGTTGGCGCGTCCGGCGCCGGCAAGACCAGCCTGCTGCGCCTGATGTATCTGGCCGTGCGACCATCAACCGGACGGCTCTCGCTGCTCGAAGTCGATATCGGTTCCGCCCGGCGCCGCCAGCTCGCCGGCCTCCGCCGTCGCATCGGCGTCGTCTATCAGGATTTTCGCCTGCTGCCGCATCTCTCGGCGTTCGACAATGTCGCGTTGCCGCTGCGCATCGATGGCCGCTCGGAAGGGCAGATCCGTGCCGACGTCGTCGAAATGCTCCGCTGGGTCGGCCTCTCCGGCAAGCTCGATTCGCCGCCCGAAACCTTGTCCGGCGGTGAGCAGCAGCGGGTCGCCATTGCCCGCGCGGTGATCGCACGGCCGCGGCTTCTGCTCGCCGATGAGCCGACAGGCAATCTCGACGAGGTCCAGGCCGAACGGTTGTTGCGTCTGCTTCAGGAACTCAGTCGCCTCGGCACCACGGTCATCGTCGCCACCCACAACCGGGGACTGGTGTCCCGCCACGACGCCCCGTCGCTCCGGCTCGATCATGGCCGGCTGGTATGCTGATGGCCCGGCGCGCGAACGCTTCCTCTTTCTCCGCCAGCAGTTGCGACCGGTCATAGCCGATGGCCCGCTCCCCGCTCCGTCCTCGTGGCTTCGATGATCTCGGGTTGCAGCGCGCTCTGTCTGACCGGCTGTTGCCGTTCCTCGTGGCGGCCATGGCGTTCCTGGCAGCGCTCGCGCTGGCCGGATTTTTCGCCGCGGCTCAGCTCGCCCGGCACTGGCAACAAGGCGCCGCAGCTTCCGTAACCGTCCAGGTCCCCGCCCCTTCGGCTCCGGCCGCCGGGGCAGGTGCGGCGCCCGCGACCCGGCTCAAGCGCGTTCTGGCCCTCCTGCGCAAAGACCCTGCCATTGCCTCCGCGCGGGCGCTTTCGGCAGCCGAACTCAACGCGCTGCTGCGCCCGTGGCTCGGAGCGGAAAGCCGGCCCCTGGCCCTGCCATTGCCCGCCGTGATCGCGGTCAGTCTGGCGCAGCCGACCGCATCCCTGGCCGGCCTCGGAGCAGCGCTCGGGAAAGCCGCACCCGGCACGCTCATCGAGAGCCATGGTGTCTGGGCCGGCCGGTTGACGGCCCTGGCCGAAAGTCTCCAGGCTTCCGCCGCGGTCGCGCTCCTGGTGGTAACGGCGGTCGCCGTCGCGGTGGTCGCGGTGGCGACCCGTTCGGGGCTCGCCACCCGCCGCGAAGCGATCGAGATCGTGCACGGCCTCGGTGCTACTGACCGCTACATCGCCGCCCGTTTCGCCGCCCGTGCCACGCGCCTCGCCCTCTTGGGTGCCATTGCCGGCGCCGCGGCGTCCTTGCCGGTGTTATTGACGCTCGCCCGGGTCGCCGCCCCGTTCGGCCGGCTCGAGGCGCCCGCCGCCCCGCTGGCGATCCCCACCGCCGGCCTGCCGCCGTTGCTGTGGCTCGCCCTGCCGCTGCTGCCGCTGGCCGCCGCGGTCATCGGGTATGTCACCGCGCAGGTGACCGTCCATAGCTGGCTGAGAAGGCTGCCGTGAGGCGATCGCACCCGCTCGGTTTACGCCGCCTGCTCCGCCCGGCGGGATTGCTGCTCGGCCTCGCACTGTTCGCCTCCGCGGCCGGTTTCGCCTGGTTCGTCGGCCACATCCTCACCCCCACACCGCCGCCCGCGCTGGCCGGCGGAATCGTCGTCCTGACCGGCGGCGCCGGCCGGGTCAAGGAGGCATTCCGCCTCCTTCTGTCTGGTCGCGCCCCGTGCCTCCTCATCTCCGGCGTCGGGCCGGAGACGCACCTTGCCGATCTGGCGCGGCTCTCCGGTGTACCGGACGGCTCCCTCCTCGGCAGGGTTAACCTCGGCCGCCGCGCCGCGAGCACCGCCGGCAACGCCCATGAAGCCGCCCGCTGGGTGCAGGCGAGGCACCTCGAAAGCCTGATTCTGGTCACCTCTTTCTACCACATGCCCCGCGCGCTGGCAGATTTTCGCCGCGCCCTTCCCCATGTCCGGCTCGAACCCGTGAGTGTGCCGCCGGCCGCGCCGGTGCGAGCCTGGCCGCCCGGACTGTGGCGGGTCGTGATCGCGGAATATGCCAAGTGGTTGGCCACGGAGGCCGGAATCACGCCGCCCGTGCACACTGCGGAGACAGAGCAGGGGGCATGATCCTGCTGCGCTCCGCTCTCTACCATCTCTACTTCTGGGCGGTCACGCTCCCCATGGCGGTGGGATCGTTGCCGATTCGCTTCTTCGCCCCCCGATTCGCACTGGCCTATGGCAAGATCTGGGCCCGGGTCCTGTTTGCCGGGCTCGGCCCGCTGGCCGGAATCCGCATTTCCGTAACCGGCATGGAGAATCTGCCGAAGCTTGGGCCGGCGCTGATCGCCTCTCAACACCAGTCCGCCTTCGATACGCTCCTCTGGCTGACACTCGTACCGCGCCCGGCCTATGTCCTGAAGCGCGAACTGACGCGCATTCCTCTCTTCGGCCCGATGCTCCCCTTGAGCGGACAGATCGCGATCGACCGCAGCGGCGGGGCTTCCGCCATCCGCAGGATGCTCCGCGACGCCGCGCAGGCGGAGAGCGAGGACCGCCAGATCATCATCTTCCCCGAAGGGACACGCCGGCCACCCGGAAATGTCGGGCGCCTGCAGCCCGGCGTGGCCGCCCTTGCCGCCCATACCGGCCTGGCCGTGATTCCGGTGCTGACCGATTCAGGTCGTTGCTGGCCGCGGCGGAGCTTTCGCAGACAACCTGGCACCATCCATATTGCCATTCTCCGCCCGCTTCCGCCTGGCCTCCCGCGCAGTGCCCTCCTCGAGCGCCTGACCGAACTCTTCACTGCCGGCCTCGCCGCTGTGGGCAAGTCTGTGGGGGAACCGGAAGGCAGCTTGCCAAGGCCCCGCAGCAGTTCCCTCCATTCGTCTGATTGACGCTCGTTTATTTTTTTGCACGCAGCGGCGTGAGGTGCCGCAGCGGGCTGTGGATGATGCCTCGCCGTATCTCTTTTCGGCCGCCCATTGCCGGGGCCAAGACTGTCCAGCCCGGGGGTTGTATCTTTTCGCGATGCGACGCCATGGCCTGGTCCTCACGCTCGTCCTCGTTCCGTTATTCGCGATCGGCGCCGAGAGTCTGCTCTGGCTGCTGGCCGCCCGCCAGGTGCAGACGACCTTCCATGAGTGGGTGGCCGCCCGCAAAGCCGGAGGTTGGCAGGTCGCCGCGGGTGCCGAGCGACTCGGCGGATGGCCGTTTGCAGCCTTGGTGCGAATCGCCGGTTTTTCGATCTCCGGCGGCACCGCATTGCTGCCTGGCGGCTTGTCCTGGAGCAGCGAACGGCTGGCGCTCCGGCTCTCTCTTTCCTCCCCCGGGAGGCTTGTCGTGCAACCGGCAGGGCTGCAAAATCTGCGCCTCTTCGGCGGCCCCACGATCGTCGCCTCGGCAAGCCGCATCAGCGCATCAGTGCGATTTGCGGTTCTGCCTTTTCTGGACCAACCGGCGCCGCCGGAGGGCCTGCTGATCACAGCCAGTCGGGTCCATATCAGGCCGGCTGCCATTCACTCCGATCTCATAACGGCTGCGACGGTCGCTGTTCAGGCCATGCCGGCCCTCCCGCGCGCGGGGCAGGATCAATCGGGGCCGTCGCTCCGGTTCGAGGCCACGGGAATTGGCGTCGCGCAGGAGCAGGTGGCGGCGCTCGGCACCAGGATCAGCGTCTTTTCCTTCTTCGGCAGCCTCGTCCACCAGGTACCCAACGGCACCAACTGGACGTCCCGGCTCGCCGACTGGCGCGACCACGGGGGAACCGTGGCGGTGCGCAGCCTCTCGGTGGTCTGGGGCCAGCTTGCAGTGGGTGGCTCGGGCCGCGTCACGCTCGACCAGAATCTGCAACCGGCCGGCCAGGCCACCGCCCGCCTGGTCGGCTACGCGGCGACACTCGATGCGCTGGCCGATGCCGGAAGCATCGGCAGCGGCGTTGCAACCGCCGCCAAGGCGCTCCTCACTCTTCTCGCCCGTCCGTCTTCCTCTGGTGGACCGCCCGAGGTGGATGTGCCGCTCAGCCTCGAGAACCGCACCCTGAGCCTCGGCCAGATTCCCCTGCTCAAGCTTCCCTCCGTGACCTGGCCCTCCGCTTCGTGAGGCGTCCGGAGCACCCGGCGGAAGCCCGCGGCGCTCGATGCCAGATCAATACGGCTTCCGCCGCCGTCGCGAAGCGCTCCGCCGGCGCGATCGGCGGATTGTTCAGCGGCTGGCGATCTCCCCGCCCGCGCGCGGCGGCAAAAGCCAGCACGGCAGCTTGTGGTGTGCCAAAGCCCGGCAGCCGGCGTGCGCCTCCGCGGCCGAAAGTTCGATGATGCGCGCCCGCCACAAGGTGCGGCCGCCCGTCACCGCGCGCTCGACATCGGCACGACCTGCTCCGACGATTCGTCCGCCCAGGTCGGCGACGTAAGAGGCCATCCGCTCGCTCGTATAGGCTGCCACCTGCACGCCCCAGTCCCGCTCCGCAACCAGGGGTGGATCGCTCGGCTGCGGCGCGGTTGCCGCCTGCGCCGGGACGATCAGTCCACTGACGAAGCTCGGGAGGGGATGGCCCGATTCGGCCAGTTCGGTCTCCGGCGGGGATGGCGCGTTTTCCTCGGCGAAGCCCTCGTTCAGCAGCGCCGTCATCGCCCCGTCGATCTCAGGGATGGTCTGCGTGCCCATCACCACCCCGATCAGGCGCACGTCCCCGCGCTCGGCGCTGCTGATCAGCGTGTGACCGGCGGCATGCGTATAGCCGGTCTTGATGCCGTCGGCTCCGGGATAGACCTTGAGCAGGCCGTCGTCGCTCCTGATCCAGCGCCCGCGGAAGAGAAAACGGCGGGTGCTGAACCAGTGGTACTGGTCCGGAAAATCCAGGATGAGCCGGCGCGCCAGGATCGCCATGTCGTACGCTGTCGTGACTTGCCGGGGGTTCGGCAGGCCGGAGGGGTTGGCATACACGGTGTGCGCCATGCCGAGGGCATGCGCGCGCAGCGTCATCATCTCGGCAAAGCGGCTGATGCTACCCCCGCCGAGATATTGGCCGAGCGCGGTCGCGGCATCGTTCGCCGAGAGCGTCACCATGCTCAGGATGGCCTCCTGCACGGTGATGGTCGAGCCGGGCGCCAGCCCGAGCTTCACCGGCTCGACCGCAGCGGCACGCTCCGAGAAGGGAATGCTGGTATCGAGGGTAATCCGCCGGTCGCGCAGCGCCTCGAACGCCAGGTAAAGCGTCATCAATTTGGTGAGGCTGGCCGGATAGCGCATCGCGCCCGGCTCGAATTCGGTCAGGACCCGTCCCGTCGCCGCGTCGACGACGATATAGCTCGGGTGGCGAAAGCCGATCTCGGCCCGCGCCGGCAGGCTCCCCAGGAACAAGAGGGCGGACATCAGGAGGCCGGTCAGCACTGTCCGCTGGTGCGCCATTCGCATTTCCTTGCTGCTCCTCGCCGGCTCGTCTGGACCGCGCTCGGCTCGGCGCGCCCCCCTTGTCTGATCGCGCGGATGCCGCCCCTGGAACGCCCCGGCGATTCCAGAAGCGGCATCCGCGCTCCGGCAACTTTACTGCGGCAACGCCTTTCTGTCCAGGGGTCTCCGAAATAAAAAGTGAAGCCGTGCAGAGGGTTAACGGATGCTGTTCGACCTTGCCCCAGACCTTTTCGCAAGCGGTTCAAAATTTTTTTGTGCAGTGCACAAAGAGCCCTTGCGGAGCGCCGGAAACCGCCCTATGTCCGCCTCGTGCTGCGGTGCAGCAAGATGATCGGATGCCGGCGGACGGGCCTGAGGACGAGGGGTCCCGAGGCGTTCAGGGCCGGCCCCAGAGCAGAGTGGAGGGACAACGACGATGACGATCAAGGCCAAGCCGAGCGAGCCGATGGCAGAGGCAACGGCCGCCGCGGCAAGCGGGTTCGAACAGACGGTGACCGCCATCAAGGATGGAATGGCGAAGGCGGGCGCCGGGTTCGAGAAGACTCAGGAGCAGGTCAAGGAAGGAGTGGAGAAGGTGATGAAGACGGCCGAGGAGCTGATGGCGTTCAACCAGGGCAATTTCGAGGCCGTGGTCAAGTCCGGCAAGATCTGGTCGGCCGGCGTCCAGGATCTCACCCAGCAGGTGGTGGCATCCGCCCAGGCATCCTTCGACGAGACGCTCGCCACTTACCGTGCTCTCGCCGCGGTGAAGTCGCTGCGCGAGGCGGTCGATCTGCAGACGAATCTCGCCCGCACGGCGGTCGAGAAGACGCTCTCCGAAGCCGGCCGGATCACCGACGCCTCGGTCAAGCTGACCGAGCAGACGTTCGCGCCGATCACTGCGCGGTTTGCGCTGGCGATGGAGAAGTTCGCCAAGACGGCGTGACGTTAGCCCACGATCGCCCGCGGCGGAATCGTCGGAGGGCGTGAATCGCGGGCTCAAATAAAGCGCGAGACCGGTGTCGGGCTGCCCAGTCAGCCCGACACGGGTCTGGCCGGGGACTTCATCTCCCTTTTCGATCGGGTCCAGTCGGACACAGGGCCCGGGGGTTCTCTCCCCCGGGCCCTTGTCGTGTCGCAGCGACGACACGCTCGGCAACAACGCCGCGCAAGTTGATGCGGAACTCTTTTCCCCACGGCTCGCGTTCCGATATGGTTTTGCTATGGACCGCGTCACACTCCGGCTGGCCAGAACCCCCGTCCCACCCGCTGGGCGAGGTGTGGCGCGGCAGGATGGTAACGCGAGACGTCGTCGGCCGGACTTCGTAGTGGCCGCGCGCCGGGTGACAAGCGGATGAGCGACAACGACAGGCAAAGCGGCGCCGGCGGCCCCTCGACCGGGGTAGCGGTTCGGGCGCGTCCGAAAACGCGCAAGCCGGCGATGTACAAGGTCCTGATGTTGAACGACGATTACACGCCGATGGAATTCGTCGTCCACGTCCTCGAGAGGTTCTTCCAGAAGAACCGGGAAGAGGCCACGCGCATCATGCTGCATGTGCACCGCCGCGGCGTCGGCGTCTGTGGCGTTTACACGTACGAAGTCGCCGAGACCAAGGTGACACAGGTCATGGACTTGGCACGCCAGAATCAGCACCCCCTGCAATGCACGATCGAGAAAGAATGAGTCCCTATATTGCCACGATGCCGCCGTGCCTCTCCCGGAGTCGCGGCCGCGCTGCCAGGTCGGAAGGAGCGTAACGCGCCATGTTGTCCCGTAACCTCGAGCAAACGCTCCATCGGGCCCTGGCTCTGGCGAGCGAGCGGCACCACGAATATGCCACGCTTGAGCACCTCCTGCTCGGCCTGGTGGACGATACCGATGCGGCAACGGTATTGCGCGCTTGTGGCGTCGATCTGGAGAAGCTCCGCCAGGATCTGACCGAGTTCCTCGACAAGGACCTCTCCGGCCTCGCCACCGATCGCCCCGGCGATCCCAAGCCGACCGCAGGCTTCCAGCGCGTGGTGCAGCGCGCCGCCATTCACGTGCAATCTTCCGGCCGCGAGGAGGTGAGCGGCGCCAACGTGCTGGTCGCACTCTTCAGCGAGCGCGAAAGCCACGCCGTCTACTTCCTCCAGCTTCAGGACATGACTCGTCTCGATGCCGTCAATTTCATCAGCCACGGCATCGCCAAGGCGCCCGGTCGCTCCACCACCCGCCCGGCGCACGGCAGCGGCGGCAGCCAGGAAGGCAGCGGTGAAGCCGAGCGTGACGAAAAACCCTCTCGCCGCGGCCAGGACGCGCTCTCCAATTATTGCGTCAACCTCAACAAGAAGGCGCTGGCCGGCCGCATCGATCCCTTGATCGGCCGCGAGATCGAGATCGAACGCACGATCCAGATCCTCTGCCGGCGCAACAAGAACAACCCGCTCTATGTCGGCGATCCCGGCGTCGGCAAGACCGCCATCGCCGAGGGCCTCGCCAAGCGGATCGTCGAGGGAACCGTGCCCGAGGTCCTCGCGCGCTCCACCATCTACGCCCTCGACATGGGCGCGCTGCTCGCCGGCACCCGTTACCGCGGCGATTTCGAGGAACGGCTGAAGGCCGTCGTCTCCGAGCTCGAGAACCAGCAAGGAGCGATTCTCTTCATCGACGAAATTCACACCGTGATCGGCGCCGGCGCCACTTCCGGCGGCGCCATGGACGCCTCGAATCTCCTCAAGCCCGCGCTCGCCTCCGGCACCCTCCGCTGCATCGGCTCGACCACCTACAAGGAGTTTCGCAACTATTTCGAAAAGGACCGCGCGCTGGTCCGTCGCTTCCAGAAGATCGACGTCAACGAGCCCACGCTCGAGGACTCGGTGAAAATTCTGCGCGGCCTCAAGGTCAACTACGAGAAGCACCACAAGGTCCGCTACACCGACGAGGCAATCCGTGCCGCCGTGGAACTCTCCGCCAAATACATCCACGACCGCAAGCTGCCCGACAAGGCGATCGACGTGATCGACGAAGTCGGCGCCTCGCGCATGTTGCTGCCCGAGCACAAGCGGCGGAAAACCGTCACCCTTCGCGACGTCGAGGAGATGGTCGCCAAGATCGCCCGCATCCCTCCGAAATCCGTCTCCGCCGACGACAAGGAGACCCTGCGCAATCTCGATCGCGACCTGAAATCCATGGTGTTCGGTCAGGACAAGGCGATCGAGGCTCTCGCCGCCGCCATCAAGCTCTCCCGCGCCGGGTTGCGCGAGGCCGAGAAGCCGATCGGCAACTACCTCTTCAGCGGCCCGACCGGCGTCGGCAAGACCGAGGTCGCCCGCCAGCTCGCCGCGACCCTCGGCATCCAGATCGTCCGCTTCGATATGAGCGAATACATGGAGCGCCACTCCGTCTCCCGGCTGATCGGCGCGCCCCCCGGCTATGTCGGCTTCGATCAGGGTGGCCTCCTCACCGACGCCATCGACCAGCATCCGCACTCTGTCCTGCTGCTCGACGAGATCGAGAAGGCGCACCCCGATCTCTTCAATATCCTCCTGCAGGTGATGGACCACGGCAAGCTCACCGACCACAACGGCAAGACGGTCGATTTCCGTAACGTCATTCTCATCATGACCACCAACGCCGGCGCGCAGGACATGGCCAAGCCGGCGATCGGCTTCGAGCGCGAAGTCCGGCTTGGCGAGGACGACGATGCCATCAAGCGCATGTTCACCCCGGAGTTCCGCAATCGCCTCGACGCGGTGATCGGCTTCGCCGGGCTGACGCCCGAGATCGTCGCCCGCGTCGTGGAAAAATTCGTCATGCAGCTCGAGGCCCAGCTCGCCGACCGCAACGTGACGATCGAGCTCTCCTCCGCCGCCAAGGAGTGGCTCGCCGAAAAGGGCTATGACCGGCTCTACGGGGCCCGCCCGCTCGCCCGCGTCATCCAGGAGCACGTCAAGAAGCCCCTGGCCGAGGAATTACTTTTCGGCAAGCTGGCCCGCGGCGGCGCCGTCAAGGTCACCCTCAAGGACGGCCAGCTCGCCTTCGAGTACATCGAGGCAACGCCGCCCGCCTTACCCCGGCCCGAAGGCGAAGAAGATGGCGAACGGGAGTCCGAAGCAGTCGAGTAGCGCCCGGGAGCTTGCCCGCCGGCGTTAAGAAATCGCCATCGCCCGGCAAGGGCGGAAGGAGAATGGCGACACAAGCCAGCAACAAGACTATGTGATGACCCCGTCCGGGCCGCCGCCCGCCCACGGGTTGCGGCAAAACCGCCATGGTTTTGCCCTCCCGGCGCACCACCTCCGCCTCTGCGGCCTGCCAGGCTGCCTACGAGGGTACCGATGGACGAACGCACCGATCCCGCGACCGCCCGAGGCTACGGCCCTACCCCGGCCAGCCGCGAGATCGTTGCGCCCCCTCATCTCCGCCATCGGCGCCGCCTCCTCCCGATCCTCCTCGTCCTGGCGCTGATCGCGGCCGTCATCCTCTGGGCCCACCCCTGGGCCGGCGGACCGGCCAGGAAAGCCGGCGTCGCTGTCCCGCCACAGCCGGTCGGCGTCGCCACTTCAAGCACCGGCGACATGCCGGTGATCCTGAACGCGCTCGGCACCGTCACACCCTTCAACACCGTAACCGTGATGACGCAGATCAACGGCCAGTTGATGAGCATCGGCTTCAAGGAAGGCCAGATGGTCGAGAAGGGCCAGTTCCTGGCCCAGATCGATCCGCGCCCCTACCAGGTCGCACTTGAGCAGGCCGAGGGCCAGCTCGCCCACGACACCGAGCTCCTCCTCCAGGCGCAAAGCGATCTCGCCCGCTACGAGAAACTCAAGGCGCAGAATTCGATCGCCGAACAGCAGGTCACCGACCAGGAGTTCCTGGTCCGCCAATATCAGGGCAACCTGAAAACCGACCAGGCCGCGGTCGACAACGCCAAGCTCAACCTCGTCTACTGCCACATCACCGCGCCGATCACCGGCCGCGCCGGCCTGCTTCAGGTCGACCCTGGCAACTATATCCAGACCACCAGCACCAGCGGCATCGTCGTCATCACGCAACTCGACCCCATCAGCGTCATCTTCACCCTGCCGCAGAACGACATCGCCGCCGTCACCGCCGCCATGCAGTCGGGCCCGCCGCTGCCTGTCACCCTTTATGACAGCAGCAATACCGTTCAGCTCGCCACCGGCACGCTGACCGCGATGGACAATCAGATCAATGTCTCGACCGGGACCGTCCAGCTTCGCGCGAGCTTCGCCAACCCGAAGTACACGCTGTTCCCGAACGAGTTCGTCAATGTCGATCTCCTGGTCAAAACGCTGAAGAACGCGGTGCTGGTGCCGAGTGCGGCGATCGAGCGCGGTGCCCCCGGTACCTTCGTCTATGTCGTCAAACCCGACAACACGGTTGCCGTGCAGAAGGTAACGCTCGGGCCCAGCAACGCCTCCGAGACCGCCATCACGTCGGGCCTTTCTGCCGGCGCCAAGGTGGTGACGGACGGTGCCGACCGTCTGCATCCGGGCGCCAGGATCACCATCGTTGCCCCCGGTTCCGCAACGGCAAGCGGTACTGCTACCCCCGGTACCCCCGGAGCATCGGCGACCGCACCTCACACCACCGCGCCCGCCGCCGGCGCACACCCGCATCACGCCACGCACCACCCGCCGCCGGGCGCCGCCACGTCCCCCTCCCCGGCACCCAAGTCCCAGCCATGAGTGCCGCCCGCCCGGCGTGAGCCATCTTCCATGAATCCCTCGCGCCTTTTCATTCTCCGCCCCGTCGGCACCTCGCTCCTGATGTTGGCGATCCTGCTCGCCGGCCTGCTCGCCTACGGCCTGTTGCCGATCTCGGCTCTTCCGGAAGTCGATTACCCGACCATCCAGGTCACGACCTTCTATCCCGGTGCCAGCCCGGACGTGATGGCGACCTCGGTCACCGCGCCCCTCGAAGTGCAGTTCGGTGAAATGCCGGGGCTCAACCAGATGTCCTCGGTCTCCTCTGCCGGCGCCTCCGTCATCACGTTGCAGTTCGACCTCTCGCTCTCGATCGACATCGCCGAGCAGGAAGTGCAAGCCGCCATCAACGCCTCCAGCAACCTCCTGCCCTCCGGCCTGCCTGCACCGCCGATCTACGCCAAGTACAACCCGGCGGACGCACCCGTCCTCACTCTCGCTGCAACCTCCGCCATCCTGCCGCTCACCGATGTCGAGAACGATGCCAACACCGTGCTCGCCCAGAAAATCTCGCAACTTCCGGGTGTCGGCCTCGTCGCCATCAGCGGCGGCACCGCGCCCGCCGTGCGCGTCGAGGTCAATCTCCAGAAGCTCGCAGGCTACGGCCTCAACATCGATGATCTGCGCACCACCATCGGCAATCTGAACATCAACCTGCCGAAAGGGAATTTCGACGGCCCGGCGCGCTCCTACTCCATCAACGCCAACGATCAGCTCGAAAATACGAGCGACTACGAAGACGCGGTGATCGCCTATCTCGACGGCGCGCCGGTTCGCCTCTCCAACGTCGCCTCGGTTGTGCAAGGACCGGAGGATAGCGAGATCGGCGCCTGGTCCGACACCACGCCGGCCGTCATCCTCAACATCCAGCGTCAGCCCGGAGCCAATGTCATCGCGGTCGCCAACCGTGTGAAGGCGCTGCTGCCCACCCTGACCGCCGCGCTCCCGTCCTCGATCCAGGTGGCGACGATCTCCGATCAGACCACCACCATCCGCGCCTCGGTCCGTGACGTCGAATTTGAACTCACGCTCGCGGTCGGGCTGGTCGTGCTGGTGATCTTCCTCTTCCTGCGCAGTATTCCCGCCACCATCATCCCGAGCCTTTCCGTGCCGCTCTCGATCGTCGGCACCTTCGGCGTGATGTACCTGCTCGGCTTCAGCCTCGACAATCTCTCGCTGATGGCCTTGACCATCGCCACCGGCTTCGTCGTCGACGATGCCATCGTCATGATCGAGAACATCTCCCGCTACATCGAGCAGGGTCTCTCGCCGCGCCAGGCCGCCCTGCGCGGCGCGGGCGAGATCGGCTTCACCATCATTTCACTCACCGTCTCGCTGATCGCCGTCTTGATCCCGCTCCTCTTCATGGGTGATGTGGTCGGCCGCCTCTTCCACGAATTCGCCATCACGCTCGCCATCACCATCGTCATCTCGGCGATCGTCTCTCTCACCCTCGTGCCGATGCTTTCTGCAAGACTGCTTCACCGCGATACCGGCACCGAGGAAAGCCGGATCGGCGCGGCGAGCCGCCGCTTCTTCGATGCCATGATCGCCGCCTACGATCGCGCGCTCAATGTCGTGCTCGACCATCAGCCGATCGTGCTCGCGATTGCGATCGCGACACTCGCCCTCACTGTCGCGCTTTACATCGTCATTCCGAAGGGCTTCTTCCCGGTGCAGGACACCGGCGAGATCCAGGGGATCACCACCGCCGCGCAATCGATCTCCTTCAGCGCCATGGCTACCCGCCAGCAGGCGCTCGCCGGCATCATCCTGAAAGACCCCGACGTGACCGGCCTCTCCTCCTATCTCGGAGTTGACGGCACGAATATGACCCTGAACAGCGGCCGCTTCCTGATCACCCTCAAGCCGCGCGATCAGCGGGCCGCCAGCGCCACAGACATCATCGACCGTCTGCAGCGCGCGACGGCCAACGTCCCCGGCATCAGCCTGACCATGAAGCCGGTGCAGGATCTCACCATCGGCGACACCGTGAGCGCCGCGCAATACCAGTTCGTGCTCGAGAACGCGGATGCCTCGGCGTTCGACACCTGGATACCGAAACTGCTCGCGGGCCTCGGCAAGCTCCCCGAACTCACCGACGTCACCACCGACCTGCAGAGCCGTGGCCTGAGCGCCTATATCGACGTCGATCGCGCCAAGGCCGCCCGTCTCGGCATCACCATGGCGACGGTGGACAACGCGCTCTACGACGCCTTCGGCCAGCGCATCATCTCGACCATCTTCACCCAGTCGAACCAGTTCCGCGTCATCCTCGAGGCGGCGCCCGATTTGCAGACTTCGCTGGCCGGCCTGAACGCCGTCTATCTACCCTCGGCCCTGGTCACCGGCAGCGGCGGCCAGGTGCCGCTGTCATCGATTGCCACCGTCAAGGTCGAGACGGCACCGCTCGTCATCGAGCATCTCGGCCAGTTCCCGGCAACGCGCATCTCCTTCAACCTGGCACCCGGCGCCTCGCTCGGCGCCGCCGTTTCCGCCATTCGCCAGGTGGAACGCGACATCGGCCTCCCCGCAAGCTTCATCACCAGCTTCCAGGGCGCCGCCCTTTCCTTCCAGGCGACACTCGGCAACGAGGTCTTCCTCATCCTCGCCGCACTCGCCACCGTCTATATCGTGCTCGGCGTCCTCTACGAGAGCTTCATCCACCCGCTCACCATTCTCTCCACCCTGCCCTCCGCCGGCGTCGGCGCTTTGCTGGCGCTGATCCTCGCCGGTCAGGACCTCGACGTCATCTCGATCATCGGCATCATTCTCCTGATCGGCATCGTCAAGAAGAACGCGATCATGATGATCGACTTCGCGCTCGAAGCCGAGCGCGGCGAGGGCCTCGCCCCGCGCGATGCCATCCATCGCGCCTCTCTGCTCCGCTTCCGCCCGATCATGATGACGACGATGGCCGCCCTGCTCGCTGCCCTGCCGCTGATGCTCGGCACCGGCACCGGGTCCGAGTTGCGCCATCCGCTCGGCGTGACGATCGTCGGCGGCCTGCTGCTCAGTCAGCTCCTCACTCTGTTCACGACCCCCGTCATCTACCTCTATCTCGACCGGCTGGCGCAACGCCTCGGCCGCCATCCCGGCTCCGCCCCGGCTCCCGCCGAATGAGTGTGGCGTGAATCTCTCCGCGCTCTTCATCAATCGGCCCGTCGCCACCACGCTGCTCAGCATCGGCATCGTGCTTGCCGGCCTCTTCGCCTACGCCAACCTGCCGGTCGCGCCGTTGCCGCAGGTCGATTTTCCGACCATCGTCGTCAATGCCAACCTGCCCGGCGCCAGCCCGCAAACCGCCGCCTCGACCGTCGCCGCGCCGCTCGAACGGCATCTCGGCACCATTGCCGACGTCACGGAAATGACCTCGACCAGCACGGTGGGCAGCGTCCGCATCGTCCTGCAATTCGGCCTCGACCGCGACATCAATGGCGCCGCCCGCGATGTCCAGGCGGCCATCAACGCCGCCCGCGTTGACCTCCCGGCCGACCTTCGCAGCAACCCGACCTGGCGGAAATACAATCCTGCCGCGGCCCCGATCATGGTGCTGGCACTGACCTCGGCCACCATGACACGGGGCCAGATCTACGATGCCGCCGATACCGTGGTGCAGCAGCGGCTCTCGCAGGTTGGCGGCGTCGGCGAGATCACGCTCGGCGGCAGCGCGCTGCCGTCAGTCCGCGTCGATCTCAATCCCGATGCGCTCTCAAAATACGGCATCGGCCTCGAGGACGTGCGCGCCGCGCTCGCCGCCGCCAATGCTGACAGCCCGAAGGGCGCGATCGAGTTCTCCGGCTACCGCTATCAGCTCTACAGCAACGACCAGGCAACGACCCCCGCCGACTATGCGCCGCTGATCATCGCCTGGCGCAACAATGCCCCGGTCCGCCTCTCCGATATCGCCACCATCACGGAGAGCGTGGAGAACGTGCGCACCGAGGGCCTGGCCAACGGCAAGCCCGCCGTGCTCGTCATCCTCTATCCGCAGCCGGGCGCCAACATCATCCAGACCGTCGATGCGGTGAAGGCGCTCTTGCCCGCGCTCCGCGCCTCGATCCCCTCTGCTATCGACGTCGCGGTCGCCCTCGACCGCAGCACAACCATCCGTGCCTCGCTCGCCGACACCCAGGTGACGCTGCTGATCGCCGTCGCACTCGTCATCGCCGTCGTCTTCCTGTTCCTCCGCGACCCGCGCGCCGCCCTGATCCCGAGCGTGGCGCTGCCGGTTTCGATCATCGGCACGTTCGGCGGCATGTACCTGCTCGGGTTCAGCCTCGACAATCTCTCGCTGATGGCGCTCACCATCTCCACCGGCTTCGTGGTGGACGATGCGATCGTCGTCCTTGAAAACATCTCCCGCCATCTCGACTCCGGGCTCTCACCGCGCGAGGCGGCGCTGAAGGGCGCCAGCGAGGTCGGTTTCACCGTCCTCTCGATGAGCACCTCGCTCATTGCCGTCTTCCTGCCCATCCTGCTGATGGGCGGCGTCGTCGGCCGCCTGTTCCGCGAGTTCGGCCTCACCCTTTCCCTCGCCATCCTCGTTTCGCTCGTGGTTTCGCTGACCATCACGCCGATGATGTGCGCTCTCCTGCTCCGCCCGCGGGGTACGAAGGCGGCCACCGGTCTGCTCGCTCACGTCTTCGCCGCCAGCCGTGCCGTCTTCGACTTCACGCACGACCGCTATGTCACAAGCCTGACCACCGCACTTCGCCACCCGCTGCTGTCGATCCTTTCCCTCGGCGCGACGCTGGCGCTGACCGTCTTCCTGTTCGTCACCATCCCGAAAGGCCTTTTCCCGACCGAGGATACCGGCGTCCTGATCGGCGGCATCCAGGCCGATCAGAGCATCTCCTTCCAGCGCATGGAGAAGAAGCTCGCCACCTTCATGGCCATCGTCCACGCCAACAAGGCGGTTCAGAATGTCACCGGCTTCACCGGCGGCGGATCGACCAACTCCGCCTTCGTCTTCGTCACCCTGAAGCCGCTCGCCGAACGGACCGCCTCCGCATCCGAGGTGATTGCCCAGTTGCGCCGCCCGCTCGGCCGCGTCGCCGGCGCCAGGCTCTTCCTCCAGCCCGCCGCCGATCTCCGTGCCGGCGGGCGGCAGAGCAACGCCACCTTCCAGTTCACCCTGCAAGGCACCTCTGCGCCCGACGTTTATGCGTGGACGCAGAAGCTCGAGGCGGCACTCGCCCATTCGCCCATATTGCGTGATGTCAACTCGGACCAGCAGCAGGGCGGGCTCGAGGCCAACGTCGTGATCGATCGCGCCACCGCCGCCCGCCTCGGCATTACGCCCGCGCAGATCGACAACACGCTCGACGACGCCTTCGGCCAGCGCCTGGTCTCGACCATCTATCGCCAGATGAACCAGTACCACGTGGTCATGGAGGTCGCGCCGCAATACTGGCAGAGCCCCTCGATTCTCAAGGACATCTACATCAGCACCTCCGGCGCCTCGGCCGCCGGAACGTCCACCTCCGGGTTCGCGGCCGGCACCGTTGCCAGCACGTCATCGAGTCTCTCCGCCGCTTCGATCGCCTCCGATTCGGCGCGCAACGCCGCCCTCAACGCGATCGCCGCCTCCGGCAATTCCTCTGCTTCCAGTGCTCCCGCCGTCAGCACGAATGCGGAAACGATGGTGCCACTCTCGGCGGTTGCCAGCTTCGCCCCCGGCACCACGCCGCTCTCCGTCAATCATCAGGGCCTGTTCGTCGCCTCGACGATCTCGTTCAATCTCGCCCAGGGAAGATCGATCAGCGAGGCCGGCACTGCGATTCGCCAGACCATGCGCGAGATCGGCGTGCCCGCCACGATCCACGGCAATTTCGCCGGAACCGCGCAACTCGCCGCGCAATCCTTCTCGCAGGAACCGCTGCTCATCCTCGCCGCCCTGCTCGCCGTCTACACGGTGCTCGGCATTCTCTATGAGAGCACCATCCATCCCATCACCATCCTCTCCACGCTCCCCTCAGCCGGTGTCGGTGCGCTGCTCGCCCTGATGCTCTGCCGCATGCAATTCACCGTCATCTCGCTGATCGGCCTCATTCTGCTCATCGGCATCGTCAAGAAGAACGCGATCATGATGATCGACTTCGCGATCCACGCCGAAAGAAGCCGCAACCTCACGCCGCGCCGGGCCATCCGCGAAGCGGCCATCCTGCGCTTCCGCCCGATCATGATGACGACCATGGCCGCCATTTTTGGTGCCGCACCCCTGGTGCTGAGCCCGGGTTACGGAACCGAGCTGCGCCAGCCGCTCGGCATCAGCATCATCGGCGGCCTGATCCTGAGCCAGGCGCTCACGCTCTACACGACGCCCGTCATCTACCTCTATCTCGACCGATTCAGCCTCTGGCTCCGCCGCATCTCCGGCCATTCGGCCGCGCTGGAGCCCGGGGAATGAGAAGGCTCGCCCTCGCCGCCTCGCTGGCCCTCGCCGCCTGTACCGTGGGCCCGAACTATCAGCGGCCCGCCACCATCGTGCCGGCGCATTACAAGGCGCTCTCGGGCTGGGTCATCGCTCAGCCCGAGGCCGCCATCAATCGCGGTGCCTGGTGGTCGATCTTCGATGACCAGACACTCGATTCGCTCGAATCCCAGGTCGTGGTTTCCAACCAGACCATCCGCGCCGATGCCGCCGCCTATGCTCAGGCGCGCGCGCTGGTCGATGAGGCGCGCGCCGGCTTCTATCCCACCCTCTCAGCCAACGCCGGCGTCACCCGCCAATCGAGCGGTGGCGGCAGCGTGACCGCCAGCAACGGCAGCCAGTTCTCCACTGCACCGCTCACCACCACCGACTACACCCTCGAGGGCAGCGGCGCATGGGACATCGATCTCTGGGGCAGCATTCGCCGCCAGGTAGAGAGCAGCGTCGCCGCCGCCCAGGTCAGCGCCGCCGACCTCGCCAATGCGGAACTTTCCGAGCAGGCCGCGCTGGCCTCGGATTATTTCCAGCTCCGCGCCGCCGACGCCGATGAAAAGCTGCTCCGGGACACCATCACCGCCTATCGCAACACGCTCACGATCACCGAGAACCAGTACGCCGCCGGCACCGCCGCCCGCTCGGACGTGCTCACCGCCCAGGTCCAGCTTCAGAACGCAGAGTCCGCGGCGATCGGCGCCGAGGTCGCCCGCGCCGAATTCGAGCACGCGATCGCGGTCCTGATCGGCAAGCCGCCCGCCGATCTCACCATCCCGCCCGGGACGCTGCAAGCCGACGTGCCGATCGTCCCGCCCGGCCTTCCCTCGACCCTGCTCGAACGCCGCCCCGACATCGCCGCAGCGGAACGCACGATGGCCGAGGAGAACGCGCTGATCGGCGTGCAGGTCGCAGCCTTCTACCCGGCCCTCGATCTCAGCGCGCTGTTCGGCTATGTCGGCAACCCGCTCGGCTCTCTGATCCGCCTCTCCGACCGCGTCTGGTCCCTCGGCGCCGCCGCCACCGATCCCCTGTTCGAGGGCGGGGCCCGCACCGCCGCCGTCGCCGCCGCTCGCGCCGCCTACGACGAAAGCGTGGCCAACTATCGCCAGACCGTGCTCTCCGCCTTCCAGGGCGTGGAAGACCAGCTTGCGTCCTTGCATATCCTCGCCGATCAATACCGGGCCCAGCAGGCCGCGGTAGCCTCTGCAACCGAGGCGGTGACGATCACGCTCAATGAATACGAAGCGGGAACCGTCGCTTACACCTCGGTGGTGGTCGCCCAGGCCACCCAGCTCGCCGACCAGGAATCCCTGCTGACCATCCAGCAGAGCCGGCTCCTCGCCAGCGTCAGCCTGATCGAGAATCTCGGCGGCGGCTGGTCCGCGAGCGAACTCCCGAGCCCCGGTTCGCTCCAGCAGTCGAACCCGCTCCTGCCGTGATCCGAAAAAAAGGCGGCACCACGAGGATGCCGCCTGTTGAGTGCCGCGCCGAGCAAGCGGCGCGTAATCGGGGGAGGAAACACCGGATCGACCGGGGGCCGATCCGAGGCTTTTCTTAATCGTTGAGCGTTGACAAAGGATTACCGCGCGCTCTGGTGCCGCGGAGTTGAAGGTCGCGGTCAACGTCACCGCCCCACCTGGCCCGCGATCGCCCGAGGCGGAATCGTCGGAGGGCGTGAATCGCGGGCTCGAATAAACCGCGAGACCGGTGTCGGGCTGACTGTGCAGCCCGACACGGGTCTCGCCCCCATCGTCTCGGCCGCTGCCCGGGATGGCTCTTAGAAACTAACCGCAACTCTTGATTTTCAAAGTATTTTCTGTAAAGATAGCTGCTGGAAAAGGCGTCATGCGACAGGTCAGGGCCGCTGTCATGCTTCTGTTGGCCGGGCCCGCCCTCGGTGGGTGCGGGGGTGGCGGGCGTTCGTTCGCCACTATCGGCGCCCCGACCAGCCTGACTTGCGTGCCTTATGCCGAGAATGTGACCGGGATCGTTCTTCCCGGCGATGCCTACGCCTGGTGGCGCGAGGCGGCGGGGCGCTACACGCGCGCGCGCTACCCCGCACCGGGAGCCGTGCTCGTCTTCCGGCCGACTGCGGCCATGCCGCTCGGCCACGTGGCCGTGGTCACCGCCGTCCTCACCCGCCGCGAAATCCTGGTCGAGCACGCCAACTGGGTGCCCTGGCGGATCACCTGGAACCAGCCGGTGGTCGATATCTCGCCCGCCAACGACTGGTCACGGGTCCGGGTCTGGTATCCGCCGACCCGCGCATTCGGCACCACCGCCTATCCGGTCTATGGATTCATCCTGCCGCAGGCTACGCTTGCCAATCTTGCCGGCGATACCCCACGCTGATCCGTAACGGCTGAGAAACACCGCTTGCAAGCCGCGCCGCGCCGGGCCATGTCGTCTTGCGCAAGCCGGCGTTCCGGCCTGCGGAGGACACGAACTGGAGGCGAGCCTACAGTGGAGGAACCATGGGTAGCTTGAGCATCTGGCACTGGATGATCGTGCTGCTGGTCGTGCTGCTGCTGTTCGGCAGCGGCAAGGTCAGCACGCTGATGGGTGACTTCGCCAAGGGCATCAAGTCATTCAAGAAGCACATGGCGGAGGATGAGCCGCAGGACAGCTCGATGGCGGCAAGTGCTGAACGACCGACTGGCTCGATCCCGGGGCCGTCTGCCGGCAGTTCCTCCGCCCGCAACGCCGAGACCACGCGCGTCCAGCAGGGCTGAGCCGGCAGCGCAATGCCAATCCTTCCCCTCTCCCTCCGGGAGAGGGTGGCCCGATGCGCCGGGTGAGGGCGCGCATGAAACAACTCACCGAGCGGTTGGCTGACTACGCCGTTGCCGAGCGCGACCGCCCTCTCGCCACGCCTCTCCTCCACCACGCCCGCCGCGCGCTGATCGACTGGTTTGCCGCGCTCCTGCCTGGAACCCTCTCGCCGCCCGCAACCTTGCTCGCCTCGGCCCTCGCCGACGAGATGCGCCTGCCAGGCACCCAGCCCGGCGCCATCGTTTATGTCAACGGCCGGCGTGCGAACCTGCGCACCGCCGCGCTGATCAACGCCGCGGCCGCTCATACCGTCGAATTCGACGACATCTTCCGTGATGCCGTCTATCATCCAGGCAGCCCGGTCCATCCTGATCTCGGCCCCGTGGTCTCAAGGACTCGCCGACGCCGCACCCTCCTTTGGCGCGCCCGAGGGAGTAGGGCTTGGGGAAGAAGGCGGCTTGGCGGACTGTTGAGTCTGACTAGAGGTAGACCCAGAAAGGTAATTGTCGCAGGCGGCGCTGAACTGGGCATCTGAGGTTGCCACCTTGTCCGGCTGCAATGTCTCGTACTTTGAATTTCCCGCGTTGTCGGTTGCAGCTCCAAACTGGAGCGTATTGTATTCCTCGTACATTGCGTTTTGTGCGCCGTTCATCCAACCATTCGGTTCGTTTTGTTTATAGTACGAGCCAACTGAAGTAATGGCGCTGACACCCGTCGATAACCCGCTTGCGACCCCCGACGCAACACCGACCGCGGTAAGTGTGCCGCCCGTCACCGAGCCGACGATACCCAACACAAACAGTGTTCCGTAGATATCTTGATTAGTCACGTACCGTTTGTCGGCCTTGTATTCGCAGATCGTTACATATTGCGTGGTAATATCAATCAAAAGGTTGTCTAAGGTGAACTGATCTGTGCTCGGGGTGCTCTTGGCCTGCGCTTCGTCTTTCGTGACCGCCGCTTCTGCCGAAGGGAAGTCCTGCTTCAACTTAGAGTCCGCTTGAGGGAAAAGCTGTGTCCCGCAGCCGGCGAGTATCCCTGCTAGGATTGCGAGGTAAGGTGCCGTCAGCCCTCTTTTGATCATCCCACTGCCTACAGTGCCCCCACCAGCCTAGAGCCCCCCACAGTTGGACTACCGGCCCGCCGTGCTGCCGCACGCCTCTGCTGCGGACAGGCTGGAAAATCTTAATATTTCTCTAGACAAGGAATAGAGTCCACATTGAAATTAAGTCGACGATGCAAAATCTTCGTGAGGTCGCTGCCGGGCCCCAGGGGACGAGGTGCGAAGAAATGGATCCCTCGGCGGGAGCGTCATGCTTTCGGGTCCACCTAGGCGGCGGAAGGACGGTCCGACTCGGCATTCCCACGTCGTTCCGGCTGCTTTAAAGTTTTTGCCTCGACTCGAAAAAGTTGGGGCATCATGAAACAACTCACCGAGCGGTTGGCTGATTACGCCGTTGCCGAGCGCGACCGCCCTCTCGCCACGTCTCTCCTCCACCACGCCCGCCGCGCGCTGATCGACTGGTTTGCCGCGCTCCTGCCTGGAACCCTCTCGCCGCCCGCAACCTTGCTCGCCTCGGCCCTCGCCGACGAGATGCACCTGCCAGGCACCCAGGCCGGCGCCATCGTCTATGTCAACGGCCGGCGCGCGAACCTGCGCACCGCCGCTCTGATCAACGCCGCGGCCGCTCATACCGTCGAATTCGACGACATCTTCCGTGATGCCGTCTATCATCCAGGCAGCCCGGTCATCGGTGCGGCGCTGGCGGCAGCCCAGGCGCGCGGCGCGGACGGCGAGGCGCTCCTGCGCGCCATCATCGTCGGCTACGAGATCTCGACGCGCATCGGCCTCGCGGTGATGCCGTCCCACTACCGGTTCTGGCACACCACTGGAACGGTCGGCACATTTGGCGCCGCCGCCGCCGTCGCCTCGATCCTGAATCTCGAGGCCGGCCCCTTCGCGCATGCCCTGGCCACCGCGGCGACCTTCGCCGCCGGCCTGCAACAAGCCTTCCGCTCGGATGCCATGTCGAAGCCGTTGCATCCCGGCCACGCCGCCGCGGCCGGCGCGCTCGCCGCCCTGGCCGCCGCGGCCGGTGTCACCGGCGCTCTCGACATGCTCGATGGCCCGGCCGGGTTCGGCGCCGCGATGAGCGAACAGCCGGACTGGAACGCCGCCCTCGAAGGCCTCGGCGAGCGCCCCGCCATCGCTGCGATGACCTTCAAAAATCACGGCTGCTGCGGGCATATCTTCGCCGCCATCGACGCCATGCTCGCTCTCAGGGCCGGGCACGGCCTGGCCCCGGAGGACGTTGTCCGAGCCCGCGTCGGCACCTATCGCGTCGCCCTCGACGTCACCGATCGCCCGCACGCCGCCACGCCGTTCGAGGGCCGTTTCAGCACCCAGTTCTGCGTGGCCAGCGCGCTCGTGCACGGCAGCGTCAGGCTCGACGCCTATAGTCCCGGGCGCCTCGCCGATCCGCGCCTGCAGGCGCTGATGCAGCGGATCGAAATGGTCGTCGATCCAGACTGCGACGCCGCTTTTCCGCGCCGCCGCTCCGCCGTCCTCGAGCTCGAATTGGCCGATGGGCGGCGGCTTCGTCATCTCCAACCCACCCGCAAGGGCGACCCGGATTGTCCCCTCTCGGACGCCGAGCTCGAGGCGAAATTCATCGAGCTCTCTCTTCCGGTAATCGGCCGGCCGGCCGCCGCAAAACTGCTCGCTTCACTCCGCTCGCTCGGCCGCGGCGCGCCCGTGGACTTCCTCGCCGACTTCTCTCGCCCCGCCCTCGCGCTCGCCGGCTGAACCGGCGATGCCGCACCATCACGTTCCCGCCACGCCCGCAACCGTGCATTGGGGCATGTTCGATGCCGCCTTGCCAGCGGTCCGCACGATCAACTCGGGCGAGACCGTGGTCTTCGAATGCGTCTCGGGCGGGCCCGAGGTGATGCCGCCCGCCGCTTCGGGGCTGGTCATTCCGCCGGCGCTCGCCGCCATCCACGCCGCCAATCTGCCGCGCCTCGGCGGGCACATCATGACCGGGCCGGTGGCGATCGCCGGCGCCGCGCCCGGCGACATGCTGGAAATCAGGATCGAAGAGATCGCGCTCGGCGCGGATTGGGGCTTTTGCGGCTTCCGCCCGCTGGCCGGCACGCTGCCTGAGGATTTCCCGAAGCGCTTTCTCTCGCACATCCCGGTTGACCGGGCGCGTCGCACCTGCCGCTTGCCCTGGGGCACCGAGCTTCCCCTCGCTCCCTTCTTCGGCGTGATCGGCGTTGCCCCACCCGCGCATTACGGGCGGATCTCGACCGTCGAGCCGCGCGAGCACGGCGGCAATCTCGACAACAAGGAGCTGACCGCCGGCAGCACCCTCTTCCTTCCCGTCCATCATCCCGGCGCCAATCTCTCGGTCGGCGACGGCCACGGCGTTCAGGGAGACGGCGAGGTCTGCATCAACGCCCTCGAGATCTGCCTCACCGGCACTTTCACCCCGATCCTGCACAAGAAACCGCCCGGGGGCGCCCCACTCATTGCCTATCCGCGGGCCGAGACCGCCACGCACTTCATCAGCATGGGCATGCACCAGGATCTCGATCTCGCCATGAACAAGGCGCTCCGCGAGATGATCCGCTTCATCACCGGGCGCGCCAACCTCTCGCCCGAGGAGGCCTACCAGTTCTGCTCGCTCGCCGTCGATTTCCACGTCACCCAGACCGTGAACGGCGAAAAGGGCGTGCACGGCATGCTGCGCAAGGGCCTTCTCTTCTAGTCCGCGCGCGGCTATACGCCAAACCCGCCGGAGTGTAGCTCAGCCTGGTAGAGCACTGTGTTCGGGACGCAGGGGCCGGAGGTTCGAATCCTCTCACTCCGATAAGCGGCTTCAATAGGTTGGCAGGACCGCCGGGCCGGTTTGTGCAGGGGCCGATCGTTCACGTGAACGCGCGGGGCGCCGCCGTCCCCCATCTTTCGCCGCACCACCGCCGTCAGGAGGATAGAAAAGCAGCCACCTCAGGAAACGACTTCAGCGCGGCAAGGTCCGACTCGCTCGGCAATTGTGGACGATCCCGGACGCGATTGACCATGCAGAGGAACCCGAACGGTTCAGCGTCCGTGGCGCGAAACTGATGCCACGTCCAGGCCGGTATCGTGACCAGATCGAAGGTCGCCACCTTGCGCACCGTAGTGCCCAGCAGACACTGCCCGCGGCCTCTGAGAACGATGACCGCGTGCGTATGCTGATGACGCTCCAGGCTCGAATATCCTCCGGCCCCCATTTCGAAGTAGCGCAATTCGCAATCCTGCGCCGGCTCATCGAAGAGAATCTGACGGGAGATGTTTCGGAACGCCGCATCGCCCTCTTCCTTGTAGGGGCGACACTCGAGCCCATGCCAACGAAAGCCGCCAAGGCATGCGCGCACCCGCGCGGTTTCTCCGTCAGCCATCATCATGTCCTCGCGGGTAATGTGCCACCGATTCGGTAAACGCGAGCGTCACATCGGTCAAACGCTCGCGTGCCTGGAGCAGGCTCCCTCCCAGGAGAAGCATCACGTCTCTGCCGTAGAAATCGAGTATCTCCGGCACGCGTTCAGCCGTCATCCCGCCCGCAGCGACCGGGACACTGGCCCTGAGGCGAGGGTTTGGCGCCATGGCGTTCCGTGCCAGACGGCGGCAGGTCTCCGCCGAATACCCGAACCGTCCGCCGAAATGCGGAAATATCACCGCATCGGCGCCGAAAAGGCGGAACAGCTTCCCGAAGAGAAGGTCCGGCGAGATGCGTGCCGCGCCACCCAGCGTCGGGTGAGCAAAGAATATGATATCCGGCCAATCCCGCACCAGCGCCCGCAGCGTCGCAACGCCGGCCAGCATGGGGGATACCAGGGCCGCCTCCAGGCCCTCGTCGCGCACAATGCACAGCTGCCGCTGCATCTGGCCGAGATCGCCCGAAAGGTTGGGAACATAGCGCGTTGCGTGTCCGCTCACTGTGACCGCACGGCGAACCGCGGCGGCAATCGCCGGGACCCGTTCGGCAAAGCGCGCATAGGCCTGGTCGGTGATTCCGTGGTCGTCCTTGACGAAATCGATCCCCCCGAGAGCGAAGCGTTCGGCGAGTTCAGCCAGGCGATCCGGCGGCAGGCCCTGCGGCTTCAGAGCCGAGCAGGTGAAAGCCCGCTCCGGCAGACCCAGTCGCTCCCGCAGGCCAGGAAGTCCGCAACACGGGCCGCCAAACGCCTCCTCGAGCGCGTCCGGAAGAACGAGATCGTGCAGCACGACATCCTCGTGCAGCGAGGTGTTGCCGTACGCCATGTTCAAAAGCTGCCCGGCGTCACCGCCGACTGTTGCGATGGACAGGCCAATGCGTATTTCGAACAGATCTTGGCCGAGATCGTCGATCGAATCGACCGCGCCGGCGATGTCGCGCAGTATCGATTCATCATCGATCGCAGAAAGCGGCATCTCCACACTCTGCTCGGTAGCAATGGCCCGGGCTCTGGCATCGATCGCGCTGGCATCGCAACGAACGCGATAAATCGCAGAGAATCGCGCCCCGTTCATTCGCGTCCCTCATGACCACCCGCATGGCTCTCCGCCTGGCCCGCGATCGCCCGCGGCGGAATCGTCGGAGGGCGTGAATCGCGGGCTCGAATAAACCGCGAGACCCGTCTCGGCTCCTCGTGCGACCTCGGTGAGGCCCCACGCCGAAGACAACGACGATCGGACCGCTGCCATCGCCGGTGCGCCGCGGCTCTGCACCATGGCTCGCCCCCTCTTCCCAGGACGGCCGCCCTTCGGGCTCGTTATGCGCTTGCCATGCAACCGCGTACGCCGTGCGATCGTTCCCGGCGACGAGAGGACACCATCCGATGACGCCACGTGCCCCCGCGGCGCCGCTCACCAGCCCCCGAACCAGACTCCGACTCCATGGACCACGCCAACGGGAAAGAACGCGGCGCCGGCAACCAGGAGCGGCCAGAGACCGTTCGTGGCACAGAACACGATCGAGGTCAGCCACGCCGAGTAACCGAACAACCCCGCCAACAGGAAGGTGAGCAACCCCCAGAAATTCAGCCCCCCTTCCTCCCGCCACCGCATCGTCCGCCGCCCTTCCACAAACCACGCGCCCATCACCAGGCGCCCCGACTGTCCCCGATTCCGAAGCCGGGCGCTACCCGGGCACGGCAGGAATCCCACCCCTGGCGGAACCGCTCGCCGCGCCTGCCGCTAACCGTTCGGCCGGCGGCCCGACACCCTCGGCCGGCAGCGCCAGCGCCGGCCGGCGCGCCCGCGTGCCGAGCGCCCGCTCGAGATGATGCGCTATGCGCAGCACCAGCGCGTCGCCCCACGCCGGACCCATGATTTGCACGC
This sequence comes from Acetobacteraceae bacterium, assembly GCA_030041375.1. Taxonomy (GTDB): domain Bacteria; phylum Pseudomonadota; class Alphaproteobacteria; order Acetobacterales; family Acetobacteraceae; genus JAKAWQ01. The sequence goes on from JASHOA010000036.1 coordinate 53,419, forward strand.
CGAGCGGCAGGCCCGCCGCCGAGAACCCGCCGCACACCACGGCCGCCGGGATCGCCGCAACGTTGGCCGGCGTGGTGAGAAACGGCGTGGCAAAGCCTTCATCGGCGCGCTGCTCATTCAGAAGCGGTGCCGGCCCGGGCGTCGCCGCGCTCAGCAGAACGTCGAAGGACTGGAAGGCACGCCTGGTGACAGCGATGAGATCGCTCCGCCGCCGTTGCGCGGCCAGATAGTCGGCCGCGCGGAGCAGCGCCCCGGGCAGCACCCGCACCCGGAAACTGCGGGAATACTCGCCAACGCGGGATTGCAGCATGGCCTCGTGCAGCGCATAGGCCTCGGCGGTGATGATGATCCTGCCGACCGCGTTGTAGTCGTGCACCGAGGGAAGCGTCGCTTCCCCCACCTTGCAACCAAGCTTCTGCAGTTGCCGCACCACCGCTGCGATCATCTGCAGCATCTCCGCCCCCGCCGGCACGTCACGCTCATGGAAATGCCGCACGAGGCCAACCCTGAGCCCCTTGACCGGGGCCGCGACCGACCGCGCGTAGGAGATTTTCGGGCCCGGAACGGAGGCCGGATCGGCCGGATCATGGCCCGCCAGCACATCCAGCAGCAGCGCACAATCCTCTGCCGTCCAGGCCATCGGCCCGACGGTGTCGAGGCTTGGCGACAATGGAATGACACCGCGTCGTGAAACCAGGCCCGGTGTCGGCTTCAGCCCGGCGATTCCGCAATAGGCGGCGGGAATGCGGATCGACCCGCCGGTATCCGAACCGAGCGCACCGAGAGCAAGACCCGCGGCAACGGCAGCCCCGGCGCCGGAAGAGGAGCCGCCGGTGAACCTCTCCCTGTCCCATGGGTTGCGCGCCGGCGGCCACGGCAGGTCGAAGGCAGGCCCGCCGATGGCAAACTCATGCGTCGCGAGCTTGCCCAGCATCACACAACCCGCCGCCCCCAGCCTCTCCACGGCCTCGGCATTCTCTTTCGGCACGTTGTCGGCAAAGAGGCGCGAATGCGCGGTAGTCCGCACCCCCCTGGTCGCGAAAATATCCTTGTACGCCAGCGGAATGCCGAGCAACCGCCCGCGCTTGCGGCCTTTCAGTGCTCTCTCCGCCGCCTTGGCCTCGGCCTCGGCACGGCGATCACAGACCGTCAGAAATGCGTTGATCCCCGGATCGAAGCTCGCAATCCGGATCAGCAAGCTGCGGGTCAGCTCAAGCGGGGAAAGCTTTTTCGCTGCAATCAGCCGAGCCGCCTCGGCGATGGTAGGAATGTCGGAGCCTGCGCCCCTCATCGGCGCCGCCGCGCTGCGCCGTTGCCCCCCTTCGGGGGCGGCGGAAGGCGAAAGGCGAACGCAGCATCGTCGGCCAGCGGCCGCTCACGCGGCACGGAAGAAATCAGCCCGGCCATCTGCCGCCAGATCAGGACAAGATCGGCCATCTGTCCCGGATTGAGGCTGAGGCCGGCACGGGCCACCAGGAACTCCATCTCGGCCGGGGTCACGCCAACCCCATGGTTTACGGGGCGATCGAGCATGGGAAACGACATCGCATCCCCTGGAAGGCGAGGGATTTGTTGCGGAAAGTACCCTACGCAGTCCGCCGCCTGGCGGCAAGCACCCTCCCTCTCATCCGGCCCGCATGGCATCATCCGCTGCCACAGGGCATCTGCGAGCGGCTCATGCCAGAGTTTCGAATCCCACCCGGAAACCAGCGCCTTGCCGCCCGCCTCCGCCAGGCGATGGCAGGCGAGGTCCTGTTCGATGCGCCAAGCCGCGGCCGCTACGCGACCGATGCCTCGATCTACCAGGTCGTACCCGTCGGCGTGGTGATCCCCGCCCGTCGCGACGACATCGCCGCCACGATCGCCATCGCCCGCGAGGAAGGCATTCCCGTGCTCCCCCGCGGCGCGGCCACCAGCCAGTGCGGGCAGACGGTCAATCGCGCCATCGTCATCGACTGCTCGCGCCACCTCCGGCGCATCCTCGATCTCGATCCCGCCCGCCGCAGCGTCACCGTCGAACCGGGCCTCGTGCTCGGAGAGCTGAACAGAGCGCTCCGGCCGCACGGCCTCTTCTTCCCGGTCGACCCCTCGACCCACTCGCGCTGCACCATCGGCGGCATGGCCGGCAACAACTCCTGCGGCGCCAAATCGATCCGCTACGGCCTGATGGCCGACAACGTCGCCGCCATCGACGCCATCCTCGCCGACGGCACCCGCTCTCGCTTCGGGCCGGAACCGGAGCCGCCCGCCACCAACCAGCCCGGCCGGATCACGGCCCTCTTCGATCGCCTCCTCGCCCTCGGCGCCTCCGAGGCCGCCGAGATCGCCGCCCGCTTCCCCCGCCAGCTTCGCCGCGTGGGCGGCTATAATATCGACGCCCTGACGCCTGCCGCCCGTGCCGCTGGCCGCGGCAACCTCGCCCGCCTGCTGGTCGGCTCGGAAGGAACCCTCGCCTTTTCCGAGGCGATCACGCTGAAACTTGCCCCGCTCAAGCCGCGCAAGGTCATCGGCATCTGCCAATTCCCCTCCTTCCGGGCCGCCATGCAGGCCACTCCCCCGCTGGTCGCGCTCGATCCCGAGGCGGTCGAGCTGGTCGATCGGACCATGATCACGCTCGGCCGCGCCATCCCCTTCTATCGCCCGACGATCGAACAGATGCTGATCGGCGAGCCCGAGAGCCTGCTGCTCGTCGAGTTCCATGGCGACGAAGACGCGGCCCTCGCACGGAAACTCGATCTCCTCGCCGGGGCGATGGCCGATCTCGGGTTCCCCGGAGCCCTGGTACGCGCCACCGACCCCGGCTTCCAGGCGGAAATCGCCGCCGTCCGCGAGGCCGGGCTCAACATCATGATGTCGATGAAGGGCGATGCGAAACCTGTCTCCTTCATCGAGGACGCGGCCGTCGATCTCGCCGATCTCGACACCTACACCGGGCGGCTCGACGAAGTCTTCGCCCGCCACGGCGTGCGCGGCACCTGGTATGCGCACGCCTCGGTCGGCTGCCTGCATGTCCGCCCGGTGCTGAACATGAAGGACCCCACCGACGTCGCAAAAATGCGCGCGGTGGCCGAGGAATGTTTCGCCCTCGTCCGCGCCTACAAGGGCAGCCACAGCGGCGAGCATGGCGACGGCATCGCCCGCAGCGAATTCCACCAGGCGATGTTCGGCCCCCGCCTCGCCGGGGCCTTCGCCGCGGTGAAGCAGGCCTTCGATCCTGATGGGCTCTTCAATCCCAACCGGATCGTCGATCCGCCCCGCATGAACGATCGCACCCTTTTCCGTTACTTCCCCGCCTACGCTCCCGCCGGCGATTTCACCCCCGTGCTCGACTGGTCGGAGCATCCGGGACCGCTCGGCGGCATGCTCGGCGCCGTCGAGATGTGCAACAACAACGGCGCCTGCCGCGGCATCGATGCCGGCGTCATGTGCCCGAGCTTCCGTGCCACCCGCGCCGAGATCGATCTCACGCGCGGCCGGGCCAACACGCTGCGCCTGGCACTCACCGGCCAGCTCGGCCCCGAGGCCATGGCCTCGGAAGCCGTCGCACGGGCGATGGCGCTGTGCCTTTCCTGCAAGGCCTGCCGGCGCGAATGCCCGACCGGCGTTGATATGGCGAAGATGAAAATCGAGGTGCTGGCAGCCCGCGCCCGCCGCCACGGCGTCGGCCGCCGTGACCGCCTGATCGCCGCCCTGCCCCGCTACGCACCGCTCGCAGCACGATTGGCGCCGCTCGCCAACCTGCGCAACCGGAGCGCGCTCCTCGCCCGGCTCGCCGAACGCACGCTTGGGCTCAGCGCCCGCCGCCCACTGCCCGCCTTCCGCCGGGACTTCTTTCGCGACGCCGAGGCCCGCCCCACCCCGGAATCATCGCGCGTCAAAAAAGTCTGGCTGCTCGCCGATACCTTCAACCGCTATTTCGAGCCGGAAAACCTGCGCGCGACGCTCCGCGTGCTCGCCGCCGCCGGATATCGGGCCGCCGTGCCACCCCCTCCCGACGGCGCCCGCCGGCCCCTCTGCTGCGGCCGGACCTGGCTTTCCGCCGGCCTCGTCGATCGGGCGCGTGAGGAGGCACGCCGCCTGCTCGCCGCCTGCCCGGGGGATGATCCGGTGCTCGGCATCGAACCCTCCTGCCTTCTCACGCTGCGCGACGAACTTCCCGCCCTCATCCCCGGGCCCGAGGCGCGCGGGCTTGCCGACCGCGCCCTGCTCGTCACGGAATTCCTGGCCCGTGAAAAGCCGTCTCTCGCGCTCGCAACGCGCGCCGCGACCGCCCTCGTGCACGGGCATTGCCACCAGAAATCCTTCGGCGCCTTCCCCGCCCTGCTCGCCACGCTTCGGACGATCCCCGGGCTCGCGGTACGCCCGATCGCCGCGTCCTGTTGCGGCATGGCCGGCGCCTTCGGCTACCAGGCCGAGACCGAGGCAACCTCGCGCGCGATTGCCGGCCTCGGGCTGCTGCCCGCTCTCCAGGCGGCGGCACCCGAGGACCTCGTCGTCGCTGACGGCACCTCCTGCCGCCACCAGATTGCCGATCTCGCCCATCGCCCGGCACTGCACTCCATGCTTCTCCTTGCCGATTCACTCATCTGACCGCTGCGTTGTGCTATCCTTAAAAATTCCCGGCTTTGGATCGGGACTTCACGACCCGGTAACCGATCCGTCGGAAGAATCCGGGACGCATCGGGAGACGGGACCGGCTGATGCTCGAGGACTGGAAGGGTGACGCCTCTCCAGGCGAGTCTGACCAGCGGCTGATCAGCCGGCAGTTGCGCCGCGCCCTCGATCCGCGCGCCGGGCCTTCCGCGCGCCGCCGCCTCGAGCGCGATCTGCGCGCCGCCACCGCCGGAGGCGGGCTGGTCCTCTATTACCAGCCGCGCTTGCATCTGGCCTCGGGGACGATCTTCGCCGCCGAGGCGCTGCTCCGTTGGCCGCATCCAAGACAAGGGCTGATCTCTCCCGCCACCTTCTTCCCGATCGCCGAGCGCACCGATCTGGTCAACGAGATCGGTCGCTTCGTCCTCGGCACGGCCTGCCGGGAGGCGATGCAATGGCCGGCCCACGAAGGCCGCCCGGCTCCGGGCGTCTCGGTCAATATCTCCGCCCGACAACTCGCCGACGGTGTCCTCATCGAGCACCTCACCTCGGCGCTCGAACTGTCCGGACTGCCGCCCGAACGCCTCGAGCTCGAGCTGACGGAAAGCATGATGCTCGAGGTCGACTTTGAAACGTTGCTGATGCTCTCGGCAATCCGTGATCTCGGCGTCGGCCTGGCACTGGATGATTTCGGAACCGGGCATGCCAGCCTCTCGATGCTGAAGCGCCTGCCGCTCACCTCGATGAAGATCGACCGCTCTCTCATTCGCGGGCTGCCGGAGGATCGCGAGGACGCGGCAATCGTGCGGGCAGCCATCGCCACCGCCCATGCTCTCGGCCTCACCGCCGTTGCCGAGGGAATCGAAACCGAGAGCCAGCGCGCCTTCCTCTGCAGTATCGGCTGCGATGAAGGTCAGGGCTTCCTGTTCAGCCATCCGCAGCCGCCCGCCGCGCTGGCGACACGGCTGATGCTCATGAGAGAGAGCTGACTCCGTCGTAACGTGCCGTAACTTGCTCGCCGCGCCCGGTCCGATCAGCCTGTGCGCCGTGCATGACCTCTTCCCGACCTTTCTTTCACTTGTGCTGATGCCTTGCCTCGGGCCAGTGAGCGTCGCCAACGCCATTTCGGGCCAGTCTCACGATGGGTATTCTGCCCCTGCTCGCCAGCCTGTTCTTCCCGGCCTGCGCCGCCGCCGGCGCCGCCGGCCTGCCGCTGCCGACAGCGCTGGCCCCGGTCACGATCGTGCGCCCGGCGACTCCCAATTCGGCGCTGGCCGCCCCGGCCGGATTTGCACCCGCACCCGATATCGTCACACCTCTCTACCGCTTGCCGGCCCCGCGCCTGCTCGCCGCGGTCGAAGCGGTGGCCGCGTCCCAGCCGCGCACCACCTTGCAGGCGGCCTATCCGGCCGATCTTCAGGTGGACTATGTCGTGCGCAGCCGCCTCTTCAACTTCCCCGATCTCGTCCTGGTCGCGACAGAGCCGCGCGGTGCCGCCGATGCGGTACTGATCCTCTATTCCCGAAGCGTTTACGGCTCTTCCGACTTCGGCGTGAATCGGGCGCGCATCAGCACCTGGCTGGCTCTGCTCGATCGTCGTCTCGCCGTTTCTGAGAAAAGGTAAATCGCATGCGCAATCTTGGGCCGTTCCTCAAGGACGCCTGGCGCCTTGCCAAGCCCTATTTCCGCTCTTCGGAAGAACGCTGGTCGGCGCGCGTTCTGCTCGTCTCGATCATCGCCCTCAATCTCATGATGGTCGGCATGAACGTGATCCTGAACTTCTGGAACCGTGCCTTCTTCAATTCGCTCCAGAACAAGGACTGGCACGCCTTTTTCAACCTGCTCTTCCTTTATGACCGCACACCCAACAGCATCATGCCCGGCTTCTGCCTGGTCGCCGCCATCTACATCACCGTTGCCGTGACCAGCACCTATCTCAATCAATGGCTGCAAATCCGCTGGCGACGCTGGCTCACCGGCCGCTACCTGAACGCCTGGCTCGCCGAGCGCGCCTATTACCGCATCAGCCTCACCGCCGCGGCGGAGGAGGGGACCGACAACCCCGATCAGCGAATTTCCGACGATCTCAACACCTTTGCCGGGAGTACGCTTTCCCTCGGGCTCGATCTCCTCTCCAACGTCGTGACCCTCTTCAGTTTCCTGGGGATTCTCTGGAGCCTCTCCGGGCCACTCCACGTCTTCGGCTTCAACATACCGGGCTACATGGTCTGGGTTGCGCTGATCTATGCGGTCCTTGGCACCTGGGCGACGCATCTCGTCGGCCGGCCGCTGGTCTGGCTGAATTTCCGCCAGCAGCGTGTGGAGGCCGATTTCCGCTTTACGCTCGCCCGGATGCGCGAGAATGTCGAAGGGATCGCGCTCTACGGCGGCGAGGCGGAGGAACGGCAGGGCTTTCTGCACCGCTTCTTCTTCGTCGTCGAAAACTGGTACCGCATCATGTACCGGACCCTCCTTCTGAACGCGCTCACCGTCGGCTATTCCCAGATCGCCGTAGTGTTCCCGATCGTCGTTGCCGCACCGCGCTACTTCGCGGGGCAAATCCCGCTCGGCGGCTTGACCCAAACCGCAAATGCCTTCGGTCAGGTTCAGGGCGCCATGTCCTGGTTCGTCCAGGCGTATGCGTCCCTGGCCTCCTGGCGCGCCACGGTCGAACGATTGACCTACTTCCAGCACGCCCTCGATGCCGCGCATCTCGCCGCCTCCGACCCCGCCATCCGGGCCACGCCCGGTCAGGCCGATACACTCCGGCTCAGCAATCTCACGCTCCGGCTGCCGAACGGCGAATCGCTGCTCGCCGGTGCCGATCTCGCCCTCACCCCGCACCGTTCGGTGGTCATCACGGGCCGCTCCGGCGCCGGCAAATCCACTGTCTTTCGCGCCATTGCCGGCATCTGGCCGTTCGGCAGCGGCCGCGTCGAGTGGCCGAAGGGGCGGACGATGTTCCTGCCGCAGCGGCCCTACCTGCCGCTCGGCACGCTGCGCAAAGCCGTCACCTACCCGCAGGATCCAACCCGGTTCGACGACGCCACGATCGTCGCCGCACTCACCGACGCCGGCCTCGCGCATCTCATACCGCGCCTGAACGAAGAGGCCCCCTGGGCGCAAATTCTCTCCGGCGGCGAGCAGCAGCGCCTGGCGCTGGCTCGTGCTCTGCTGCTGCGCCCCGATTGGCTCTTCCTGGACGAGGCAACCGCCAGCCTCGATCCCGAATCGGAAGCCGCCCTCTACCGCACGCTGCGCGAGAGGCTGCCGCGCACCACGGTGGTCTCCATCGCCCACAGCAATGCCGTCACCGCGTTGCACGACCGCCATCTTGAACTCGTCCGCGACGGTGGCATCGGCCGGCTTGCCGAGCCGGCCGAAATCGCAGCCTAGAGCGGATCGTGCTTGACCGGAATCGCTCCGCGATTCCGGTCAAGCACGTGAATCCGCTCGGTCAGACAAGAGAGAGCGTGTTCAGTCAAGCTGAACACGCTCCAAGCCGCCATGCCTACGGCCCGCCGACCGTGATGACCACGCGCCGGCTCTCTTGCGAGGTCAACTGGTAGGGAACCTTGCCCTTCGCGCGCTGCTGGATGCGCGCCGCCGCAACGCCGTCGGCAGTCAACTGGTCGGTCACCACCTGGGCACGCGTTTCGGTCAAGTAGATGTTCGCCTGCACACTGCCGAGCGGGTCCGCGAACCCGGTCACGCTGACCGCGGCCCCCGGCTGCTGCGCCGCCGCCTGGGCTGCCGCGGCAATCGTCTTCAGGGCAGGCGCATCCAGCGCCGCCGACCATTCCTCGAAAAACACGACGAACGTCCGCCCGGCCGCCGCCTGGGGCCGCGCCGTGAACAAAAAGGCCGCAACTCCGAGCACGGCAAGAACGACCAGCAACCGGCGCATCGCCTGATCCCCTGATTGGTGTAAGGCAGGAATTGGTGCCGCCTGCCGCCGCCTCCGTCAACGACGCTCAACCGAAGATCGCTGACGAATTCTCCCCTCTCCCTCTGGGCCGGGCTCCCAGCAAAGTCCCGGGACTTTGCTGGGAGCCCGGTGAGGGGTTGGGGGTGAGGGAGCCTCTCCGGTACAGACCGGGTAGATTCCCGACATGTTAGACTGGGTTGATGGTCGACAGGTCAAGTTGCATCGGAGGGAGGGCCGCCGATGCCGTTTCTGGAGACCTGCCGAATGGAAGAGCGTGTTCGAATGATGCTGGACTACGATACGGGGAACTGGAGCGTTTCGGAGTTGTGCCAGCGCTACCGGGTCTGTCGAGATAC
>JASHOA010000037.1 GCA_030041375.1 Acetobacteraceae bacterium
CATCGCCGAACTCGAAACCGGGGACCACGTCGTGCGCTTCTGCACACGCGACATCGGCATTCTCAACCGCAAAAGCCGGTTCCGTCGGTTCGCTCCGCCTCGCGATACGCCGCCCGAGCCAACGGAACCGGCTCACCCAACCGATCTGTCGGGTATCATCCCGGTCCAAAATGTCGACCATCAACCCGGTTGAACAACTCATCGACAAAAGTGGGTACTAACGCGCGGGCACAGCGACTGCTCCCCGGATTTGGCAACGCCCATTGACCGACTTTGCCCCGCTACAGAGGAAAAGAAAGGAGGCCTCCCTGCAAACGTTCGTCATCAACCTCGATCGCAGCACCGAGCGGCTGGCAGATTTCTATCGGATCAATCCCCATCTAAAGAATATTTCGCGCTTTCGCGCGGTTGACGGCAGAACCATCGATCGCAGTAAGCTTGTCGAGCGCGGAATCTTCGAAGAAAACGTGAAATATACGGATGGCGCTGTCGGGAACGCACTGTCGCACCTGCGTCTGTGGAACCACTCCATCAATCTCCGGGAACCGATTACCGTCGCCGAGGATGATGCCATCATTCACCGCAATTTCGAATCCCTCACCGCGCAGGTCATCTCGGAATTGCCTCCGGATTGGCATATCATTTTCTGGGGCTGGAATTTCGACGCCTGCGCCATATTCGACCTTCTCCCCGGCCTCTCGATGCTTTTGGGGTGCATGACAACAAAGAACATCCCTTCCAGCCGCGAAGCGTTCCAGAGTATGCCGCTCCGCCCGACCCCCTACAGACTGCTGTGCTGCTTCGGCATACCCTGCTATTCGATTTCTCCGGAAGGCGCGGCACGACTGACCTCACTCGTCGTGCCAATTCGGCATTTCACCATGGCGATTCCGGGCTTTGGCGAGGTATCCAATTCGAGCATTGATATCGTCGTGATCAGTCTCTGCAAGAAAATCAATGCTTACGCGAGCTTCCCCCCGCTGGTGCTCACCGCCAATGATCCATCGATATCGACCGTCCTCAATCCCTGACGCCGAAGGCATGCCCGGCAGTCGGACATTTCCGGAATCCGGACCGTTCGCACCCTTGAAGAGCACCAAGATATCAGCGATTCGCTCGGGAAAATCGAGCCCGCGATCGCCCGAGGCGGAATCGCCGGAGGGCGCGAATCGCGGGCTCGAATAAAGCGCGTGAGAAAGGCGCTCCGCCCGCTTGCCGCTACTCCACCGTGACCGACTTCGCCAGGTTGCGCGGCTGATCGACGTCCGTCCCTTTCAGCACCGCCACATGATAGGCCAGCAATTGCACGGCGATCGCCGCCAGAATCGGCGCCACGAACGGATCGACCGTCGGCAGCACCACTCTCTGGCTGGCCAGCCGGCCGAGCCGCCCCGCCCCCTCCGCGTCCGTGAACAGAATGAGGCGCCCGCCCCGCGCCGCCGCCTCCTGGAGGTTCGAAGCCGTCTTCTCGAACAGCGGCCCGGAGGGAATCGCCGCGATCACCGGCACGCTCTGGTCGATCAGCGCGATCGGGCCGTGCTTCATTTCGCCGGCGGCATAGCCCTCGGCGTGGATATAGCTGATCTCCTTGAGCTTGAGCGCCCCTTCGAGCGCGATCGGATAACACGTGCCGCGCCCGAGATAGAGCACGTCGCGCGCCTCGGCCACCCGCTCGGCAAGGCGGTGGATCGCCCCTTCCTCCTCCAGCACGCCGGCGGCGCGCGAGGGCACCTCCAGCAAAGCGGCCGTCAGCGCCGCCTCGGCCTCCGCGTCCAAGACGCCGCGCACCCGCGCCATGGCAATCGCAAGGCACGCCAGCACGGCCAGCTGGGCCGTGAACGCCTTGGTGCTGGCAACCCCGATCTCGGGCCCCGCAACGGTTTCCAGAACCGCATCCGATTCCCGCGCCATCGTGCTTTCCGGCACGTTCAGGATGCTGAGCACATGCTGGCCGCCGCCGCGCAGGAAGCGCAGCGCCGCCAGCGTGTCCGCCGTCTCGCCCGATTGGCTGACGAAGAGCGCCAGCCCCCCCTTGGAGAGCGGCGGCGCGCGGTAGCGCAGCTCGCTCGCCACATCCGCTTCCGTCGGCAGCCGGGCCAGGCTCTCCAGCCAGCACCGCCCGACCAGGCCCGCGTAGTAGGCCGAGCCGCAGGCGCTGATGGAAACGCGCGGCACGCGCCTGAGATCGAACGGCAATGCGGGAAGCGTCACCCGCCGGGCCAGCGGATCGACCATCCGCCGCAGCACCTCGCCGAGCACCGCGGGATGCTCGTGCAGCTCCTTCTCCATGAAGTGCCGATATCCGCCCTTGCCGACCAGCGCCCCGCTCAGCGTCGTCTCGCGGATCTCGCGCGTCACTTCCTTTCCGTCCGCACCCAGGAAGCGCGCACCGTCGCGGCTGACGACGGTCCAGTCCCCGTCCTTGAGAAACGAGACACGCCGCGTGAGCGGAGCGAGCGCCAGCGAGTCCGAGCCGAGATACATCGCGTTCGTCCCGAAGCCGACCGCGAGCGGCGCCCCGTGCTGCGCACCGATCATCAGTTCGGAATGCCCGGCGAAGATCATTGCCAGCGCATAGGCACCTTCCAGTCGCCCGAGCGCGGCGCCGGCCGCGCGCACCGGATCCATGCCGCGCGCGAGGTTGAGGTCGACCAGCTGCGCCACCGTTTCCGTATCGGTCTCGGTCTGGAATTCCTGGCCGGCCGCCTCCAGTTCGGCGCGCAGCCGGGCATGGTTCTCGATGATGCCGTTATGCACCACCGAGACGCGCGCCGTGCCGTGCGGGTGCGCGTTGCCCTCGGTCGGCGCGCCGTGCGTCGCCCAGCGCGTATGGCCGATGCCGGTGCTGCCGCTCGGCGGGTCCTGCGCCAGCAGGGCCGCCAGGTTGCGAAGCTTGCCGGCGGCGCGCCGTCTCTCGATATGCCCGTTCGCGAGCGTCGCCACGCCCGCGCTGTCATAGCCGCGATAGGCCAGCCGCTCGAGCGCATCGAGCAGCAGCGGCGCCGCCGGCTCGGTGCCGATCACGCCTACGATCCCGCACATCCCTTGGCCTTTCTCTTCCGGTCACGGAACTTCTTCGCCCCATCCGCTTTCTCCTGCTGCGCCGCGCGGCCGAAGGCCATGGCGTCGGATGCGACGTCCTTCGTGATCACGCTGCCCGCGGCGATGAAGGCCCCTTCGCCGACCGAAACCGGCGCCACCAGCACGGAATCCGAACCGATGAAGGCATTGGCGCCGATCTCGGTCCTGTGCTTGGCGAAGCCGTCGTAATTGCAGATGATGGTGCCGGCGCCGATATTCGCCGCCCGGCCGATCGTCGCATCGCCGAGATAGGAGAGATGATTGGCCTTGGCGCCGGCGCCGAGCCGCGTTGCCTTCAGCTCGACGAAATTCCCCACCCGCGCCCCCTCGCCAAGCTCGGCACCCGGCCTCAGCCTGGCGAACGGCCCGACGATCGCACCGGCGCCGATCCGGCATCCTTCGAGGTGGGAAAAGGGGCGGATCTCGGCCCCCGCCTCGACTTCGACGCCGGGCCCGAACACGACATAGGGCCCGACCGTGGCGTCCGCTCCGAGCTTCGTATCCGCGGCCAGGAACACGGTCTCCGGCCCGACCAGGCTGGCCCCGCCCTCCAGGGCCGCCGCCCGCAGCCGCGTCTGCAAAGCCGCCTCCGCCGCCGCAAGCTCGGCCCGCGTATTGATGCCGCGCAGTTCCTCGAACGGACCCTCGACGGGGACGATCCGCGCCCCTTCCTCCGCGGCCAGCGCGACGATATCGGTCAGGTAATATTCCCGCTTCGCGTTGTCGTTGCCGACACGGGAAAGCCAGCGCCTGAGATCGCGGCCGTCCGCGGAGAGGCCGCCCGCGTTGCACAGGCTCCCGGCCCGTTCCGCCGCCGTCGCGTCCGCCCATTCGACGATCCGCGGCCGCCCGTCGAGCACGATCAGCCCGTACCCCGCCGGATCCGGCGGCCGCATCGCCAGCATCGCGAGCGCGGGCCGGGCGCCCGCGAGCCGCCCGGCAAGGCCGCGCAGCGTCTCCGGACAGATCAGCGGATTGTCGGCATAGAGCACGGCAACCGGCCCATCGCCGAAATGATCGGCCGCCGCAAGCGCCGCGTGCGCCGTGCCGAGGCGTTCATCCTGCACCACCACCGGATCGGGGGCGGCCAGTCGGGCCAGTTCATCCATCCCCGGCCCGACCACCACCACCACCCGCTCGAATACCTCGCGGCAGCTTTTCAGGAGATGCCACAACAGCGGCTTGCCGCCCAGCCGCATCAGCGCCTTGGGAGCAGCCGAACGCATCCGCACCCCGTGGCCGGCCGCCAGGATGATCGAAGTCGCCAGCATCGAGGAATCCGGTAGCGGCCCGAAGCAGGCCGTGTCAAAGCCCCCCCGTTCACATCCGGTTGCGGAGTACGACGGAATGGCCTGGACAATCCTCTTCGATCTCGATGGCACGCTCGTCGATACGGTGCCGGATCTGGCTTCCAGCCTGAACAAGACCCTTCACGCGGCCGGCCTTCAACCTTTCGCGACCGCAGAGGTGGCGGACATGGTGGGCGATGGAATGGCCGTGCTGCTCGCGCGCGCCCTGGCAAAACGCGCTCGGAATCCCGACCCCGCCCTGCTCGCCCGCTTCCATGCCGATTACCTCGCCGCCGTTGCCGTCGCCTCCCGCCCCTATCCGGGCACGGTCGAGACCCTCGCCCAACTCAGAGCAGCCGGTTGGCGCCTGGCCGTGGCCACCAACAAGCCCGAGGCACCCGCCCGCAAACTCCTGCAAACTCTTGCTCTTGAGTCATTTTTCACCGCCATCGGCGGCGGCGACAGCTTCCCGGTGCGAAAACCCGATCCGGGCCATCTCCTCGCCACCCTCCGCCTCGCCGGCGGAGATCCGCATCGCGCCGTGATGCTCGGCGACCATGCGAACGACGTGAAAGCGGCCCGCGCCGCCGGCCTGACGCCCCTTTTCGCGCGCTGGGGCTATGGCCGCGAAGAGATGGCGGACGGCGCCGAAACAGCCGATAGAATCAGCGACTTGCCGGATCTTCTTGAGAAGGTGAAGCAGGTTCCGGCAGAAGTCGCCCAGGCCCATTCGCCGCCATCCGCACGGCCTGGATATCGGTGAGATACATGGTCGCGGTCCCGAACCAGCGGGTGGTAAAGGCCATCCGCACCGGCAAGAGCGGCAGCCCCGGGATGGGATGGGCGAACCAGACGGCGCCGCGATGCACGCGTTCCCGCTCGGCGGGTCCGTCGGACATTAGGAAGCCGGCCAGCATCCGGCCCGTGACATCGCATTTCTGGGCCGGCCCGCGGAAGAACGAGCGGGTCGTCGCGGCAAGCGTCTCGCTCCCCGCCGGCTGCGACGCGAGCACCATCAGCCGCCTGCCGTCGAACACGTGGAGTGCGATTTGGCAGCTCTCGCCATCGGCCATCCGCTGGAACAGCAGGGCCATCGCCGACAGCGTATCGATCGTGTGTTGCCGGAGCGCATCCGGCACTCTCTCTCGCACCGCCGCCTGCCGTGGCTCCAGGCGCCGGATTTCGGGCGCGCCGTCCGCATAGTCGATCAGGACCTCGAATGGCCGTCCGCTCCAGTCCCCTTCGGTCTGGAAGCTGAACGGCGCCGCGGCGCCCGCCTGCCAGGTTCCCTGCGCGGCTGCCGCGTCATGCCCGGGGAACAGGAAGCCGATCATGCCGACGGTGTGATAATTGATCGCGAGCCGGTAGCCTTCCGCCGTCAGGTCGAGCGTGGCGGCAAGCCTGAGGGTGGTGAAGCCGCTCGCGTAGGTGACGTAGGTGAGGCGGAGCGCGACCGGCGGCGCCGGCGGCTCGGCCTGGGCCGCCGTGATGGCGAACGGAAGCAGGAGCGCGAGCAGGGCACCGAGGCGGCGCATTCATTATCATTCCCTTAACGGGGGCCGCTTCGCAACTCCCTTCGCCTTGACAGCCGGAGCCGCCCCGCTCCATGTACGCCGCTTCCGGGTGCGTAGCTCAGCGGGAGAGCATCGCCTTCACACGGCGGGGGTCGCAGGTTCAAACCCTGCCGCACCCACCAGCGCTGCGAATTGCCCCTGACGCAAATCCGCCACGGTGTCATGACACCCGCTCCCAACGGCGAGCGACGTGCGCTGTCGCGCGGCGGCGCGGAGGCGCGGTGGGAAGCGCTCCTTGACACGGACCATTTGTTTCGGTTGGTTATCTGTCGGAGATGGCATGTCGGGGAACGGCGGCGCGGCAACGTCGATGCGCAAATCGGTGGTGCTGAAAAGCGCCTTGAAATCGGCGCTCCCGTTCCAGCCCGTCTGCGCCGGATCAAGCGGCGATGGATCCCCGATCAGGACGACCCGGCGAACAGTCGCTTCGCTCTGCAACAGGGCTTGCGCCTGATTGAACTGCTGCGGGCCTCGCAAACCGACCTCTGCGCCAATGTCCTCGAGATCGGCACCGGCTGGCTTCCCATCATCCCCTTGCTGTTTGGTCTTGCCGGCGCGCGCCGGCTCATTCTTACAGACGTCGAACGCCTCATGGACCAGCAGACCATCGCCCGAGCCCGGGCGCTCCTCCGCGCCAACATGCCGCAATTTCTGCCGTTCTTCAGAAAACTGACGCCGAGCTCACAGCCATGCTCGAGGCGGATTTCCCGCTCGAGTATCGGGTCCCCTGGGACAGCCGTACGCATCCCGGCGCATCCGCCGACATCGTCTTTTCCCGGGCGGTGCTCGAGCATGTGCCGCCGGCGGTGCTCGAGCGGCTGGTAACCGAACTCGGCCGGATCCTCCGTCCGGGCGGCGTCATGTGCCACGCGATCGACAACAGCGATCACTGGGAGCACGGGGACAAATCACTGAGCCGGCTGGACTTTCTGAGATACGAGGAGGGCTGGTTCTGGCGGTTGGCCTGCCGCAACACGCAGTCCTATCAGAACCGCCTCCGCCACAGCGACTATCTTCGTCTCTTCGCCGCCCACGGCTGGACCGCGATCGTCGCCGACGGCACTCCTGACGAACGCGCGCTCCGGGATCTCGAAACGCTGCCTCTCGCATCGCCCTTCCGCCACTGCGATCACCAGGATCTCGCGATATTGACGTCGTATTTCGTGTTCCGCCGCACGCCGGAGTGCGCCTCTGCCGAAAGCCCGCCGGTCGCGACCCCCGCGGCTTTGCGCCTGTCCTGATCCCCCGCACCGGCTCGCAACCCGCCAGCGCGACCGCGCGCAGGGCCGTGCACTGGCCTGCGATCGCCCGAGGCGGAATCGTCGGAGGGCGTGAATCGCGGGCTCGAATAAACCGCGAGACCGCTGTCGGGCTGCACAGTCAGCCCGACACGGGTCTAGTCACCCATCAGGGATTGCGATTCCGCCTACTTGCCATTGTCTTGAATCCCGGCCGCGCTCAGAAGCCGTGCCCGCACGGTCGGATCCTTCTGTGCATCGGCGAGGATCCCGTTGTACTGATCCACGCTCAGGCCATCGCGGGTCACTGCCGCCGTCGCCTGCTGCTTCGCCTCGTTTACGATCTGTTTCTTTCCGTCTGGATCGCTCGTCGCCGCCAGCTTCTGGCGATAGGTCTGGTTGATGCTGAGCACGTCTCTGAGCGCGTGACCGGCCCGGGTCATCGTCGCGTCGGAATAGGTTGGGCTCAGCGCGGCGCCGCCGTTCACGCCGGGCGGCCCAGGGGGCGGCGCTGTTCTTCCCGACATCTGCGCGAATGCGGGAATGGCCAGCGCACCGGCGGCCAGAACGAGGGCGACCGGAAGAAATCTCGTGCCGCGTGCCATCATTTTCTCTCCGATGACGGGACGACCCGATGCGGGGCGCCTTCACCCCCGACATAAGCCTGCAGATCCGTGAGGCAAGTGCATGCGGCCGGCCGGCCGGCGATGCAATCAGGACAAAATCGTGACACTTTCCGGGGGAACAAGAAGTCTCAGCGCGGCCGCTTCGCGTCGAGGCGGAGAGGGTGGGCCCTGTCCGCAATGTTCCGGTGCCAAACGAAATCCCGGATCGACCGCGCATCGGCCCCTTCATGGGCGAGTTCATCTTCAAACCCTGCCGCCTCCGCCATCCCTCGCCTCAATAAAAAAGCCGCCCCAACGCACGCGCCACGGTGAATGACAGGCGCGAGGGGGCAGAAGCAACCTCGGTTCCAGTACTCACCATCATGAATGCGTAAAACACCGCCTGGCACAGTCTCCCTCTGCACTCTGGAAAAGAGCCTCTTTTTCTCCCCTCTCTAAGACTCAGGCGCCTGTTGGGGCAGTTTTAGAATCGGGTCTGCCGTAGCCGGCGGAAATATCAGGGTAGGAACGGTGTCTCCAAGCGCCGCGAATGCACTGGCAGCCTTATCACTAGACGCAGCCACCGATTCAGACGGCAAGGTTGGAACATACCGAATTTCAATGGAGAGCCCGCGCTCGATTCGAGCAAGCATGGAGCGAAGAGCAATGGAAAGATGATTTGCAAGTTCCTTATGCCTGGGTTCATCCTGGTTAGGAAGTAACTCCTTTACCTTTCCATCAATTGCAGTCTCGATTTTCTCGTTGATAGCCTTCTCAAACAGTTCCCGAATGTCAGTTTCTCGCGGCATCCGAATCTGCTGTGTCTGCGCGCGAAGATGACGGATTTCCTCAACCGCCTTCCAGGTATCGAGCGCCCACCTTGCCGCCTTCGCTAGGGATGCAACGGTCATCGCGGTCAGGCAAAAGAAGAAGAGGGGCGAAGATGTGGAGATTTGTCGCACAACAATGGACTCGGCTGACCCCGTTGCTGCCTCCGAAAAGCAGCGGATGATGAACCGCTCTTCTCTTAATTCACGGAGCAGTCCGTCAAGGATATTCTCGAACAGCGGGCGAGGAATCTTGAAACCGATTTCGGCCTCACCTGGTTGTGGTACGGGGGCGGTGATGCCAATCGCCTGGAGGCATCCTTGCAAATTGCGGATCGTATCGAGGTAATTCTGTCGCTCCCCGACGAGCTGGCTGACACGCTGATGCACAGCGGCCGGGGTGATTCGACTTGCCTGCATCATTTGGGTGATGTCGGCAGCCATGTCATCCAGGAAAAAGTGCTTGGCTCCGATTGCTTCTAGGTCAGTGACTTGGGAGGGATCAAATCGCGCCCCATCTCGCCGGTTCCGTTCCGGACATCGGTCAGCGCACTGGAGACAGCCAACTGCATTTGTTGGTTCTGAGGATTGCCGGCTAGCTGTTGCAGATGGTCTCGTAAACCTACAAGGCGCCGTTGGAGGTTTGTTTGCTCTTCTCTTTCAAGAAGAAGGTCAATCAATTCACGCAGTCTCGATGAGTCCACCCTTCATTTCCTCTGCTTGACGGTTGGTATATACGAGCAGTTGCCGATCGAGTTTGCCTCGCCGAAGCGACTTCTCGGGCGGCCAAACCGGCGCAGGGCGCTCACTCAGCGGAAATTCACCTTAGTCCGCCTTACGCTCCGAGGAAATGTATCCCCCTCCGTGTCTCCATCTAAATCGTCTTTTCATCAGACTTCAAGTAATGCTCTCAAGTTAATGGAATCGTGGTGAGCCCGGCGGGAGTCGAACCCGCGACCCCAAGATTAAAAGTCTCGTGCTCTACCGGCTGAGCTACGGGCTCCAACTCGCCTTCAACGCCGCCCCGCGGCTTGCGTCAAGCACCGATCAGCGGGGCGGTCAATTCTTCGCCGGGCTTGCCATCCGCATGGTGATGATACGGTCGGGGTCCGTTACCCTGCCGTTCTGACCGTCGCCCTTCTTGATTTCGTCCACGTACTGCATGCCCTTCACCACCTGGCCGATGATGGTGTATTTGCCGTCGAGGAAGGTCGCCGGCGCGAGGCAGATGAAGAACTGGCTGTTGGCGCTGTTCGGATCGCTGGTGCGCGCCATCCCGATCGTGCCGCGCAGGAATTCCGCCTGATCGGTGAATTCGGCCGGCAGGTCGGGCAGGTTGCTGCCGCCGGTGCCGCTTCCCGTCGGGTCGCCACCCTGGGCCATGAAGCCCGCGATGACGCGCCAGAACGGCGTTCCGTCGTAGAAATGCGCGCCGATCAGCTTCTCCACCTGGGCCACGTTCTTCGGCGCCAGATCCGGGCGAAGCTCGATCACCACCTCTCCGTATTTCAGGTTCATATAGACGGTATTCCTGAGATCGGGGTCAGCGGCCCCGGCAGGCGTGGCAAGCATGGATCCTCCGATCGCTGCGACAATCAGCGTACGCCGGCGCATGACGGTGCCTCCTTTCGCGATCCATCCCCGGGCTTCATGCGCGCCATCATCCGCGCCAGCACCAGTGGCGGAACAAAGGACGAGACGTCGCCGCCCAATGCGGCAATTTCGCGGACGAAGCGCGAGGAGATGAACTGATGCCGCTCGCTCGCCATCAGGAACACGGTCTCGATCGAGGGATCGAGGCGGTAGTTCATGCCCGCCATCTGGAACTCGTAGTCGAAGTCGGCCACCACGCGCAGCCCGCGCACGATCAGGTGCGCCTCGACCGAACGGGCAAATTCGACCAGCAGCCCGTCGAAGGGCTTCACCTCGATGACCGAGCCCGTGCGCCTGGCGAGCGGCTCGATTTCCGCGCGGACCAGCTCCACCCGTTCCTCAAGCGGAAAGATCGGCGCCTTGCCGATATTGGTCGCCACGCCGACCACGAGCCGCGGCAGGATCCGCGCGGCGCGGGCGATGATGTCGATGTGGCCGTTGGTGACCGGATCGAAGGTTCCGGGATAGACACCGGAGCGTGCATCGTGTCCGCGGTCAGCCATCGCTCGTCCCGTCTTCCACGCCCGCCTCCTCCGCTTCCGTCTCCACCACCGGGAAGACACTCGTCACGCGTTCCCCGTTATCAAGCCGGAACAGCCTCACTCCCATTGCCTGGCGCCCGGTGATCCGCACCTGGTCGGCCGGCACGCGGATCAGTCGCCCGGCATCCGTCACCAGCATCACATCGTCACCGGCGCGCACCGGGAAGGTTGCGACCACCGCGCGCCCGCTCCGTTCCGAGAGCGTGATATTGGCGATCCCCTGCCCGCCGCGGCCGGTCAGCCGATATTCGTAGGCCGAGCTGCGCTTGCCGAAGCCTCCGTCCGTCACGGTGAGCAGGAATTCCTCCGCCCCGGCGAGTTCCGCAAACCGCTCCGGCGAAAGCGTGATCCGGGCCTCGTCCTCTTCGGCGGCGGGCGCTGATTCATCCGCGCCGGAAAGTGCACGGCGACGCTCGGCGGCCAGTTTCAGATAGGCGGCCCGCTCCTCGCCGTCGACCGTGACATGCGCGAGCACCGAAAGGCTCATCACTTCGTCACCCTCGGCGAGACGGATGCCGCGCACGCCGGCACTCTCGCGCCCGGTGAACACGCGCAGCTCGTCCAAGTTGATCTGGAATCGCAACGAGCGGCCCAGCCGGCTCGCCAGCAGCACATCCTCGCCTTCCCGGCAGGTGGCCACACCGACCAGCCGGTCCGCCCCTTCGAGCTTCATCGCGATCAGCCCGCTCGCGCGCACGGTCCGGAAATCCGACAGGCGATTGCGGCGCACATGGCCGCTCGCCGTTGCGAACACGAGATGGAGGCTGTCCCAGAGCGCCTCCTCCTGCGGCAGCGGCAGCACCGCCGTCACGCCATCGGCGCCGAGTTCCGGCAGCAGATTGACGAGCGCGCGGCCCTTGGCGCCGGGCCCCGCCTCGGGCAGGCGCCAGACCTTTTCGCGAAAGACCTTGCCACCACTGGAGAAGAACAGCACCCACTGGTGGGTGTGGGCGTGGAAGCTGCGGGTGACGATATCGTCCCCGCGCGTTGCCGCGGCGCTGCGGCCGCGGCCGCCGCGGTTCTGCGCCCGGAAGAGCTCGAGCGGCGTGCGCTTGATGAAGCCGTCGCGGGTGATGGTGACCACCATCTGGCCGGGCTCGATCAGGCTTTCGTCGTCGGCGTCCGCCTCGCCCTCGATGATTTCGGTCAGACGGGGTGCGGCGATCAGGGAGCGCACAGCCTGCAACTCCTCGCGCACCACTTCGAGCCGTCGCGGCCGGGAGGCGATGATGGCCAGGAGTTCGCCGATGCGGGCCGATACTTCCTTGAGTTCCTCTTCGATCTTCTCGCGCTCGAGGCCGGTCAGCCGCTGCAGGCGGATTTCGAGGATGCCGCGCGCCTGCGCCTCGGTCAGGTGCACGCTGCCGTCGGCGGCGATGACATTGCCGGCATCCTCGATCAGCCCGAGCAGCGGCTCGAGCCCGAGAGCGGGCCAGGCGCGCGCCATCAGTGCCATGCGTGCGGCCGCGCCGTCGCGGCTGCCGCGGATCAGCGCGATCACGGTTTCGATGTCGCCGAGCGCGATCACGAGCCCGACCAGGAGATGCCCCCGCTCGCGCGCACGGGCGAGATCGAAGCGGCTGCGCCTGAGCACCACTTCCTCGCGGAAGGCAAGGAAGAGAGCGAGCGCCTCGCGCAAGCCCATCAGGCGCGGCTGGCCGGCGGCCAAGGCCAGCATGTTGACGCCGAAGCTGGTCTGGAGCTGGGTGAAGCGGAAGAGCTGATTGAGGACGATTTCGGCGGTCGCCTCACGCTTCAGCTCGATCACGATCCGCATCCCGTCACGGTCGCTCTCGTCACGGAGATCGGAGATACCCTCGACCGTCTTGTTGCGCACCAGCTCGGCGATGCGCTCCAGGAGGCTCGCCTTGTTCACCTGATAGGGGATTTCCGTGACGATGATCGCCTGGCGGTCGCGGCGGATTTCCTCGATCGCGCTCTTCGCGCGCAGAATGATCGAGCCGCGCCCCGTTTCGTAAGCGGTGCGGATCCCCGCCCGGCCGAGAATGAGGCCGCCGGTGGGGAAATCGGGACCCGGCACCAGGCGGAGCAGGTGCTCGAGCGGCGTGTCGGGATCGGCCAGCAAAGCCAGCGCGGCATCGACGATCTCGCCCGGATTGTGGGTCGGGATGTTGGTCGCCATGCCGACGGCGATGCCGCTTGCACCGTTGATCAGCAAATTCGGGAACCGCGCCGGCAGCACGCGCGGTTCCTCTGCGCTTTCATCGTAGTTCGGCTGGAAATCGACCGTGTCGCGGTCGATATCCTCGAGCAGGAGGCTCGCCGCCCGCGCCAGCCTGACCTCGGTATAGCGCATCGCCGCCGGCGGATCGCCGTCCACCGAACCGAAATTGCCCTGCCCGTCGATCAGGGCCACGCGCATGGCGAAAGGCTGCGCCATGCGCACCATGGCGTCATAGATCGCGGCGTCGCCGTGCGGGTGGTATTTGCCCATCACGTCGCCCACCACGCGCGCGGATTTGCGATACGGCTTGTCCGGACCGTATCCCGCCTCGTCCATCGAAAAGAGGATGCGCCGGTGCACCGGCTTCAGCCCGTCGCGCACGTCCGGAAGCGCGCGCGCGACGATCACCGACATCGCGTAGTCGAGGTAGGAGCGGCGCATCTCCTCCTCGAGCGTGACCGGCAGCAGATTGGCGGGCGGTGGTGCGCCCGACTCGGGAGTATCGCTCAACGCAATCTCGGCTGGCTCAGATCAGCGGCGGCAGGGGCGTTCAGAACGGGATTTCGTCATCGATCTCCCCGCCGGGCTTGCCGCTCTCCCAGGCGGCGCCGCCGGTGGCGCCGCGCGCCGGCGCCCGCTCCATCCGTGCCCCGCCGGCCGGGCGCGCCTCGGCCCCCTCGCCGCCGGCCCCGGAATCGAGCAGAGTCAACTCACCGCGGAAGCGGCTCAACACGACCTCGGTCGTATATTTCTCCTGGCCCGACTGCTGGTCGGTCCATTTGCGGGTCTGCAGAGCGCCTTCGACATAGACCTTGCGGCCCTTGCGAAGAAACCGCTCCGCCACATCCGCCAGCCGGTCGTTGAAGATGACGACCCGGTGCCACTCGGTGCGCTCCTTGCGCTCGCCCGATGCGCGATCGTTCCAGGTCTCGCTGGTGGCGAGCGAAAACTGAACGATCTTCTGACCGTCCTGCGTCGTCCGCACCTCCGGGTCCCGGCCGAGATTGCCGACCAGGATCACCTTGTTGACGCTGCCCGCCATGCCCTTATTCCCCACCCAGCCGCCGGCGCGACCCACCATAGAGGCGAAGCCGGCCACGGGCCACCCCAATCCAGACAGGCGCCCTTCCTGCGGCTATGGTGCATTGCCATAGACACGCGAACAAGACAAGAACATCATTCTCATTCCTGCAGCCCGATTCCGGAGAGCTCATGGCCGGCTTCATCCACGTGCGCGGCGCCCGCGAGCACAATCTCAAGAACGTGGAGGTGGCGATTCCGCGCGACGAGCTGACCGTCATCACCGGGCTTTCCGGCTCCGGCAAATCCTCGCTCGCCTTCGACACCATCTACGCCGAGGGGCAGCGGCGCTACGTCGAAAGCCTATCCTCCTACGCGCGGCAGTTTCTCGAGCTGGCAGGCAAGCCGGACGTCGACCAGATCGAAGGGCTCTCGCCGGCGATCTCGATCGAGCAGAAGACCACCAGCCACAATCCCCGCTCGACCGTCGGCACCGTCACCGAGATCCACGATTATATGCGCCTGCTCTGGGCGCGTGTCGGCGTGCCCTATTCGCCGGTAACCGGGCTGCCCATCGAGGCGCAGACGGTCAGCCAGATGGTCGACCGGGTGCTCGCCATGCCGGAGGGCACGCGGCTTCTGCTGCTCGCCCCCGTCGTGCGCGGCCGCAAGGGCGAATACCGCCGGGAGCTGGCCGAGCTTTCCCGCAAAGGCTTCACGCGCGCGAAGGTGGACGGCACGCTTTACGAAATCGCGGACGTGCCGGCTCTCAATCGCAAGATCAACCACGACATCGAGGCGGTGGTCGATCGCATCGTCGTCCGGCCGGGGCTGGAATCCCGGCTTGCCGACAGCTTCGAGACCGCGCTCGGCCTGGCCGACGGAATTGTCTATGCCGACCTGGCCGAGACCGGCGAGCGCACCATCTTCTCCAGCCGTTTCGCCTGCCCGGTCAGCGGTTTCTCGATCGCCGAGATCGAGCCCCGGCTGTTCAGCTTCAACAGCCCGCACGGCGCCTGCCCGGCCTGCGACGGACTGGGCACGGAAAGCTTCTTCGACCCCGCGCTGGTGGTGCCGGATGAGCGGCTCGGCCTTGCCGAGGGAGCGATCGCGCCCTGGGCCGGCGGCGCGCATTCCCCCTATTACGACCAGACGCTGCGAAGCCTGGCACGGCATCTCAGGATCGACAGCCGGACCGCCTGGCAGGACCTGCCGGAGGCTGCGCGGCACGCCATCCTGTTCGGCACCGCAGAAGAGGTGGTGAGCTTTGCCTACAAGGACGGCGTGCGCAGCTACACGGTGAAGAAGCCGTTCGAAGGCGTGATCCGTAACCTGGAGCGGAGGCTTGCCGAGACCGACAGCGCCTGGGTGCGCGAGGAACTTTCCCGCTACCAGGCCGAGAAGCCGTGCGCGGTCTGCCACGGCGCGCGGCTGAAGCCGGAAGCGCTTGCCGTCAGGGTCGGCGGCAAGAACATCGCCGAGGCTTCCGAGCTTTCCATCCGCGCCGCGCACGGCTGGTTTGCCGGGGTCGGCAACACGCTCACCCCGCAGCGTGCCGAGATCGCGCGGCGGATTCTTCGCGAGATCGTCGAGCGGCTGCAATTTCTGGTCGATGTCGGGCTCGACTACCTGACGCTCGCCAGAAGCTCGGCGACGCTCTCGGGCGGCGAGAGCCAGCGCATCCGCCTCGCCAGCCAGATCGGCTCCGGACTGACGGGCGTGCTCTACGTACTCGACGAGCCCTCGATCGGGCTGCACCAGCGCGACAACGCGCGCCTGCTCGCCACGCTGCAGCGCCTCAAGCGTCTCGGCAACACGGTGCTCGTCGTCGAGCACGACGAGGAGGCGATCCGCACGGCGGATCACGTGATCGACATGGGCCCGCGTGCCGGGCTCGATGGCGGCCGCGTGGTCGCGCAAGGCAGACCGGCCGAGATCGAGGCCAATCCCGAATCGCTCACCGGCGATTATCTCGCCGGGCGGCGGCGGATCGAGATCCCGCTCATTCGCCGCCCCGCACAGAAGGATCGCGAAGTGCGCGTCATCGGCGCCCGCGGCAACAATCTCAAGAACATCACCGCCGCCTTCCCGGTCGGCACGTTCGTCTCGGTGACCGGCGTTTCGGGCGGCGGCAAGTCGACGCTCGTCGTCGACACCCTCTACAAGGCCGCCGCGAGAAGGCTGATGGGTGCCGGCACCGTGCCGGCGCCATACGAACGGATCGAGGGGCTCGAGCTCCTGGACAAGATCATCGACATCGACCAGTCCCCGATCGGCCGCACGCCGCGCTCCAACCCGGCGACCTATACGGATTTGTTCGCGCCGATCCGCGACTGGTTCGCGGAACTGCCGGAATCACGTGCCCGCGGCTACAAGCCCGGCCGCTTCAGCTTCAACGTCAAGGGCGGGCGCTGCGAAGCCTGCCAGGGCGATGGCGTTCTGAAGATCGAAATGCACTTCCTGCCCGACATTTTCGTCACCTGCGATACCTGCAAGGGAAAACGTTACAATCGCGAAACCCTGGAGGTGACATATCGCGGCAAGTCGATCGCCGACATCCTCGCCATGACGGTGGACGAGGCACTCGGCTTCTTCACCGCGCAGACCCGCATCGCCGAGCGGCTGCAGGTGCTGGCCCGGGTCGGGCTCGGCTACATCAGCCTGGGCCAGCAGGCGACCACGCTTTCCGGCGGCGAGGCGCAGCGCATCAAGCTGGCGAAGGAACTCGGCCGGCGTGCGACCGGCCGCACCCTCTACATTCTCGACGAGCCGACCACCGGGCTGCATTTCGAGGACGTGCGCAAGCTTCTCGAAGTGCTGCACGCGCTGGTCGACCAGGGCAATACCGTGATCGTCATCGAGCACAATCTCGAGGTCATCAAGACCGCGGACTGGATTCTCGATCTCGGCCCCGAAGGCGGCGAAGCCGGGGGAAGAATTGTCGCCGCCGGGCCGCCGGAGGTGATCGCGGCAACGCCGGAGAGCCATACCGGTCGCTTCCTCGCGCCCCTGCTGCCCGCCGCCGAGGCGCCGAAGCGGAGCCGGCGGCGCGCCTGAACCGCCCGCCGCCCGTACCCCGTGCGAGGCATGACGTCGTGGCACAGCTTCAGGCGGCGAGCATCGTCACCTCGCTCCTGGCGGCCGCGATCGCTTTCTCGCGCGCCTCGGGTCCCATGGCGACGCCTTCGGCGCGAACGAAGGTGATGTCCGTGATGCCGAGGAAGCCGAAGAAGGCGCGGAGATAATTCTCCTGGTGATCGAACGCCGCGGATGGCGTGCCCGGGGCGAAGACGCCGCCGCGGGAGGAGGCGATGATCAGCTTCTTGCCCCCGGCAAGGCCCTCTGCCCCGTTCCCGGTGTAGCGGAAGGTCTTCCCCGCGACCGCCAGCCGGTCGATCCACGCCTTGAGGTGCGAGGGGATGCCGAAATTGTACATCGGCGCCCCCACCACCACGGTATCTGCCGCCAGGAACTCATCGAGAATGGTGCTGTCGGCGAACGCCTCGAACGTCAGGTGCGGCAGGGATTGCGCGACGAGGTCCCGGCGGACCACCGTGGCGGCCGGCTCCTGCGCCTGCAACCGCTCGATGATGGAGCGGCTGATGATGCGGCTCACGCTGTTCTCGCCGTTGATGCTGCTGTCGACATGCAGGATGGTCATGATTTGCCTCTTGGTTACACTGTTGTGCCTGGTATCGGATCACTATATAGTAATTATTCGTAACCTCTGATCCTGCAAGGAGGCACTTTGACGTCACGAAGTCACACCCATGGAACCGAGTTTTTCCGCCAGGACGGCGCCTGCCTTTTCGTGCGCGAGGTGCTGAGCCGGATCGGCGACAAGTGGAGCGTCCTGGTCGTCGTCCTGCTCGGTGACGGCGCCCGGCGCTTCAGCGAACTGAAGCGGACGATCGACGGCATTTCGCAGCGCATGCTGACGCTCACGCTGCGCGGCCTAGAGCGCGACGGGCTGGTGATCCGCACGGTCATCCCGACCGTCCCGCCGCGGGTCGAGTACGCGCTCAGTCCGCTCGGCAGGACGCTGCTGAAATCCGTCTCGGAACTGGCGAGTTGGGCCAAGGCCAACCAGGGAGAGATCGAGCACGCACGGGTGGATTTCGATCGCCGCGAGAGGGTCGGGATCTCGCCTCTGAACCGGGCTTCGTGAGCAGGGGCGCGCTTTCCCTCTGCGGCGCTCCCCGCTCAGCCGGGCGGCGCCGGGTCCGGCTTGTCGCTGCCATCCTGGCGCGGCTTCGCCTTGCCGTCATCGCGCGGCAAAGGCGGACCGGTGACGACATCGAAATCGAACGGGGAAGAATCCATGCGAACCTCCTTCGCTGGCGGAGGCCGCTTCGCCGGTGGCGGGAATTTCGTCAGGAGAAACCTGAAAAACACGAAAGCCGCCGGGGCGGGGCGGCTTCGGGAACTTACTTACAAACGCACGATCCTAGGCCGCCGGTTTGTACCAGCGGTACCAAAATCGTGCGCTGAAGCGTGGCATCGGTGCCATGCAAAAAAAATACTGCCGGCGGTCCCGCGCCGTCAAGGACGCTGCACGCCGTCATCGCGCGGCACCTTCATGCGGAGCCGGCCGCCGGCGCCTCCGCGGCAGACACCTCGACCGGCTCCGGCACGATCTGCACGCGCGCCACGCGGCGGCCGTCCATCTCGATCACCTCGAAGCGCCAGCCGCCGAAGACGATCCGATCACCCACCTGCGGCACGCGCCGCAACAGTGCCAGGACCAGGCCGCCGAGCGTGTTGTAGGTTCCGGCCGCCGGCAGATCGGGCAAAACCAGCCGCGCCTTCAGCTCATCGACCGGCATCAGCCCGTCGAACTCCAGCACGCCCGCCGCCGCCGGCTGGCCGGCACCGGGCGGAGGAGCGGCGGCAGTGGCATCGCCAACGATCGCCACCAGTACATCCGCCGCCGTCACCACCCCTTCGAAGCTCCCGTACTCGTCCATCACCAGCGCCAGGCCGAGCGCGTCGGCGCGCAGAAGCTCCATCGCGTCGAGCGCCGAGACGGTGTCGGGCACCACCACCGGCTGGCGCAGCACGGGAGTGAGCGCCAGGGACTGGCCGTCGATCAGCCGGTTGAGCAGTTCCTTGGCCAGCACCACGCCGACCACATTGTCCACCGAGCCGTCACAAACGACGAACCGCGAATAAGGGCTCGCCTTCAGCATCGCCTTCAATTCGGCCGGCGGGTCGGAACGGTCGAGCCAGGCAACCTCGGTGCGTGGGGTCATGATCGCGCGCACCTTCTTGTCCGCAAGGCGGAGCACGCGTTCGATCATCTGCTGCTCCTCGACCTCCAGGACGCCGGCCTGCTGCCCCTCGGCGACCAGCGCCTTCAACTCCTCCTCGCTCACCGGCGGAGCCGGCGCGCGCGGCGAGCCGAGCAGGCGCAGCACCAGCGTCGTCGAGGCGCCGAGCAGCCAGACGACCGGCGCCGCCAGGCGGGCGAGGAGGGCGAGAGGTGCGGCGATGCGCGCCGCAATCGGCTCGGCGTGCCGCAGCGCCAACTGCTTGGGCACGAGTTCGCCGATGACGAGTGTCAAATAGGTGATGACGACAACGGCGGCGGAGAACGCCAGCGGCGCCGCCACCGGCCGGAGCACAGGGACAGTCTCGAGCCAGTGCGCCGCCCGGTCGGCGATCCGGGCACCGCCATAGACGCCGGTCAGGATGGCAACCAGGGTGATGCCGACCTGGACCGTCGGCAAATAGCTTTGCGGCTCTTCGATCAACCGGCGCGCGAGAGCCGCGCCACGAACGCCATTGCGCGCGAGTACGGCCAGACGCGCCCGCCGCGCCGAGACCAGCGCCAGCTCGCTCATGGCGAAGAGGCCGTTGATCACGATCAGGAACAGGACGAACAGAATTTCGAACAGAACCACCATGACCTGTCAGCCCCCCGCACCCCGCACGCATCGCGAGGCGATCGTTTACCGCCTTTCCTCAACCTGCCAGCAACCGCACCAAATTCCTTGATTTTGCCACATTGAAGCCGGGGCGGCGCCGCAGTGGAGCGTTTCCTTCCCAATTAGCAACGGACCTCTCGTCCGCGGCGCGGAACCTCCCACGATGTTTCTTCCAAACGGTCTCTCTCACACCCGGAGTCTGCCTGGAATTCGGGTGGGACGGGCTATTCTGCATCCGGGCAGCCTCTTTGCACTGCTCCTTGCCGCCGGCGCGGCCCTCCTGATCTGGTGGCTGCTGAACCAGCCCGCGCTCTTCCCGGGCTATCGGGGCCTGATCGGCGGTCTTGCCTTTTCCCCGTTCCGTCAAGGGCAAAGTCCGGAAACCGGAGTCTTTCCTTCAAGATCCGAAGTGCGCGCGGACCTGCATCTTGCGGCCGGGATGACGCACCAGATCCGCACCTATACGGTGGCCGGCGTGCAGGGTGACATTCCGGAGCTTGCCCGTGGCCTGCCGCTTTCGATCACGCTCGGCGCCTGGCTCGATCGCCATCCGGATGCGAACGCCGCCGAGATCGCGCGGCTGATCGCGATCGCCAATGCCAATCCGAACGTCGCGGCGGTGATGGTCGGCAATGAGACCATCCTGCGCCAGGATCTGACTCCCGCCGCACTGATTGCCGACATCCGGCAGGTCAAAAAGGCGGTGCATGTCCCGGTTTCGACCGCGGAGCCCTGGCATGTGTGGCTGCACCATCCGGAGCTTGCAGAGGCTGTCGATTTCATCACCGTCCACCTGCTGCCCTACTGGGAGGGGCTGCCGATCGCCGACGCGCTCGCGTTCACACAGGAAAAACTCGCAGCGGTGGAGGCGGCTTTTCCGGGTAAACGGGTTGTGATCGGCGAAATCGGCTGGCCCTCCAACGGTGTAACCATCGGTAGTGCGGTTGCGAGCCGAATCAACCAGGCGGATTTTCTGCGCCGGTTCTTCCGCATCGCCCGCCGCCAGCACCTCGACTATTTCGTGATGGAAGCGTTCGACCAACCGTGGAAGACGAGCTTCGAGGGCCGCGCTGCCGGCTACTGGGGCATGCTCACTCTCGGGCGGCACTCCAAATGGCCGCTGACCGGCCCGGTATGGGAGCATCCGGACTGGCCGCGCTGGGCGGCGTCGGCGATTGCGGCCGGCGTTCTCTTCGCCTGGCTTCTGCTCTGGCGGCGGCCGGACCTTCGCTGGCCGGGCAAGTTCCTCGTTGCCGGGACTTCGGAGTTGCTGGCGGCGACCCTCGCGGCAGTGATCCAGGCGATGGCGACGAAGTATCTCTCTCTCTCCGCGGCCGGCGTCTGGGGCGTCTTGATCGCGGGCCAGGCGCTGTTGCTGTTTCTCGTGCTGGCGGACAGCTTTGCGATCGCCGAGACCCTCTATTCGCGCCGGTTTCGCCGCCGCTACCGGCCGCTGCCGGCGGACGCGGACGCGGTGTTGCCGAAGGTTTCCCTGCACGTGCCGATCTGCAACGAGCCGCCGCAGATGGTGCGCCAGACGCTCGATGCGCTGGCCCGTCTCGACTATCCCGACTTCGAAGTACTGGTGGTTGATAACAACACGATGGATCCGGGGCTCTGGGAGCCCATCGCCGAGCACTGCGCCCGGCTTGGTCCGCGCTTCCGCTTCTTCCATCTCGGGCGCTGGCCCGGCTTCAAGGCCGGGGCGCTCAATTTCGCGCTCCGGGAGACGGCGCCGGACGCCGCCATCATCGGGGTGCTCGATTCCGATTACCTCGTTTCGCCCGACTGGCTGAACGCGATGGTGCCGGCGTTCGCGGATCCGAAAGTCGGGTTCACGCAATCCCCACAGGATTATCGCGACAACAACGGATCGCTCTTCAAGAGGCTCATGTTCTGGGAATATGCCGGGTTCTTCCACCTCGGCATGGTGATCCGCAACGAGCGCAACGCGATCATCCAGCACGGCACGATGACGCTGATCCGCAGGACGGCGATCGAACATGCGGGCGGCTGGGCCGAATGGTGCATCACCGAAGATTCCGAGCTTGGCCTCAGCCTGATGCAGGCGGGCTGGACGTCTGTTTACGCCGAAGAGAGCTTCGGTCGCGGGCTGATGCCGGATGATTTTGCCGCCTATCGCCGGCAGCGCTGCCGCTGGGCGTATGGTGCGATGCGAATCACCCGCGCGCATTGCCGGGCCCTGCTCTCCCCGTTCGACCGCACGCTCACCCTTGGCCAGCGCTGGCATTTTCTGACCGGCTGGCTGCCCTGGTTCGGCGACGGGCTTGGCCTCTTGTTCCTGCTGATGGGGCTCGTGTGGTCGGTCGGGCTGATTGTCGCCCCGATGCGGATCGAGTTCCCGATCGTGCTCTTCATGCTGCCCTCGCTCGGACTTTTCGCCTTCAAGCTGGTCGAACTTCTGGTGCTTTACCGCAACCGCGTGCCGTGCCGGCTGGCGGACCGGCTGGGCGCGGCGGTGGCCGGCCTCGCCCTCTCACACACGATCGGCAAGGCGGTGCTGAAGGGGCTGGTGACCAATCGTGCGCCGTTCCTGCGCACGCCGAAGATGAAGGAGGCGCCGGCGCTGGTGCAGGGGCTGGCGATGGCGCGGGAGGAATTCTTCCTGCTTCTGCTGACCTGGGCGGCGATGATCGGCGTCGGCACTGTGCATGACCTCGCAACCTGGGAAGTGAAGCTCTGGTGCCTCATCCTCTTCACCCAGTCGCTGCCTTACCTTGCCGCGGTGTCGATCTCCGTTCTGGCAGCGCTGCCGGCGCCGCGCCCCGTCATGGCGCCCGTGCCGGTGCCCGTACCGGCGCTGCTGGCGGAACCTGGCGCGAGGCTCGCCTCGGGAGACTGAAGCAGAGCGCGGACATTCTCCGGCAAGGAGCGGCGTGCCGGGCTTTCTCCGGGCGGCAGACCGCCGCGAAAAGGAGATTCCGATGGCCCGTTTCCGCTGCATCCCGATTCCGAGCGAGATTGCCGGGCACTTCCGTCACAGCGGCAAGGACAAGCGTGGAAACCTGATCCGGATTTTCGTGCACGCCGAGGCGTGCCGGCCATTCGTATCCGAGAATGAGTTGCCGCCGATCGTGCGTGAGCACACGCTGGTCTCGCTCCGTTGCTACGACGCGGCGGACCAGTGCCTCATGCTCTGCCAGATCGGGCGCAGCACCTGAGCGGGGCGCGCCGGGGCTTTTGCGCCGCGCGCCGCAACCGCCTACGATCGCGCCGCGAGTGGCCGGAGAGCAGGCGAGCAATCCATGGCTCTGTACACGGCGGATGTGAGTTGGGAACTTCAGAGCGGTGCGGATTTCCTGAAAGGCCGTTACAGCCGCGGCCATCGCGTAAGCTTCGATGGCGGCACGACGGTTCCGGGCTCCGCCTCGCCGCACGTGGTCGGAAAATGGGCGGTGGAAGCCGCCGTCGATCCGGAGGAGATGCTGGTCGCCGCCATTTCCGCCTGCCACATGCTGAGCTTCCTGCACGTGGTGCGGTTAGCCGGCTTCACCGTGGCCGCCTACCGTGACCACGCCGAAGGGGTGATGGAGGCGATTGCGCCGGGGAGAGAGGCGGTGACGAAGGTCGTGCTGCATCCTGAGATCGAGTGGATCGGCACCGTGCCGGAGAAGGAGATGCTCGAGGCGTGGCATCACAAGGCGCACGAAGGCTGCTTCATTGCCAACTCGGTGAAGACCGAAATCACCGTGGCCTAGAGCAGATCGCGATCAGACGGAATCGGCTGATCGCGTGAAGATGCTCGCCAAAACAAAGAGCTAGAGCAGTTGCCGTGAGCCATGGCGAACGGAAATTGCTCTAGCAGCGTGTCGGATTGGGGGGTACCCAAATTCTCGATAGCTGGATAGCATCCAGCTATGTCGAACTTCGTACCGTTCAACCGTGACCAGTCTTTTCTGCTGCCGCCGGACCTCAAGGACTGGCTGCCAGCGAATGATGTTGCCCACTTCATCGTCGCAGCGGTGGATCGGGTGCCATTGGCCTCGTTCCA
>JASHOA010000038.1 GCA_030041375.1 Acetobacteraceae bacterium
CGCCCGACAAGGGTCTAGGACATTGTTTGAGCCCGCGATTCACGCCCTCCGACGATTCCGCCTCGGGCGATCGCGGGCTAGACCCTTGTCGGTCTGACTGGACCGCCCGACAAGGGTCTAGGACATTGTTTGAGCCCGCGATTCACGCCCTCCGACGATTCCGCCTCGGGCGATCGCGGGCTAGCGGCCGGATCGTACCGCGCCGGCAACCGGTCACCCCGGGACGCACGCGCCAGCTCCTCCAGCACGTCGCCGAGCACCGCGACGCCGCGTTCGATCTCCGCCGGGCGCACCCCGCCGAAGCCGAGCACGAGGCCGTTCACGGCTGCGCGCTCGATCGAAAAGCGGGCGATCGCAGAGGCGCTGATGTGCCGTGCCGCCAGCGCCTGCGCCACCGCCTTCTCGGGTAGCCAACGCGGCAGGATGCCGATCGTGTGCAGTCCGCTGTCGGTGCGGGTGACGGCGAGCAATCCGGCGAGCCGAGCCGCCGCCGCCGCGCACAGCGCGTCATGGCGCTCCTGATAGATGCGGCGCATCCTGCGGAGGTGCGCCGCGAAGTGCCCCTCGGCAATGAACTCGGCAACGATCGCCTGTACGCTCGAGGGCACACCCGGGGAGAAGGCGGCGGAAATCGTCCTCAAGGGACCCACCAGCGACGGCGGCACCAGCATGAAGCCAAGGCGCAGAGCCGGAAACAGCGACTTGCTGAATGTGCCGACATAGATCACCGTCCCCGACCGGTCGACGCTCTGCAGGGTCGAGATCGGACGTCGCCCGAAGCAGAATTCGCCGTCGTAATCGTCCTCGATGATCCAGGCGCCGGCCTGCTCGGCCGCGCGGACCAGCGCGAGGCGCCGCTCCAGGCTCATGATGTGGCCAAGCGGTTGCTGGTGCGAGGGCGTGACGAAGGCCAGCCGGAACCGGCCGCTGCGCCTGAGCGCCTCGCCGACCTTGAGCCCGTCGCTGTCCACCGGGACCGGCACCAGTTCGCCGCCCGCCGCCAGCAGACTGTTGCGGGCGCCGATCGCACCGGGATTCTCGAACCAGACCTTGTCCCCTGGATTGAGCAAAAGGGCGCCGATGCGCAGGAATGCCTCTTGTGCGCCGCCGGTGATGAACACCTGCTCGACGTCGCAGGCGATGCCGCGGTTGGCACCGAGATGCGCGACAATCGCCTGCCGCAGCGCAGGGTCCCCGGCCGCGTCGCCATAGCCCATCACATCGGCACGGCCGGCCCGCCAGTGCCTGGCGGCAAGACGGCCCCAAAGCGCCATCGGAAACTCGTCGAGCGCCGGCAGGCCGGTTACGAACGCGCGTGGCGAGTGGGGCAGCCGTGATCGCTCGGCCAGGTGCTCGACGGTCCAATGCATGGCCGAAGAGAGCCTGGGCGCGCACCGCGGCGAGGCGGTTCCCGCGCCGGCTGCCGGCGCATCCGGCCGCTCTGCAGTCAGTGCCGGGCTCACATAAGTTCCGGCGCCGACCCGGGCCATCAGGATGTCGTCCGCGATCAGCCGCTCGAAGGCATCGATCACGGTCGTGCGCGACACGCCGACATCGCGCGCCAGCGCGCGGCTCGCTGGCAGCCGCGTGCCGGCAGCGATCGCCCCCGAGAGAATGGCGTCGCGCAGCCCGACATAGAGCTGGGTGGCGATGGGGCGCGGGGCGGCGGGATCGATGGCGATCGAGGGAAGCAGCGCGCCGCCCGCCCGCTTGACCATGATCCCTCGCCACACCCGTCAAAATGGTATCGCAATCTAGCCAGAATGGCCATTCGGGAAAAGCCGCAGCACTCCCAGGATCGGCCCGCAACGGGGCGCGGGTTACCATCGGCGAGATGAAGATTTCGGGCATCGAGACGTTCTGCACGGAATTCGTCGGCTTCGTGCGGGTCACCGCCGATGACGGCGCGACCGGCTGGGGCCAGGTCTCAACCTACAATGCCGATATCACCTCCCGGATCGTACATCGCCAGATCGCCCCGTGGGCGCTCGGCTCCGACGCGCTCGACATCGCCGGATTGATTGATACGATCCCGCGGCGCGAGCACAAGTTTCCCGGCTCCTACCTCTGCCGCGCGCTGGCCGGGATCGATACCGCGCTCTGGGACCTGCGCGGCAAGCTCGAGGGCAAGAGCGTCTGCGAGCTCCTGGGCGGCACGCCCCGGCGGTTGCGCGTCTATGCCTCGTCGATGAAGCGCGACATCACACCGGCCGACGAAGCCCTGCGCTTCGGCCGTCTCGCCGACCGCTACGGTTACGATGCATTCAAGTTCCGCGTCGGAGCCGAATGCGGCGGCGATGTCGATGAATGGCCGGGCCGCACCGAGGCGATCATTCCCGCCATGCGCAAGGCGCTCGGCGACGGCGCCACGCTGCTCGTCGACGCCAACAGCGGGTTTTCTCCGCACCGCGCGATCGAGGTCGGCCGGCTCCTCGCCGAGCACGGCGTCGTGCATTACGAAGAGCCATGCCCCTATTGGGAGATCGGGCAGACCAAGGAAGTCGCCGACACGCTCGCGATCGACGTGGGCGGCGGCGAGCAGGATGCGCTCTTTCCGATCTGGCGGCAGATCATTGACACCCGTGCCGTGGACGTGATCCAGCCGGATGTCTGCTACGCGGGCGGGCTGACGCGCACGCTCCGCATTGCGGACATGGGCGCCCGTGCCGGCCTGCCATGCATGCCGCACAGTGCCAATCTCTCGATGGTGACGCTGTTCACGATGCACCTGCTCGGCGCTATTCCCAACCCCGGCAGGTACCTGGAGTTTTCGATCGAAGGGCCGGATTACTATCCCTGGCAGGACGGCCTGTTCCGCAACTGGCCGTATCAGGTGGAGAACGGCACGGTGGCCATTCCGAGCGATCCCGGCTGGGGCGTGGAGATCGCGCCGCAGTGGCTGGAGCACGCCAGCTACCAGGCGAGCCGCCTGTAGCCGGCGCGCCGGCCTGGCGCGCCGCGTGAAGCGATGCGGGAGTACGACTATATCATCATCGGCGGCGGGTCGGCCGGGTGCACGCTGGCCGGCCGGCTGACGGAAGCGGCCGAGCGTACGGTGCTGCTGCTCGAAGCCGGCGGCAGCGACCGGAAGCCCTGGGTGCAACTGCCGATCGGCTACGGCAAGTCCTTCTACGATCCCTCCGTCAACTGGATGTATTACACCGAGCCGGATCCTGGCCTCGATGCGCGCCGCGGCTACTGGCCGCGCGGCAAGGTGCTGGGCGGCTCGAGTTCGATCAATGCCATGGTCTACATGCGCGGCCTCCCGGCCGACTTCGACGACTGGGCAGCACTCGGCAATCCCGGTTGGGGGTGGCGTGACGTGCTCCCCTATTTCGTCAAGGCTGAGGATTACCGCCCCGACGGCGAGGGCCCGCACGGCACCGGCGGGCCGCTCACGGTGAGCGAGGTTTCCCGCGAGTGCCATCCGCTGTGCGCGCACTTTTTCAGTGCCTGCCGGGACGCGGGTTGGTCCTTCCGGGGAGATCTGAACGGCACCGAAGCCGAAGGCGTCGGCTACTACCGGATCACCGCGCGCGGTGGATTGCGAATGTCGGCGGCACGCGCCTATCTGCGCCCCGCCCTCGGGCGGAAGAATTTGCACGTCGTTCTCGGCGCGCAGGCGACGCGCATCCTGTTCGCCGCCGGCCGTGCCACAGGCGTCGCATACAGCCAGGGCGGCCACCCTGACGGGGCGCGCGCGCGACGCGAGATCATCGTCGCGGCCGGCGCGGTCAATTCGCCGCAACTCCTGCAGCTCTCCGGAATCGGCCGGGCGGATCTCCTCGCCCGCTTCGGTATTCCGCTGATCGTCGACAGAGCAGCCGTCGGAATGCATCTCCAGGACCATCTCTGCATCGATCATCTCTATCGGTCGCGCGTGCGGACGCTGAACGAGGAACTCGGAACCTGGCGAGGGCGGATCCGCGCCGCGCTCCGCTATGCGGCGTTCCGGCGCGGCCCGCTTTCGATCAGCGTCAATCAGGCCGGTGGGTTCGCGCGCAGCGATCCCGGACTGAGCCGTCCCGACATGCAGCTCTATTTTTCGCCGGTGAGCTACACCCGTGCCCGGCCCGGGCGGCGGGCGCTGCTGCAGCCGGACCGCTTCCCTGGTTTCCTGCTCGGCGCGCAACCGTGCCGGCCGACCAGCCGCGGCCAGATCCGCATCCGCTCGGCCGATCCCTCCGTTCCGCCGGAGATCCTGCCGAACTCGCTGGCAACCGAACATGACCGGAACGAACTCCTGGCCGCGACGAAGCTGCTGCGCCGGCTGGCGGCAGCGCCGTCGCTCGCCGAGATCGTCGCCGAGGAGCTCAAGCCCGGAATCGCTGTGCAGACGGATGCAGAACTGCTCGCGGACGTGCGCCGGCGCGCCGCCACAGTGTTTCATCCGGTCGGCACCTGCCGGATGGGGCCCGACGCCGCAACCGCCGTCGTCGATCACCGGCTCAAGGTCTACGGGGTCGCCGGCCTCAGGGTGATCGATGCCTCGGTGTTTCCCGCCATCACCTCGGCGAACACGAATGCACCCACGATCATGCTGGCCGAGAAGGGAGCCGACCTGATCGTCGCCGACGAGGCGGCCGCGGCAAGCCAGGCCCGGGAGGTGCGATGAGCCAGCCGGCATCGCTCTTCGTTTCGGATCTGCGGCTCACGCCCTACTGGTGGGAGCGCACTCCGCGCCCCGAGATCGCCGAACGGCCGCTCCCGGGCACGACCGAGGTGCTGATCATCGGCTCCGGATTCACCGGCCTCTCCGCCGCGCTGCAAACGGCGCGTGCGGGCCGCAAGACGCTGATCATCGATGCCGAAGCCGCCGGATTCGGCTGCAGCACGCGCAACGGCGGCCAGATCTCGACCAGCGTCAAGCCGGGTTTCGGGGCACTTGCCCCGCGCGTGGGGGCGGAGCGTGCGGTGGGTATCATCAGGGAAGGCATGAACTCGCTGGCCTGGGTCGGAGACTTCGTCGCCCGCGAACGGATCGACTGCGACTTCCGCGTCGCCGGGCGCTTCCATGCCGCGCACAGCCCGCGGCAGTTCGCGATGCTGGCGCAGCGGCTTGGCACAGGCCCGCAGGGGCTCCGCGCCGAGGTCGAGCTCATTCCGCGATCGGAGCAGCGGCGCGAAATCGGCACCGACGCCTATTTCGGCGGGGCTCTCTATCGGCGTTATGCCGCCATCGATCCCGGCCGCTTCCACCAGGGAATGCTGGAGCGTGCACGCGCCGCCGGCGCCGAGGTCGTCCCCCATTGTCCGGCGACCGCGATCGCGCGCGAGGGGCGCGGATTCCGGGTAGCGACGCCGCGCGGGGTGATCTCCACTCGCGAGGTCGTCGTCGCCACCAACGGCTATACCGGTGGCCTGACACCCTGGCTCAGGCGCCGCGTCATTCCGATCGGCAGTTACATCATCGCAACCGAACCGATTCCTTCGGAAACGATGGCGCGGCTGATGCCGGGGAATCGCATCGTCAGCGACACGCGCAAGGTTGTCTATTATTACCGCACCTCGCCGGACGGCCGGCGCATTCTGTTCGGCGGGCGGGTTTCCCTGAACGAAACCGATGCCCGGGTGAGCGGTCCGTTGCTGCACCGGGAGATGGTGCGGATCTTCCCCGAGCTGGCCGACATCCGCATCACCCATTCCTGGTCGGGCTTCATCGCTTACAGCTTCGACGAGCTGATGCATATCGGCTGCCATGACGGCGTCTGGTACGCGATGGGATACTGCGGCTCCGGCGTCGGCATGGCAGGCTATCTCGGCATGCGGCTCGGCCAGCAGTTGCTGGGTCGGAAGGAAGGGCGCACGGCGTTCGACGACGTCGCTTTCGAGACCCGGCCGCTCTATCGCGGCAATCCGTGGTTTCTCGCCCCGTCGGTCATGTACTATCGCTGGCACGACCGGTTCGGGCGCTAGATGAGCAACTGGACGGCCTCGGTCACCACGCCTGCGCCGGGGCCGAAAGCGCGCTCGGCCAGGCGCGCTATCGCATCCGCCATGTCGGCGCCTCGGTCATCCGCTACCAACGGCCCGCCGATCGCCGCCGCAGCCGGCAGCGCTGGCGGGATGAAGTGGCCGAACTCATCGCTTTGCAGGCCGTGCACCGGTCCCCGCCCGAAACCAACCCATTTGCGCCAGAGCGACCACTTTGCGGAGGACCCGTTCCCACGGCAACATGACGCTCGCCACACCGTGAAATCCGTTTTGCCTCAGTGCGCCGGTGCGCCCGCACTCGTGCCCTTGCGCAACAACATGACCGGCAGGATGGCGGCGACGAGGACGGCGCCGAGGAGCCCGAAGCAATCGGCATAACCCATGATCGTCGCTTGCGCGTGGATCGTATTGCCGATCGCGATCGCGGCCTGGTGCAATGCCCCCATTGCGCTCGGGAAGCCATGGGCCATGAAATCATTCTCCAGACCCGCCAGCCGGGTGCGCGTCGCGGGCTCGACCAGCGACACGTGCGCATTGATGATGAAGGAGTGAAATTGCTCGCGCCTCGTCAGGAACGTTTCGACTGCGGCGGTGCCGACCGCGCCGCCGAGATTGCGCATCATGTTGAAAACGCCGGAGGCCGCGCCCG
This sequence comes from Acetobacteraceae bacterium, assembly GCA_030041375.1. Lineage (GTDB taxonomy): Bacteria > Pseudomonadota > Alphaproteobacteria > Acetobacterales > Acetobacteraceae > JAKAWQ01. The sequence goes on from JASHOA010000038.1 coordinate 6,584, forward strand.
CCTCGGCGTTGGCGATTCCGACCATCGCAATCGCCGAGAGCGGGGTAAACACGAGCGCCGTGCCGACCGCCCTGACAACATCGGGCCAGAAAAGCTGTGGCGCCGCAACATTCGTGTCGAAGTGCAGGTTCATGAAGCAACTGGCGCCGAAGATCAGGAAGCCCGCGACAGCCAGCAGCCGGGCGTCGAGCCGCTTCATCAACAGCGGCACGAAGGGGACCACGAGCAGTTGCGGCAATCCGGTCCATGCCATCACCTCGCCCGCCTGCTCGGCGTTGAAGCCCTGCGTCACCGCGAGGTATTGCGGCAGAAGATAGGCCGCCGCGTAGAGAGCGAAGCCGAGCAGGAAATTGGCGCCCGTGCCGAGCCCGAAATTGCGCCGCCCGAGCAGACGGAAATTGACGACGGGCTCCGGCGTCAGGAATTCGAGCACGACGAAGGCACCGAGCGCGATCCCCGCGACGAGGGAAAGCTTCACGATGAAGGGCGAGCCGAACCAGTCGTAGACGTTGCCGTCATCGAGCACGGTCTGCAACGCCGCGAGGCCTAAAGCCATCAGCGCGATGCCGCGCCAGTCGCCGCGCCTGAGCAGCGAGAGCTGCATCCGGCTCTTCGGCAGGCCGTACCAGAGGGCGCCGAGCATCACCGCGCCCGGGAAGAGGTTGACGTAGAAAACCCAGGCCCAGCCGTAATGATCGTTGAGCCAGCCGCCGATCGTCGGCCCGATCGCCGGCGCGAAGACGGCCGTGATCGCAAATCCGGCGAGTCCCGTTGCGTGCTTCGAAGGGGGGAGCATCGAGAAGATGATCGTGAAGGCAACGGGGATCAGGACGCCGCCGGTAAAGCCTTGCAGTGCCCGGAACAGAATCATCTCGTCGAGGCTGTGCGCGTGCCCGCAGAGAACCGAAAAGGCGAGGAACAGGGCGGTATTGACGAGCAGATAGCGCCGCACCGAGAAGGCCCTGGAGAGGAAGTCGGCGAGCGGCACCACGATGATCTCGCCGATCAGATAAGCGGTCGAGATCCAGGTGCCGTAGACGCCGCCAGTGCCAATCCCACCTTCGATGTAAGGGAGCGCCGTGTTGGTGATCTGGATGTTGAGCACCGCCATGAAGGCGCCGAGCAACGCGCCGCCGACGGCGATCCAGGTCCTGAGCGGCACGGCCGGCTCGGCCGCGCGTGTCAGTGCGGTGGTCATCGCGAGCTTCCCCTCTGTTCAGCGGCCGGCGTTCGACGGGTCGGTGTCGATCGTCGGTTCGACCGACATACCGGGCCGCAGCAGTCCCCTCAGCGGATCGTCCTTGTCGATGACGATCTTGACCGGGATCCGCTGCACGATTTTCGTGAAATTGCCGGTTGCATTGTCGGGCGGCAGCAGCGCGAACTCCTCGCCGCTCGCCGGCGCGAGGCTTGCGACACGGCCGTGTACGACCGTGCCAGGGTACGTGTCGATCGCGATCGTCGCCGGTTGGCCCGGCCGCACGTTCGTCAACTCGGTCTCCTTGTAGTTGGCGGTGATGTAGACCCGGTTGAGCGGCACGATCGCCATCAACTGCGTCCCGGGCTGCACATATTGGCCGGGCGCCACTGTGAGCACGCCGACAGTACCGTCGAAGGGTGCGCGGATCACCGTGTAGCCGAGATTGAGGATCGCCTGGTTCTCGGCAGCCAGGCTCTGCGCCAGCACCGCCCGCGCCTGCTGCAACTGCGCCCCGAGGACCTTGACCTGTTCAGCGGCAGCCGCCACGGCGGTGGTGTCCCGCCCCAGCGATGCCTGGTCCTTGCGGCTGTCGGCGGTTGATTGCTCCGCCTGCTGCACGGTGCCGTAGCCACTGCTCGCCAGCTCGGTATAACGCAGGTCATTCTGCCGGGCATAGACCAGCACCGCGTCGTCCGCGGCAACCTGCAGGCGTTGCTGCTCGACGACGAGCTTCTGTTGGGCGATCTGCTGATGCAGAACGCGGATATTGGCGTCGGCCTCCGCGACATTGGCGCGCGCCTTGGCGAGAGCGGTCTGATAATCGCGCGGATCAATGCGCGCTAGCTCCTCGCCCCTGCGCACGTGCGCGTTGTCAGTGACCAGCACCGCCGCGATGTAGCCCGAGACCTTAGGAGCGATCAGGCTCGAATGCGCATCGACATAAGCGTCGTCGGTGGCGATGAGAAAGCGGCCGGTCGTCCAGTAATGATAGCCGTATTCGGCGGCCCCGGCGACGCCGGCGGCCAGTGCCAGGGCGAAAGCTGCTTTCCTGAGCCGTGCGCGCGAAACGCGGACCCGGCCGCCCCTCTCGCGCCGGGCCGTGCGGAGAATCTGTTCATTTGCCGTATCTGTCCTCGGAAGCTCCCGCTTCGCGGTCACCTCCGGCGGAGGCTCGCGGAGCACCCGGGCTTTCGCTTCGCATTCCCGGGGTCGCTCGCTCAGGTCGTCCGCCGGGCTTGAATGCTTCTCGGCCGGCTCCAACCCGACACCCAGATCATCCTCGAGCAGTTCCATGGCACGACGCCCATCTGTTGGTAGCCACACAAACCATGTTGAGAGATCGACGACGGTGACGTTGAGCAGCACCTGGGCTGCGATCACCCCACCGAAGCCGCCGGCAAACGCCGGTGGAAGGGCAGGGCATCGAATTCCCTCGCTCGGCGTCCACCGCCAGTCTGATCGGCGAGAGCGGCTTTGACGCTCGCCGGGACGCTCCCGGCAGGCCGAGCGAGTGTGATATTCACCGTCACGAATACCGCGCGATCATCGTTGAGCGGCGGCCCGAAATCCCCATTGCCGTAAGAGACTTTGATGGAACGCCTGGCAGCAAGAGTGGCGGCTGTACTCGCCCGGATGAGCAAAGACGCTGTCTGCGCCACGACCGCACCCGAGGGCAGCCACGGTGCGCCTGTCGCCGTAACAAGGGGCTCCGGTTCGGAGATCCGATCCCTTCCTGGCGCCAGATGGAGCAGCGCACCGCGCGTAACACTCATGACAGGTTTCACCATCGAGCTCCTGAACCGGGTTGTGGATGGAGGCGATTCGAACGGCGCCCCTTGGACAAACCGGAAGCTAAGATGTGCGGAGTGGCCGATAAATGCGCTTGTGCTTGATATATTATCTCGCTGGATTGACCAATTCTCCACCCACCAGCCGCCTCGGCCTGACCGGGAACAACCTATTGAAACTCCACAGCTAACGCGGCAGTCTCAACCATCGGAACTGCCGGATCGCATCATCGGTAGCGACGGGCGTGCGAGTGCGGCGGCGAGCAGGCTGTCCGGAAAGAACGTGGCCATACGGGCGTTGTTCAATGGTCCCGGAAGTTCGGGTCGCGCGAGAGCGCGGCTCCCAGTTTGTTTTCGAATTCGGAGAGGATCGACGCCAAAGCCGTATCCCAACCCTGCGCCAATCCCGTCGGTGTCGCAGACTCGATCGGTACTGCACGGCGGAAATTCCCAGCATACATGACGGTGCCGGACGGACTTCGCACATCGATCAGGCGAAAGTCGACCTCGAGGATGGCCGTGGGGCGGCCGCGGAAGTCGCCATAGAGCGCGGGGATCGTGGCCTCGAGCACGAGCCCTGGTTCGAGCTCGCTCGGGCCTGAAATCACCGTGCGGAAGAGTCCGCTCTGGCTCAACCATCGCGCGGTCAGGGAGGCGATCGCCCGCGCCGGCGGATCGAGGAACGTATGGTAGTAGTCGTCCTCGAATTCTCCGCCATCTTTGCGCAGGACGAAGCTCTGCCCGGCGAAGGCAGGATTGACCGTGAAGCGGCGAACCAACAGTACCGGTCCGGGGTCTGGTGGATCCGGCATTTGCGGCGGTTGCGCCTGGAGGAGATAGGTATTGCGCACGGGGTACGGAGGATCGAGAACGCTGCTACAGCCGGCAAGCAGCAGCAATACGGCAAAAAGCTTCCAGGCATGCCGCGCGAAGGCATGATGGAAGGGGCGGTCAGCGCCGGTTGCCTGGCTGGTAGGAGACATGGGGTGGGGCCTGGCCGAACACGAGTTGGGAGGGATAGGCTTTGATGCCGGCGGCCACCCCGTTGAGAGTCTCGGCCAACTGGTCGAGATCAGAGATGGTGGCGGCGAGGTTGCCGGAGCCATAACCGAGAAGGAGCCGCAGTTGCTGGAGCGTTTGCCGGGTTTGCACCAGAACCGCAGGGAGCGCCTGTGCCGCCTGGCGCGCGTCCGCCGCGGTCGCTGCAAAGTTCTCTGCGGTGCGTTCGAGATTGACGTGCGACGTGGCGCGGTCGAGCCGGGCGGCGAGGCGGTCGAGATGTCGGGTGGCATCGCCAGCGGCTGCCAGCGCCGGCGGAGCATCGTGCGCGGCTGCCGCGAGGACAACATCGAGATCGCCCGATGCCTGCGCGAGATTGGCGACGGTCGTTCCGACATCGGGATCGGCAAGCAGGGCTTCGGCTTCTTTGTTGGTCACCCGCAGTTCGTTGACCAGCGACGTTGCATTGGCGACGAGATGCGCCACGTCGGCGTCCTTCAGCCGGCCCAGGACCTGCTCGGCCGCATTCGTGAGCTTGGTCAATGTTCCGGGCACCGCCGGGATGTAAACGGCTCGCGTCTGCCGGGAAACGCGAGGCGCGGGACTTTGTCGCGGGTTGACGAAGTCGAGCTCGAGATAAAGCTCTCCCGTAAAGCCTTGAGGGGCAAGATGTGCGCGCAGGCCCTGGGCGACCTGGCGCTCGAGGTAGTTCCGCCGCGCCGCACCCGGCAGCCGCGCAGGAAAGGCCTGGCTGTCGAGAGCCATTTGTACGACGACTGAACGCTGACCTGCTGCCACATTCGCGACCGGTGGGGCTTCGGGATATTCGTTGCCGGCGAAGCCGATCGCGGCAACGCGCCCGACCGGAACCCCAAGCTCCATGACCGGAGCCCCGACCTCGAGGCCTTGCACCGATTGGTCGAGATAGGTTTCGGCCGGCGTCACAGGCTGAAACTGCCAGCCCAACCCGAGCGCAAGCAGGCCGGCTGCGAGCAGCGCCAAACCCGCCAGAACGAAGAGCCCGATGCGGAGATTCACGGCGGAGCGGGTCATCGGCTCGACCCCCCGCTAGACCCTTGTCGGTCTGACTGGACCGTCCGACAAGGGTCTAGACATTGTTTGAGCCCGCGATTCACGCCCTCCGACGATTCCGCCTCGGGCGATCGCGGGCTACTCATCCGCCGGCGCGCATCGCTTTGAAGGAAACGCCGGACATAGGGATCGGAACTGCCGTCCCGCAGCGCCTGTGGCCTCCCATCGGCGATCAGGCCATGTCCCTCCCGCAGCATGATGGCGCGGTCGGCAATGGCGAACAGGCTGCTCAGCTCATGGCTCGCGATCACGAACGTCAACCCGAGCCCATCCGCGAGATGGCGGATCAGCGAATCGAGTTCGGCAGCAGTGATCGGATCGAGACCGGCCGAGGGCTCGTCGAGGAAGACGACCTTGGGACTGAGCACGATCGCGCGCGCGATGGCGGCGCGTTTCTGCATGCCGCCGGAAACCCTTTCGGGCAGCGCCTCGACCGCGGAGGCGAGTCCAACCTGGGCGAGCACCAGAGCGGCCACTTCGTTCATGGCTTCGAGAGGAAGGTCGCTGAACCGCTCGAGCGGAAGACGCACATTCTCCTTGAGCGTGAGCGACCTGAGCAGCGCTCCCTGCTGATAAGCCACCCCGATCTCCCTGAGGATCGCTTCGCGCTCCGCTCCTTCCGCCGTCGCGAGGTTGCGGCCGCCGATCAGGATTTTTCCGGCGAGCGGGGGAATGAGCCCGATCATGTGCTTCAGGAGCGTGCTCTTGCCCGACCCCGATGCGCCGAGAAGGAACAGGATCTCGCCGGTCTCGACGGTGAAATTCAAATCCCGGAGCACGATTTTATCGGCGTAGCCGATATCGAGATCCGTCACCGTGACGATCGGCGAGCGCCCGGCCCTCTCCTCGCGGGCAGAGCCGGGCGGTGAAGCGAAGGCAAGGTCAAGGCTAAACATACTGACCTGCGACGGACCAGATGCCGTCGAAGACGATGATCAGCACCAGCGAGGAGACGACGGCACTCGTCGCCGCGAAGCCCACGGCTCGCGCTCCGCCGCCCGCTTCCAGGCCTCTGAGGCAGCCGGTGAACGCAATGAGTGTGCCGAACAGGACGGATTTGGCGATGCCATCGAGGAGATCGCCGTAATGCGCGGTCTGCAGCACCTGCTGGGCATAGGCCGCGGCGGTGAAGCCGAACAGTTTGAACACCGCGAGGCCGCCGGCGAGGTTCCCGAGGTCGGTGAAGAGGGTCAGCAACGGGGCTGCGATCATCAGGGCGACGAGCCGCGGGAGGACCAGGAATGAAATCGGGTCGAAACCCATCGTCACCAGGGCGTCGACCTCCTCGCCGATCTTCATGGTGCCGATCTCGGCGGCAAACTCGGCGCCGGAGCGGCCGGCGAGGATGACGGCGGTGAGAAACGGACCGAGTTGGCGGAAGCTCGCCAGTGCCAGGAGATTGGCAATGTAGAGTTCCGCCCCGAAGCGTCGGAGCTGGATGGCGGCCTGAAATGCGATGATCACGCCCATCAGGACGCCGAGCAGGAGGACGATCGGCAAAGCGCGCGCGCCGTCGGCCTCGATCAGCCGCAGGATCTCGCTGCCGCGGCATCGCCGGAGCCGCGGAAGCGAGCCCGCGACGGCGCGGGCCGTGGCGCCGAACGTGGCGAGTTCCGTGAGCCAGATCTCGCCTCGCTCGCGCACCGCCGCACCGGCAGCCTCGATCCATCGCGGTGATTGCCGCGGCGCCGAGGGCTCCGCTTCGATCGCCGGCAGGTGATAGAGATCGAGGAGATTGGCGATTTCGGGAGAGGCGCCGGTGAGCGCAAGTTCTCCGCCGCGCCTTCTCTGATCGCGCTCAAGCCGGAGAATGAGCGCGGCACCCGCGGCGTCGCAATAGGAAAGCCCGCTCGCATCGAGGATGAGAGACCGGGGGGCCTCTTTGTCGATGAGCGAGGCGATATCGCGCCACGTTGCACCAACGGTGCGATATTCCAGGCGGCCGGGAAGCCGGACCGTCTCACCTGCCTTCATTGTCTGTGCGGGTTTTCCGGCGGTGGAAGCCGTGGCCTTCACTTCGGGGACCGGCCAGGAGTCGCGAAGCGGATTGGTCATCCTGTTCATCGGCGCCGCTCCATCGTCTGGCGGACGTGCTGCTCGTCGTTGAGGAGCCGAAGGCGCGCGGGAGCAAATGCGCGCGGTTGCAATCGGGAATCGGCGCGGTGTGACAGTGCCGCGAGCAGCGCCGGAACGAAGAGCAGGCTCGCAACGAGCGTGCAGCCGAGGCTGATGAGCAGAAGTTCGCCCATCGACGCTGTGCCGGTCTCCGCCGAAAGAGCAAGCGAGCCGAAGGCCGTGCCGGTGGTGAGCGCGGAGAAGGCCACCGCGCGGGCGGTCGCCGAGGCCAGCATGTCCCGCCTGCCGGCCCGCCAGTTCATTACGAAGTAAATATTGAAGGAAACCCCGACACCGAGCAGTAGCGGCAGGGCGATGATGTTCGCGTAGTTGAGGTCGAGTGGCAGCAGCACCATCACCAGCACGCTGAGCGCGGCCGAAAGCAGCAGCGGCGCCAGCACGAGCGCGGCGTCGCGCAGGCTTCGGAGCGCGATCAGAAGGATCGCCGCGATCGCCAGTACCGCCGCCAGGGCCGCGGAGCGGAAGGCGCTGACGATGGAATCGCTGGTCGCCACCACCGTCACTGCCGTCCCCCCCGCATTGGGCGCCACTCGCGTCACCTCGGCGACGAACCGGTGCAGGCCGGCACTGCTCTCTGCCGCTTCGACCGGCAGCACCTGGATCCGCGCCCTTCCATCAGGCAGCACCCAGTCCCGCCTGAGCTCTCCCGGCACCGAGCCGAGGGTTGCCGGCGCGGCTTGCAGCGCCGTGCGCAGCCGATCGAGCTCGAGCGGCAGGAATTGTGTCAGCGCGATGCCGATCGTGCGCACCGTATTGTCGGGCGCGCGGGCAACGGCGCGCAAATCGCCGGCGATTTGCGCGAGCGGAGAATCCGGCGGCAGGAGGTGCAGCGCCGGCTCGACTTGGTCGAGTGCCGATCGCGCGGCGGAGCGAATATCCGCAGGTGCCGCCGCGCGGGGATCCGGCGGCGGCAGCAGGCTCGGCGCCATGATGTCCGCCGCCTCGTTCACCATCGCGAGCTTCTGCTTCTGCTCCTGCGGCACAAAGCTCGAGAGCGTGACCACGTGCGAAACGTCAGGCAGCGACTTCAGCTTTGCCGCCAATGCCTGCGCCGTGGCCAGGTTCGGGGCCAGGATGTCGATGCCATAGGGGTTGGTCAGCGGCCGGTTCATCAGGTCGCGCAGCGTGCGCATCGCCTCGGTGTCTGGATTTTGCGTATCGAGGGGGTTGGAATCGAAGGCGAGCCGCGGGACAAGGGCAAGCGAAGCGACGACCAGTGCGGCAAAGGCGAGAAGAACCGGCGCATGCCAGCGCGCGATCAGTCGGTCCGCCGCCCGCCCCCAGGCGAAGCCAACCTCCCTCTGCTCGTCGCGCGCATGCAAGAGGGTGATCGCGGCGGGGAGGAAGGTCATCGTGCACAGGAAGGCGATCAGCATGCCTGCCCCGGCGATCAGCCCGAGCTCGGCGACACCGGCGAAATCGGTCGGCACGAAGGCGAGAAAGCCGGCTGCGGTAGCGAGAGAGGCGACGAGAATGGCCCCGCCCGCACGCCGGGCGGTGAGGCTCAATGCGCCTGGCGTGTCGCCCGTTTCGCGCCGTGCCTCGCGGAAGCGGACGGTAAACTGGATCGCGAAATCGACCGCGATGCCGACGAAGAGGATCCCGAATCCGACCGAGACGAGGTTGAGCGTGCCGATCGCCGCAGTGGCGAAGAACAGCGTGAGCATCAGCCCGAGCACCAGGGTAGCGAGGATCGGCACGATCAGACGCCAGCTCCTGACGGCGAGCGTGAGCCAGAGTGTGATCAGCACCACGCTCACGATGAGTCCGGTCACGGTCCCCTTGGCGACGGAGGCGAACTGAGCATCGGCGAGCGCGACCGATCCGGTGATGCGCACGCGCGCCTGGCCGCTTTTGACGAACGGAAGCCTGGCCGCTGCGGCGCGGATTGCCGCGGTTGCCGCCCCGCCCGGCTCAAGCGCATGAAAGTCCTGCCGTGGCTTGAACAGTACGAACTGATACGGGCCGGCAACGTTGGCAAGATCGCCGCTCAACATCTGCTGCCACGAGAGAGGCGCCGCATGTCCGGAGAGCGCCGCGCCCATCGCCCGGTGGAAGGCGAGGAGCTCCGAGCGATACGGGGCCAGGTTCGCACCGCCATGCACCACCCCTTGCCCGAGCAGCCCGAGTGCCGAGAAAAGGCCGCGCGCCGTCGGGTCCTGTGCGAGCTTGCCGAGAAAGGGCTGGGCATCGACGATCCGATTGAGGAGCCGCGTGAGATCGCTCGTCGAGAGGAAAAGAAGGCCCTCCTTCGAGAAATAGGGCGAAGAACCGGGCCGGCTCACCATGCTGAAGAGTCTCTGGTCAGGGCGAAGCGCACGGGCCAGATCGCGCGCCGTTTCCTCCCCTGCCTCCGGCGCCCTGGCGTCGATCACCGCGACCAGCAGCCCCTGAAGCTCCGGGAAAGCACGCTCGAAAGCGATCTCTCGCTGCCGCCAGGGAAGCGATGCAGAGAACATCTCGTCGGTGTTGGTGTTCACGCCGAGATGGCGGCTGGCATAAAAGCCCGCGCCGCCGGCGAGAAGGATTCCGGCGAGCACCACCGCCCGGGCATATCTCCGGCTCGCGGTGACGAGATGCGCGAGCAGCCTCTGAAGCAGCGGCCCGCCGTCGTCCGTGCCTCTCATCAGGCCACGCCGCCCGAGAGATTGGCGGCCTTGCGCTCGAGCCCGGCGGCGAGCGCAGGCGCGCCGCCACTTCCCAGAAGCTCCTGGAAATCCGAGCGCTGCACCGCGACCCTGCTGATGGAGCCATCGGTCAGCACGTCCACCGCCTGCCATCCCGCCGGGCCCTGGCGCATGACGTACGCAAGCACGACCGGAGAGCGGCTTCGCCGGTGCAGCCTGGTGCGGACGACAGCCTCCCCGTTGCCGACCTCGCGCATGCCCGGCACGAGCTCGAAACTCTGTCCGTTGTAGCTGTCGAAGTTCGCGACGTAGGTGGCAACGGTATAGCGGCGGAACGCGGCCATCAGCGCCCTCTTCTGTTGGGCGGAAATTGTCGGCCAGGAGAATCCGACCGAGGCCGCGAGCACCCGTTCGAGATCGAAGACCTGCTCGATCACGGGCTGAAGCGTGGCATAGCGGGCAGAAAATGACGCACCGCGCGAGCCCGCCTTCATCGCTGCGAGCAGGGCATCGTCGAGTTGCGCAACAGGCGCCATCGCATCTCGGGCATTCGCGGCTTGCGCGCCTGGTGCCCATGGCACGGCGACAGCGAGGAGAGCGCCACTTGCGAGCGCAAACAGGGACCGCCGCCCGGTCAATGTGTTGCTGTTCATTGTCGTTCCTTCTCACCCTGTCATGACATGCGGCATGCGGCGCCAAGCTGGCCGGTGAAGGGGTGCCACGTCACCGTTTCGCCAAAGAGCGGAATGCCGAGAAAGCCCCGCAGCCGCAGATCTCCGGCTTTGTCGACATGAAGCCGCGCGCCGTAGGATCGACCGTTGCGCGGGTCGCTCACCGTGCCCGTCCAGACACCGTTCCCGTGCGGCCCCTCGGCGTGGATGATGGTGAGCTCGCATTGCGGGTGCCCGGCGACATCCCTCGGCATCGCTTCACCCGGCGCGCCCGCGAGGCCAACAATCCACCCGCACAACGCATGACCGCAGTGCGCGATCCGGACCACTGCCTTGCCATTTGCGGTGCGCCACAACCCGATCGGCGCTCTCACCGATGCTTCCGCCGCTATGGCGAAGGCGCTCTCTCGCGCTATCGCCGGGGCTGCCAGCACAGCGATGGCCAGGATGATCGCCGAGCAACCGGTTGCCGAAGTGCTGAGACGACGAAAAGTCATTTCGATTTGCCCCGCAATTGCCGGGCAGAGGTCCTGAGGCCAGCTCCCTCGACAGGCCGGTATCTGGGAAAAACTGAACCGTCCAGTATGGCCGATACGGCGGGCCGGCCATGTGCTCTTTGCATGAAACGATCACCGAACGGGGGCTGCGGCAGTTCCGAAATGTCCCCGGCTGGTGCGAACCCGGGTCTCTGGTCGCTCTCTCGCAGGTCCATCGCGTGCCCTCCACGTCGTTGGCCGACCCGCAAACCGCGTTCGATCGGCGCGACTCTGTCCTTTGGACGCGGAGACACGTAGAAAGTCAGGATCGGTGGATAAACTTCGACCTACTTGATAGAGTGTCTCCGCACATTGACTAATCCTGTGATCGGTCATGGTGGCGCGGTGCACAGGGAGACCGTGCATGGACCGGCTTGCGGCGACGAAAACCTTCTTACGGGTGGTCGAGCGGGGCAGTTTCACCGCGGCCGCCGAAGAGCTGCGCATCTCGCGCGCGATGGTCAGCAACCACGTGCAGGTGCTTGAAAACAGGCTCGCCGTGCGTCTGCTGAACCGCACCACGCGCAGCGTCAGCCTCACCGAAATCGGACGCGAGTACTACGAGCGCTGTTCACAGATTCTGCACGAGCTGGAGGAAGCGGATCAGATCGCGAGCGCGTTGCAGCAGACCCCGCGCGGTCAGCTTCGGATCTATTGCCACACCGGTCTCGGCCGCTTCATCGCGCCGGTGGTCACCGAGTTCCTGAGCAGATACCCGGAAGTGTCCGTCGACCTGCGCACCGCCAACGCCGTGATGATAGACCTCGTGCAGGAAGGCTACGATCTCGGAATTACCGTGGCACCGCCTCCTGACTCGACGTTGGTGCGCCGGCGCCTCTTCGGCTGGAGATATGTGCTGTGCTGTGCCCCGGGCTACCTCGAGCGCAATCCTGAGCCGAAAACCCCCGCCGACCTCGAAGGGCACAACTGCCTGCTCTATGCCTACTCGACATTGGGCAACGAGTGGCCGTTCCGCGATGCCGGCGGCAACACCGTTGTGGCCCGGGTCTCCGGCAGCCTGCTTACTTCCAGCCTCGAGACAATGCGCGCCGTCGTCGTTGCCGGCGGCGGATTGTGGCTCACCCCTCCTTATCACATCCTGGATCATCTTGCCTCGGGAGCACTGGTGCCGTTGTTGCGCGCCTACAATGCTCCCGATTCCGACATCGTCGCGGTCTACCCCCATCGCCGGTACTTACCGGCCAAGGTGCGTATCTTCGTCGACTTGTTGGTGGACCGGTTCGCAAACGAGCAGCGCTGGTCCCAAGCCTGCGGCTAGCCCGCGATCGCCCGAGGCGGAATCGTCGGAGGGCGTGAATCGCGGGCTCGAATAAAGCGCGAGACCCGTGTCGGGCTGCACAGTCAGCCCGATACGGGTCTAGCAGCGTGTCGGATTGGGGGGTACCCAAATTCTCGATAGCTGGATAGCATCCAGCTATGTCGAACTTCGTACCGTTCAACCGTGACCAGTCTTTTCTGCTGCCGCCGGACCTCAAGGACTGGCTGCCAGCGAATGATGTTGCCCACTTCATCGTCGCAGCGGTGGATCGGGTGCCATTGGCCTCGTTCC
>JASHOA010000001.1 GCA_030041375.1 Acetobacteraceae bacterium
CCGCACTTCGGACATGGGGATGCCTTGCTTGCGTGCCGTATGGTGATCAGCGTCGCGCTGGCTGCGCAGACGACGCTCTCCACCACGAAGCCGCGCGGCACCAGGGCAGACGGACGGAAGCTTGGTCGCATACCGTTGGATTCCCTCAGAAAACCAACGGCACTTCGCTCCCCAATCTCATCAAAAGTGAGTCAGAGTCAAAATTGCACGCCGAAGAACAGGAGGAGGGCGTCGATGCGATCGGCCAAGGCCTCGGCTTCCGGCGGGGTCGCCGCTTTCACAGGCGTGACGTGCAACCGTCCGTCACGCAGTTCGACGCCTTCGAGTTCGCCGCGGCGGAGCAGGCGCGCGAAGCGCCTGAGCCGCTGGTCGAGTTCGGCGCCCCGCCGAGCCAGCCACTCGTCCGCAGTCGCCGGCAGTCCCAACTTGGCCGCAACCGCGGGCACCTCGTCCTGGGGAAGCAAGTAGCTGTCGAAACGGCGATAGTTAACCGATCGCTCGACCCAGACGTCGCCGGATCGCAGCTTGTCCCGCAGCGTCGCCAACACCGCAGTCTCATACAGCCGGCGGCTTCGCTGACCTTCTTCGCTCACCAGCCGCTTCCAGTCCTCGCGGAACGGCATTGGCGCATCCGCCGGCATGTCACGCTTGCCCGAGCGATTGAGGTCCTGCAACAGCTTGATCGCGGACAGCATCGGGTCATGGCTGCGTGTCGCCTTGAATTCCAAGGCCTCGAGCAGATCCGGTGCGAACTTGCGCAAGGTTCGGTAACGATCTGCTGCTCCGAGTAGCGGGTCTTCCTCGGCGAGATCGGCCAGCGTTCGTACGTCGCCGCGCACCCGCTGCAGCTTGGCCCAGCCGACGCGTTCATCGACGACGGCGAAGCCATCCCGCTGTGTGTTCTGTGCCGCCTCGAGGGCCTCGATCGTCCCGTAGAACATGCGCATCAGGCGACCTACGTCCCGTGTGCCCGCGACATATCGGCGCTCCTTGGCTTTCCGTGCCCGGGCGAAGAGGCTTCCGATGAGCTTGTCGGCCATGTCGAGAAGCGCGTCTGTCAACCGGGCTTCAAGATCGATGACATTCGCCGCCAGGATCGCCCGCCGCCGGTGCACGGCATACCGCCCCAGCTGGTGCGCGTCCGAAATCCGTCCTTCGCGGATGAATTGCTGGAATCGGTTTTCATGGATCCGTGCCGCGGCCTCCGCCGACAGTCCGATCTCGCGCACGAACCGCAGGCGTTCGATCAACTCGCTGACGTGGTCTGCCTTCGGCGAGCGTGGGGCGTTCCGGAGCCAGGCGAATGGCGTCGCCCTCAGCGCACGATCGATGACCAGCAGCTTGTCCAGTTCCGCCAGTTGCGCCTCGGAGAGTCCCGCGAGCAAAGTGGCGGCTGCACGTTTGCGTGCCCGGGCGCGGCCGGCAATCGCAGCACGTTCGATCACGGCCGGTGCCGGTAAGATCACTTTCTCCCCGTGCAACGTCGAAATTATCCCGGCCGCAATGGGCTGGCCGCGATCCGTGCTCCATGCGGCTTGTGCTGCGGCTTCGATCATGAACGGCAGGTCGGTAGCAGTTGCCGGTCGAAGGCCGAGCGCTGCCGCCAGGATGCGAGCGTGATCGGTCAAGGTCTGCGTCCGGGTGGCGTACCTCGCGAATGCGGCTGCCGGAATCTCAAGGCGCTCCGACAGCCAGGCCACCAGCGCATCGACCGGCTCCTCCATGTGCGCCAGGGCCATGCCGGGATGCCGCAACAGGGCGAGTTGCACTGCGAGGCCCAGGCGGTTCGCGTTCCCTCGCCGTAGGGCGAGAAGTTCTTTATCGGAACGGGTGAAGCTGTAATGGCGGATCAGGGCGTCCCGGTCCTTGGGAATCCCGAAGAGCAGCCCGCGTTCTTCCTCGGTCAGCAGTTGTCGCCGTGCCACGGCCCGCCTCCGTCCCAAAAACGTTCGTCATGATTGTGGACGGCGGTCATTTACTGGACGTATTTTGTGGACGGAAGCGGGGGCCCCGACGGGACACCGCCGGCCCCGTCCAGAGAACGGTCGTTTGGGAGACGGCATGGGCGACGTTCTGGGATACGCGCGAGTGTCGACCGGCGATCAGGATATCGCCGGCCAGGACCTGCGACTGACCAAGGCGGGGGCAATCAAGGTCTTCAGCGATGTCCGTTCCGGCAAAACCATGGAACGGCCGGGCCTCAATGCGTTGCTTGCCTACGCCCGCGAGGGCGACACACTTGCGGTCGTGCGTCTCGACCGCCTCGGTCGCTCACTCGGCGAATTGCTGGCCACGGTCGCGATGCTCAAGGAGCGCGGCATCGCCCTGCTCAGTCTGGAGGAAAGGATCGACACCAACTCGGCCGCCGGCGAGCTGGTGTTCCACGTGTTCGGAGCGATTGCACATTTCGAGCGGCGGCTGATCGCAGAACGCACGAAAGACGGCATCGCCGCCGCCCGCGCGCGAGGCAAACGACCGGGGCGCCAGCCGCTCGATGGCGATAAAATCACGGCAGCACTGAAACTTGTGCAAGCAGGCCTGTCCCCCACAGCCGCTGCCAAACAGCTGGGGCTTGGGCGGTCAACCGTCTATCGGGAACTCGATCGCGCCGGCATCTCGCGATAGGACGCTGAGGGTCGGCCCACGCCAGAATGAGGAGAGGATGGTGGTCGTCAATCTTGAAGCAAAACTAAAGATGTTCTCGGATCACTGGTCGCCAAAGATTGTTGCTTCCTTCAACAAACACGACGTCATGGTCGTCAAGGTTCAAGGTGAATTCATCTGGCACTCTCACCCGGATACCGATGATTTTTTTCTGGTGCTCAAAGGAAATCTGACAATTCAGCTCAGGGATGGTGATGTGCACCTTGGTCCGGGCGATCTCTACGTCGTCCCGAAGGGTGTCGAACACCGTCCGATGGCCGCCGAAGAAGCTCACCTCCTACTCATTGAACCAGCTGGTACGCCGAATACCGGAGACGTGACAACTGCCTCCGCAAAGGAGGCTATCTGACCTCCACCCGAGCCGGTGCGACCGTCACCACACCTCCGCCTCCATAGGGCCGCGGTGGGAAAGGTCGTTCTCAGCAGTGCGACTTCTCAATGTTCGTGGAATGTTCGGCCTTGGCGTTGTCTATCTAACAACCGACGCTATGACCTCCTCCCTGAAGGGGTCAGCGGACGATTTGTTCAAAACTGCACGCTAAGCTGCTCGTGGTAGGAACGCAGTGCGAACATCGCGTAGCGGTCGGAAGCTGGGCTCGAGCTTGACGGCGGACCAGACGTAATCGCCGGTGAGGGCGATGTGCTCCCAACCGAGCGGGGCGACGTGGGCGAGCAGCTCACCGGGAACGGCGGCACCTTGTGCCCGGAGCTGCTGCACGGCGCGGTCGAGATAGACCGTGTTCCAATGCACGATGGCGGCGGTGATCAGGCTGAGACCTGAGGCGCGGAAGCTTTGGTTTTCGAACGTGCGATCGCGGATTTCGCCTTGGCGGTGGAAGAAGATCGCGCGACGCAGGGAATTGCTGGACTCACCCTTGTTCAGCCCGGCATGGCTGCGCTGTCGCAAGCCAGGATCGGAGAGCCATTGCAACGTGAACAGCGTGCGCTCGATCCGGCCGAGGGTCCGTAATGCGCGCGACAGCGCATTGCCGGGACCGGCCGCGGCGAGCTTGCGCAGGATCACCGAGGGCAGCACCGTGCCGGCCTCGATCGAGGCCTTCAGGCGCATGAGCTCAAGCCACTGGTCGCTGATTGCGGCGAGATCGATCGCTTCGCCGATCAGCGGCTGCAGCAGCGGATAGGTGCCGGGCTTTTCGATCGTGTAGAGCTTGCGGTCCTTCAGATCCTTGATCCGCGGCGAGAACTGGAACTCGAGCAGGCAGCAAAGGCCGAACACGTGATCGGTGGCGCCTGCGGTGTCGGTATAGTGCTCGCGGATGCGAAGGTCGGTCTGGTGCACATGATGCATCAGGCCGTCGAGGACGTATGGTGCCTCACTGACCGTCGCCGCGATCACTCGCGTATGGAACGGACCGTAATGGCCCGAGACGTGCGTATAGACCACAAAACCGGGGTCGTTGCTGTATTTGGCATTGACCGCGCCGCTCGATCCGGCGCGACCGCCGCCCCGGAAATACTGGCCGTCCGATGAAGCGGTCGAGCCATCGTCCCAGATTGCCGCCATCGGATGCTTGTGGTGCGCGTTGATGATCTCGGCTCGGGCGGCGACGTAGTTGTCATCGCTGATGTGCCACTGCGCTACGTTGACCAGGTGGTGGTAACTGATGCCGTGCGATGCGTCGGCCATTCGGGCAAGGCCGAGATTGGTGCCGTCCGCGAGCACCGCGGCCAACAGCGCCGGCTTATCTGCCGCAGGGTTGCCTGTGCGTAGATGAGTGAAGCGATGGGCAAATCCGGTCCAGGCGTCAACGTCGCTCAAGACCTCGGTGATGCGCACCCGCGGGAGCATGCCGTTGAGCCGGATTGCCAGGTCGCGTGCCGCCTCGGGCACGGCCGGTTTCATGCGAGCGATGTAGAGCTCGCCGTCCTCAATCTCGACGCCGTCCAGCTCGCCCTGCGCGGCTCGCACCATTACGAAGTTCAGGCGCTCGTGCAACGCTACGGCGCGGGCTTCCATGAACCGGCTGGCATCGGTCTCTCTCCCGATGCCGACGTTCCGCCCCGCGTCGGCTGGAAGGAGATAATCTTCAAATGCCCGGTAGTCTTGGCTCCCCGCCACCCATATGTCGCTGCTGCGAAGCCGGTCGCGCAACGTGACGAGCACGGCAACTTCGTATAGACGACGGTCGGCGGCACCGTTGGCGAAGACCAGCCTGCGCCATTTGATTGGCAGGAAGGATGCCGGCGGGCGTTTCGGCAGCGTGCGGGTACCATCGCGGTCCATCGTCTTCAGGACCTCGATTGCGACCAGCACCGGGTCGTGCGGCATGTTCGACTCGAAGCGGAACGCTGTCAGAAACCGCGGACTGAACCGGCGCAGCACGGAATAGCGCTCGCTTGCGGTGACCAGGGTATCCTGATCGGCGACCTCGGCCACCGCGCCGATGACCGGCAAGACTTCGTCCAGCCGCTTCAACCCGACCTCGCGATCCACGACTGCGACGCCGTCCTCGCCAGTTGCTTGCGCCTGTTTGAGCGCGACGATGGTGCGGCGGAACAACAGCAGTGCCTTGGCGACATCACGCTTGGTGGCCTGGAACCGCCGCTCGTCCCGGTTCTGGGCTTTGCTGAACAGCGATCCGATATACTTCTCGAACATGGCCAAGGTCGCATCGGCCAGCCGAGACTCCAGCTCGGCTGTTTGCGCGACCAGGATCCCGATGCGGCGTGCCGCTTCGAGATCGGCAATGTGCTGCACTGTCATCACGGCGGCCTCCGCCAGCAGCCGAGCCAGGCGGGCGGGGTGGATCCGCCTGGCACGCGCAGCGTCGACGCCAAGACCACGGACGTATTCGAGCCGATCGAGCAGCGCGAGCAGATTGGTCGGCGCCGGTGATTCCGCGTAGTCCCGCAGCCAGGCGAACCGGGATCGCCGCAACTCCGGATCGAGCGCCAGCAGACTTTCAAGCGCCTCCCGCGTCGGGTCGGACAGCCCCTCAGCCAGGGTTTGGAACACCCGCTTGCGGGCGCGCACCCGTGCGGCGAGCCCAATTCGCTCCAGCACTGCCGCCGCCGGGATGAGCACGCGCTCGGCCCGCAAGTGGACGAGCATGGCCTGCACGATCGGCTCACCGCGGTCAGTCGCCCAGGCCGCGTTGGCGCCGATGCGCAGGCAGGCGCGCCAGTCCGCCAGCCGGAAGCTACGCAAGCCAAGCAGATTCTGGAGTTCGACCGCGTGCTCCCGCCGCGTCTGGTCCCGTACCGCGTAATCGGCAAAGGCGGCCGGGGAAGCTCCGATCTGGTGCGCCACGAAAGCAATCATAGGCTCCGGCGGCTGTTCGCCGAAGCCCAAGCCTTGCCCCGGATGTCGCAACAGGCAAAGCTGAACGGCGAATCCGAGTCGATTGCCGCTACGGCGTTTGGCCCCGATGAGCGTCAGGTCTTCGGGGCTGAGAACGTAGTGCTTCGCTATTTCGGCTGGGTCCGTTGGAATGCCGAACAGGCGGGTGCGTTGTTCGGCAGACAGGATGGATCGGCGAGACATTGGACCTCCGGGATGATGGCGGAGGGCCGTTCATAAAGAGATTGCCTTTCAGGACAATTCTGAAACAGGATTGCGAAAGCAGATTCTTGTGGATATCCGGAGTCCTGCGATTCGATGCACAAACGGCCGTTTGTGAAAGCCGGCAGAGGCCTGCCGCTCGGCTACGCCCGGGTCTCCAAGGGCGACGAGCAGAGCAATGCCCTGCAGGCCAGGGCCCTGCGCGCCGCTGGCTGCCGCCGCATTTTCGAGGAAGCTGCCTCCGGAGGGCGCTGGGACCGGCCGGAGCTGCAGCGCATGCTCGATCAGCTGCGCGAGGGCGATAT
>JASHOA010000039.1 GCA_030041375.1 Acetobacteraceae bacterium
GCAACGCCCCCGCCAGGCCGCTCGCTCTCCGCGACGATCCGGAGCTTCTCCTGCAGGCTCCAACGCCGCCGCCGCTCAACCCCGGTGATGATCTCCATCTTGACGGCTGCCTCTGATCTTAGCGGCGCTCTTAGAAGCGCCCTTTAGATCAAAGGCCCGATCGCGCCGGCAAGGCGGTCTCCACCGGGTGGATACGAAGAAACCATGGTCGTGGCATTGGTCCGCAAACTGCTGATCGCGCTATGGCGCTTCGTGACCACCGGCGAAGTGTCCGAGGGCGTCGCCTTACATGCCGCGCGATGATTTGTGGGCCTGCACAGGCCGCGGGAAGCGAAGAAATTTTGACACTCACCCGCGCCGCCGGATGAGTTGCCGATGACGATCCGAGGTGGTGATGAGCCGTGTTGCCGTTCGGCCCTTTATGCCGTCTCCAAGAATGATCCCACCGCCCGGAGCTTCGCCGCCGATGCGCATGGCTGCCTCATGATCCGGATCCGTTGTCGATCCACCGCATGCAAGCTTGCGGCGCGATGTTCGCGCGAGATAGCGGGCTCTCCTCCGATCGCCCGGATATTACGGAGGCTGCACATGGCATAACTACCTCTTGACATCTCCTGCCCCATGCCAACGGCAATATGACGCTCGGACTTCTCATCCCGCTCGGCGGACGATCGGCGCGGCGGGGATCAGACACCGATCGGCATGTGTTCCGGCGAGCGGACGACCGCACGAGGCGCGGTGAGCTCCTTCCACTTGGAGAGTGCCCGGTTGACCGCCGGGAAGGGCTTGCGGGCGACATGGCGCCCCCGTCCCGGCCGCGGCTGGTCGTTCTTGCCATGCGACCAGACCACCTCGCCGCGCGACAGCGTGTAACGCGGCAGGCCGCGCACCTCGAAGCCCTCGAACACGTTGTAGTCGATGATCGACTTCTGGTTGGCGGCCGAGATCGTTTTCGAAAGCTTCGGGTCCCAGACTACGAGGTCGGCATCCGCGCCGGGAACGATCGCGCCCTTCTGAGGGTAGATGTTGAGGATGCGCGCGCTGTTGGTAGAAGTGACTGAGACGAATTCGTTGGCGGTCAGCCGCCCGGTCTCCACCCCCTTCGTCCACAGCACCGAGAGCCGGTCCTCAAGGCCGCCGGTTCCGTTCGGGATCTTGCGGAAGTCGGCGGCACCCAGCCGCTTCTGCCCGGTGGTGAAGGCACAGTGATCGGTGGCCACCACCTGCAGCGATCCGGCGGCAAGACCGGCCCAAAGGCTGTCCTGATGCACCTTATTGCGGAACGGCGGCGACATCACACGGCGCGCCGCATGGTCCCAGTCACGGTTGAAATATTCGCTCTCGTCGAGGGTGAGGTGCTGGATCAGCGGCTCGCCGTACACCCGCATCCCCTTCTGCCGCGCCCGCCGGATCGCCTCGTGCGCCTGCTCGCTCGAGGTGTGCACAATGTAGACCGGCACGCCCGCCGCGTCGGCAATCATGATGGCGCGGTTGGTCGCCTCGCCTTCGACCTCCGGCGGGCGGGAATAGGCGTGTGCCTCCGGGCCGGTGGTGCCTGCCGCCATGTATTTCTGCTGGAGCGCGGCCACGACATCGCCGTTCTCCGCATGCACCAGCGGCAAGGCGCCGAGTTCCGCGCAGCGCGAGAACGAGGCGAACATCTCGTCGTCGTTCACCATCAGCGCGCCCTTGTAGGCCATGAAGTGCTTGAAGGTATTGACGCCGCGCGCCACCACGGCTGCCATCTCCTCGAACATCTGCTGCGACCAGCTGGTGATGCACATATGGAACGAATAATCCGAGCAGGCCTGTCGTTCGGCGCGCCCCTGCCAGGTAGCGAGCGCGGGCAGGAGTCCGTCGGCGCCGGGGATAACCATATCGACGATGGTGGTGGTGCCGCCCGAGAGAGCGGCGAAGGTGCCGCTCTCCCAGGTCTCCGCGGTGGTGGTGCCCATGAACGGCATTTCGAGATGCGTGTGCGGGTCGATGCCGCCCGGGATGATATAAGCGCCATGGGCGTCGACCACCTCCTCGCCGGTGAGGTTCGGCCCGATCGCGGCGATGCGTTCACCCTCGATCAGAACGTCGGCCTCGTAGGTGCGGTCGGCGGCGACGACGGTGCCGCCCTTGATCACCTTCGACATCGCTCTCTCCTCTGTTGCCGCCGAAGCCTCTCCGGGCGTCGTGCGCGCTCACTCAGTCGTGTCGAGATACGGCACGCCGGCATCGCCGAGATCGGGCCGCGAAAGCACGTGCACGTGCTCTGCTCGCCAGCTTGCCAGCACCACATCCCCGGCGGCGACGGGCTCGGCGGCGAAGGCAGTGTCGCTGACGTTCGCCACGAAGGCGTGCTTCATGCCGACGTTCAGCGTCACCTTGAAGTAGCTGCCCTGGTATTCTGTGGCCTCGACGCTGCCGGCGATGGCGTTCGGGGGCACGCTGTTGCCGCGGCTGTCGTGCCGGCTGAGGGCAACGCGGTCGCGCCGGATCGCGACCGAGACGGTGGCGCCGGCGGGCGGGGCCGGCGCCGCCGGCAGCTCGAAGATCCAGCCCTCGCTGCTTTCCAGGCGCGGACGGGCGTCGGCGAGCTGCATCACGCGGCCGGTGAGCACGTTCTGTCCGCCCATGAAGCGGGCGACGTAGGGTGTCGCTGGCCGGTCGAAGATCGCCGCTGCCGAGGCGGCCTGCTCGATCTGGCCGGTTTCCATGACCACCACCAGATCGGCGAGCGCGATCGCCTCCGGCTGCGTGTGTGTAACATGGACGAAAGTGATACCAAGCTCGGTCTGCAGGCTCTTCAGTTCGCCGCGCATCCTGAGGCGAAGGAATTCATCGAGCGCCGATAGCGGCTCGTCCAGCAGCAGCACCCGCGGGTTGGTGATCAGCGAGCGGGCGAGGGCGACCCGCTGCTGCTGGCCGCCCGAGAGCTGCGCCGGCATCCGGTCGCGAAGATGGTCGAGCTGAACGCGCTCCAGCATTGCCCGTGCCTGCCGCCGCCTCTCGTCTCTGCGAATGCCGCGCATCTTCAGATAGAAAGCCACGTTGTCGAGAACGGAGAGATGCGGAAAGAGCGCGTAGCTCTGGAACATCATCGCCGTGCCGCGCCGTCCGGGCGGCAGGCCGAGGACCGAGTGGCCGCCGATACTGATCTCGCCCGCGGTCGGCGTCTCGTGGCCGGCGATCATGCGCAGAATCGTCGTCTTGCCGCAGCCGGAAGGCCCGAGCAGGCAGCAATAGCAGCCGTCCGGGATCGTGAGGTTAATCTCCCGTACCGCATAGCTGCCGGGCGAGAAGGACTTGGTCACGTCGATGAGGCGGATTTCGCCGGATGCGCGCGCGGCCGGGCGGGCGGCGGTGCGGGTGGCGGTGAGCAGGGTCTCGGTCATCGTCGGGCCGAGCGCCGGCGCCGGATGAGCACGATCGAGCCGAGCGCCACCGCGATCAAGAAGAAGGAGAACCCAGTCGTCACGGTGCCGAGCGCGTAGAGCACGGGCGAGGTGACATTGGTCAACATCGTCCAGATCTCGAGCGGCAGCGTGTTCTTGGTGCCGGCGGTGAGCCAGGTGCGCGGGAACTCGTCATAGGAGAGGGTAAAGCCGAACAGCGCCACGGCGATGATGCCGGGCAAGACAATCGGCAGCACGACATCGCGCACCGTCCGCCAGCGGCCAGCGCCGAGATCGTGCGCCGCCTCCTCGTAGCTGGGGTCGAGCCGGCCGAGCACCGAGAACATGATCAAGAGGCCGAACGGCAGCGTCCAGGAGAGATGGGCGCCCAAGGCCGAGCCATACCAGGTGGCGGGCAGGCCGAGGAAGCGGAACATCACCAGGATGCCGATGGAAAGCACGAGGCCCGGTGCAATCAGGCTGGCGATGGTGAGATAGAAGAGCAGAGCCGAACCGTGGAAGCGGCGGCGGAAGGCGAAGCCAGCGGTGACTGAGATCAGCATCGTCAGCATCATGACGATCAGCGCGAGTGGCAGCGAGCGGCTGAAGGCACCGATGATGTCGCCGTTGCCTGTCGGGTGCACGATTGCGCGGAACCAGATGAACGAGGGATGGCGCAGCGGGAAGTCGAGCGCGCCCGAGGGTCCCTGAAAGGAGAGGATCAAGAGCGAGATCATCGGCCCGTAGAGAAACAGCACGAATAGGGCAAAAAACGCCGAAAGCGCATAGAACGTCCAGGGGCGGCGGCCGGAGGCGAGGGCCACGGCGCTACCTCACCAGCTCGCGGCGGACATCGACCAGGCGGAAGATGCCGGAGGCGATCAAGAGCACGATCACCAGCAGAATCACGGCATTGGCGGCGGCACGCGGGTAATTCAGCACCTGCAGGTCGTTCGCCATCCCGGTCATCGCCGAGCCGGCAAGTCCGCCGCTCATTACGTTGATGACGAAAAAGTCCCCCATCACCAGAGTGACCACGAACAGCGCGCCGAGCGCGATTCCGGTCTTCGAGAGCGGCAGCACGATATCCCGTATTGCCGCCCAGCGCGAGGCGCCGGCATCGACGGCGACCTCCAGGAGCGCGCGGTCGATGCGGGCCATCGAGTTGAAGATCGGCACGATCATGAACAACGTATCAAGGTAGACATAAGCGAGGATCACGGAAAAATTCGAGTAGAGCAGCCAGCTCAGCGGGTGCGAGACCACACCGGAGCTGACCAGGGCGTCGTTGATCAGGCCCTCCCTGCCGAGGACCGGCCGCCAGGCGATCATGCGGATGATGTCGGAGGTCCAGAACGGCACCGTGCAGACCAGGAACAGGCCCATGGCGATGATCAGCGAGCGCACGTGAAAGACGAGGAAGTAGGCGATCCAAAAGCCGATCACAAAGGTCAGCACCAGCACGATCAGAGTGAATTTGAGGGTGGAAAAATAGAGCCACCAAGTGGTTGGGTTGGAGAGAAAATCGAGATAGCTCGCGAAGGTAAAGGCAGGCGTCAGACCGGTCAGCATCTGGTAACGAAAGAAGCTGACGATCACCACGAGGGCGATCGGCACGACGAAGAAGAGTAGCAATACAAGTACGAGCGGGGTCACCTGCAGATAGGGTATCCAGGAAGACTTGCCGCTCATCGGCGGGGCCCGCTCGGTGCCGCAGAGGCATCGATCGCCGGTGCGCGATTCGCTGGGGGCGTTGAGGATGAGGCGAACCAATCCGGATTTCGAGGATCGGCCTGGATCGCGACGGCCGCTCTACGGCCTCGCGATGACGGACCCTTACGCATCACCTGGGTGCGACCCCCGGTCGTGGAGCACGTTCAGCCGGGCTGGCCGGTATGGAAGGCTCCTCTCACCCGGCGACGAGGCCCCCGGCGACCGCGGCTCGCAGGAGTGCCCCGCGCTCGCGCGCGTCACCCTCTCGCCCTCGGAGAGAGTGAAGGGAGGCCGCATTCGTGGCGTATAAGCGTCGGTATCGGCCCACTAGGCGGCGGATACGAACTCGTTCCACTTGGCGTAGAGATACTCCGCGTTCGGCGGCAGGCTGTTCCAGATCGCGACACGGGAAAAACGGTCGATGTAGGAGCCGCCGTCGCGCACCTCACCGGCGGCATTGGTCTTTTGACCGGTGGGGCTGTAGATCGGGGCGGTCGCCGGCTTGCCTTCATAAAAGAAGCCGCGCTCGTTGGGCGTCAGGTTCGCCATCGCCGTCGCCGGATTAGCACTGTAATAGCCCTGCCTCGCGATGAACGCGCCGACCCAACCGGTGTTGTACCAGGTCACATACTCGTACGCAGCGTCCAGGTTCAGACCATTGAGATGGCGCATCAGTGCGAGCCCGTTGCCCCAGCCGCGATAGCCTTCCTTGAGCGGCTGATAGACGCACTTGACGCCCATCGCCTTCACCGCCGTGACTGCCGGCGACCACATCGACTGGATCACCACCTCGCCGGAGGCCATCAGGTTCACCGACTCCTCGAAGGTGTTCCACAATGCGCGCCAGTGGCCGGCCTTCTTCAGGCGGATGAGCTGATCGACCATGCCGGCAATCTCCGGCTTGCTGGGATTGCCCATGTTGGAGAACTTCATGATTCCGGCTGCCTGTAATGCCATCATGGCATCCATGCCGCCGTTGGTCGGAATGTTCTGGATCGCGGCGCGGCCCCGGAAGTCGGGCGAGATCAGATCGGCCCAGGTGCGTATCGGCCGGCCCACGAGGTCGGGCCGGATACCGAGCGTATCGGCATTGTAGACGCTGGGAACGAACGTCGCCCAGTCGGTGATCGCCCCGGCGAAGCTGCTTGCGTCGCGCGTCGTGTGATACATCAGCGGAAACGGCGCATCGCCGATGCGCGAGACTTCCTTGCCGTTGAAAATGCCCTTGGTATAGAGCGGCGTGAGCTGGTCCCAATTCTTGATCCGCTTGATCTCCACCCCCTGCGTCACGCCCCGCGGAACCGCGATCTTGCTCTGCCAGATCTCCATATCGGCGATGTCCATCGAGTTCGGCTCGTTGACCAGCCGGTTGGTCATGCCCGGATAGTCCACTACCGTCATCGCCACCTTGAAGCCGAGATCCTTTTGCGCCTGCTCAGCGATCTGGGGCAGGGTGGAATAGGACATACCGACGTGGTGGAGGGTGATATCCTTCAGCTTCTGCGCCCAGACCATCGGGAAGCCGGTGACGGCACCGGAGCCGAGAGCCGCCCCCGCCAGTGCCGCACCCCCCCTGATCGCCGTCCGCCGCGTCAGCGTTGTCTGTCGGCTGCCCTGCCGCCCCGCACCTGCTGCGCTCATTGTCGCCCTCCCTGGTTCTTTGGTTCGGCCGTTGCCACGGTTCATCCCTGCCCGGGCCTTCCGACGCCGTGCTGTGGTCGTCCCACGTCCAGCGCGTAGTCATAGCAACCAACCATCCGGCCGAACAAGGGTCTGCATGGTACGGCGCAGGGAAATAGCCTTTGGAACTGCCTTGACAGATAGGCGGCGGGCTTGCTCGCGCTCGGCGCGAGCCGATCCAACGGGAGTGGGGAAAGCCGAGAATATGCAAAATCGTGGGGAGGTCGGGCGGCGAGAGAGATGAGGATCGGGCCATTTGCCGGTCGGAAGTCGGGGCAGCGCTTTCGAAATAGCGTCTCCAAAATACCGTCGAGAACGGCGATACGAACATCGAGGAAAGGTTGCACCGTCCACCTGTTCCAGCGCATCTGCTGCTTCCTGATCATACGCCGGGCTACGATCCGGTTGATCGCACTCTCAACGAAGGTGGTCGAAATCGGCTCGCCGTGCCGCCGGCGAGCGCCATAATTGACCGGCGCAGATCGGTTCGCTTCAAGATAAGCTATCAGGTCGTGGAGATGGCGCCGCAGTGCTCACACCAGCGGAACCGTTCTCCCATCACGCCAACCTGAGCGCCAACAATCTCCGCTTGAATAGCTGCCATCAGCGCCTTGCTCTCATCCAGCGTGAGGCCGAGGGTCCCGGGCACGGCGGAATCCTCCCGCTCGATCCGCGCTATCTCGGTCTCGGAGACCACCCCCGGTTCCCGCTCCGCATCTAGCTTCAGCCGCCAAATCAGCCTCGACATCGCTCCCCAGCCCCCCGGCAACGAAGCCTCAGCCTATCGCACAGCCACCCGACTCCCCACGGCTTTGCATGCTCTCATAGTGGCATCGGTCAAAGGTCGCGCGTCTGTGCACGGCTTCTCATTCAAGTAGCGACGCGGTCTCGAGACATCGCGGAAGTGGGGCTCTGGTCCAGGGCTTCTATTCCCAAAACGCCTCGAGGATCGTGTTGTCCTCGCCGAGGATCAGGGTAAGCCGGTTGGGGTCGTGTTCGATGCCATGGATCCCATCAGTGGGCTTGAGAATGCGAAGGAGCTTCGGAAGGTCGTCCTCGCGAACGACACCTTGCTGCGGCGCGCTACCTTCGGGAGCGAATTTCTTTCCCACGCAATTCGTGCACCCATCGACGGCGATGGTCACCTGGGCGGCACCCGGAATCTGGGTGACCGTGATCGCATTCTCCGAGCCACGAACGCGCACGCCTCGAAACGGGTGGCCCGGTTCGAGCGGAAGGATGGCGCTGAGCGGAACGAAGCCGCTGGCATCCTCAGACTGATCGGGCGGGATCGCGATCAGTTCCAGATCGAGAACGCCATCGAACGGTTTGCCTGCATATGTCGGCACCAGTTGCGGCTCGCTCCACCCCTCCGACGCCGCAAGCCCGGTCACCCGTACGATGTCGAGTTCGGGCTTGGCCGCGGAGCGCAGGATTTCCACGCCGGTGACGTAGAGCACGGGCAACTCCGACGGGCGTGCAGCCTCAGGTAACAAGGGCTGCTCTTCCTCCGCCCCCCAACCGGGACCGGAGTACGAGGGTGGGGCAACACCAGGGACCGGCGGATGCGCGGGAGGAGCATACTGGGCGAACGCACCTCCGACCGCGCCCCCCTCTATCAGCGCGGCGACAACGGCCACTCTGAGACTTGTCGCGAGCATTCCTGCCTCCATGTTGCGGTTCGTCACCTGCCGGACCCTATCGGTTCGCGAACGAGCGGATGGGGCAAGCGGAGGAGATCACCGTCGAAGCCATCCGTGCCGTCTCGGCAGAGCCGCGCGCGCTCGATCGCATCGAGCACGAGATCGATGGCCCGCATCTTCGTCAGCCGGCAGTATTTCGTCTCGGCGCTGGCGAATGTGCCATTCTCAGCCAGCTTGTTCACCGGCTCCCCGCCGCCGCAGACGCTGAAATACTCACAGGACTCCCGACACATCCGCACGCCGGCCTCGATATCCTTCACCATGCGCGTGAGGTTTGGATTCACAAGGAAATCGGTGAGTGTGCCGCTGTTGATGTTGCCCAGCAGGAAATCGCCATAGGCAACGCTCTTGAGGCCGAGCAGTTCGGGAGAGAAGGTCGCGATGTTTCCCGCCCAGTCCATGCTGATGACCGCGAACGGCTCGACGAGCTGATTCGCGATTGGCGCATCGCTTGGTTGGACGACCTGCCTCAACGCTTGCTCGATCTCACGGATGAAGGTGATGACGCCGGGCTGGCTTGACGAAAGCCGCCAGAACTCGCTTAGGAAGCGGTAGTAGGCTGCTTCGATCCCCGCATCCGCGAATGAGCGGGAGACGTGGTCACCTTCCGTTTCCTCGACATTGAAGCAAACCTCCTTGATTCCTTCCTCGACATAGAAATCGAACATTTCGCGGGGAACGGCCATGCTCTCCGAGGTGAGGACGGAGATCACGTGGAACGGAACGCCGGCACGGCGCAGAAGGCGGATCCCGGTGATTGTCCGTTCGAACGTGCCGCGCCCGGCGCGTGTCCGCCGGTGGAGGTCATGAAACTGCCTGGGGCCGTCGATGCTGACGCCCACATTGACCTCTTCCTCGGCAAAGAAGGCACACCACGCCTCGTCGATCAATGTTCCGTTGGTCTGAAAGGCATGCCTGAGCTTAAGTCCCGCGGGGTTCAGTCGCTCGATCGTCCGGAACGCCTGACGATAGAACTGAACAGGAAGCACCAAGGGTTCCCCGGCGTGCCACACCACCGAAAGACAGTCGTGGACCCAGCCCGATGAAAACACCTGTGAAAAAAGGTTGATGAGCGTCTCAACGGCAACGATCGCTTTCGAGCTGCGGTGTGGGAGATAACAATAGGAGCAATCGATGTTGCAAAACGGCGTCGGTTGGACAACGAGCAGCTCGATCCTGGGTAGGGCAGTCATGACCGTCCGCCGGGATGTGACGGCTTTCTCACCAATTACGCCAGAAATTGTTCCAGTTCGGCCAGCCGTTGCGCCAATTGTTCCAGGCAGGCCGCCCCCAGCGCCAATCCGGACGGCCACGCCATCCCCCGTTGTTCCAGCGATTGCCCCAAGTCAGATGAAAGTCCGGATCGGCCTGCCCTGAGACCACGTGCGGCCCGATCACGACGAGTACTGCCTCCCGTATGGCGGTGAGCCGTTCGGAGACCGGCGCTTGAGGAGGGACCGGGCGCTCCGCGGCGAGGCTGGGGAGCACCGAGCCAAGCAGCAGGGATGCGCCGACCGCGCCCATCGGGACAAGACTTGAGAGGAGCTTCACATATTTCTGGTGCATCCGCTTCTCCCCCAGTGCTCATCGGCTTGGTTTATTTCAATCGATAGTTCCCAGATGGTCGCCCCGAAGACCAAAGATTTGAGCATTTCCTCCCGTCGGTCAACGGCTTTCGCGCCAACAGTGCGCAAAGCGTCTGGGTGGTTGTCTATTTCGAGGGAACCACGCTGCACGGCATCCGTGTGGGCGATCCCCTGACGATCGAACTGATGGGGTTCGATGTGCCGCTGCACGGTCATGTGCAGAGGATGGCGCGCGGGATCAATTTTCCCAACCATACGCCGGCTGTGCTCGGCCTCGCCTCGGTCAATCCGGTCTTCACCCGGGTGCGGCTGGCGCAGCACATTCTGGTGCATATCCAAATGGATAGTGTGCCGGAGGGCCTTCTGCTTGTCGCTGGAGAGACGGCGACTGTCGGGCCGCTCGCCACTGGCATGGCGAGCGGTGCGCATGGTCTGCTTGCACGGCTGTTCTCGCCCTGACAGGAATGGTTGCGAGCAACGGCCCGCGCATGTCAGGGTGGGACCGATGCCCCAAGGAAGCAATCCGGGCGCGCGGCTCGCCCCCCTGGATTTGGTCCCGCGATTGGGGGTTGAACTCCTCAACGGGGCGCCAGCCGCGTGGCCGGCCGAACTATGAGCGGACGGACCGTCGCCGGCGACGGGAATCGACCGAACCGCATGAGCGATCGCTCGGCATCGGAAAGAATGCATCCTGCATTCGGCCGGGGCGCGCTGCTGCTGGGCGCCCTGATCTTGGCAGCGACTCTGCGACCGATCGCGCCGGTCAGGGCCGCCGCTCCACCGCCGCCGGCCGTCACGGTCACACCGGTGGTGGTGACGAATGTAGCCCCGAGCCACGGGTTCATCGGCCGGGTCACGGCAATCCAGTCGGTCCAGGTGGTGCCGCGCGTCACCGCATTCATCGAAGACGTTGCGGTGAAACAGGGCAGCGACGTCAAGGCGGGCGAGGTGCTGTTCCAGCTCCAGAAGTCGGAGTACCAGGCGGCGGTGCAGGCCGCGCAGGCGCAGCTTGCCTCGGCCCAGGCGGCGCTGAAGAACGCCGAGCTTGCCTATCAGCGGGCGACCAAGCTCAACAAGCAGGGGTTCGAGGCACAGGCGAATCTGGACCAGGCGCTGGCGACACGCGATCAGGACCAGGCGAGCGTGCTCGCAGCCCAGGCGAGCCTCGCTCAAGCGGCGCTCAACCTCAGCTACTGCACCATTACCTCGCCGATTGCAGGCAGGATCGGCGCGGTGACGCTCACCAAGGGCAACCTGGTCACCCCGAGCACGTCGGCACTGGCGACGATCAACCAGCTCGACCCGATCCGCATCGTGTTCTCGGTGAGCGCGAGCGTGCTGGTGGCGGTCGAACAGCGGACCGGCGCAACGCCTGCCCAGACCGCAGCCAGTCTCGTCGTCCATCTCACGCTGCCGGATGGCTCGCAGTATGCCTATCCGGGCAAGATTGCCTTCCTGGGGAATGAGGTGGACGTCACAACGGGGACGGTCAGCGTGTACGCCGATTTCCCGAATCCTACGGGGCTGCTGCTACCGGGGGCCTTTGTCAATGTCGAGACCCAGCAGGCGAAGCCCGAGGAGCGCCCGCTGGTACCGGTGGCGGCAGTGCAGACCGACCAGAACGGCAGATACGTCCTGCTGGTCGGCTCGGATGACCGGGTGCAGCAGCAGAGCGTGACGCTCGGGCAGCAGGTCGCCCAGAACTTCATCGTGACGAAGGGCCTCGCCGGCGGCGAACGGGTCATTGTCGAAGGCGTGCAGAAGGTGAAGCCGGGCGAGACGGTGCATCCAGTCGAGGCGGCGCCGCCCGAGAGCAGTGCCACGGCGGAATCCGGCGCGGCCCCCCAGGGCAATTAGGCGGTGCTATCCCGCTTCTTCATTCGCCGGCCGAAGTTCGCCATCGTCATCGCGATCGTCATTACGCTGGCAGGACTGCTGGCGCTTTCCGTGATTCCGGTCGGCCAGTTCCCCAATATCACGCCGCCACAGGTGACTGTCTCGGCGAGCTACCCGGGTGCCAGTGCGGTGACGATCGCCAATACGGTCGCCCAGCCGATCGAGGAGCAGGTCAACGGCGTGCCGGACATGCTCTACATGCAGAGCACGAGTTCCAGCTCCGGCACCTACAACCTTGTCATCACCTTTGCGATCGGCACGGACCCGAACATCGACCAGGTGAACGTGCAGAACCGGGTGCAGCTTGCCACGGCGCAACTGCCGACCGAGGTGCAGCAGGAGGGGCTCACGATCCGCGCCGCCTCGAGCAACTTCGTCCTCGCCGTCAACCTCTATTCGCCCACCAACAAGTACGACCAGGTCTTCATCTCGAACTACGCTTACATGCAGCTGCAACAGCAGATTGCGCGCACGCCCGGAGTGGGGAACACGCAGATCTTCGGCCAGCGCCAGTACGCGATGCGGGTGTGGATGAACCCGGTGAGGATGACCGCGCTCGGCATCACGTCGGCGGACGTGGTCGCAGCGATCCAGGCCGAGAATATCCAGGTCGCCGCCGGACAGATCGGCCAGCCGCCGGTTACCGGCAGCCAGCAGCAGCAGCTCACGGTGCTGGCACCCGGGCAGCTCAGCAGTGTTCCGGAATTCGAGAACATCATCGTCCGTACCAATCCGAACGGCGGAGTGGTCAGGATCCGCGACATCGCCAAGGTAGAACTCGCCGCGCAACAGTACTCCACCGGATCGGCGCTCGACGGCGTGCCTTCGGCGACGCTTGCGATTTATCAGAGCCCGGACGCCAATGCGCTGGCGGTGGCGAGCTCGGTCGAGCGGCAGATGCAGGAGCTTGCGAAGCAATTCCCGCCGGGCCTCGCCTACACTATTGTCTATAATGCCACGAGCTTTGTCAGTGCCAACATCGACGAAATCCTGCGCACGCTGGTGATCACTTTGGTGCTGGTGATCGCCGTGGTCTTCGTCTTCCTGCAGGACTGGCGGGCAACACTGATCCCGACCATTGCCATTCCGGTGTCGCTGATCGGCGTGTTCGCCGTGCTTTATGTGCTTGGCTATTCGGCCAACACGGTGGATCTCTTCGCCATTGTGCTCGCGATCACGCTGGTGGTGGACGATGCGATCATCGTGGTGGAGAACACGAGCCGCCACCTGGAGGAAGATCCAGGACAGCGGCCGGCGGAGGCCACGGAGCAGGCGATGCGCGAGATCACCGGCCCGGTGATTGCAACGACGCTGGTGCTGGTGGCGGTGTTCGCTCCGGTGGGTTTCATTGCTGGTGTTACCGGCGCGCTCTACCGACAGTTCGCGGTGACCATCTCGGTCTCGGTGGTGATCTCAGCGATCAATGCGCTGACGCTGAGCCCGGCGCTGTGTGCGCTCTTTCTCAGGCCGCCACGGCCGGTACGGTTCTTCGGCTTCCGCTGGTTCAATCGCGGCTTCGCGCTTAGCCGCGATGGCTATGGCTGGGCGGTCGGGTTCCTTTCACGCTACCTGCTGCTCGGCGTAGCCGGACTGGTCATATGTTTCGGCCTTGCCTACGTCGTCTTTGCCCGCACGCCCTCGGCCTTCCTGCCGGCCGAGGACCAGGGATACTTCTTCATCGACGTGCAGATGCCGAGCGGCGCCTCGCTCGCCCGCACCCAGGCCGTGGTGCATCAGATCGGCGGGATTCTGCTGCAGACGCCTGGCGTTGCGCACGCGATCGAGCTTACGGGGTTCAGCCTGGTCTCCGGCGCACAGGAGCCGAATGCCGGTGCAGTGATTGCTATCATGCGACCGTGGGGTGAGCGTCCGGCGGCGCAATCGGTTGCGAACGTGATGGCGCGCCTGCAGCCGACATTCAATGCCATTCCGGCAGCCGAGATCGCGGGCTTCGCCCCGCCTTCGATTCCCGGGCTCGGGGCCACCGGCGGGATCAACTTCGTGATCGAGGCGCGCGCCGGCCAGTCGTTCCAGCAGCTTGCCTCGGTGGCGCGCAGCCTAATCTTTGCCGCGAATCAGCACCCCGACCTGACTTCGGTGTTCACCGCCTTCTCGGCCGACGTGCCGCAGATCCTGGTCAAGGTCGATACCACCCGGGCAGCGCTGCTCGGCATCACGCCAGCGGCAGTCTATCAGGTGTTGCAGGCGAATCTGGGCAGCCAGTTCGTCAACAACTTCAACTATCAGAACTTCATCTTCCAGGTGATCGTGCAGGCCGAGGCGCAATACCGGGAGAAGGTGAGCGATATCGAACAGCTCTACGTGCAGAGCGCGAGCGGTGCGATGGTGCCGCTGAGCAGCTTGGTCAGCGTCAGCACGATTCAGGGCCCGGACGCCGTCACCCTGTACAACGAATATCCGGCGGTGCTGATCAACGGCGCACCCGCCGCGGGCAGGAGCAGCGGACAGGCAATCGCGGCGATGCAAGAGGTGGCGAGTAAGCATTTGCCCGCCGGTTACGGCTATGGCTGGACGGCGATGTCGTATCAGGAGCTGCAATCGGCGGGACAGGAAGCATCGGCCTTCATCTTCGCCATCGTCTTTGCGTACCTGTTCCTGGCCGCGCTCTACGAGAGCTGGACCTTGCCGCTCTCGGTGGTGCTACCGGTTTCGTTTGCACTGCTGGGCGGGCTGATCGCATTGCTGGTGCGCGGCATGGCACTCGACGTCTATGGCGAGATCGGTCTGGTGCTGCTGATTGGCCTTGCGGCAAAGAACGCGATCTTGATCGTGGAGTTTGCCAAGGACCGGCTGGATGAAGGCGCGATGACGGCGCGCGAGGCTGCCCTCGATGGTGCACGCACCCGCTACCGCCCGGTGATGATGACGGCGCTTGCGTTCATCATCGGCATGATCCCGCTGGTGGTTGCAACTGGCGCCGGCGCTGGTGGGCGGAGATCGATCGGCACGACGGTGTTCGGCGGTATGGTGCTGGCAAGCTTCGTCGGCGTGCTGTTCGTGCCGGTGCTGTTCGTTGTCTTCGAGTTGCTGACGGCACGGATCGGGCGGCTCGGCCGTGACCGGCGCCAGCGTCCGGCTGAGTAAGGGCAGCCGGACGTGGCCACAGCTTTGCGCTGTAGGGGTAGGATCAAGATATGTGTAAGAAGTGGTCACAGGGCGGATGATGGACTTGCGCGAATGCGCCTGGCGATATCTCCCTGACGCCGCCGCGGCTGACTGTGCCGGCGATCTCCTTGTGAATTTGGCGGATGCTGAGGTCGGTCGAGGCGGCGAGGGCCTCGATTTCGCTGACGGTGCGTGGTGCAACCGGCGGCCGGCCGAGGCGCAGAGAAGGCATCACGCACACCAAGCTGCGTCAGTTTGCCTCGGAAGCTGCGGCACTGGAGGTGAGCGAGCTTCTTGATATATCCCGGCCGGGGAAGCGGCATACGCTCTTGCTCAACCTGCTCCGCCAGGCGCGCATGCGCTGCCGTGATGAGCTGATCGAGATGCTGCTGCGTCGGATCCGGCGTCCGGCTCGCGCATTTCCCCCGTCGCGGCTGCGGCGGCCTGCATGAAGCCGCGGCGACTGCTCACCGAGCGCCAGCTCGGAATGCTCACGTCTCTGAAAGAGGAAGTACTGGGATTCGCCGCGATACGTCATCTGGCCATCCGCTTTCAAAGCCTCCTGAGACAGCGTAACGAAACGAAGCTTGACCGATGGCTCGACGACGCCCAGGACTGCAGCATTTCCGCTGTCGTGAACTTCGCGCGGGCCTTGACGATCGACATACAGGAGGTCCGCAACGCGGTGATTGAGCGCTGGAGCAATGGGCAGACTGAAGGCCCGATCAACCGTCTCAAAACCTTGAAGCGTGCGATGTTCGGCCGAGCCGACACCGAGCTGCTCAGGGCCAGATTGTTGTCGGTTGACGAAATCACCGACCACCGAGTTTGCGGATGAGCCGTCCATAGAGCAACGTGACACCCTCGCCGCCTGCCCATAGCCTCTTCCGACCCGACGTGGCTCTTGGATTTGGCAGCCCCGTCCTAAGCGACAGATCGACCCCGATACCGATCAGCCTGGCAGACGCTCGGTGGTCTCCCGCTCGATTGCGTAAAGCTCCGGAAGCCCGATTGCCCGTTCGATCTCCAACTTCACTGCATCGCTGTTCAGAAGCATAGCCCGCCCGGACCGCTGGATTTCGGCAAAATGCTCCATCGTTCGCTGAACCGAGGCGATCAGGAAGTTCGTTGGGAACATGATAATCTTGTAACCAATATCGAAAACCGTCCTGATATCTGGCTCCCTTTCGTCGCGGGCTTCGCCGGCAGACCAGACCATAGGGATATCTGGAATTTCCCGCCTGACGCGCTTGAGCATCTCGATATTGAGCTCCTCGGGGTGATCGCCCGGAGATGCAAACGGCATCAGAATATCCGCCCCCGCCTCCTTGTATGCACGCAGCCGAACAATGGCCTCCTCCAGCGATCCGCCGACCGCGCCGTGGGCATCCGTTCGTGCGAGAACCTTGAACGCCTTGCTGTGTCTCGCGCGGCAGGCATAGATGAGCTTCTCGACCATGACGGACTGGGGCACCACGTGCTCGCGCGCCTGATGGTAGTGAGCCCGCTTCGGGAAGAGCTGGTCCTCCAGCTGGATGCAATCGATCCCGGCTGCTTCGTATTCTCGAACGGCCCTTGTTACATGGACCGCGTCGCCATAACCCGTATGCCCATCCACGATGACAGGCACCTCGACAGCGCGGGCGACGCGCCCCGCTGCCTCGACCTGCTCGGTCATTGTCAAAAGCGGCTCGGCCACCGCGATCGATGCGCCGGTAACCCACCCGCCAACGACGAGGCACTTTGCGCCCATTCGCTGCAGGATGCGGCCCGTGAGCGGGTCCCAGGCTCCCGGTGTGAGGACCGGCTCGCTGCCGGCCAGCAGGTCGTCCAAGTTCACCCGACGCATATGCAGCCTCCGCTCCTTAGCCCGAAGAGTATTTCTTTCTTATCACTGCAGTATTGCATTCAAGTCCACATTTAGAATTTGTCGCGATAGAGGATCCACGATTGATCCATAACTCATTGTTTTCTCGTAGGAGCTGTGGAGTCAATATTCTATCTTGCATGCAATATGGAACAGACCTAGCCTCCTCACAGCCGGTGGTCGAGAGAGAAATGTCACCGTTGTTGGAGAGATCCAGATCAAGGCCTGATCAGAACCGCCCGAAGGCCGCCATCCGAGATGGGCTGGGAAGCCCCGACGATCACCTCAATCTCGAGGACCACATCTACAAGAAGCTCAGAACCATGGTGGCCAACGGCGAGCTGCTCCCAGGAGAGCGCATTGTTCCCGACCAGCTTGCCGCTAAGATGGGTGTGAGCCGGACACCCGTTGTCAGCGCCCTGAAGCGACTTTCCCAGTGGCATGTGTTCGAATGGCGATCCCGCCGCGGGGTTTACGTGCGCCGGCTGCGGCCACGTGAACTTGCCCTGATCTTTGAGGTCCGCGAGGTCTTGGAAGGTCTCGCCGCGCGACGAGCAGCGATGACCGTGACGCCCGAGGAGATTGCACAACTGAGGGGGTTGTTCAAGGACATCGACACGACCGAGTCACCCGCCAATCGCCATTACTACATTCGTCAGGACTACGTGTTTCACATGGCCCTGCTAGAGTTCGCCGACAGCACACCGCTGTACAGGACGATGGATTCGGTCAATATCCTGGTACTTGCCTTCACTGGCGGACCACTCCGACCGATTCACGAAGTTCTCGGGGAGCACGAGGCAATCCTGGCAGCCCTCGCAGCGTGCGACCCGGTATCCGCGGAAGCCGCGGCACGCGCGCATGTCCACCGATCGGTCGAGTGGTTGCTGCAGCAGGCCGACTCCTCCGAGAGTTTGGAGAAGCAGTTGTACTGCGCATCTTCGAGAGGCGTTACCGCCAGGAAATAGGGATATCTGGTCGTTAACCGGCAACAAAGAGGAGGAAAACCATGAAACAAGACAATCGCCGACTTGGGAAACGGCAATACTCGCTGCCGGGAGCGCAGCCATCCAGACGGGAATTCCTGCAACATTCAGCGGTCGCGACAGCTCTCACGAGCCTCATGTCTTCGGCCGTTGCGGGAGCCACCAGCGCACAGGCTGCGCAGCCTAAGAAGCTCGATACT
Source organism: Acetobacteraceae bacterium (assembly GCA_030041375.1). Taxonomy (GTDB): domain Bacteria; phylum Pseudomonadota; class Alphaproteobacteria; order Acetobacterales; family Acetobacteraceae; genus JAKAWQ01. Next base: position 18,144 of record JASHOA010000039.1, read on the forward strand.
CTTGTGGTTGCCGTTCAGGAAGGTGACACGCGCACCATAGACCCCGACGATGCGGATGAACTGACCGTACCAATTTTCTTGCGGGCCATCTACGATCAGATGGTGACATTCCCGGGCTCTATCGTGACCCGAGTGGTACCGGATTTTGCAAATAAGTGGGAGGTCAGCTCCGATGGCCTTACGTATGTGTTCGCGCTTAACCCGAATATCAAGTTCTCCAATGGCAAGCCGGCTACGCCGGAGGATGTAATCTTTTCCTACAATCGGCAGAGATATCTGAAAGGACCGGCGTCATGGTTTCAGGATGGCGTCAAGTCGATTGAGAAGACTGGCACGCATGAGATTACAATCAAACTTAATTCGATCAACGTCGACTGGTTGTTCCTGCTCACGTCCCCCTTCCTGAGCATAGAAAGTGCTGAGATGGTCAAAGCGCACGGAGGCACAGGCGCACAGAGCGCAGCCGCCACCGATACTGCGGTTGCCTGGCTCGATCAGCACAGTGCCGGGAGCGGACCGTTCATTCTCGATGGATGGCAGCACGGCTCACAGCTAACTGTATCGCGTAACCCGTATTATTGGGGTAAACCGGCACCCTTCGATCGTGTGGTGTTCAGGTTCGTTGAGGAGGCGACCGTCCAACGCGATCTTCTTGTACGTGGGGACGTGCAATTTGCGATGAACCTGTCTCCCGATATCGCGGCTTCGCTCCAGGGGCAGCGGAACATCGGGGTGCTCGACGTCCCGTCGCTGGCAACAGTCTGGCTCGGCATCAACGTCAACCTCAACCCAGCGCTCAAGCACCCAAAGACCTGGGAAGCCATCAAGTATGCAATCGACTACGACGGAATGGCCCAGCTCTACAAAGGAGGTGGAAAGCCAATCGCATCATGCCTCCCCCCGGGGCTCCCGAATGCGCTGCCCATCGACGAACGGATCAAGCAGGATCTGTCGCGCGCCAAAGCGGCACTCGCCGCCGCCGGTTACCCGAACGGCTTCCCGATGGTTCTGACTTACGCCTCCGGGCAGCTCTATTACAATGTCCCTGCAAGCCTGATTGCCACATATGTGCAGGAGAATCTGAACCGTGTGGGAATCAAAGTGAATCTGCGCCCTGTACCTTCCACGGAGGAGCTGACGGAAATTCGCGCCGGCAAGCTGGAGGCCTTCATTCATGAATGGGGCCTGGACTATGTGGGCTGGACCGATGTGCTGCCGCTTTTCGCACCGGGCGGGCACGTGGCTGGTCCACGACAGAACTGGTACCCGAACTACTCCCGGGACGCGCAGAAAATCGCCGATCTTGCTAAAGAGGCAACAATGACGTTGGATCCCAAGAAGCAGCAGACCCTGTGTTGGGAAGCGCAACGCCTGATGAACGAAGTTGGCCCGTTCGCGTGGCTCTTTGAGCCGTATATTCAGATTGGCTACCGGACTGACGTAGTCAAATCCGTGTCCACAAATCCCGTTTGGTACGTCGACGTTGGAACTGTTGAGCTGGTTTAGGTCGGCGGTCCAGACTCAATGGGCCGAGGCGGCATCACCCTCAGAGACGAGGATCGGAACGGCGGTAGCGCTACCCCGACTACGGCAACGGGCCCCGGTCCGGATTTCGGCAAGCTCTGCGGTGGCGATGGACCAGGCGACGAGATGCGGGATGTCAACGTCCGCCCCGGTGCAGCTCGCTTAGCGTCGCGGGAGTACAGGCCTTGATCACGTATGTCTCGCGGCGCTTGGGGCTTCTGGTGCCCATCCTCGTTGGTATAACCTTCATTACGTTCATGGTGAGCCGCGCCATTCCGACGGACCCGGTTGTCGCGGCACTTGGTCAGCAGGCGGCCGACCATCCAAATATTGTCGCCGCGTATCGGGCGCAGTGGGGACTCAATGAGTCGCTGCTCATTCAGTATCTCATCTACATGAAAAATCTGTTCCACGGAAATCTTGGCCAGTCGATCTATACTCACCGACCAGTCGCCGAGGATCTGCTGTCCTACATGCCTGCGACGATCGAGCTGGCGGGCTTCACGATACTGCTCAGCGTGTTCATTTCTGTGCCGCTTGGTGTGCTCGCAGCAGTCAAGCGTGGAACAGTCGTTGACCTGCTGGTGCGATTGTTGACGCTGATCGGCGTGGCCATGCCGATTTTCTGGCTGGCCCTCGCAGGACTCGAGTTGTTCTATTTCCACATGGGGATTGTGCCTGGCCCAGGTCGGCTCAGTCCTTTGCTCAACCCCCCGCCGAGGGTCACCGGCCTGTTCACGATCGATAGTCTGCTCGCCAGGCAGTGGGGTACTTTCAACAACGCTTTGGCGCATCTGATATTGCCGTCCCTGATCCTGGCAACCTGGACTGCCGGAACACTGACCAGAATGACTCGCACCAGCATGCTGGCAGTGCTTCCGCAAGGCTATCTCAATACCGCCAGGAGCAAGGGAGCAAGCGAGCTTTACACGATCCTGCGGCATGCGTTGCCGAATGCCTTGATTCCGGTCGTCACAATCGTGGGGCTGGTATTCGGGGATCTACTGACGGGCGTGATCCTTATTGAGACCCTGTTTTCCTGGCCTGGGATCGGGCGTTACGCGTACGAAGCAGCGATCTATGCCGACTTTCCTGCCATCATCGGCATCACGCTTGTTTTCGGCGTCACGTATTCACTCGTCAATCTCGGCGTCGATGTGGTCTACGCAAGGCTCGATCCCCGCATTCGCACGGCCATGGCTCTAGGGCGCCGCTGATGGGACCGGTGGCCGCCGCAGAGGGAAGACGGGCGATTGCTGCCAGAGGTCTGAGTAAACTGGGGCAGGTTGCGCGGAGAGATCCGCAACTCGCGGTGAGCGTTGTCGTGCTCGTTCTGGCGGCCGCGGCAATCCTGGGCGCGGGATTCTTGACCTCAACCAGCCCGTCCGCTCAGGACGTTTTCCATCGCCTCCAACCCCCGAACTGGGCACATCCTTTCGGGACTGATCAGCTTGGGCGGGATGTCCTGGCGCGCGTTCTGTATGGCGGTCGAATATCGCTGCCGGCAGCGGTTGTCGTTGTGCTGTTTGGGGCATCTGTTGGAACCATGCTCGGTATGCTTGCCGGCTATGGCGGTCGTACGATCGATGAAGTGGTGATGCGGGTCACCGATGTGGTGTTGGCCTTCCCCGTTCTCGTGCTGGCAATGGCGGTGTCCGCAGCGCTGGGCGCCAGCCTCGTCAACGGGATTATCGCTCTGAGCGCCGTCTGGTGGCCATCGTACGTCCGCGTATGCCGGGGCATGATCATGGAATTGCGGGAAAGGCAATTCGTCGTTGCTGCGAGGGCGGCGGGGCGCTCGTCGCTTAACGTACTCTCTCGGGTGATTCTTCCCAACGTAATCCCGGCGTTGCTGGTAATGGCCTTCGTCGATGTCGGGCGAGCGATTCTCGATTTCTCCATTCTAAGTTTCCTCGGACTCGGCATTCGACCTCCCGCGCCCGAATGGGGGTCCATGGTCGCGACTGGTGTCGAAGTCATGGATCAATGGTGGGTGGCGACGTTCCCAGGACTCGCCATTCTGGTGGTCGTCTTTGCATTCAATCTCCTCGGCGATTCCGTGCGCGACGCCCTTGACCCCTGGGTCAGCGGCCGGCGTTGAATTGAACCTGATAGAATGGCGGGTACCACGCCCCTCCTTGAGGTCGACAACTTGCATATCGCCGTGCAAGTTGCCGACGGTTTCCGAGAAGTAGTCCGCGGAGTCTCTTTACGGGCCGATCACGGTAACGCACTTGGCTTAGTAGGAGAATCGGGATCAGGTAAAACCCTGACCACTTCCGCGATCGTGCGCATCCTTCCCGCCGCGGCGCGCATTACCGACGGACAGGTGCGATTGAATGGCGAGGACCTGACTCACGCTTCAGCGCGGCGGGTCGCGGCAATTCGGGGCAAAGAGATCAGCCTTGTCGTGCAAGACTCCCTGGCTTCGCTGAATCCCATTATGCGGGTTGGTAAACAGGTCTGCGAGCCCCTCTTGCTGCACCACCTGGTGAATCGCAAGCGCGCGGCCTCCAGGGCAGCGGATATGCTGCGTAGCCTGGGCCTACCCGATCCCGCCCGGCTGACCCAGGGCTATCCGCATGAGTTCTCAGGCGGCATGCGCCAGAGGGCGATGATCGCCACAGCCCTCATTGCTTCTCCGCAATTGATTATTGCCGACGAGCCCACGACGGCACTCGATGCGACGGTGCAGGCGCAGATCCTCGACATCTTAGCCCGACTGAATCGTGATATGGGAGTGGCACTTATTCTGATAAGCCACGATCTCGCCGTCGTGAGCGAGATCTGCGACCATATTGGCGTAATGTATGCCGGCCGCATCGTCGAGACCGGCTCTTCCCGCGCAATCCTGGGACAGCCCATGCATCCATACACGCAGGCTCTGGTAGAGTCTGTGCCGATGTCAGGACTGCCCCGCGGCAGCCGGTTGAAGGCAATCCCGGGAGAACCTCCGAGCATTGAGGCTTTTCCGTCAGGTTGTCCGTTCAGCACGAGGTGTCGCCACGCGACCAATATTTGCCGGCAGAAGGAGCCAGAACTGACGGCGCGCAACGAGGGCCGAGTGGCGTGCTGGCACGCAGAGGAGATTGCGAACGGAGCCGGCTCTCGCCTGGCGGCAGTGCAAACAATAACTGCCGCCTCGATTGAAGGCGCTGATCCTCCCGTCCCCCGCCAGCCGCCCGAGGAGCTTCTGCGAGTCGAATCCATTACCCGCCACTATCGCGTTCCAAGCGCATGGCCCTTCCTTCCGCCGCTTCACATTCATGCCCTTGACGAGGTCTCACTCACAGTTAGGCGAGGGGAAACCCTCGGCATCGCCGGAGAAACCGGCTGCGGGAAGTCTACACTAGCAAATTGCTTGCTAAGGCTGGCGGACGTCGACAGCGGACGGATCCTGTTCCGCGGGCACGATATTACGAACATCCGTGGAGAGGAACTCCGACGGCTACGACGGTATATACAGCCCATTTTTCAGGATCCGTACGGCTCCCTGAATCCCCGGCAGCGGGTGCGTAGCCTCGTTGCCGAGGCCTTGACGTCTCACGGAACCCCGGCGGCAGAACGCGAAAATCGGGTGATCGAAGTACTGCAATTCGTCGGGCTTGGCGCCCACTTTGCCGACAAGTTTCCGCATGAGCTTTCGGGTGGGCAGCGACAGCGGGTTGGCATCGGGCGTGCCATTGCCATCAACCCGGAGCTGATTATTGCGGATGAGCCTGTGTCTGCCTTGGATGTGTCCGTCCAGGCCCAAGTCATCAACCTGTTCATGGACCTCCAGAGGCGGTTTGCACTGACCCTGATTTTCATCAGCCACGATCTGCGTGTCGTTCGCCACCTTAGCTCGCATGTTGCGATCATGTTTCTCGGAAAGGTGATCGAATACGGACCAGCCGAAGCGGTCTGTACGACTCCTCTCCACCCGTACACTGCGGCACTATTGTCTTCCGTGCCTGGTATCAGCCATGACCCGTCGACAGGGAGATTGATTCTCCGCGGTGACCCGCCCTCTCCCACTTCACCCCCAAGTGGCTGCCGATTTCGGACGCGGTGCCCTTACGCCGCTGCGACTTGTGCCGAGGTGGCGCCGGAATTGCAACGGCATGAGAACGGAAGAATGGTCGCCTGTCACTTTCCAGGGATTGCGAGCGAGTTCATCGGGAGCGGAGAAGGACTGGGCGGAAGGCACCAGTCCGTTGTCGCTGCGCGGCAGGCCTGACTGTCGAAGAGAGGATGCATATGAATTGTAAGACCGCGAAAGCAGAGCTTGTCGTCGATGCGCACTCCTGGATCGGGGAAGGCCCGGTCTGGGATGGAGGGGGCAGCCGGCTGATTTGGATCGATGTTGCTGCCGGACTGATTCACTCATTTGACCCGGACACCAAGGTTGTGACCACTCATAACGTTGGTCAGCCGGTTGGCTCTGTCGCTCTCTCTGCCGACGGTGGGCTCATCGCGGCGATGAGAGACGGAATTGGTTTGTTCCGCGACGAGGGAGAAGAGCTGATTCGGTTCATTGAAATAGAAAAGGATCTGACAGGGAGTCGGATGAACGATGGGAAGTGTGATTGTCGCGGGCGCTTCTGGGCTGGTACCATGGATGTCGATCACGCGCCGGGCGCCGGCACGCTGTACCGGGTTGAACAGGTCGATAGCGAGCTTAAAGTGTTGGCCCAGCTGCGCGGAACTACGATTTCCAACGGGCTCGATTGGTCTGACGACAATCGGCGCATGTACTACGTAGACAGCGCGACGCAGCGCATTGATGTCTTCGATTTTGAGGCAGAGGCGGGCCTGGTTACCAATCGGCGCCCGTTCGTCGTTATCCCGCGCCCGGACGGATTACCGGACGGTATGACAGTCGATGCAGAAGGCTACATTTGGGTGGCGTTGTTCGGCGGCGGGAGGGTGCAGCGTTACAGCCCGGGAGGCGAAGTCGACATGGAGGTGCAGGTGCCGGTAACGCTCGTCACCAGCTGCACATTCGGAGGCCGGGACCTGCGAGACCTCTACATTACCACGGCGCGGCACCGTCTGACCGCAACCGAAGCAACTGCTCAGCCGACGGCAGGTGCTCTGTTCGTGAGCCGCCCCGGTCCGCAGGGACGCCCGGCATTTCTGTTTGGCCACTCATGATATCAGGAACAGAGGTCGAAACTAAAGTGCACCAATTGTTTGGCTGTAGTGGATGGCAACATGACTAGAGAACACGGCGCACGCAAATTAGCCAATGAAGTAGCGATCGTCACGGGCGGAGGAGGAGGAATTGGCAGTGCTGTTGCTCGCCGCCTGGCGTCCGATGGGGCAACGGTTATCATTTTCGATAAGGATAAACAGGCAGCTGAGGCCGTCACCGCGGAGCTAAAGGGCGCTCGTCGACGAGCGGGCTTTGTGCATTGCGACGTGACACGGCGTGAAGAGGTACACTCGGCGGTCACCGGCGTCGTCGAGGCCCACGGAGCAATTACCATCCTGGTGAACAACGCAGGCATTGGCCGGAGGGCGCCATTCCTCGAGCTCACTGACGAGGCGTGGAACGAAGTTCTGGCGGTAAACGTCACTGGTCTCTTTGTCGTTGCACAGGAAGTGTGCCGCGTGATGGTTCGAGGCAAGCGAGGCAGCGTTGTTAACATGGGTTCGATAGCCGCGCACATAGCCCACAGCGAACAGGCGGTCTATGCCAGCAGCAAGGCCGCGATCGAGGCGCTGACCCGCGCGATGGCGTTTGAACTTGCTCCCCTCGGCGTTCGTGCGAACGCCATTCTCCCCGGAACTGTAGCGACCGGGATTATAGGACACATGCTGGAAGAAAAGGCACGCATCGCGCGCGAACGACGGATCCCGTTTGGGCGATTGGCCGAGCCGGACGAAATCGCTGACGTGGTTTCCTTTCTCGTTTCCGATGATGCTCGCTACATGACGGGGAGTCTGGTGGTGGTCGACGGCGGGCTATCGTTCGCCGGCATCAGAACGTAGATGGCCGAGCGGCGGTGAGCAGGGCAAACAGGCGCACTGGCCTTGTTGGATGTCCGCCCGATCGTGAATGGGACGGAGCCGAGCCATCGAATATTCCGCGCGCGAGCGGAAATGGCTCGGCCGGATCCGAAGTGTCCGAGCACGAGTGTGGCGAACCCGACGCACAGGATGCCTGGGGACGGTTGTCTTGATCTCAGCCGCGTCCTGCAAGACGCATGTAAAGCGGAATATGACGGAGCACTCCACCGCACGCCCTGCAGCAGTTTCCCTGCCTAAAACCGGTACGGAGGAGGAAGTCGGTACCTCTCCGCCTTGGCCTCTCTATCGACGGGGGTGCCGGGGGCGCGGGTTGCGGTTCTCGCCAGCGAATTCACAGGAAAAGCATGGCCAGCTTGATCGGTAACCGCATCTCTCGACTGGACACGCCGGCACTTCTGGTCGATCTCGATATCGTTGCGGTCAATATCGCTCGTATTGCCAGCGCCTGCTGCGGATTCCGGGGCAAGGTAGTCGGTGATTCCGATGCATTCCAGCCACTGATTCCGAGGCAAACCAGCCACCGATTCCGGTCGAAGCCAGCCACCCTCTGAGAGGGGTGGCGGCGCGGTCCCCCGGCAGGTCTCCTAGACCCGTGTCGGGCTGACTGTGCAGCCCGACACGGGTCTCGCGCTTTATTTGAGCCCGCGATTCACGCCCTCCGACGTTTCCGCCTCGGGCGATCGCGGGCTAAACGTTCCTCCTCAGCCGGCCCGACCGGCCGCGCGGTTTTGCCTCGCCTGCTCTTGACCGAGCCCTGCAGCGGATCACCCATTCCGTTCTTCAAAAGTGGAAATTTCCTGCTCGCATGCGCCCGGACTTCGACGGAGACGGCCAGAGAGGCCATCGTGATTGTGCCTAAAGTGCGCGCTTTTTCATAACGATGGCGATCATAGGAGTCGCGGGCGACCGCAGCGTCAGTCTGCGTAGTCGCCCGGATCTCCAGAACTCATGTCAGCCGGTCGGATTCCGCATTCAATGTGCGCGACACGCGATGCGCTTCAGGTGCGCGCGGCCGGGAAAGAGGGAAGGACGAGCGCGTCTTCAATCCACTGGATGCGAGTTGCCGTGTAAAGCTGGTCCCGCGGCGGAAGGAGCCCTGGATCGTCGAGGCTTGCGGTGGTGATGTCGATCTCGTCCGGGAGGTCGGCTGACCGGAAGAAGAGGGAGGTACCGCACTGGGCGCAAAAGCCGCGCTCGCCATAAATCGAAGAGTGGAACCAGGCGGGAGCGCCAGAAGTCAGCGTGGCACTTGCGCGCGGAACACTGAACCAAGCAACAAAGGGCGCGCCGCTCGAGCGGCGACAGAGTGAGCAGTGGCAGATCGATTCGTGAAATGGTGCGCCGTCGGTTTGGTATCGGATCGCCCCGCACAGGCAGCCGCCGGTCAACATGTTTCTATCTCCTCAGCCCTTAGCCGGCAGGGGAATCCCGGTCAGCGTCTGCCAGACCCGGATTACAAAAGCGTCGTCACGGTCGCCATGACCGGACGCGGCGGCGGCCAGAAAAAGCTGGTGTGCGGCAGCGGCGAGTGGGAGGGGGAAGGTAAGCGAGCGGGCCTGATCGAGCACGATGCCAAGGTCCTTGACGAAGATGCTGACAGCGGACCGGGGCGTATCATCGCCCTCGAGGATGTGCGGCACACGGTTCTGCCACATCCAGGAACTGCCCGCGGAAGCGCCAATCACCTCGAAGAGCGTGTTGGCATCCGCGCCGGCGCGGATGCCCAGCGCGAGCGCTTCGGCAGCGGCGGCGATGTGCACGCCGGCGAGAAGCTGGTTGACCATCTTCACCGTGCTGCCGAGGCCTGGCTCCTCGCCAAGCCGCCAAACCTTGGCGGCGATGGCAGAGAGTACCGGCTCGGCGGCAGCGAAGGCTGCAGGGGAGCCGGAGGCCATGACGGAAAGGGTGCCTTCGCGAGCCCGGGCGGGCCCGCCGGAGATCGGTGCATCGAGCACGAGAAACCCTGAGCTTGATAGTCGGGCAGCGAGAGCCCGGGCCGCTTCCGGTGCCATGGTCACGGAAATGAGAACGACTGTTCCGGGCGAGAGGGAGGGGACCGCGCCTGCGCGGCCGAACAGTACCTCTTCGGCCTGGGCGGCATTCACGACGAGGAGCACAAGGGCCTTGAGATCGGGTGGGAGAAGGTCAGGCCGAGCGACGATTTCGGCCCCGGCGGCGGCGAGTTCGGATCTGGCTTGCGCATTGAGATCGCAGCCGAAAACCAGGTGCCCGGCGCGCAGCAGGCTGACGGCTGCGCCCATACCCATGTTGCCCAATCCGATCACACCGACCCGCATGAATTGCCCCTCCGCAGCCGCCACCGAAGTGTGACGGAGCGGCAGGCAGTCGACCAGCCCTGGGTGGCTTTGGGCACCAGTTGTTCTTATCGCGCAATGCTCATTGCGGCTGTGATATTATTACTGGAACATTAATAGAACATGACCGTCAGTTAACAGAAGCAGCACGAGCCGGTCTGCGCGATGGGCAGGCCGCGGATGCGCGAGTGCGGACCCATTGGTGCACCGACCGCAGTCTGGTGAGACATGTGATCGTCGCTGTTATGCTGCCGGCCGACAGGAACATTTGCAGAACTAGCGCGAGGCAGCAACCGGCGCGGCTGGCGAAAGAACCGATAGCCGTCCGGGAACAGTGCAGGCCGGTGGTTTGGCGGCCAGAGCTTGCTCGGCGATCGCCTGCGCCGTTCGCGGGCTTGTCACAGCGGGTTACGGGAACAATCTAGCACCTTGAATCATACTTGAAGGATACGCCGGTTCTTGAACCGGCGCCGGTGGAGTTTTTCTTAGCCCGTGATCGCCCGCGGCGGAATCGTCGAAGGGCGCGAATCGCGGGCTCGAATAAACCGCGAGACCCGTGTCGGGCTGCACAGTCAGCCCGACACGGGTCTCGCCCGGACGAAGAGTTTAGCGGTCTGATTGTACGCGGCAATGAAGGCATCGATGTGTTTCCGTAGTTGCGAGAGACAGATGAACGAGGCCCCGCTCAGGGGTTGGCCTTGCACGATCGGGAAGTAGGCTTCCACATAGTTTGAGCCAGGAGGAACGGGTGGGTGTGAAGTGAAATTGCGCGTTCGGGTGTGTTTTGAGCCAACTCTCGTTCTGCCCATGGGTGTTGAGGTGGTCGAGAGCGACGCGCAATTCACGGTCCGGAAAGGCGGCGACGACACGGTTCATTCTTCGGAATCAAGGGCCCACTCATGGTTGAGCAGGCTTCGCAGAACATCGGGAACATGCGCGTTGAACTCAACGCCCTGCCGAACGTGGCGGGCAATGCCTTCCACCCGGCGTGAGGTGCACAGAAGAGGGGGCGGGAAAGCCGGTCAGCATGGTCGGGCATTCGCCAGGGCCCGGGTGCGCAAACGGTTGGCAACTCGTCTGGTTCGGCGTGGTGATCGATGACGATTTCGTTGCCGATTTCGGCCGCGCTCTCGGAGCCAAGGTCGATTGGCCGTACCGGAAGAAATGACCACTCATGATCTCGCCATCACCGAGCAGTCACTCCGCGACGGCGATCTCCTCTGGAAGACTTCGAGTGAGATTTTTAAGTCCGATGCGGATGCCGGGAGCAGCGCGTAGCAGGAGAGTGCATATGCAAGCTGAGGCTGGCTGGTTCTCACCGAAGCGGTGGGTAGGGTTCGGGCCGCTGTCATGATCGACTTCAGCGAGGAAGAGATTGAGCGCTATTCACGCCACATCCTGCTCAAGGAAGTGGGAGGGACGGGCCAGGCGAAGTTACGGGCGGCAAGCGTGCTGGTCGTAGGCGCGGGCGGGCTCGGTTCGCCTCTTTTGCTCTATCTGGCAGGCGCCGGCGTCGGCCGCATCGGGATCATTGATGACGATCGGGTGGAGCTCTCGAACCTGCAACGCCAGATCGCGCACCGGACGGAAATGGTGGGTAAAGCCAAGGCCCTCTCGGCGGCGGCAGCGGCAGGCGCGCTCAATCCGGGAGTGGTGATTGAGCCGCATGTGGAGCGGCTCGATGCAGGCAACGCGCTCGAGCTGATCGGGCGCTATGATATCATCTGCGATGGGTCGGACAATTTCGCCACCCGCTTCCTGCTTTCCGATGCCTGCTTCCTCACCTGCCGCACCCTGATTTCGGCCGCGGTGCTACGCTTCGAGGGTCAGCTTTCGGTGTTCAAGCCGCATGCCGACAAGGAGGCCCCCTGCTATCGCTGTCTTTACCCGGAACCGCCGCCGCCGGAATTGGTGCCGAACTGTTCCGAGGCTGGTGTACTCGGCGCAGTAACGGGCGTGATGGGGACTCTGCAGGCAACCGAAGTACTGAAAGAAATCCTGGGTATCGGTGAGAGCCTTTCCGGGCGATTGTTGATCTGGGATGCGCTTGCAACCCGCATGCGGGTGGTGCGGCTGCGTCGCGACTCGGCCTGCAGGCTGTGCGGGCCGATGGGCGAGATCCACGACCTTGCGGCGCATGTGAGGAGAAAGGCGCCCCTTCGTGTCGCCTGACCGGCTTGGCATCCTGCTGCTTTCGGGCCAACACGATCGGGCGCACTACGCCTTCGTGCTGGCCACCGGAGCGGCGGCGTTGGGGCGGGAGGTGGTGCTCTTTGCGACCAACCACGGGTGTCACGCGTTGCTTGCCGACTGGTCTGGGCTTGAGGACGCCGAGCGAGACGATCGCGTCCAGCGCCGCGGCGTTGCCGGGCTCGAAGCGCTGAGGGAAGCCGCGAGCGAACTTGGCGTGCGTCTGATCCTTTGCGAGGCGGGTATGCGCGCTGAGGGGCTGGAGGGAGCCCTCCTGCTGGAGGGGGTCGAGATCGCCGGAATCGCGACCTTCCTCGATGCAGTGGGCGAGGGAAAGCTCGTTTCCCTTTAATGGCCAATCGGAAACTTGACGCCGGGAGGCCGGGTGCGGCAGGGGTTGGCAATGCGCAGGCGAGCCAGGAGGCAGGCGATTCGGGCGATCGTTGCTGCTGTTCTCCTCGGCTGCCCGTCCCTCATTCCGGTGCGCGCGGCGCCGCCGGTGGCCGCGCTGGCCACTCTCCCGACGCGCCCGGCCGAGCCTGACAAGGGCGCTTCAACCGGATTGCCGCTGCCGCGGTTCGTCTCGCTCATCTCCGGTGATGTGAACATGCGGGTCGGGCCCGGATTCCAGTACCCGATCGAATGGGTTTACAGAGAGCGCGGCCTGCCGGTCGTGGTGGAGCGGGAATTCGATGTCTGGCGGCTGGTTCTGGCGCCGGACGGCGGGCGTGGGTGGATGCATGAGGCCACCCTTTCCGGCACGCGCATGTTTCTGGTGAGCGGCGGGACACGCACGCTTAGGCGCCGGCCGGAAAGCAACGCGCCGGTGATGGCGGTGCTGCAGGCGGGCGTGATCGGGCAAATCCTGCGATGCGGGGCGGCGAATGAGTGGTGCAGCGTGGAAGTCGACGGGCGGCGGGGCTATCTCCGGCGGAATGAATTCTGGGGCACATTTCCCGACGAAGCCGTGCCCTGAGACGATGCACTAAGAGAGGTGCAGGAATGGCCCGGATGGGCTATCCTTTTTAGATGGAACTCGAGGCCCCTCGCGCGCACCACGACCTGGGCGGTGCAGGCACATACATCTGTCAGGAAATCGACCGCGCGGCGCATACGCCCACTGACTTCGACAAGGAGGTCGACGCGATCCGCCAAATTCTCGGCGCCAAGGGGATCATGACAGTGGACGAACTGCGCCGTGGTATCGAGGAAATTCCTGAAGCGGAATATCATCAGCTGTCGTACTATGAGCGGTGGATTCGCTCTATGACGGCCAACCTCCTTGAGAAGGGTGTGATCAGCGAGGCGGAACTCGCCGCCGTGCTGGCCGCTGCGGCATGAGCGGGAGTCCGCAACTGGCGGTCGGAAGCCGCGTGCGGGTGCGAGACGATTGGCCGGAGACACGGGGGCGGGTGCATATCCGTACTCCGCATTATGTGCGCGGACGCACCGGCACGGTGGTACGTTGTCTCGGCGATTTTCCGGATCCGGAGCAGCTTGCCTTCGCCCGGCCGGCACGGATCCTGCCACTCTATCATGTGCTCTTCGAGCAGCCGCAGATTTGGCTCGAGGGATGCGCGGGCGATCAGCTTCTTGTGGAGATCTATGGATCATGGCTGGAACCGTCCTGAGGCTTGAAGAGGTCGCGGGAGAACGGCTGCTTCGGGCGGTAGCCGCACTGCTGGCGGCGAAGGGCATTGCCAGTCCGACCGAAATCACCGAGCAGATTGCCATGACCGACAACGCCTCGCCTGCACAGGGAGCGCGCATGGTGGCCAGGGCATGGGTCGATCCACAATTCCGGGCGCTGATGCTTTCCGACGGCACGCGGGCAGCGGAAATGCTTGGGATCCCGATGCGCGGCGCCCCACCGTTGGGCGTGCTCGAGGATACCCCCGACCTGCATCATCTCATCGTTTGTACGCTTTGCAGTTGCTATCCACGAGCGGTGCTCGGCTATCCGCCGTTCTGGTACAAATCGGGAGCGTATCGGGCACGCGCGGTGCGCGATCCGCGCGGCCTGCTTGCCGAATGGGGCACGGTGCTCGACCCGGGGGTCCGGATTCGCGTCGTCGATTCGACAGCGGATTATCGCTGGATGGTGCTGCCGCTGCGCCCGGCCGAAACGGCGAAATGGAACGAGGACAGGCTCGCGGCTTTGGTACGCGAAACGGACATGATCGGTGTCACGTTGCCTCGCGTTGCCGGTGATTGATCCACTGCCGTACCAAGCGGGATCGGAACTCTGTCGGTACCGCTCGGGCATACCGACCGGGTGATGGAGCGGCCCCCGATTCGACCGGAGACCGGCCACCCGGCCATTGCCCGACAGGCCCCAATCGCACGCCGCCACGAAATGACGCGTCCTGTCCGCCCGGTTGACTCTTCCTGCCCGTCGTCGCCACCTTCCGCCCGCCCGGCGGCAGGAGGGAACGATGGCACAGGCAAAGAACGGCGAGGCTGGCCCACAGCGGCTGCGCAGCCGGCGCTGGTTCGACGAGCCGCACAATCCGAGCATGACCGCGCTCTATCTCGAGCGCTACATGAACTACGGCCTCACCCTCGAGGAACTGCAATCCGGAAAGCCGATCATCGGCATCGCCCAGACCGGCTCCGACCTCGCCCCCTGCAACCGCCATCACCTCCAACTCGCCGAGCGCGTCCGCGCCGGCATCCGCGACGCAGGCGGCATTCCGATCGAGTTCCCCCTCCATCCCATCCAGGAAACCGGCAAGCGCCCCACCGCCGCACTCGACCGCAACCTCGCCTATCTCGGCCTCGTCGAAGTCCTGCACGGCTACCCGATCGACGGTGTCGTACTCACCACCGGCTGCGACAAGACCACGCCCGCCTGCCTGATGGGTGCCGGCACCGTCAACATTCCGGCCATCGTCCTCTCCGGCGGCCCGATGCTCGACGGCTGGTGGCAGGGTCGCCTTGCCGGGTCGGGAACCATCGTCTGGGAAGCCCGCAAGCTGCTCGCCGAAGGCAAGACGAACTACCACGAGTTCATCCAGATCGTCTCTGCCTCGGCGCCCTCGGCCGGCCACTGCAACACGATGGGCACGGCGAGCTCGATGAACTCGCTCGCCGAAACGATCGGCATGTCGCTCACCGGCTGCGCGATGATCCCCGCCCCTTATCGCGAACGCGGCTGGATGGCCTACGAAACCGGCCGCCGCATCGTCGCCATGGTGCACGAGAATCTTCGACCGTCCGACATCATGACGAAGAAGGCCTTCGAAAACGCGGTGGTCGCCGCGGCTGCCCTCGGCGCGTCCTCCAACTGCCCTATCCACATGGTCGCGATCGCCCGCCACGTGGGCGTCGATCACACGCTCGACGACTGGCAGCGCCTCGGCCCCGAGATCCCGCTTCTCGTCGACATGCAGCCTGCCGGTCGATTCCTCTCCGAACGCTTCTTCCGCGCCGGCGGTGTGCCGGCTGTGCTGAAGGAACTCCTCGATGCCGGCAAGCTCCATGGCGACGCAATGACCGTGACCGGCCACACGATGGCCGAAAACCTCGCCAAGATCCCGGAACCCGATCACGAGGTGATCCGCTCCTACGCGAAGCCGCTCAAAGCCGCCGCCGGTTACGTCGTGCTATCCGGCAATCTCTTCGACAGCGGAATCATCAAGACCAGTGTCATCGACGAGGAATTTCGCCGCCGCTTCCTCTCCGACCCAGCCCATCCCAACGTCTTCGAAGGCAAGGCGATCGTCTTCGACGGCCCGGAGGATTATCACGAGCGCATCGAAGACCCCTCTCTCGGCGTCGACGAGCACTCGGTGCTCATCATCCGCAACTGCGGCCCGGTCGGCTATCCAGGCAGCGCCGAAGTCGTCAACATGCAGCCTCCCGCCGTCCTCCTCAAGCGTGGCCTCGACGCTCTTCCCACGATGGGCGACGGACGCCAGTCCGGCACCTCCGGCAGCCCCTCGATCCTCAATATCACGCCCGAAGCCGCCGTCGGCGGCGGCCTCGCACTGCTCCGTACCGGCGATCCAATCCGCATCGACCTCAATGCCCGCCGCGTCGATCTCATGCTGCCCGCCGAAGATATCGCCGCCCGCCGGGCCGCCTGGAAGCCGCCCGAACTCCAGAACAAGACGCCGTGGGAGCAGATTTATCGCAGCATGGTCGGCGGGCTCGGTACCGGCGCCTGCCTCGAACCCACGACGGTCTATCTCAACATCATCGAGACGCGTGGCGAATCGCGTGACAATCACTGAAGGGCGCCGCACGCGATGACGGAGAGGCTTGCCGGCAAGACTGCCTTCGTCACCGCCGCCGCCCAGGGCATTGGCCGCGCCACCGTGCGCGCCTTCGCCGCCGAAGGCGCGCGTGTTGTCGCAACCGACGTCGATCTCCCGAAACTCGCAGACCTTGCCGGCGCGAACGTCAAGGTCGGCAAACTCGACTGCACGGACGCCGCCGCGATCGCGGCCGCCGCTGCCGAAAGCGGCCCGATCGACATCCTCTTCAACTGTGCCGGCTTCGTCCATCAAGGCACCATCCTTGAGGCGACGGAAGCGGAATGGGCGTTCGCCTTCGATCTCAACGTCCGCTCCATGTTTCGCACCATCCGCGCCTTCCTGCCCGGCATGCTGGCCAGGGGCGGCGGCGCCATCGTCAACATCTCCTCTGCCGCGGGCAGCATCAAAGGCGCGCCGAACCGCTGCATCTACGGCGCCACCAAGGCGGCCGTCATCGGCCTCACCAAGGCGGTCGCCGCCGACTTCGTCACCCGCGGCGTCCGCTGCAACTGCATCTGCCCCGGCACCGTTGCCACCCCGAGCCTTGAGGTGCGAATCGCCGCCAATGCCGCCGCAACCGGCGCGCCCGAAGCTGCCCGCGCTGCCTACATTTCGCGCCAGGCGATGGGCCGGTTCGGCACGCCCGAGGAAATTGCCGCCCTGGCCGTCTACCTGGCGAGCGACGAATCAGCCTTCGTCACCGGCCAGGCGATCGTCATCGATGGCGGCTGGACCATCTGACCCGCCACGCACCTCCGCTCTCAACCGATCTTTCGACGAAAGGAAAACGCCATGAAGCTGTTGCGCTACGGAGCCAAGGGGGCGGAGAAGCCGGGTCTCTGCGACCCGGAGGGAGCGATCCGCGATCTTTCGGCCGTCGTCCCTGACATCGCCGGAGACGTGCTGACTGACGCGGGCCTCGCCCGCTTGAAGGCGCTCGACTGGAAGACGCTCCCCAAGGTCGCGGGCGCCCCGCGACTCGGCCCTCCGGTCGTCCGCCCGCTCAATTATTTCTGCATCGGCCTCAATTATGCCGACCACGCCGCCGAAACCAACTCCCCCATTCCCAAGGAGCCGGTCGTCTTCCTGAAATCGCTCGGCGCCTACAGCGGTCCGAATGATGACGTGCGTCTGCCGCGCGGCTCGCACAAAACCGACTGGGAGGTCGAACTCGGCGTCGTCATCGGCCGCGACGCTCATTACGTGCCGGAAGCCGATGCGCTCGGCTACGTCGCCGGCTATTGCATCTGCAACGATGTCAGCGAGCGCGAATACCAGCTCGAGCGCGGCGGCACCTGGGACAAGGGCAAGGGCTGCGACAGCTTCGCTCCGACCGGTCCCTGGCTCGTCACGCGTGACGAGGTGCCCGATCCACAGGCGCTCGAAATGTGGTGCGATATTGACAGCACCCGCATGCAGCACGGCAATACCCGTACCATGATCTTCGGTGTTGCCAGGCTAGTCAGCTACATCAGTCAGATGATGACGCTGCACCAGGGCGACATCATCTCGACCGGCACACCGCCCGGTGTCGGGCAGGGCAAGAAGCCCACGCCGATCTTCCTCAAGCCAGGCCAGAGCATGCGGCTCGGCATCGCCGGGTTGGGCGAGCAGCAGACTCGCGTCGTCGCCGACTGACCCGCCTCGCTCCGACTTCGCGCGTGCTCTGGCTGCTGATCGCGGCCGGAGTGGCTTTCCGCCTCGCGTTCGCGGCCTCGATCGGGCTCGGCATCGACGAAAGCTACGTCGTCGCCGCCGGGCGCAGTATTCGCCTCGGCTATTTCGACCACCCACCTGCCGTCTGGTGGCTCTCCTGGCTCGCCGCGCATGTCGCGGGAAGCGAGGCGCCGATCGTCGTGCGCCTGCCCTTCATCCTGCTGTTCGCGCTCTCGACTTGGCTGATGTTCCGCCTTGGCGCGGAACTCTTCTCGCCGCGTGCCGGTCTCTTCGCCGCAATCGTCTTCAACCTTTCGCCCCTCTTCGGTATCGCGTTCGGAACCTTCGTCCTGCCGGATGGGCCGCTGGCTGCCGCTCTGCTCACGGCCGCCCTTTTTCTTGCCTTAGCCCTCGAATCCGGCGGCGACAAATCCGTCCCCTGGTGGTTGTTGGCGGGCCTCGCCGCCGGCCTCGCCCTCTTCTCCAAATACAGTGCGATCCTCGTTCTCGCCGGCGCCCTTCTCTATCTCGCGACGAGCCCGCGTCATTGCCACTGGCTCGCACGCCGCGAACCGTGGCTCGCCGGCCTGGTCGCATTGCTCATCTTCCTGCCGACCCTGATCTGGAACGCCTCACACGGCTGGACTTCGTTCGCATTTCAGGGCGGCCGCGCCTTGGGCCTCGCCTTTCATCCGCTCGCACCCGTCATCGTCTTCGCCGGCGAGGCGCTCTTCCTGCTGCCTTGGATCTGGCTGCCACTGGTCCTCTCCGCCTGGGGTGCCCTCCGCCGCGGGCCAGGCGCCTGGCAGGGCTGGCTTCTCCTCTGTCTCGCCGCGCCCGCCGTCCTGGTCTTCAGCGTCATTGCCCTCTGGGCGCACGGGCGTGTGCTCTTCCATTGGGCCGCACCCGGCTACCTGATGCTGTTTCCCCTGCTCGGAGCCGCAATCGAAAGGCGGCTTGCCGCCGGTGCACAGGTCGTCCGCCCTTGGCTGATCAGCACCGCCTGTTTCGTCCTCGCCGCGACCGCTCTCGTCTCTTCGGAGGTCCGTTTCGACTGGCCCGTCTCACTCGCCATCCATTTTTCCCCCGGCCGCGATCCGACGCTGCAACTCAGGAACTGGCATGAACTGCGCACGGAACTCGCTGCCCGCCACCTGCTCGACCGTTCCGGTCTCGTCATCGGCACTGTCCGATGGCCAGACGCGGCCAAGATCGCCTATGCTCTCGGTCCCAACCTTCCCGTCGTCGTGCTCGGCCCGGAGCCGCACGAGTTCGGCCTTCAGCACCCGCTCGCCAGCTATCGCGGCCGGAACGTTCTGATCCTCGCGCCGGATGTCGGGCCGCACCGGATGATGGCCTCGTTCGGCAACCTCTTTGTGCAAATCGACGCGTTGCCGCCGCTCACCCTCTTTGAAGGCAGGCGTCCTCTGCTCATAATCCCGCTCTATCTCGGCCACGCTCTTCGCTGATCCCACATGCCCGGCGACCCCTCTCCCCGTTTCTCTCCTCGCAGCCTCGCCGTGCAGGCGCTCGGCCATATCGACGAATCGAGCCGCGCCCTCGTGCCGCCGATCCATCTCTCCACCACCTACATCCGCGACCCCGACAACCAATACCGCAGCGGCAACTCCTATGGCCGCCCCGACAACCCGAGCGTGCGCGAAGCCGAGGCGATCATCGCCATGCTGGAAGCGGCACCTGCGGCAATGCTGTTTGGCTCCGGAATGTCCGCCGCAACCGCCCTTTTTCTCTCCCTCGAACCGGGTGCGCACGTGATCGTGCCGGAGGTGATGTACTGGGGGCTCCGCGCCTGGCTCGTCACCAATGCCCGGGCGTTCGGCCTGCTCATCGAACCGGTGGATGCAAGCCGCTCCGAAGCCATCGCGGCTGCGCTCCGCCCCGGCGCGACCCGCCTTGTCTGGCTCGAAACGCCTGCCAACCCGCTCTGGACCATCACCGACATCGCCGCCGTGGCCGCCCTTGCCCACGGGGCCGGCGCACTGGTCGCTGTCGATTCCACCTGTGCGACGCCCGTCTTCACCCGCCCGCTCGCGCTGGGCGCCGACCTCGTCATGCATGCCGCGACGAAATATCTGAACGGTCATTCCGATGTCGTTGCCGGCGCCCTCGTCACCGCTCGCGAAGACGATCTCTGGGCCCGCGTCCGCCGCACCCGCACCATGCTCGGCCAAATTCTTGGCCCGCTCGAAACCTATCTGCTCATTCGCGGCATGCGCACGCTCGACCTCCGCGTCCGCGCGGCCGCCACCAGCGCGATGGAACTGGCGCTTCGCCTTTCCAACCACCCTGCGCTCGCCGCGGTGCTCTATCCCGGACTGCAGGCGCATCCCGGCCACGCCGTCGCTGCCCGGCAGATGGTGGGCGGCTTCGGCGGCATGCTCTCGATTCGCCTACGTGCCGGAGAGGCCGCCGCGATCGCCACCGCCGCCAAGACCCGCCTTTGGAAGCGCGCGACTTCGCTGGGAGGCGTAGAAAGCCTGATCGAGCATCGCGCCTCGGTCGAGGGGCCGGATTCGCCCTGCCCCTCGGACCTCCTCAGGCTCTCCGTCGGCATCGAGGATGTCGAGGATCTCTACGCAGACATCGATCAAGCCTTGCGCGCTGCTGGCCCGCGATCGCCCGAGGCGGAATCGTCGGAGGGCGTGAACCGCGGGCTCGAATAAACCGCGAAACCCGTGTCGGGCTGACTGTGCAGCCGGACACGGGTCTCGTAAGGCGCCCCGCCTTGTGCGGGGCGTGAAACGCCACATTTATGGGCTACCGCCTGACAGCCCTCGGGAACGACCTCATGGACCTCATCATCGGCCAGAAACCAGGGACCGCTGCTGCCGCGCCGGCCATGATCGTCGAAGGGGATCAGAAAACCTTCATGAAGGAGGTCGTCGAGGCCTCGCGCACCGTTCCCGTGCTGGTCGATTTCTGGGCAACCTGGTGCGGCCCTTGCAAGCAGCTCACGCCAACGCTCGAGAAGGTTGTCCGTGCCGCTGCCGGGCGGGTCAAGCTCGTCAAGATCGACATCGACAAGAATCGGGCCCTCGTCCAGCAGCTCGCAAGCCTCGGCCTGCCGCTGCAATCTGTGCCCACCGTCGCCGCGTTCTGGCAGGGCCAGATCGCCGATATCTTTCAAGGAGCGTTGCCCGAATCGGAGGTCAAGCACTTCGTCGAAGATATCCTGAGGAACGCGGGCGGAGCCATGCCCGGCGCCGAGGTGCTGCCTGCCGCCAAGGCCGCCCTCGAGAAAGGCAATGCAGCCGAGGCTGCGAGCCTGTTCGCCGAGGTGGTGGCGACAGACGGAGAGAACGCTGAGGCCTGGGGTGGGCTGATCCGCGCGGAGCTTGCCGCCGGCAATGAAGCGGCTGCCCGGGAGGCTCTCCAGTCCGTTCCGCCCGGCTTGGCCGAACATGCCGAGATTGCCGGCGCCCGCTCTGCCCTCGCCCTTGCCGCGGAAGGTCGCAAGGCGACTGCGGAGCTCAAGAATCTGGAGCAGCGGCTCACCGTCAACCCGGCCGACTTCGAAGCCCGCTACGATCTGGCAACGGCGCTCAACGCGCTCGGCAGGCGCGAAGAGGCTGCCGACGCCCTCTTGGAGATCATGCGTCGCGACCGTGCCTGGCGCGACGATGCAGCGCGCCTGCAGCTCCTGAAATTCTTCGAAGCCTGGGGCTTTGATGATCCCGCCACCATGGTGGCGCGGCGCAAGCTTTCCGCGCTGCTCTTCCGCTGATGCCCGCACTCTCGCAGCGCCTCGCCAGGCTGCCGAGAGAGTTTGCGATCTTCCCGCTTTCCGGCGCCCTGCTCCTGCCGCATGCCCGGCTGCCGCTCAATATCTTCGAGCCGCGCTACCTTGCCATGACCGAGGATGCGCTTGGCGAGGGCCGCATGTTCGGCATGATCCAGCCGGATCCCTCGCATGCCGAACTGCCCACCGGGCCAGCCCTCTTCGCCGTTGGATGCCTTGGTCGGATCACCGCCTTCAGCGAAACCGATGACGGTCGCTACCTGATCACGTTGACCGGGCTCATCCGGTTCCGCATCGAGCAGGAAATCGAAATGCGGCGCGGCTATCGGCGCCTCCGCGCCGATCTGGCCACATTCGCCCATGACCTGCGCACCCCCGAAGCGGTAAAGGTCGAGCGCGAGCCGATGCTCGCGGCGCTGAAGAGCTATCTCACCGTGCGCAGCCTCGGGGCGGACTGGAAGGCGCTGGAGGCTCTGCCAGAAGAGCGGCTGGTCGGCACGCTCAGCATGCTCTGCCCTTTCTCCGCAACCGAGAAGCAGGCACTGCTCGAGGCGCCGACCGAGGCGGCCCGCGCCGAGACCCTGCTGACACTGCTGCGCATGAACGCCTATACGCCACCGGGCGGCAGCACCGAAAAAACGCCACTTGCGAGCTGACATCATGAGCGGGTCCAAAGTCCCGATCGATCCCCGGCTGCTCGAGATACTGGTCTGCCCCCTGACCAAGGGGCCGCTCGAATATGACCGCACCAACAACGAGCTGATCAGCCGCAAGGCCGGGCTCGCCTATCCGATCCGTGATGGCATCCCGATCATGCTGCCGGACGAGGCCCGCAAGCTCGAGGACTGAGCCGTGCCGCTGCCGACCGAAATCCACCTCCGCCGCGCCGAGAAGATACTCGAAATCACCTTCGATGACGGCAAGCGTTTCCGCCTGCCGGCCGAATATCTGCGCGTGGAGAGCCCGAGTGCAGAGGTACAGGGGCACAGCCCCGAGCAGAGGCAACTCGTCACCGGGCGAAAGGATGTCGGGATCATCGGCCTCGAGCCGGTCGGCAACTACGCGGTCAGACTGAAATTCGACGACCTGCACGAGACCGGCATCTATTCCTGGGAATATCTTTACCTGCTTGGGCAACAGCAGAAAGAGCGCTGGGCGAACTATCTGCTCCGGCTGGCCGAGCAGGGGTTCGTGCGTTGACTTTGCGCCCCAAGGCCCTATACCGCGGCGCTCGGTTTTGCGCAGATGGGACACGACGGGGCGGCAAAGCGAATGTTTGCGATCGTGCGTTCGGGGGGTAAGCAGTATCGCGTCCGCCCGCAGTCCATTTTGAAAGTGGAAAAGATTGCCGTGGACGAGGGAACGACCGTCGTCCTCGACGAGGTGCTCGCGATGGGCACGGACGAGGCGGTGACGCTGGGGCATCCGCTGGTCTCGGGGGCTTCGGTGACGGCCGTCGTTCTTTCCCAGGAAAGAGAAGACAAGGTTCTGATCTTGAAGAAAAGACGGCGGAAGAATAGCCGGCGGAAGCAAGGTCACCGCCAGGCGGTAACGGTGCTCAGGGTGGGCGAGATTCGGAAGGAGGAGCGGGATGGCGCATAAAAAGGCGGGCGGCTCCTCACGCAACGGTCGCGATTCCCGCGGCCGCCGCCTTGGCGTCAAGAAGTTCGGCGGCGAGAGCGTGGTGGCCGGCAACATTATCGTCCGGCAGCGGGGCACCAAGGTGCACCCCGGGCTCAATGTGGGCATGGGAAGGGACCACACCCTGTTCGCGCTGGTGGACGGGAAGATCGAGTTCAGGCGGCGCAGCGAAGGAAAAGTGTTCGTCTCGGTAGCGCCTCCGGCGGGCTGATCCGCCCCTGAAGTTTCTCGACCAAGCGAAAATCTATCTGCGCTCCGGGGACGGAGGAGACGGCGCCGTCGCCTTCCGGCGGGAAAAGTTCCTTCCGTTCGGCGGCCCCGACGGGGGTGACGGCGGCAAGGGCGGGGATATCGTCTTGGAGGCCGAAGACGCTCTCAACACGTTGATCGATTTCCGCTACCGCCAACATTTTCGGGCCGCGAAGGGAGGCAACGGCGCCGGAGCCGACCGCACCGGCAAGAGCGCCCCCGCCCTCGTCATCAAGGTGCCGCCGGGCACCGAAATCCTGGACCAGGAGAAGACGACGCTGCTCGCCGACCTGACCGATGCCGGCAGCCGCGTGCTGCTGCTTGCGGGCGGGGACGGCGGATTCGGCAACAGCCACTTCAAGTCGGCTACCAACCGCGCGCCGAAGCGGGCGACCAAGGGCTTTCCCGGGCAGGAACGCTGGGTCTGGCTACGCCTCAAGCTGATTGCGGATGTCGGGCTGATCGGGCTGCCAAATGCCGGAAAATCAACGTTCCTGGCCGCAGTTTCAGAGGCGCGGCCGAAAATCGCCGACTATCCCTTCACCACTCTCGCACCAGGGCTCGGGGTGGCCGAGGTGAACGGAACCAGGCTCGTTCTCGCCGACATTCCGGGGCTGATCGAAGGGGCACATGCGGGCGCCGGGCTCGGGACGCGCTTCCTCGGCCACATCGAGCGGGCAAGAGTGCTCCTGCATGTCGTGGACGGGGCGGGCGGCGCGCGGGCGGCCGTTGCGGCGTGGCGGGCGGTGCGTAAGGAAATCCAAGCGTACGGAGCGGGGCTCGCGGAAAAGCCCGAGATCGTCGTCCTTTCGAAGGCCGATCTGATTCGCACGGCCGCGGCCGAGGCGGCGCGAAGAGCGCTCGAACAGGCATCCGGACGGCCCGTGTACGTGGTCTCGGCCGTCACCGGAGCGGGTGTCGCAGAAGCGCTCTCGGCGGCAGCGGAGGCGCTGGGACAATGAAGGTTCCCGAGATTGCAAAAGCGAAAAGGCTCGTTGTCAAGATCGGCAGCGCGCTCGTGGCAGAGAGCGCGAGCGGACGTGTCAGGACGGCGTGGCTGGTCGGAATGGCGGCCGACATCGCCGCCATCAGGGCCCGCGGAACCGAGGTGATAGCGGTCTCCTCGGGGGCGATCGCGCTAGCGCGAAAACTGCTCGGGTTTCGCGGGAAGCCGAGGCTGGAGGAGCAGCAGGCGGCGGCTGCCGTCGGGCAGATCAGGCTGGCGCAGGCCTGGAGCGAGGCACTTTCCGCGCACGGGATCGTCGCCGCGCAGCTTCTCCTCACGCTCGGCGATACGGAGGACAGGCGGCGCTACCTCAATGCCAGGGCAACGCTCACGACGCTGCTCAGGCTGGGCGTGGTGCCGGTGATCAACGAGAACGATTCGGTGGCGACGAGCGAAATCCGCATCGGCGACAACGACCGGCTCGCCGCGCGCGTCGCGGCGATGCTGGCGGCCGACCAGCTCGTGCTGCTGTCCGACATCGACGGGCTTTATACGGCCGACCCGAGACGGGAGCCGGGAGCGGCGCACGTGCCAGAGGTCGCGGCGATCACGCCCGAGATCGAGGCGATGGCCGGCGAAGCGGGTAGCGGGGTCGGAGGGATGCGCACCAAGCTTGCCGCGGCGAGGATTGCAACGGCTGCCGGCTGTGCGGTGGCGATTGCGCGCGGATGCGACGCGCCACTCAAGGCGCTCTCTGATGGCGCGCGGGCAACCTGGTTTCTCGCCGCGCCCGAGGGCGCGCATGCCCGCAAACGGTGGATCGCCGGCGGCCTGGCCCCACAAGGCACGCTCACGGTGGACGCGGGAGCGGTCCGGGCGCTCAGCGCCGGCGGCTCGCTGTTGCCCGCCGGGGTGAAAGAAGTGACGGGCGAATTCGCGCGCGGCGATCCGGTGGTGGTGCGGGGGCCGGATGGGGATGAGATCGCGCGTGGACTTTCCGCCTACGGGGCGGATGATGCCAGACGGATAGCGGGGCACAGGTCTCAGGAAATTGCGGCCATTCTCGGCTGGCGCGGGCGTGACGAACTGGTGCATCGTGACGATCTGGCGCTGCTCGGGGCGCCGCCAGGAGGAATGGGGAAGAGAAAAGCGGGGCCCGAATGACCGCGGGGGCGGACAGATGCGCCGAGCTGGTGCGCACGATGGCGGAAGCGGCGCGGAGCGCAGCACGCGTGCTGGCCGCCGCCGAGGCCGTCCGGCGGGACCGGGCGCTGCGTGAAGCGGCGCGGGCGATCAGAGCGGGGCGGGCTTCGATCCTCAAGGCAAATGAGAAGGATCTTGCCAGGGCAGCAGGGACCACAGCGGCATTTCGCGACCGGTTGACGCTGGATGCGGCACGGGTCGAGGCGATGGCGAAAGGGCTCGAAGCGATCGCGGAACTGCCCGATCCCCTGGCGCGCGATATGGGAGAATGGACGCGTCCGAACGGGCTCAAAATCCGCCGCGTGCCGCAACCGATCGGGGTGATCGGGATCATCTATGAGAGCCGCCCGAACGTGGGGGCGGACGCGGCGGGGCTCTGCGTGAAGGCAGGCAACACGGCGATCCTGCGCGGGGGCTCGGAGAGTTTCGAGAGCGGACGCGCGATCGGGCGGGCGGTCGCGGAGGGGCTGGCGGCGGCAAGGCTGCCCGTCGGCGCGGTGCAGAACGCCCCGACGGCAGAGCGGGCGTTTGTCGGGGCGATGCTGGCAGCCGGCGGGCAAATCGATCTCGTCGTGCCACGCGGTGGCCGAAGCCTCGTCGAGCGGGTGGAGCGGGAGGCCAGGATGCCGGTGCTGGCGCACGCTGAGGGACTCTGCCACACCTATGTGCACCGCGCGGCAGACGGGGAAATGGCGCGGCGGGTGGTCACCAACGCGAAGATGCGCCGGCCGGGAATTTGCGGGGCGACCGAGACGCTCCTGATCGACGCGGAAATCGCGCCGGGGCTGCTGGGGCCGATCGTTGCGGATTTGGCCGGCCTCGGCTGCCGCTTCCGCGCCGACGAGCGGGCGCGGGCGATCATGCCGAGCCTGCCGGCGGCAGAGCCAGGCGATTTCGACACCGAGTGGCTGGATGCGGTGCTGTCGATTGCGGTGGTGGACGATCTCGAAGCGGCGCTTCGGCATATCGCACAACATGGAAGCAGCCATACCGAGGCGATCATCACCGAGGACGAGACGGCGGCGGCGGCATTTTTCCGCGGCGTCGATTCGGCGGTCGCGCTGTGGAACGCATCGACGCAGTTCTGCGACGGGGGCGAATTCGGATTTGGGGCCGAGATCGGGATTGCGACCGGGCGGGTGCATGCGCGGGGACCTGTCGGGCTCGAGCAACTGACGACCTATCGGTACCTGGTTTCCGGTGCGGGACAGGTTCGGCCCTGAGGCAACCGTCACCGTTCGGCGATCGGCAGAGGCGGGTGATCGGGCTCCTGGGCGGCTCGTTCAACCCGGCGCACGCGGGGCATCGGCAAGTGGCGGAACGGGCGCTGGCGGCGCTCAGGCTCGACGAAGTCTGGCTGCTCGTCTCGCCCGGCAATCCGCTCAAGCCGGTTGCCGGGATGGCGCCGTTTCCGGTACGGTTTTCGTCGGCTGTGAGGATTGCGGATGGGCGGCGGATCCTGGCTGTTGCGCTGGAGCGTGCGTGGGGGACGCGGTTCACACGAGATACGCTCAGGCTGCTCAGGCGGCGGTTTCCAAGGGCGCATTTCGTATGGCTGATGGGGGCGGACGTTCTTGCCGAGTTGCCACGGTGGCAGCGGTGGAAGGACGTGGTGCGGGCCGTTCCCTTCGCGGTGCTGCCGCGGCCCGGCTTCACGCGGGCGAGCCTCGCCGGGTGCGGGGTGCGGCGATTCGCCGCCGCACGGGTGCCACGGGGAGCCGGAAGGCTGCTCAGCAAACAAAGGGCGCCGGCCTGGACGTTTCTGGCGGGGCCGGAAAATCCGGCCTCGGCGAGCGCGATCCGGGAAAAAGCTAGAGGAGAGCGGGCGATCGCCAATCTGCCACCTGACGATGTGAAATGGCGCACGCGCCGGAAGCCAAAGGCGCGGCGCAAGGGGGCCGCGGTTCCAGCGGCGGGGGGGCTGCCGCGGCCGGCGACCGGAGTGCGGCAGAAGGCTGCAGTGGCCGGGCCGCCGGCAGCGGCGGGGCGGGAGGCCGAGCCGGGGCGAAGCGGCAAGGTGCGGCGGAAGGCGGCGGCGCTCAACGCGCTCGAGGCGCTGCAAAGCACGATCCTGGGCAGCCTGAAGGACGACAAAGCGGGAGATATCGTGGCGCTCGACCTGGTGGGACGGGCGAGCTTTGCCGACCGGATGGTGATCGCGACCGGGTTGTCCGACCGGCAGATCGCAACCATGGCGCGGCATCTGGAGGAGCGGCTCAAGGCGGCGGGGCTGAAGCGACTGGCGATCGAGGGGCGAACAGGGGCGGAGTGGGTGCTGGTCGATGCCGGCGATATCGTTGTGCATCTTTTCAAGCCGGAGGCGCGGGCCCTGTACGCGCTGGAGCGGATGTGGGGGGACGAGCTGGGACCGGAGGAGCAGTCGAGCATCGGATAGCGAAGGAGAGTGTGACCGGCGTCACACCCGGATGCGGAAGAGGCTGCTAGCGTCTGTTGTTTTCCAATGTGAGTGCGAGCGGTTTCGTGGAGGGAGTGGTGCGGATCTACATGCACAGCGGCGCCGAGGATGGGCCGGCAGTTTATATCGATACGACGGATGGGCGGGTGCATCTGGCGCGGAACGGAAAAAAGGAGCCGGAGTGGGCGAGTGTGGCGCAAGCGATCCGGGTGCTGAAGGCGGCGATCCGGATCAAGGAGCCGACGGTGAGGACGCAGGCGATCAAGGCGGTGGCGGGGTTCGTGGCGGAGGAGCTGGCGAGGGAGATTGGCGAGGAGGGAGTGCTGGTGGTCGGGTAAGGGCGATACGCTCTGGGCAGCGCAATCGATTCGGGTGGAGCTCAGATGACGATCTCGATGCATCAGGCGCTGGTGCCGCCGTTCGTGCAGATGCTGGATTCGCTCTCCGCGGTGCTGGCGAAGGGAACGGCATTCGCGGCGGGGCGCCAGATCGAGCCTTCGGTGCTGCTGCAATCGCGGCTGGCGCCGGACATGTTTCCGCTGGTGCGGCAGGTGCAAGCGGCGACCGACCAGGCGAAGGGTGGGGCGGCGCGGCTGGCCGGGATCGAGGTGCCGAGCTGGCCGGATACCGAAGCGAGTTTCGAGGAGCTGCAGGCGCGCGTGCGGCGGGCGGTCGATTATCTGAGGGGATTCAGCGCCGCGCAGATTGACGGCTCGGAGGAGCGAGCAGTCACGATCAAGGCTGGCTCACGGGAACTGCATTTCAAAGGGCGCGAGTATCTGTTCGGGTTTGCTTATCCGAACTTCTATTTTCATGTAACGGCGGCGTACGCGATTCTGCGGCACAACGGAGTGGAAGTGGGAAAGCGGGATTTTCTGGGCAACGTGCCGCTGGCGTGAGGCGGGGGCGCGGTGCGGATCGATGGATCGATGCACAAGCCGTCCTGCTTGCGCGGGCGAAAGCGTTTCGCGTAGGCTTCTCGCCGGGCAAGACGATGCGAGGGAGAAACGGCGATGACGATATACGTGAGGGGGCGGGGCGGCTGGAGCCTGTTGGCGGTGCCTCTGCTGCTGGCGGCCTGTGCGCAGACACCAATGGGGCCGACCGTGAATGTCATGCCGGGTCCGAACAAGTCCCTGACCGACTTCCAGACCGATCAGTTGGTGTGCAAGCAGTTCGCCCAGCAGGCAGTTTCGGGCCAGGCGCAGAATGCGAACCTGCGCGGGGTGGGCGCGGCGGCGCTGACGACAGCGCTTGGCGCGGGGCTTGGCGCAGCGATCGGCGGCGGGCGCGGGGCGGGAATAGGCGCGGCGGGTGGCGCGCTGGGCGGCGCCGGTGTCGGTGCCTTTACCAGTTCCAACGCGCAGACCTCGATCCAGGACCAGTACAACAACGCGTTCGCGCAGTGCATGTTTACCAGGGGCAACCAGGTACCGGGATTCGCACCACCGACTGCTGCGCCGTCGGCAGGGCCGGCTGCCGCCAGCGGCTCGCTCACGCAGTCGGTTCAGGCGCAGTTGATCCGGCTCGGCTATTTGCAAGGGCCGGCGGATGGAGTGGCGGGGCCGCAGACGAGTGCCGCGATCGGCAATTTCCAGCGGGCGGTGGGCTTGCCGGTGGACGGCACGCCCTCGCCGGCACTGCTGGCACGTCTGCAGAGCACGGAATAACGACGGCGTAGGAAAGCGCGGCAGCCGGGTGGAGCGGCTGGCTGGGGCGTGTCTTCATTCTGAGCCCAACTCGCGCAGAATCGGCCGCGCATCAGCTCCGGTAGCTGCCGTTGATTTCGATATAACCGTGCGTGAGATCGCAGGTGAAAACGCGGGCCGAGCCTTTGCCGAGGCCGAGATCAACAGCGATGGCAATCTCGTGGCCCTGCATGTGACGCACGACCGGCGCCTCGTCGTAGCCGGGGACGACGCTCCCGGCGCGCGCCAACCACACGCCGCCGATGGCAATCGAAAGCCGGTCGCGGTCGGCGGGCTCGCCAGCCTTGCCGACTGCCATGACGATGCGGCCCCAATTGGCATCTGCGCCGGCGATTGCGGTCTTGACGAGGGGGGAATTGGCGATCGCGAACGCGACGCGCCGGGCGGAGCGGGCGGAGACGGCGCCTGAGACATCGATGGTAATGAGCTTCCCTGCGCCCTCGCCGTCACGCGCGACGGCAATGGCGAGATCGGAGAGGAGGGCAAAGAGCGCGCGGCGGAAGTCGGCTAGGGCTGACCCGCCGGCGGGAGGGACGCGCGGATGATGGGCTTGGCCGGTGGCGAAGAACAGGAGAGTGTCTGAGGTCGAGGTGTCGGAATCCACGGTTATGGCGTTGAAGCTCTGGGCGGTGCCGGCGGCAAGGAGGCGGCTCAGGAGCGGCGCGGGGAGCTTGGCGTCAGTGAAAACGAAAGCCAGCAGGGTCGCCATGTCGGGGGCGATCATGCCGCTGCCTTTGGCGATGCCGCTCAATCGCACCTCGGTGCCGCCGATGGTGGCGGTGCGGGTGGCGGCCTTGGGGAAAGTGTCGGTGGTCATGATGGCGCGGGCGGCTGCTTCCCAGCCGTGTTCAGAGAGGTCGGCGTAGAGGGCGGGAAGTGCGGCCGTGAGGCGTTCGTAGGGAAGGGCCTCGCCGATGACGCCGGTCGAGGCAAGGAAGATCTGGCGGGCCGGACAGCCGATGAGGCGGGAGGCAGTGGCAGCGGTGGCCTCGACCGCGGTGCGGCCGGCACGGCCGGTGAAGACGTTGGCATTGCCGGAGTTGACGACGAGTGCGCGGGCGCGGCCGGAACGAAGAGACGAGCGGCACCAATCGATGGGGGCGCCGGGACAGCGGTTCCGGGTGAAGACGCCGGCGACCGTGGTGCCGGGGGAAAACTCGGCGAGCATCAGATCAGATCGATTCTGGTAACGGATCCCGGCAGCGCAGGCGGCAAGGCGGACTCCGGGCACGGGCGGAAGTTCTGGCAAAGGCACGGCGAGTGGGGAAACGGATGGCATCGGGCGCTCCGCGTGGGCAAATCTGGAGATGAACGGGTAAGCCGATGATGCGCCGGGCCGTCGGGGCGGACAAGAACGCGGGCCCGGGATAAGTCTGGCGTGCGTTGACCGGGCGGGAGGCGAGCCCTATCTCGTGCGCAGCCGGGGGGCCCGACGTGACCTCACCGCCAGTTGCGAAGGGTCTTTATGTTCTCCGCCATCGCCCGCAAGGTATTCGGCACCGCCAATGAGCGGGCACTGCGCGCCTATCGGAGGCGGGTGCCGGAGATCAATGCACTCGAGCCGGCGATGGCCGCGCTCACGGATGCGGCGCTCGCGGCCAAGACGGTGGAGTTCAGGGCGCGGCTCACCGATGGTGCGACTCTCGAAGAGCTGCTGCCGGAGGCTTTCGCGGTGGCGCGTGAGGCAGCGAAGCGGACGCTGGGGATGCGCCCGTTCGACGTGCAGCTCATTGGGGGCATGGTGCTGCACGAGGGTAAGATCGCCGAGATGAAGACGGGCGAGGGCAAGACGCTGGTCGCCGCATTGCCGGTTTATCTGAACGCCCTGGCCGGTAAGGGCGTGCATGTGGTGACGGTGAACGATTATCTCGCCCGGCGCGACGCGGAGTGGATGGGAGAGATCTATAAGTTCGTTGGCATGAGCGTCGGTGTGATCGTGCACGGGCAGGACGATACCCAGAAGCGCGCGGCTTACGCAGCCGATGTCACCTACGGCACGAACAACGAATTCGGCTTCGATTATCTCCGCGACAACATGAAGTTCCGCCTCGAGGACATGGTGCAGCGGGAGTTCGACTATGGGATCGTGGATGAGGTGGACAGCATCTTGATCGACGAGGCGAGGACGCCCTTGATCATCTCCGGGCCGGCAGAGGACTCTTCCGACCTCTATCGGCGGGTCAACGCGGTGGTGGCGGAGCTGGTGAAGGATCCCGAGACCTACGAAAAGGACGAGAAGTTCCGCACTGTTGCGCTGACCGAGCCGGGCTCGGAGCGGGTGGAGGACATGCTGAAGACCGCGGGGCTCATCGAGGAGGGCAATCTCTACGACATCTTCAACGTCTCGGTCCTGCACCACGTGACGCAAAGCCTGCGCGCGCATGTGTTGTTTGCGCGCGATACCGATTATATCGTACGCCAGGATAAAGTGGTGATCATCGACGAGTTCACCGGACGGATGATGGAGGGCAGGCGCTACTCGGAAGGGCTGCACCAGGCGCTCGAAGCCAAGGAATTCGTGACGGTGCAGGCAGAGAACCAGACGCTCGCCTCGATCACCTTCCAGAACTATTTCCGCCTCTACCCGAAGCTCGCCGGCATGACCGGAACGGCGATCACCGAGGCCGACGAGTTCGGCGAGATCTACAAACTCGACGCGGTGGAGATCCCGACCAATGTGCCGGTGATCCGCAATGACGAAGACGACGAGGTGTACCGCACCACCGAAGAGAAAAATCGGGCGGTGGTGACGCTGATCGAGGAATCGCGCAAGCGTGGCCAGCCGGTGCTGGTGGGCACGGTGAGCATCGAGAAGAGCGAGCATCTGAGCGGACTTCTGAAGAAGAAGCGAATTTCGCACAATGTGCTGAATGCGCGTTTCCATGAACAGGAGGCCGGGATCATCGCCGAGGCCGGCGCACCGGGCACGGTGACGATCGCGACCAACATGGCCGGGCGCGGCACCGACATCCAGCTTGGCGGCAACCTCGCGATGCGCCTGAAGCACGAGCTTGCCGGAATCGAGGACGAGGCGGCGCGCGAGGCACGGGCGGCAGAAATCCGAGCGGAGGTGGCGGCCGCCAACGAGGCAGTGAAGAATGCGGGTGGCCTGTTTGTGATCGGCACCGAGCGGCACGAGAGCCGGCGGATCGACAACCAGCTTCGCGGTCGCTCGGGACGACAGGGCGATCCGGGACGTTCGCGCTTCTTCCTCTCGCTTGAGGACGATCTGATGCGCATCTTCGGCTCGGACAAGATGGGCGGGATGCTGCAAAAGCTCGGGCTCAAGGAGGGTGAGGCGATCATCCATCCATGGATCAACAAGGCGTTGGAGCGGGCGCAGAAGAAGGTCGAGGAGCGTAACTTCGACACCCGCAAGAACGTGCTGAAATACGACGACGTGATGAACGATCAGCGCAAGGAGGTGTACGCGCAGCGTCGTGAGTTCATGAAGAGTGAAGATGTCTCCGAGACGATTGCTGCGATGCGTGGCGAGGTTATTGCCGCGCTGGTGGCGCGGCGCATTCCCGAGCGTGCATTCGCCGAGCAATGGGAGATGAAGGAGCTCGGCGAGGATCTGCTGCGCATCTTCAACCTTTCGCTGCCGGTCGAGGAATGGGCGGCGGAAGAGGGGATCGCCGAGGTCGAGATCCGCACCCGGATCGAGCGGGCGACGGATACCTTGATGGCGGCGAAGGCCGCCAATTACGGCCGGGAACTGATGCGGCTGATCGAGAAGTCGCTGCTGATCCAGACGCTTGATCAGGTGTGGAAGGAGCATCTGCTGCTGCTCGATCATCTGCGACAAGGAATCGGGCTGCGTGCCTATGGCCAGCGCGATCCCTTGAACGAGTACAAGGGCGAGGCGTTTCTGATGTTCAACGCCATGCTGGACGAGTTGAAAGAGCGGGTGACGATGCTGCTGGCGCGCGTCGAGATTACCGCTGAAGCACCACCGGCCGCCGACTTTCAGCCGCGGCAGCAGGTCGTGTACGAGAGCCATCCCGATCCAGCGATGGCCAGCGCCGAACTCGAGCTGGTCGGGGCGGGCGGCACGCCGGCGCAGGTGGAGCAGCCGCGGATGGTGCCGCAGCCGGTCAGGACGGTGCCACTTGATCCGGCGGATCCGGCCACATGGCGAACGACGCCGCGCAACGCACCATGCCCGTGCGGGTCAGGGAAGAAGTACAAGCACTGTCATGGAAGGCTGATTTAGGGCCGCGCACAGGGTGTGCCGCGAACGCGCGGGACATATGCCGCTTGACCATGCTGCGCCCAAGGCTCTCTCTTCGATGCGATGGCAACCACGGGGGAACGGCGTGAATCGGGAGGGGTGTCAAGGCGTTCTGTCGAGGAAGGAGCGCGCGCGTTCGAGATCCGCGAGTGTGTCCACGCCTAGAGGCTCGGTCTCGATCAAAGTAGCGTCGATGCGCATGCCGTGCTCGAGAGCGCGGAGCTGTTCGAGATTTTCACGCCTTTCCAGTACTCCGCGTGGGAGCGACACGTAGCGGTCGAGCGCCGCGCGACGATAGGTGTAGAGGCCAACGTGATGATAATGCGGCCCGGCGCCGCCGGGGATGACGGCGCGGCTGAAATAGAGCGCACGGCCGGTCGTACGACCGGGGCGAATGGCGAGCGCGATCTTGACGACCTGAGGGGCCTGGAGCTCGAGCGGATCCGTGATTTCGGTGGCGAGTGTGGAGATGCTGACTTCGGGCTCGGCGAGCGGCGGGAGGGTGGCGCGCAGCACGGCAGGATCGATGGTCGGGAGATCGCCCTGCAGCACGACGACGATGTCGTAGCGACCGCCGGGGTCGGTCAGGGCTAGTGCGGCCTGCACGCGGTCGGATCCGGTGGGGAGCGCAGGATCGGTGAGCACCGCCTCGCCGCCGGCGGCGCGGATCGCATCCGCAATCAGAGCGTCGCCGCAGGCGACGAGCACGGGGCCGATATCGGCCTCCACGCCGCGGCGCCAGACGTGCACGATCATCGGCTCGCCAGCGATTTCGGTCAGCGCTTTACCGGGCAGGCGCGTAGAGCCCAGGCGCGTAGGAATGACGACGACGGGTCGCACGGGGAGGAATGCCTCGGATGCGTGTCGGCGAGCGATGCGGAGGATTCGTTCGGTTGGCCAAAAACAAAAATAGGCAGGATGAGGAAACCCTCCTCATCCCGCCAAGCAGAGGATACGTTCTCTCCCTAAACTTGGCCAACTACCCAGTCTCTGTTAGCCGTTTGCCGATTGCGTGTCACGCGATTTCGTTCCGATGAAACGGAAAATTATCGACTTTATTGCGCGGCTCTATTGTGCAGTGCACAAAAGTGGCGTACGGCAACGGCCGTCTGGCCGCCGGCGAGCCGGGCCTGTAGCGTGCCAGCCGCGAAGTAAAGAGGATCAAGCGCGCGATGCGCCTTTCCCACAGCCTGGTGCCAACATTGAAGGAAACTCCGACAGAAGCGCAGATCGTCTCGCACCGGCTGATGCTGCGCGCGGGCCTGGTGCGGCAGACCGCGGCCGGCATCTACGCTTGGCTGCCGGCTGGCCTCAGGGTGCTGCAGAAGGTAGCCCAGATCGTGCGTGAAGAGCAGGACGCAGCCGGTGCGCAGGAGCTTCTGATGCCGACCATTCAACCGGCGGAACTCTGGCGCGAGAGCGGTCGCTACGAGGACTACGGCAAGGAGATGCTGCGCCTGAAAGACCGGCACGAGCGTGATCTTCTCTACGGGCCGACCAACGAGGAGATGATCACGGATCTATTCCGCCAGTCGGTGCGCTCGTACCGAGCGCTGCCGCAGATCCTCTATCATATCCAGTGGAAGTTCCGCGATGAGGTGAGGCCGCGCTTCGGGGTGATGCGGGGGCGCGAGTTCCTGATGAAGGACGCTTACAGTTTCGACATCGACTACGCGGGTGCGGTGGCGAGCTACCGCCGGATGATGCTTTCCTATATGCGCACGTTCCGCCGGATGGGGCTGAAGGCGATCCCGATGCAGGCCGAATCCGGGCCGATCGGCGGCAATATGAGCCACGAGTTCATCATCCTCGCACCAACCGGGGAGAGCGCCGTCTATTACGATGCGGCGTTCGAGGAAATCGATTATTCTGCGAGCGGCTTTGATATTTTTTCGGAAGCCGATCTCGAACGCTTCTTCGGACTGGTGACGACGCACTACGCCGCGACCGACGAGAAGCACAATCCGGCAGTCTTTGCAGCACTTGAGGCAGGGCGGCGGCGTGAAGGGCGCGGGATCGAAGTCGGGCACGTTTTCTATTTCGGCACCAAATACAGCGCGGCGATGGGCTTTGCCGTAGCCGGGCCGGACGGGCGTCCGGTGGCGCCGGAAATGGGCAGCTACGGCATCGGTGTGAGCCGGCTGGTCGGCGCCCTGATCGAGGCGTTCCACGATGAGGCAGGGATCATCTGGCCGGACGCGGTGGCGCCGTTCCGCGCGGCGATCCTGAATCTCAAGGCCGGTGATCCGGCGTGCGAGCGAATGGCGGAAGACCTTTATGCGAAACTTGCGCCGTCGGTGCTTTATGACGACCGGGAGGAACGCGCGGGTGTCAAGTTCGCGGATGCTGACCTGATGGGTCATCCCTGGCAGCTCATTGTCGGCCCGCGCGGGGCGGCGAGGGGCCAGGTGGAGCTGAAGCGAAGGGCGAGCGGCGAGCGGCAAGAGCTCTCGCTCGATTCGGCTCTCGCGCAGATTGTTTGAGCATGTTCGGCGTCTTTGAGCGGACGGTCGCGCTCCGCTATCTGAGGGCGCGGCGGGGCGAGCGGTTCGTCTCGGTCATCGCCGCGTTCTCGCTGATCGGGATCGCGCTCGGTGTCGCGACACTGATCATCGTGATGAGTGTGATGAACGGGTTCCGCCAGGAGTTGCTGGCGCGGATCCTCGGGCTTAACGGAGATCTCGGTGTGTACGGGGTGGGTGTGGCGATCAGCGATTACGAGGCGATCGCGAAGACGATCCGGGCGGTGCCAGGTGTCGTTTCGGCTATGCCGATCGTTGAGGGCCAGGCGCTGCTCAGCAATGATCACGGGGCGGCAGTCGGTGGGCTGATCCGCGGCATCGGGCAACCCGACCTGCAAGCACTGAGTTCGGTGAGCGGGCATATCA
Organism: Acetobacteraceae bacterium; assembly: GCA_030041375.1. Lineage (GTDB taxonomy): Bacteria > Pseudomonadota > Alphaproteobacteria > Acetobacterales > Acetobacteraceae > JAKAWQ01. Next base: position 55,149 of record JASHOA010000039.1, read on the forward strand.
TCGCGGGTGACCTGAAGGACTTCGCGAGCGAGGATGCGGCCGCCATCGGCAGCGGAGTGGCGAGCGCGCTCGGGCTTCGTGTCGGTGATCGGATCACGCTCGTCTCGCCGCAGGGGGCGGCGACCGTGCTCGGCACCATTCCGCGCATTCGCTCGTACCGGGTAGTGGCAATCTTTCAGGTCGGGATGAACGAATACGATTCAACCTTCGTATTCCTGCCGCTCGTGGCCGCGCAGGTGTTCTTCCAGAAGCCCAACGCGGCAACGCAGATCCAGGTGGCGCTCTCGAATCCCGATGCAGTCGGTGCCGTGGCGGCGAAGATCGCACGGACTCTCGCGGGGCGGCCGCTCAGAATCATCGACTGGCAGCAGGCGAACGACAGCTTCTTCGCGGCGGTCACGGTGGAGCGGAACGTGATGTTCCTGATCCTCACGCTGATCATCCTGGTAGCCGCGTTCAATATCGTTTCGTCCCTGATCATGATGGTAAAGGACAAGACGGGAGACATCGCAGTTCTGCGCACGATCGGGGCGAGCCGCGGGGCGGTGATGCGCATCTTCCTGATATGCGGGGCGTCGGTCGGGGTGGTGGGAACGGTTGCGGGCACGGTGATCGGCGTTCTTTTCTGCCGCAATATCGAAACGATCAGGCAATGGCTGCAGGGGCTCACGGGGACCGATCTCTTCAATCCGGAAGTCTATTACCTCGAGCAGCTTCCTGCCGTGCTCGACTGGCGGGAGGTGATCCGGGTGATCGTGATGGCGCTGGCGCTGGCGTTCCTGGCCACGATCTATCCGAGCTGGCGGGCGGCGCGGACGGATCCGGTCGAAGCGCTCCGGCATGAGTGAGGTGCCGGCGCGTGGCTGAGGTGCTGGTGCTCCGGCGGCTTGAGCGCATCTATCGCACCGGGGCGGGCGGGCTTCCTGTGCTGCGGGGCGCCGATCTTGCCCTGGCGGCGGGGGAGATCGTGGGGCTGGTGGCACCGTCGGGCGCGGGCAAATCGACCCTGCTGCATCTGGCGGGACTGCTCGAGAGGCCGGACGGTGGGACGGTGCTGATCGAAGGAAAGGACACAGGGAGGCTTGCCGATGTGGGGCGGACGGAGATTCGGCTCAGGAGAATCGGCTTCGTCTACCAGATGCACCATCTGCTCAGGGAGTTCAGCGCGGCCGAGAACGTGATGCTGCCGCAGTTGATTGCAGGCGTGACGAGGCGGATGGCTGAGGAGCGGGCGATGGCACTGCTGACGTCTTTCGGGTTGGCAGGGCGGGCACGGCATCTGCCCGGTGCCCTCTCGGGAGGAGAGCAGCAGCGAGTGGCGATCGCACGGGCGCTGGCGAACGGGCCGGCAGTGCTGCTGGCGGATGAGCCAACCGGAAATCTGGATGTCGCAACGGCAGGAGTGGTGTTCGAGGAATTGCTGGCGGCCGCGCGCACGCATGGACTGGCGGCACTGATTGCCACGCACAATCCCGAGCTTGCGGGGCGGATGGATCGCCGGTTGACCCTCAGGGAGGGTAGGATCGAAGTGCTTCACTGACTCGAATCGAGGACAAGCTGTGCCGCACGCCGATTTCGTGCATCTGAGGGTTCATTCCGCCTATTCCCTGAGCGAAGGGGCGATCAAGGCCGGAGCGATCGCCGCACTCGCGGCAGACGCAGGAATGCCGGCGGTGGCGTTGACCGATTCGGGCAATCTGTTCGGAGCGCTCGAGTTCAGTGAGGCAGCATCGGACCAGGGTGTGCAGCCGATCATGGGCTGCCAGGTCGGGCTCGCGCGGGCCGGCAATTCGCGGCTTGCTCCCGACCCGTTGGTACTGCTGGCAATGGACGAGGTCGGATTCGCCAACCTGCAACGGCTTTCTTCACTTTCCTTTCTGGAGACCGATCCCGGGCTCGGGCCGCGTCTGACCACAGCCCGAATCGTCGAACATGCCGCAGGGTTGTTTCTGCTCACCGGCGGCACGATGGGACCGCTCGGGCGGCTTCTGGCCGAGGGGCAGGAGGCGGAAGCGCGGGCGTCGCTCGCGGTGCTCAAGGAGGCGTTTGCCGACCGCATCGCGGTCGAGCTCAACCGGCACGGGCTTGCGGCAGAGCCAATCGTGGAGGTCGGGCTCATTCGACTCTCCGAGGAAGCCGGATTGCCGCTGGTTGCAACCAACGACTGTCTGTTTGCGGATCCGGCGATGTTCGAAGCGCAGGATGCATTGCTCTGCATTGCCGAAGGGCGCTTGCTCGCTGAGACGGATCGCAGGCGTGCCTCGCCGGAGCAGTGGTTCAAGCCGGCGCCGGCGATGCGGGCCCTGTTCGCGGATCTGGCGGATGCCTGCGACAACACGCTGGCGATCGCAGAGCGTTGTGCGGTGATGGCGGAAGCAAGGAAGCCGATGCTGCCGCGCTTCCCGAAGCTCGAGGCCCGGGCGAGCGAGGAAGAGCAGTTGACGATGATGGCGCGGGCGGGGCTCGATCGGCGGATGGCAGGGGCGGACGGCGAGCTGCGCAAACGTTACCAGGAGAGACTGGAATATGAGCTCGGCGTGATCTCGCGGATGGGATTTGCCGGTTATTTCCTGATCGTCGCCGATTTCGTGCAGTGGGCGAAATCGCAGCGCATTCCGGTCGGGCCGGGACGTGGCTCGGGTGCGGGCTCGGTGGTCGCGTGGGCGCTCACGATCACGGATCTCGATCCGATCCGGTTCGGCCTTCTGTTCGAGCGGTTTCTCAATCCCGAGCGCGTGTCGATGCCCGATTTCGACATCGATTTCTGCCAGGAGCGACGCGACGAGGTGATCGGCTATGTGCGCTCCGAGTACGGTGCGGACCGGGTGGCGCAGATCATCACCTTCGGCACGTTGCAGGCGCGTGCGGCGGTGCGCGATGTGGGGCGCGTGCTGGGACTGCCGTACGGGCAGGTGAACAAGGTGGCGGAACTCATTCCCAACAATCCGGCACATCCGGTGAGCCTCGAGCAGGCGATCGCGATGGAACCGCGGCTGCAGCAGATGCGAGATTCGGATGAGGAGGTGCGGCGCCTGTTCGAAATCGCGCTCAGGATCGAGGGGCTGTATCGGCATGCCAGCACACACGCCGCCGGGGTGGTGATCGGGGATCGGCCGCTGATCGAGCTGGTGCCGCTTTATCGTGATCCGCGCTCGGACTTCCTGGTGACCCAGTACTCGATGAAACACATCGAGCATGCGGGGCTGATCAAGTTCGATTTCCTTGGTCTGACGACGCTCACGGTACTCAAGCGTGCCGCTGACTTCCTGGCCGAACTCGGCATCGCGGTCGATCTCGATCGATTGCCGCTCGATGATCCGGCGACCTACGCGATGCTGAGCCGGAGCGATGCGGGCGGAGTGTTCCAGTTCGAAGGCCAGGGCATGCGCGATGTGCTGCGCCAGATGCGGCCTGATCGGTTCGAGGACCTGATCGCCGCAGTGGCACTGTATCGGCCCGGCCCGATGGCGAATATCCCGGCGTTCTGCCAGAGGAAGCACGGCGAGGCGTGGGAGCCGCCGCATCCGGCGCTCTCGGGAATTCTGGGCGAGACTTACGGGATCATGGTCTATCAGGAGCAGGTGATGCAGATTGCCCAGCTGCTCGCCGGCTACAGCCTGGGGGCGGCCGATCTCCTGCGGCGGGCGATGGGGAAGAAAATCCGCGCCGAAATGGAGAGCCAGCGCGAGACGTTCACCGAGGGCGCCATAGCGCGCGGCATTTCGGCTGAAAAGGCAGGCGAGATCTTCGACCTGATGGCGCGCTTCGCCGATTACGGCTTCAACAAGAGCCATGCCTGCGCCTACGCGCTGGTGGCGTATCAGACGGCATGGATGAAGGCGAACCACCCGGCGGTGTTCCTGGCCGCGTGCATGAGCCTTGCCCTTTCCAATACCGACAAACTGGCGGCTTATCGGCAGGAGGCGGCGCGGCTCGGCATTGCCGTACTGCCCCCCGACATCAACTGCTCGGGGGCGGATTTTTCGGTCGAGCGCAGTGAGGGAGGCGAGCTTGCCATCCGTTACGCGCTGGCGGCGGTCAAGAAAGTGGGCTTGGCGGCGATGCAGGCGGTGGTGGCGGCGCGAGGAGAGCGGCCATTCAGAGATATCGGCGATTTCGCGCGGCGGGTTGATCCGCGCCATCTCAATCGGATGCAGCTTGAGAATCTGGTGAAGGCGGGGGCGTTCGACGCGCTGGAGGCGAATCGGGCGCGATTCTTTTCAGCATGCGAAACGATACTGCGGCGCGCACAGGTCGTGGCGGCAGAGAACGGAAGCGGACAGATCGGGCTGTTCGGGGGTGCGGCAACGGAGGTGCTGGAACTGCCGCCGCTTGACGACTGGCCGCCGATGGAGAGGCTTTCCTTCGAGGCGGAGGCGATCGGGTTTCACCTGTCGGCGCATCCACTCGATGCCTATGCCGACGTTCTCGCGCGGATGGGGGTGGTAGCGAGCAACCGGATCGAGGCACGGGCAGCAGCGGGGGCGGCACGGCTGAAGCTGGCTGGCACGGTGATTGCGGTCAAGGAGCGAACGACCAGGAACGGGAACCGGATGGCGTGGGTTCGGCTTTCCGATGCCGGGGGGACGTTCGAGATCACGGTGTTCAGCGAGGTGCTGGCACGCACGCACGGGCTTCTGGAGGCGGGCACGAATCTGCTGGCGATAGCGGATGTGCGACTGGATGGAGAAAGTCTGCGCGTCACGGCGCACGAGATTGCGCCACTCGATGAAGCCGCAGCGGCGGCCGGGGAGGGCCTTCGGGTGTGGCTCGACCGCATCGAGGCTGTAGGGCCGATCAGGAGTCTGCTCGGGCATGAAGCAGGCGGGCGCGGGCGGGTTGTTCTGCTGCCGCGCCTGGCGCGCGCGGAGTCGGTGGAGATCGCGCTGCCGGGCGGATTCCGGGTGACGCCGAGACTCGCACAGGCGCTGAAGCTCGTGCCGGGTGTGGAACGGGTGGAAGCGATCTGAGGCGGGGCGCCGGGAAAGCCGGAGAGGGGGAAGGAGATCCGCGATGAGCGAAGGAGCGGAGAAGATCGAGCTCCAGGGTTGCCAGGTCCCGAGGGCGCGCATCAAGAAGCCCTCACTCCGGGCGCCTGCGGGGAGCACGGATTGCCACTTCCATATCTTCGGGCCGCATGTGCGCTATCGCCTGCACCCGGCACGGCACTACACGCCGCCCGAGGCGACGATTCCCGAGTACGAGGCAATGGCAGCGGTGCTCGGGATCGAACGGATGGTGGTGGTGCAGCCGTCGATCTATGGCACGGACAATCGCTGTACCATCGATGCGGTGGCGGCGTTCGGCCTGAAGCGCGCGCGGGCGGTAGCGGTGCTGGACGAGAGCGCAACGACACCAGAGCTGCGCAAGTTGCACGAGGCGGGAGTGCGCGGGGTGCGCTTCAACGCGGTGAACGGCAATGGCACGCCGCTCCAGCAGTTGCGGACTCTCGCGCGACGCATCGCACCGTTCGGGTGGCATGTACAGCTTTACCTGCACGGCGAGCAATTGCTCGAGGTTGCTTCTTCTTTGGGCGGGCTCGGGCTGCCGGTGGTGATCGATCACATGGGTGGGGTTTCCGGCGACAAGGGCGAAAGACATCCGGAATTCCAGGCGCTGCTCCGGCTGCTCGAGGGCGGAAGAACGTGGGTGAAACTATGCGGCTATCGAAGCTCGGCAGCAGGCCATCCTTTCGCCGACATGGCACGAATGGCCGAGGCATTGATTGCGGCAGCAGCGGAACGTTGTCTCTGGGGCACGGACTGGCCGCATCCGAACTACATGGCAACGATGCCGGATGACGGGGAGTTGCTCGATCTCTTGGGGGCATGGGCACCGGCGGCTGCCCTGCAAGCGCAGATCCTGGTCGAGAATCCTGCTGTGCTCTACGGGTTCCCGCCACTTGCCTGATCAGGCATTGGCGGCCTTGCGAGCCGCTGCCTCTTCGGCGCTGGCGACACCGCCGTGCGCCGCCGACCAGGAGACAGGGTCCTCCAGGAAGTGGCGGACCTCGGTCAGTGCAGATGCGGCGAAATAAGGACGATCCTTGCAGGCCTCGAGCACATCCCACCAGGTGCAAAGATGGTGCAGCGTGATGCCCATCTCGCGCAGAGTCTCAAGACTGCCCGGGAAGACGCCATAGAAGAAGACGACGAAGGCGTGGTTAACGACGGCGCCGGCGCCGCGCAACGCCTCGGCAAACTGGATCTTCGACTGGCCGTCGGTGGTGAGATCCTCGACGAGAAGTGTTTCCTTGCCTTCGGGCACGTCACCTTCGATCAGCGCGTTGCGTCCGAAACCCTTCGGGCGCTTGCGAACATAGGCCATGGGGGCGAGCATGCGGTCGGCAATCCAGGCGGCGAAGGGGATGCCGGCGGTTTCGCCGCCGGCCACGACCTCTATTGTTTCGAATCCAATGTGACGGCCGATCTTCTCGACCGCCAGCGTGCAGATCCGCGCACGGGCGCGCGGGAAATAGATGATGCGCCGGCAATCGATATAGACCGGAGAGGCCCAGCCCGAGGTGAAAAGATAGGGCTCGCTCGGGCGGAAGTTCACCGCCTTGATCTCGAGCAGGACGCGCGCGGTCGCAAGTGCGGCGTCACGATCCCAATCGCTCGTTCCGATCCCGGCCATAGGCCCCCCTCCGCGCAGCTTCGTGATCAGATGCCAGTGTCCTGCCCCCGTCGTTTGCTGCCCTCGGCAGCAACCGTAAGGGGATCAGCAGGCCACTGAAAACAAAGGCTCGTGTGCCGACTCCGGAGGCCCGGCTTTCGGTACCAAGCGTCAAGGTCGGCACACTAGCGCTGCCCGCGGTCCGCCGTCCATGGTTGACGAAGTGCGTCTGGACTTGCAGCTTTACCGGGAGCGGCGTGGAGACGAGGGATGGCGAAACGCTACCGGATCGCGGTCATTCCGGGCGATGGGATCGGCAAGGAGACCGTGCCGGAAGGGCTTCGGGTGCTGGACGCGGCGGCCGGACGATTCGGTTTTGCGCTCAAGATGAACGAGTACGACTGGTCGTGCGAGGCCTATCGGCGCACGGGGAAGATGATGCCTGACGACGGGATCGAGCGGCTTCGCGGAAGCGATGCGATCTTCCTCGGCGCGGTCGGCTGGCCCGGCGTGCCGGATCACGTATCACTCTGGGGGCTCCTGATTCCACTGAGAAGGCAGTTCGACCAGTATGTGAATCTTCGGCCGTGCCGGCTTTTGCCGGGGGTGAAGACGCCGCTTGCGGGGAGGGGGCGAGGGGAAATCGATTTCTACGTCGTGCGCGAGAACACGGAGGGTGAATACAGCGCGACGGGAGGGCGGATGTTTGCCGGTACCGAGCGCGAGTTCGTCACCCAGGAGAGTGTGTTCACGCGGGCCGGCGTAGACAGGGTGCTGCGTTATGCGTTCGAACTGGCGAGGAGCCGGCCGAAGAAGCATCTGACTTCGGCCACCAAGTCGAACGGGATTACCTTTACGATGCCGTACTGGGACGAGCGGTTCCGGGCGGTCGGGAAGGATTACCCGGACGTCAGGACCGACCAATTTCACATTGATATTCTGACGGCGCATTTCGTGCAGCATCCGGACTGGTTCGACGTGGTTGTGGGCTCGAACCTGTTCGGCGACATTCTTTCGGATCTCGGGCCGGCGGTGGCCGGTTCGATCGGCATCGCGCCCTCGGCGAACATCAATCCGGAGCGGGTCTTTCCTTCGATGTTCGAACCGGTGCACGGCTCGGCACCGGACATCGCGGGGAAGAAGATCTGCAATCCGATCGGCCAGATCTGGTCCGGTGCGATGATGCTCGAGCATCTCGGCGAAGGCGAGGCGGCGGCAGCGATCGTTGCCGCGATAGAAGGGCTGCTCGGCGAAGGCGGACCGCGCACGCGCGACATGGGCGGTCAGGCTGGTACCGAGGAGGTGGGCAAGGCGCTGGCAGAGATGGTGGCCGGCTAGCACCAACTTTTGGTCTTATGTGAATCTCCCTCACCACCGGACGGCGACGACGTTGTTTCCGACCTCGGTGAACGTCACGATATAGCTGGCTCGCGCCGGCGAGGCGATGCGGCCAAGCCGCAGCCGATCAGCATCGCCGCGCTGAGCGCGGCCATGCCCGCTGGCGATTTCGCGATTCTCAATGGTGCTTCTTCCCTCTCAGTCGGGCCGACGGCGACGGGAGGCGAAACCGACCAGGCCGAGGGCGAGCAATCCGGTGCCGAGGAGGGCGAGCGAGCCTGGTTCAGGAACCGGCTGGGCGACAGGCGTGAACGTGATCCCGGACAGACCTTCGAAATTTGCTGTGGCCTCAACGGCGGATAAGTTCTGAAATCGATTCGCCACTTCGCCCTCAACCGTCCCTAAGGTGAGGGCATAGGTGCCGTTGTTAGCATAGAAGCTGACGGCCGTGATCACTCCGTTGGCGACGGTAAAGGAGTTGAAGCCCGGCGCATTCTGGACGGTGTTGTAGGTCGGGGAGATCGGGGACGCTATGGTTGAACTCGTGACGAACAGGGCCGTTGCGGCTGACGTGGCGTTGTTGGTCAACCCTTCGATCTCCCCGGACACCGTGCCTGGAAAAGACGCATTCCCTGTGAACGTGAAGTCGAAGTCGAGCGGGTCGGCAAAAGCGGGCTGACCGGCCGCGATCAGCGCGATCGCGACGGCCGCTGCGGCGGCGATGGCTGTCCTCATTTCATGGTTCCTTTCCGAAGATTCGTTCTTGGAGCGCCGGCTGGCGCCTGGCGTTTGCCAGCCGAAGCCGCGACAGGAGATCATCTGCAATAGTTATGACGCAATAGTTGTGCCAAAATGATACCGTGATGAAAAGAGAAGGAGACACAACTGCTTGAGGCATGAGGCCGCAAGGGACGCTGGCGAAAACTGTAAGATTATCCGACGGATCTCCGGGCCGGGAAACGGAACCGCGCGGAGCCGACATCCGCCGTGCCGGCGATCCGGGCGGGGCGGGGGACCAAGCCATTGAAAAATCACGAAGCGGCGTCGAGTGTCCCGATCTTCCCGGGCAGGCGATCTGCCGCTGGGCTGGCGCGGTACGTAAAGAATGCCGACAGAGCCTGGCGGGAGGCCGGCCGGCTACCGCACTTTCGATCGATCGGGAAAACCGGCGCCGGCGGGGGGAGTGCGGAGCCCAGGAGGATGCCGTCAGAGCGGCGCTGCGGAGCGGAGGCCCTGCTCCCAGCTTCTCGAGAGGCGCATCGCCGAGAGGATCAATCCGACCTGGGAATAGCTTTGCGGGAAATTGCCCCAGAGCACGCCGGTTTCGGGATGGATGTCCTCGGACAACAGGCCGACATGATTACGATGGGCGAGCAGGTTCCGGAACAGCGCCTTGGCCTCCGCGCTGCGGCCGACGGCGGCGAGGGCGTCGATATACCAGAAGGTGCAGACCAGGAACGCGGTTTCCGGCTGGCCGAAATCGTCCGCCTCGTCGTAGCGCATGACGAAGCCATTGCGGAGCAGCCGATTTTCGACCTCGGCGAGGGTCGCGTGGAAACGCGGATCGTCCGGGCGGATGAAGCCGATCTCGGGCAGGAGGAGCGTCGAGGCATCGAGCACCTCGGAATCGAGTGCGCCGGAGATCCAGCCGCGGCTCACGGCCCGCGCAAGCACGGTGTGGCGCAGGGATTCAGCGCGCTCCAACCAACGGGTGGATTCCTGTTCGAGACCGAGCAGACGGGCGATACCGCCGAGGTGATGCAGCCCCGCCCAGCACATGGCAGCGGAGAAAGTGTGGCAGCGGGCGCGGCCGCGATACTCCCAGGGACCGGCATCCGGTTCGAGCGCGATCCGTTCAGCCTCGGCGCCGATCGGGCAGAGTTCGTCGTAGAGCGTGCGATCGCCGAGATGCGGCAGACGGCGGTCCCAGAACATCTGCGCCGCGGTGAGGATGATCGCGCCATAGACGTCGTTCTGGCGTTGCGCGGCGGCGGCATTGCCGATCCGGACCGGCCGCTCGGCCCCGTATCCGTCGAGCGATTCGGCGATGCGCTCCTCGAGCCCGATACCGGGTGCTGCCGGATAGAGGGGAGCGATCTCGGGATTGTTTTCCTTCAGAACTGTGTTCATCAGGTAACGCAGGAAGCCTTCCATGGTGCGCGTGGCGGAGAGGCGGTTGAGCGCGGTCACGGTGAACCAGGAATCGCGCGGCCAGCAGAAGCGATAGTCCCAGTTGCGCCCGGAGCCGGGCGATTCGGGGATCGAGGTGGTCAGCGCGGCGAGGATGCCGCCGGTGTCGTCATAGCTGCAGAGCTTGAGCGTGATCGCGGCGCGGACCACTGCTTCCTGCCAGTCGAACGGCACATTGAGATCGCGCACCCAGTCGTGCCAGTATTGCAAGGTTTCGTCGAGGAATTCGCGGGCCAGCGCATCGGGATTTTCGGGCACCGGCTCGTCGGAACTGACGAAGAGGCTGACCGGCCGATCGAGCACCATCTCCGTTTCGTGCACGATGTGCGAAAGCGGCATGTCGGTGGTGAGGCGAAGCACGGTATGTGGGCCGATGAAGCGAAGATGGTTGCTGCCGAAGACGAGTTCCGGGGCGGCGGCACCGTAATCGAAGCCGGGGCGGATGCGGACGGTGATGCGTGGGCGGCCGGTGAGAGGTTCGATCCTGCGGACGATCATCGGCGGGCGGAAGATCCGCCCGTAGTGGCGGAAACGAGGGCAGAAGTCGATGATACGAACTTTGCCGCCCGTCGCGTCTTCGAGTCCGGTTGCAACGATTGCGCTGTTCTCGAGATAGTACTGGCGGCTCGCACGGTGGTCGCGGAGAACAGCCTCCATGAATCCGCGCGCCGGCTTTTCGCCGCCGAGCAGGGCGTGGAAGACCGGGTCGGCATCGAGGCGGGGAAAGCAGAACCAGACGTGGCGGCTGTCCGGTGCGATCAGCGAGGCCACGGTGCAATTGCCGATGACGGCGAGATCGAGGCCGGCCATCGTGTGATGCCTTGCGTCAGTGAAGGGTGGAAAAATCCGGGACGGCAACGCCGGAAGCGGCAAGCTCGGCGGAGAGGGCGGCTTTCAGGCGCTCCAGACCATCGGCGTCCCTGGCCTCGGCGCGCGCCACCAGCACCGCCTGGGTATTGGAGGCGCGCAACAGCCACCAGCCGTCGGCGGTTGCCACGCGTACGCCGTCGATATCGGCCAGACGAGCGCCACGTGCCTTGAGCCGTTCTGCCACTTCGTCGACAACGGCGAACTTGCGTTCCTCGGGGCAAGGGAAGCGAAGTTCCGGCGTGTTCACCACCTCGGGTAGCGCACTTCTGAGTTCGGAAAGCGGACTGCCGCTGCGAGCAATGACACCGAGCAGGCGCACCGCGGCGTAAAGCGCGTCATCGAAGCCGTACCATCGCTCGGCAAAGAAGATATGGCCTGACATCTCGCCGGCGAGCGGGGCCTTCGTTTCCGCCATCTTCGCCTTGATCAGGGAATGGCCGGTACGCCACATCAGGGCATTGCCGCCGGCACGGGTGATCTCGTCGAACAGCACCTGGCTTGCCTTGACGTCGGCGATGATCGTCGCGCCAGGGTTCCGGCTGAGAACGTCGCGGGCGAGGAGGATCATGAGTTGATCACCGAAAAGGATGGCCCCGCTGTCGTCCACGATGCCGATCCGGTCGGCATCGCCGTCGAATGCGATGCCGAGATCGGCCTTCTGCCGCTCGACTTCGGTTCTGAGTTCTTCCAGGTTCTTCGGCACCGTGGGATCCGGATGATGCGACGGGAAGTGCCCGTCAACGACGCCGTTGAGCAGCACGTGGCGGCCCGGGATGCGCGCAACGAGCCGGCCCAGAACCTCACCGGCCGCGCCACTGCCGTTATCCCAGACGACGGTCAGCGCGCGGCTGCCGCCATCCCAGTCGCGTGCGAGGCGGGCGACATAGGTATCGGTCACGTCGATGCGCCGTTCGTCACCGGCGGCGGTGACGAAATCGCCGCTTTCCGCGAGCCGGCCTAAGCCCCGAATCGCTTCTCCGAAGAAGGGCTTGCCTGCGAACATCATCTTGAAGCCGTTATGATCTGGCGGATTGTGGCTGCCCGTCACCATGGTCGCACCGTCTGCCTTCTCGCGTACCGCCGCGTAATAGAGCATCGGTGTCGGACCGCGACCGATCCGAATTGCCGTGATCCCGCTCGCCTTGAGCCCCTCGACGAGGGGTGGCTCGAGCGCGGGAGAGGAGAGGCGGCCGTCGTAGCCGACGACGACGCACGTGCCGCCGGCGCGCGCGACGAGGCTGCCAAAGGCGCGCCCGACGGCGAAGGCGTCGATGGGGTGAAGCGTCTGGCCGACGATACCGCGGATATCATATTCGCGCAGGACAGAGGGATCGAAGCGGTGGGAGAAGCTCATGCGCATTCCGCTGCTGCTCGGGGATCAGGATGCGATATAGCGGGGCAGGAAGGCGCGCACCATTGGCCCGAGATCAGGCCGCTTCAGTGCAAAAGCGATCTGCGCCTCGAGGAATCCCGCCTTGTCTCCGCAATCGAAGCGATGGCCTTCGAAGCGCAGGCCGTGGAATGGTCCCTCACCGATCATGCGTGCCATTGCGTCGGTGAGCTGCACCTCACCGCCGGCGCCGCGTTCGAGGTTGGCGAGGTGCCGCAGCACCGAGGGCATCAACACATAGCGACCGATGATCGAGAGCGTGGACGGTGCCTTCGCCGGTTCGGGCTTCTCGACCAGGCCCTTGACCTCGACAAGGCGGCCATCGTCGGCGCCGATCGCGAGTACGCCATAGCGGTTGGTCTGGGCACGGGGTACTTCGACCACGGCGACGACGTTGCCGCCGGTCTCGTAATAGGCGTCTGCGAGCTGCTTGAGGCAAGGGACCTCCGAGAGGACGAGATCATCCGGCAGCATGATCGCAAATGGATCCTCCCCGATGAACGCACGGGCGCACCATATCGCGTGCCCGAGGCCGAGCGGCACCTGCTGGCGGACGGTGACCATGGTGCCGGGTGCGGTGGAGCTATCGCGCAACGCCTGCAGCGCCTCGCGTTTGCCGCGTTCGCGAAGAGTGGTCTCGAGTTCATACGCGACATCGAAATATTCGACGAGCTCGGTCTTGCCGCGGCCGGTGACCATGCAGAAGAGTTCGATGCCGGCGGCCCTCGCCTCGTCCACCGAATATTGAATCAGCGGACGATCAACGATCGGCAGCATTTCCTTGGCCATCGCCTTGGTGGCGGGCAGAAAGCGGGTGCCGAGGCCGGCAACCGGCAGAACGGCTTTACGCAACGGCTTGATCACGGCAGACGTTCTCCGGAGCTGAGGGCAGGCGGAGCCCAGGTGACGTGATTCGTGGCACGACCGGCCCCCGACCCGCAAGCGGCCAGCGCGTCGGCGTTTCAGCCGGCGCGTTCGGCGATCATCTGCTTGATGCGCCCGATGGCGCGCGCGGGATTGAGGCCCTTGGGGCAGGTCTCCGTGCAGTTCATGATGGTATGGCAACGATAGAGCCGGAATGGATCTTCGAGCGAGTCGAGCCGCTCTCCGGTTGCCTCGTCACGGGAGTCGGCGAGCCAGCGGTAGGCGGCGAGCAGCACGGCAGGGCCGAGATAGCGGTCTCCGTTCCACCAGTAGCTCGGGCAGGCAGTCGTGCAGCAGAAGCAGAGTATGCACTCCCACATCCCGTCGAGTGCGGCGCGCTCGGCGATGCTCTGCCTCTGTTCTCCGTCGGGTGGGGGTAGGGTCTCGGTCTTTAACCATGGCTCGATGCTGCGGTACTGCGCGTAAGCCTGATTGAGGTTGGGCACCAGGTCTTTGACGACCGGCATATGCGGCAGGGGCGTGATGCGGGCCGGGCCCTCCAGATCCGCGATCGGCTTCAGGCAGGCGAGAGTGTTGGTGCCGTCTATATTCATGGCGCAGGAGCCGCAAATTCCCTCGCGGCAGGAGCGGCGGAAAGTGAGAGTGGGATCCACCTCGTTCTTGATCTTGATGAGCGCGTCCAGAACCATGGGGCCACAAGAGTCGAGATCGACTTCGTAGCTGTCGAAGCGGGGATTGGCGCCGTCATCGGGGTTCCAGCGATAGATGCGGAACGTCTTGATGCGTTTGGTGCCCGGTGCGACTTTGTGGGTGCGGCCCTCGCCGATCCGGCTGTTGGCGGGGAGGCTGAAGCTTGCCATCGGGTTCGATCCTCAATCAGTTGCAACCGTGCCGCGGCGAGCAGACGTTCAGGCTCGCTTCACGAGGCCGATGATGATGAGCAGCACCACCGCGCCAATGATGGCGCCGATGAGACTGGCGATGAATCCGCCGACCAGAAGGATGTGCAGGGCACGGAGCACGAAGCCGCCGATGATCGCGCCGATGATGCCGACCACGATGTTGCCGATGAGGCCAAAGCCGTGCCCGCGCACGATCAGCCCGGCGATCCAGCCTGCCAGAGCGCCAATAATCAGGATACCGATCAGAGATGACACGTGAATCACCATGGCGTTGCCACTTTCAGTACACTCGTTTTTTGGGGGGAAAGACAGAGACCTCGTTGGTCAGGGTCTGCATCCTTACGGGGCGGTAATCGAGCGAGACATTGCCGGCACGATCGAGCCAGGAAAGCGTGTGCTTCATCCAGTGCTGGTCGTCGCGCTCGGGGTAATCGTCATGCGCGTGCGCGCCGCGACTTTCATGGCGCGCCTCGGCGCTTGCCATCGTCGTCATGGCGTTGTGCATGAGGTTGTCGAGCTCGAGGGCCTCCATCAGGTCGGAATTCCAGATCAGGCTGCGGTCGGTGACCGAAATGTCCGCCATGCCGTCCCAAAGCGCGCTGAGCTTGCTCACACCCTCGCTCAGGCTCTTGCTGTTGCGGAACACGGCGGCATGATTCTGCATCGTCCGCTGCATCGCCAGGCGAAGCTCGGCAACCCGGGTGGCACCTTGGGCGTGGCGCGTGCGGTCGAAGAGATCGAGAGCATTTTCGCCAGCTTTCGGCGGCAACGGCGGCTGGCTCGTGCCAGGGCGCAAAATCTCTGCCGCCCGCAGTGCAGCGGCACGCCCGAACACCACGAGATCGAGCAGCGAGTTCGTGCCGAGCCGGTTGGCACCATGCACGGAGACGCACGCGCACTCGCCAACCGCCATCAGGCCCGGGACCGTGGCGTCCGGATCCGCCGGCGTCGGGCGGAGTGCCTCGCCGTGATAGTTGGTGGGGATTCCGCCCATGTTGTAATGCACGGTCGGCAGTACCGGGATCGGGTCTTTCGTCACTTCGACGCCGGCGAAGACGCGCGCCGTTTCGGAGATGCCGGGCAAGCGCTGATGCAGGATGTCAGGGCCCAGATGCTCGAGGTGCAGCAGCAGGTATTCCTTGTGGGGTCCCACGCCGCGGCCTTCGTTGATCTCGATCGTCATCGAGCGGGAAACGACATCGCGCGAGGCGAGATCTTTTGCGGTCGGGGCGTAGCGCTCCATAAACCGCTCCCCCTCGCTGTTGGTCAGATACCCGCCCTCGCCGCGCGCGCCTTCGGTGATCAGGCAGCCGGCCGGGAAGATTCCCGTCGGGTGGAACTGTACGAACTCCATGTCCTGGGCCGGCAGGCCGGCGCGCAGGATCATCGCGTTGCCGTCGCCGGTGCAGGTATGGGCGGAGGTGCAGGAAAGGTAGGTCCGTCCGTAGCCGCCGGTGGCGAGCACGACAAGGCCGGCACGGAACCGGTGCAGCGAGCCGTCATCGAGGCACCAAGCCATCACACCACGGCAGGCACCTTCCTCGTCCATGATCAGGTCGAGTGCATAGTACTCGACGAAGAATTCGACGGCATGCTTCAGGCTTTGCTGATAGAGCGTGTGCAGGATGGCATGCCCGGTACGATCGGCAGCAGCGCAGGCGCGCATGGCCGGGGTCTTGCCGTAGTCCTTCATGTGGCCGCCGAACGGGCGCTGGTAGATGCGCCCGTCTTCGGTGCGGCTGAACGGCACGCCGAAATGCTCGAGCTCGATGACCGCCGGAATCGCCTCGCGGCACATGTACTCGATCGCGTCCTGATCGCCCAGCCAGTCCGATCCCTTGACGGTGTCGTACATGTGCCAGCGCCAATCATCTGAGCCCATGTTGCCGAGCGCGGCGCTGATGCCGCCCTGGGCGGCGACGGTGTGGCTGCGGGTGGGAAAGACCTTGGTGATGCAGGCGGTCTTGAGGCCCGCAGCGCCCATGCCGAGCGTGGCACGCAGCCCCGAGCCACCCGCGCCCACCACCACCACGTCGTATGTATGATCGACGATCTGGTAGGCCCGCGAAGAGGGTAGCGTGATCGCGTTCATCGGGTTTCTCCGGGCGCTATCCTGCGAACGCGAGTTTGAGAACCGAAACGGTCGCAGCAATCCAGAACAGCGTCAGCACGGCTTTCATCACCAGGAGCGTCGCAAGTTTCGTTGCTTCGGCATGGATGTAATCCTCGATCACCACCTTGAGGCCAAGCCCGAGATGGCGGAAGAGTGCAATCAGGAGGGCCAGCAGCAGCACCCCATTCCAGGGTCGCGCCACCCAATGCGCGACGCTCGAGGCCCCTTCGTTGAGGTGCACCAGGAGCGAGACCACAAACCAGATAGCGAGCGGGACCAGGGCGGCCGCTGTTATCCGCTGGCCCCACCATTCGAGGAGGCCGCTGCGGGCGGCGCCGAGGCCGCGCACGCGGCCGAGCGTGGAACGCATTGTCACGGCGGTCATGTTGGCCATGGCGCTCTTTCCTAGCCGGCTGTGAGGCCGACGATGAAGATCAGCACGGTCAGTGCGGTTGCCGCTGCGAGCACTGTCCAGCCGGAAGCGTGATAGGTCGGCTTTTCGAAGCCCAACCCGGAATCCCAGACGAGATGGCGAATTCCATTACAGAAATGAAACATGAGTGCCGCCGTCCAGAGAAAGAGGAGTATCTTTCCGAAGATGGAGGCAAAGAAGGCCTGGGCGGTCGCGAAGGGAGCCGGTCCGCTGGCGAGGGCCACCAGCCACCAGGTCAGGAACAGCGTGCCGACGCCGAGCCAGATGCCGCTGAAGCGGTGCATGATGGAGAGGACGGTAGTGATCTGCGGACGATAGACCTGCAGATGCGGTGAAAGCGGCCTGTCGACGGGCTTGCCGTCGCTGCTAAGGCCGGACATCAGCGCCGCGCGTGCGTCCCGCATGCGAAACTCTCCACACTGGAAACGGCCGCCGCTCCGCAGCGGCACTGCTATTCTTGTCCCGGGAGCGAGCGAGCGCAATCGCCCTGGTGCGTGCTCTCTCAGGCGGGATTGAGGATGCGACCCGCCACTGCATCGAGTTTCGCCATGAGCAGCGGGTTACGCATCGCGGGCACGGTGATGATGGCGTTATCGAGCGCGTGCTGACAGCCGGCGGGGCAGGGCGGGCGGGGCAGGGCAAGACGCGGCAGGACGGCACGGAGCAATGCCTGGGCGCGGGAGGCGTTCTCGTTCAGCGTGCGCACGACCGCTTCGACCGTGACATGATCGTGATCCGGGTGCCAGCAGTCATAGTCAGTGACCATGGCAACGGTTGCGTAGCAGAGCTCCGCTTCACGGGCGAGCTTGGCCTCCGGCATGTTGGTCATGCCGATCACGGAAGCGCCCCATGAGCGGTAGAGCATGCTTTCGGCCCGGGTAGAGAATTGTGGGCCTTCCATCACCAGGTAGATGCCGCCGTGCGTGACGGGCAGGGCGATCGTGGCGGCGGCGTCGGCAAGAGCGTCGTCGAGGCGTCGACAGACCGGGGCGGCCATCGAGACGTGGGCGACGCAGCCTTCGCCGAAGAAGCTTTTCTCGCGAGCGAAAGTGCGGTCGATGAACTGGTCGACGAGAACGAAGCGGCCGGGTTCCAGCTTCTCGTTGAGGCTGCCGACGGCGGAGAGCGAGAGAATCTCGGTGACGCCGGCGCGTTTCAAGGCATCGATATTGGCGCGGTAATTGAGATGGGTAGGCGAGAGCATGTGACCGCGGCCATGGCGGGCGAGGAAGACACAGCGGTGGCCATCGAGACGGCCGAACAGCAGCGCGTCAGAGGGCGCACCCCAGGGAGTATGAAGGCGTTGCCACCGCTTTTCCTCGAGGCCCTCGATCTCGTAGAGGCCGGAGCCGCCGATGATTCCGACCAGCGGCTCGACTGCTCCCGGCATCAATGCTCCACGTCGGACCAGACTTTGCGCTTCAGGGCGTAAGTGAGGCCGGTGACGAAGACCAGAAAGAGCACGACGTGCACGCCGATGCGCTTGCGCTGATCGGCGTGCGGGTTGGCGACAAAATAAAGGAAGGTTGCGACGTCGTGTGCCATCTGCGGAACCGTGGCCGGTGTGCCGTCCGCATAGGTGACAGCGCCGTCATGCAGCGGCGGCGGCATGGCGATGAGGTTGCCGGGGAAGTAGATGTTGTAGTAGCGCCCTGGGGGAACGGTGATGCCCGGAGGCGGATTCCGGAATCCATTCAGGATCGCATAGATGTAGGTGGGGCCGCCCTCAAAGGCGTTGGCCATCAGCGATTGGTCCGGCGGCACCGCGCCGTTGAATGCGGCCTCGGCGGCGGCTTGGGTTGGGAACGGCGAGGGGAAGGCGTCCGCCGGCTTGCCGGGGACCGGGCTGCTCTGGCCTTGCGCATTGGGGGGGCCCGGCACCTGCACAGAAGCCGCGATCGCTGCGATCTGCTCCGGCGTGTAGCCGATGCCGGCAAGGTCGCGGAAGTGGAACTGCGTCATCGAGTGGCAGGCGGAGCAGACCTGCTTGTAGACCTGATAGCCGCGCTGGGCGGCGGCCTGGTCGATGGTACCGAAGGGTCCCTCGAAGCTCCAGAAGACGCGCGGCAGAGGCGGAGTTTCCTGGGCTGCCGCAGGCAGAGCGGAAAGGGCGAGGCCGAGGGCTGCCGCGGCAAGAGCGAGCGTGCGCATCAGGCCTTCTCCATCGGCCGGGCCGCTGCGGCCGAGGGCAGGGCGCCCCCGCCGAGCACGCTCTTGCTGATGCTTTCGGGCAGCGGCAGCGGCCGCTCGAGCTTGCCGACCAAGGGGAGGAAAATCAGCATGTGGATGTAGTACCAGACGGTGGCGATGCGACCGAGCAGGATGAAGATGCCAACCGGCCTGTTGGCGCCGACGTAGCCGAGCACGAACACGTCGATGACGAAGAGGACCCAGAGCCAGCGCATGATCGGGCGGAAGCGGCAGCTTCGGACCGGGCTGGTGTCGAGCCAGGGCAGGAAGAAGAGGACGAAGATCGAGCCGAACAGGAGCACGACGCCGCCCAGCTTGTTCGGCACGGAACGGAGGATCGCGTAGAACGGCAGGAAGTACCACTCCGGCACGATATCGGAGGGAGTCTGGAGGGGATTGGCCTGGATGGAGTTGTTCGGGTCCATCAGCAGCGGTTGGTGCGGGATGAAGAACACCAGGATCGCGAAGACGATCAGGTAAACGCAGACGCCGACACTGTCCTTGACCGTGTAATAGGGGTGGAAGGGCAGCGTATCCTGCGGACCTTTGACATCGATGCCGAGCGGATTGTTCGAGCCTACCGTGTGCAGCGCCATAATGTGCAGGACGAGGAAGCCGACGATGATGAAGGGCAGGAGGTAGTGCAGGCTGAAGAAGCGGTTAAGCGTGGGGTTGGCGACTGCGAAGCCGCCCCAGAGCCAGGTGACGATGCCATGGCCGACCACCGGAATGGCGCCGAAGAGATTGGTGATGACGGTGGCGCCCCAGAACGACATCTGGCCCCATGGCAGCACATAGCCCATGAAAGCGGTGGCCATCAGGAGCAGCAGCAGCACGACGCCGAGCATCCAGATCATCTCGCGCGGCTTCTTGTAGGAGCCGTAATAGAGACCGCGGAAGATATGCACATAGACAGTGACGAAGAAAAGAGAGGCGCCGACCACGTGGAGGTAGCGGATCATCCAGCCCCAGTTCACATCGCGCATGATGCGCTCGACGGAATCGAAGGCGCCGGCGGTGCTCGGGTTGTAATTCATCGCCAGGAAGATCCCGGTGATGATCATGATCGCGAGGTTGACGGTGGCGAGCGCGCCGAAATTCCAGAAATA
The DNA here is from genome assembly GCA_030041375.1 of Acetobacteraceae bacterium. Lineage (GTDB taxonomy): Bacteria > Pseudomonadota > Alphaproteobacteria > Acetobacterales > Acetobacteraceae > JAKAWQ01. Next base: position 75,184 of record JASHOA010000039.1, read on the forward strand.
GTTGAAATTCTTGGGGGTCGGGAACTGGCGGTATTCCTTGTGCATGGCCGTGAAGACGGGAAGCCTGGCATCGATCCAGTGCACGACCGGGTTTTTGAATTCGTTTTCCTGGAGACCGAGTTCGGCCATCGTTCTCTCACTCTTTCGTTCGGCGATCCGGTGCCGCTTTCGACCATCCGGGCGGACGAGAGCCCTATCCCGCGTACGCGATCGGGCAGGAGGGAGGACCTCGCCAGGCGGACAACACAAGCAGCACCACCCGGCCGGGGCATCCCGGCGGCGGGCGGCGCCCATACTAGGTGGCCGGCTTCCCCCCTGCAACACGCCCTGGCGCGGGGCTAGCCACGTGGCAAAGGACGACCTGTCCGGGCACGCGCTGGTCAAGGAAGACGCGGTAGCGTGGTTCCGCGCCTTGCAGGGACGGCTGATGGCGGCCTTCGAGTCGATCGAGAAGGAGGCCGAAGGGACCGCAGGGGTGGCAGGGCGTTTTGTGCGGACGCCCTGGATCCGGCCAAACTTGGCGGGCGGAGGCGAGACCGCGCTGATGCATGGGCGAGTGTTCGAGAAGGTGGGGGTGAACGTCTCGGCGGTTTCCGGGCGCTTCGACGCGGAGTTTCAGGGGCAGATTCCCGGTGCAGAGGAGGATCCGCGCTTCTTTGCCGCCGGCATCAGCCTGGTTGCGCACATGCAGAGTCCGCACGTGCCGGCGGCGCACATGAACACGCGGCTTGTCATTACGACGCGCGGGTGGTTCGGTGGCGGGGCGGATCTGACGCCGATGCGTCCCGAAGCGCCCGAGTCGCTCGCGGATGCCAAGATCTTCCATGCGGCGCTCCGGGCAGCGTGCGAGACGCACGACCCTGAGTACTATCCACGTTTCAAGAAATGGTGCGACGAGTATTTTTTCCTGCCGCACCGGGGCGAGCCGCGGGGGGCGGGGGGCATTTTCTATGACCATTTCTTCAGCGGCGACGCGGCGGCGGACTTTGCGTTCACGCGCGATGTCGGGCTTGCCTTTCTCGAGGTCTATCCGCGAATCGTGCGCGCGCGCATGGGCCGGCGCTGGAGTGCCGAAGAGCGCGCGCATCAACTCATCCGGCGCGGACGGTACGTCGAGTTCAATCTTCTTTACGATAGAGGAACAATGTTCGGCCTCAGGACGGGGGGCAATCCGGAGGCGATCCTGATGAGCCTGCCGCCCGAGGTGCGCTGGCCGTGAGCGGCCGTTACTGGGCGAGGGCCTGGGTGCGGACGAGGCGGGCGTAGAGGCCGTCTTCGGCGAGGAGGCCGGCATGCGTGCCCCGTTCGGTCGCGCGGCCCCCCGCCATTGCCACCACGAGGTCAGCATCGCGCACGGTGGAGAGGCGGTGCGCGATGACGATCGTGGTGCGGCCATGGCGGAGGCGGGCAAGGGCCTGCTGGATGGCTGCCTCGCTTTCGGTGTCGAGGGAACTGGTTGCCTCGTCGAGCAAGAGAATGCGCGGGTTGCGCAGAAGCGCGCGAGCGAGAGCGACGCGCTGGCGCTGCCCGCCTGAGAGGCGCTGCCCGCCAGGGCCGACGCGGGTTGCGTAGCCTTCGGGCAGGGCGGCGATGAAATCGGCGGCAGCAGCCGCGGCGGCAGCGGCGATTGCTTCGTCTGAAGCACCGGGCCGGCCCATGCGAATGTTGGCGGCGATCGTGTCGTCGAACAGCAGCGTGTCCTGGCCGACATAGGCGATCGCATCGCGGAGGCTTTCGAGGCGGAGATGACGGACATCGACACCATCGATCAGAATACGGCCGCGGGTCGTGTCGTGGAGGCGGGGAATGAGGGCCAGCGCCGTCGATTTGCCCGCGCCGGACGGGCCGACGAGAGCGACCGTCAGGCCAGGCTCTGCCTCGAAGTCCAGATCAACGAGGCCAGTGCGCCCGTCGGGATAGACGAATCCGGCATGCTCGAAGCGGACGCGGCCCGCGCCGGGTGGCAGCGGCACGGCATCCGGCGGCTCGACGATCGAGGGTTGTTCGTCGATGACGGCGAAGACACGGGCCAGGCCGGCGAGTCCCTCCTGGAGCGAGGCGTTGAGAGAACCCAAGGAACGGAGCGGGCGGGAGGCAATCAGGAGTGCGGCAACGAAGCCGGTGAAATTGCCGATCGAGTGACCGCCGAGCGCGGCGCGCCAGCCGGCAAAGCCGATCACGAGCGCGACAGCGGTGCCGCCAAGCACCTCGAGCACGGGATCGACGCGGGCGCGGTTGCGGGCGATCCGGTAGAGGGACGAGTAGAGACGCTGGAAGGCGGTGCGGGCGCGGGCGGCTTCGGTTTCCTCCAGGCGGTAGGCGCGGACGATCCGCGCCTGGGCAAAACTCTCGTTGAGGAGGGCCGAGGCCTCGCCGACCCGTTCCTGCATGCCGCTCGAGGCGTGGCGGATGCGGTCTCCGAGGCGGAGGATAGGAAGGCCGGCGAGCGGATAGAGCGCGGCGGCGATCAGGGTCAGCAGCCAGTCGAGCCAGAGCATCGAGGCGAAGAGCCCGAGCAGCGTGAAGGCATCGCCGAGGCCGTTGGCGGCACGCGAGAGCGCCTCGCGGATCACCGCGGCATCGGTGGTGAAACGGGTGGCGAGCTGGGCCGGGGAATCGCGCTCGACGCGTGCGAGGTCGGCGCGCACGAGGTGCTCGAACATCCGGACCTGGAGCGAGCGGATCACCCCGAGGACTGCCTTCTGCACCAGCACGGTCTGCCCGTACTGGGCGGCGGCACGGGTGCCGGTGACGATGATCACCAGAACAGGAATCTGATAGAGGATGCGCGCGTCCTTGTCGGCGAACATGGTGAAGGCGTGGTCGATGACCACCGGATAAAGGGCGGTTGCGCCGGCGCCGAGCAGGGTAAAGAGGAGGATCGGGACGAAGATCCCGCGTTCCAGGCGGATGTGCTCGCGCCAGAGCCGGTACACCAGGACGCGCGTCGAGTCCGGAGCGAGGGGACGCATGGCAGGGCGTTTATCAGGCTCTGAGCCGGCTTAGAAGTTCCGCCCGGCAGGCCGTCGCGTCGGCGACGCAGCCGCCGGCGAGCCACCAGGCGCGGACGGCGGCGAGTGCTCTGCCGACGGCTTCGCCGGGGGCCATACCGAGCACGAGCGCATCGCGTCCGGCGAGCGGGAAGACGGGGCGCGGGGTCGTGGCCAGGCGTGCTCGGAGCCGTCCGCCTTCCGCCCCGCCGATGCCGGCAAGCAAAGTGCGGGCGATCAGGGATTCGGCCGGTTCCTCGGCAAGCAGCCGGCGGAGGGCTGCCGGGTCGGCCGTCACGGGCGGGATGGGACCCGAAAGAAGGCGGACCAGTGTCCTGGACTCGGCGGCGGAAAGGCGGAAGCGGCTGGCAAAGAGGCCCGGAAGGTCTTTAGATGCAGGAGCGCCGCTGATGAGTGCGGCGAGCCGGAGCAACGGATCGGGTGGTGCGGCGAGAGCGGCGAGGCTCGCGAGGGCGGGGAGATCTCGGGCCTCCGGGAGGAGCGCGCGCAGCACGCCGGCGCGATGCATGAGGGCGAGGGCGGCGCGCGGATCGGGCGCCGCAAGCAGGCGCTTCAACTCGCTCCAGACGCGCTCCGCGGAGAGATTGTCGAGCTCCGTGGCGGCAGCGGCGAGGGCGGCAAAGGTTGGGGCGTCGGGCGGGAGGCGGGCGAAAAAGGCGAAGAAGCGGAAGTAGCGGAGCGCACGGAGGCGGTCCTCGGCGATCCGTTGCTCGGGGCGCCCGACGAAGCGGAGGCGGCCGGCGATGAGATCGGGAAGGCCGCCGTAATAGTCGAACACGGCGCCAGAGCGGGTGAGCGAGAGAGCGTTCAAGGTGAAATCGCGACGCGATGCATCGGCCTGCCAGCTCGTGGTGAAGGCGACCTCGGCGTGGCGGCCGTCGGTTTCGATGTCCTGGCGGAGAGTGGTGATCTCGTAGCTCCGAACGGGGCCAAGTGCGGTAACGGTGCCGTGCGAAAGGCCGGTCGGTAGCACGCGCAGGCCGGCGCCTTCGAGTGCCGCGGTGACCTGCTCGGGGCTCTCAGGCGTTGCAATGTCGATATCCGTGACCGGGCGGCAGAGCAGGGTATCGCGCACGGCGCCGCCGACGATCCGGGCGTCGGCGAGAGCGGTGAGGATGGTGGCGAGGTCGGGCTCGAAGAGAAAAGCGGGGGGGGCAATTCTCAGCACCGGTGCCGGTTCGGAGGACAGAGGAAACCTCCTCGGGGGATGATTTCGGTTCGGGAAGGCTGGTGTGCCGGCGCTCACGCGCGGTATCCGTTGATGCCCCGTAGCGGTCGGCACACTACTCTTTATTTTCAGTGGCCTCTCATCCCCTTTTCGTTTGCTGCCGGCGGCCGCAAACGAAAAGGGTCAGGACGTTAGCACGGTCGGGGCGGGCTTCCGCGATTGGGCAGGGCTTTCTACCTTGCGGGGCTCGGGCGTGGGGCGGCGGCATCCTGATGGTGAGCCGGGAAATTTATCGGGAAGCGATGGCGCGGCTTGGGGCCGCAGTGAATGTGGTGACGACGGATGGCGTTGCGGGACGGGGCGGTTGCACGGCCTCGGCAGTGTGCAGCGTGACGGACGATCCGCCGACGCTGCTCGTTTGCCTCAATCGCGGCAGCGAGATGTGCGCTCTGGCACGCGCGAATACGGTACTTTGCGTGAACACCCTGGGGGCTGGCCAAGCCGTGCTTTCCCCGCTGTTTGCCGGAGAGACCGGCAGAAATGTGCGCGAACGGTTCACGGCGGGACAGTGGGAGCCGCTGGCAACGGGGGCCCCGGTGCTGGCGGGGGCGGTGGTGAGCTTCGACTGCCTGATCTCGCAAGTGACGGAGGTCGGCACGCACAGTGTTTTTTTCTGTGCGGTCGAGGCAATCCGGTTGGGTGCGGAGGAGGACGAGGCGCTGATTTATTTCCGGCGCCGTTATCACCGTACCGGGGCGCGGGCGCATAGCCGACGGCGGTAGCTCCACTGCTTCACAAGGGAGGCAGTGCTTGGTATAGGCGCGGGGATGCGGGCTTCGCCCGCACGGCGGGCGCATAGCTCAGTTGGTAGAGCAGCTGACTCTTAATCAGCGGGTCCAAGGTTCGAGTCCTTGTGCGCCCATGGCAATTCCAATGAGTTAGCGGCGCCTCCGCAGAATGCTAGCCACTCGGCCCGAGGCTGCTAGCCACTCCCGGGTTTTCATTTCGTTCCCGGCGCAGCGGATTCGCGCAACGGTTGTATGTTGGCGCCGGGGAGGCGGGCGATCGCCGCCGCCGCGAGCCGGCGCTGACGCGCCTGCTCGGTGTAGTGCGCCACCATCGCGCGGGTCTTGTGGCCGGTGACAGACTGGATTTCGGCATCGCTGGCGCCGGACTCGGCGAGCTGCGAGGCCATCGTGTGGCGGAGGCCGTGGAAGTGGAGGTCGCCGGCGAGGCCGAGCTCGGCGCGCACCTGGGCGAATCGATGCTCGTACCAGCTCGCCCCCATCCGCTCTCGACCAATCGGCGTCAGGCGGGCATTCCTGTGCACGTTCATCCGGTCTCTCTCCTGGGCAGCTATGGCTTCGACACCCTCAGCGTCTCCCGGACAGGACCGGATGAACAACCTGTTGAAACCTCACAGCCAGGTCTCGCTCTTGCCTCCTCCGGCCTGCTTTGCCACCATCCCCACCCGTTCAGGTTCATCCCCATGCCGCCACACGATCCGGCCCGCTTCGCACCCTGGCGTCGGCATTCCCGAGCTACGCGGTGACCGGTATGCATGCTTTAGCCGATGCTTCGTCGGCTTCGCTGCTGCTTGCCACGGAGCGACTGATGCTCCGCCCCTTGCGCCTTGCCGACGCCGCCGAACTGCATCGCCTCGTCAATGACTGGAACGTCGTGCGCGGCCTTGCCCGCCTTCCCTATCCTTATCCACGCGCGCTCGCCGACGAGTGGATCGCCTCCACTGCAATCGAACTTGCTGCGGGCCGAGCTTTTCATCTCGCCATCACCGGGAAGGAAGATGGCCGTGAAATCCTGGTCGGTGCGGTAGGGCTGCGTCTCGAGGGCATCGGCGCCGCCGATCTCGGCTACTGGGTCGGGCGCCCCTACTGGGGCCACGGCGTGGCCACCGAAGCCGCCGGGCGCCTTTCCCGCTGGGCGCTGGCCAATCTTCCGATCGAGCGTCTCACCGCCCGCGTCGCTACCGACAACACCGCCTCCGCCGAGGTACTGCGCCGCATCGGCTTTCGCCCAACGGGTACCGCGGTCGAGCCCTTCCTCTCCCGTGGCGCCGCCCAGGAAGTCCTGCTGTTCGAAGCCACCCGCGAAGACCTTTTCGGCGCTCTGACAGCTTCGAGTGCGATGGTTGCTGCGAGCGAAGCTTCGGGGCCGGCGGCGTCCCGTCCGCTGGTCCTCGTTGCTGCGGCCGCCCTGGTCGATACGGACGGTCGCGTCCTCCTCGCCCGACGCCCGGAGGGAAAACCGATGGCAGGACTGTGGGAATTTCCCGGCGGCAAGGTCCAACCCGGCGAAACCCCCGAATCGGCTCTGCTTCGCGAGCTCAAGGAAGAACTGGGGATCGATGTGGCCGCCGCCTGCCTCGCCCCCTTCACCTTCGCCTCCCACGCGTATGAGGCCTTCAATCTCCTGATGCCCCTCTATCTGTGCCGCCGCTGGCGCGGCACGCCATCCCCGCAAGAACGCCAACGCCTGGCCTGGGTTCGTCCCGATCGCCTCACCGATTACCCGACCCCGCCCGCCGACAAGCCGCTCGTCGTGATGCTTCGCGACTTCCTCGTCTGAGCAGCCTGTGCCTATCCAATCCCCCATCGCCGGCCTGCTCGTGATCGGCAATGAGGTTCTTTCCGGTCGCACGCAGGACGTAAACGTGAAATTCCTTGCCACGCGCCTGGGCGAGATCGGCATTCCGCTTCGCGAGGTCAGGATCATTCCGGACATCGCCGAGATCATCGTCGCCACTGTCAACGAAACACGTGCGCGCTTCACCTACCTCTTCACCACGGGCGGCATCGGCCCGACGCACGACGACATCACCAGCGAGTGTATCGCCGCTGCTTTTGGCCTGCCCTGGGAGCCGCACCCTGAGGCCTGGGCGCTTCTGGAGGCCCGCTATCCACCAGGCGGCTTCAACTCCGCCCGCCAGCGCATGGCCACGATGCCGCGCGGTGCGCGCTTGATTGAAAATCCGGTCTCGGTCGCTCCCGGCTTCGAAATCGGCAACGTCTTTGTCATGGCCGGCGTTCCACAGGTGATGCGCGCGATGTTTGAAACCCTCGTCCCGCGCCTCAAGGGAGGCCCGCCTGTCCTCTCACTCACCGTGTACGCGGTCGGTGTCGCCGAAGGTATGCTCGCCGCTGGCCTTGGTGCGATTCAAATCCGCCACCGGGAAGTCGATCTCGGCAGCTATCCCTTCTACCGCCCGGACGGCAATGGCGTCGCGGTTGTCGCCAAGGGAACCGACCGCGCCGCCGCCGAGGCCGCGATCGTCGAGGCCACGGCCCTCATGCGCGCCCTCGGCGGCAATCCCATGCCGGGCGAACCTTCCGCCTGAATCAAGGCCCTGTCGCGTCCGCTAGTATCCTGCCCCCGACGTTTGCTGCCGGCGGCAGCAAACGAAAGGGGATCAGCAGGTCACTGAAAATAAAGAGGTGTGTGCCGACCACTAGGGTGCATCCTACGGTATCAGGCGTTGGAGTCGGCACACGAGTAACCGGGACAGCCATAGACCCAATGATGGCGCATCCGATGCCGTCGGGCCGTCCTCCCAACACCTCACGTTCGGAAAATGTTCAGCGCGGCAGGAGGCGGTTGCGATCGTTCATCAGAAGCGCGATGGTCGGCTCGATTGCTGCGCAGATCATGGTTTGTGCAGCAGGGGTCGGATGCAGGAGCGGCTCGGGCGGGGAGAAGAAGCGGTCGAGAAAGAGCGTACGATCGAGTGTTCCCGCTTTGACGAAGATGCCGGTGAGATCGATGTAGTGGACGGTACGGCTGGCGGCGTATCGTTTGGTGAGTGCCGCGTTGGTCACCGCCGTGTTCTCGCTGACCCAGGCCGAGCGCTGGCTTGGGAGCACGCTCAAGAGCACGATCGCGGTGTGCGGGAGGTGGTCGCGAAGAAGCCGCACCACTTCCTCGATGCCAGGGACGGTTTCGCTCGCCGGCCAGTGCGGGAGGCCGAAATTGTTGGCGCCGATCAGCACGACGGCGACCTTCGGCGAGATGCCGCTCGCTTCGCCGTGGTCGATGCGCCAGATCAGATTGGCCGTCGAATCTCCGACGAAGCCGAGATTGACGGCGTGCCGTCCGCCATAGAAGCGCTGCCAGATGGGCGCGAAGTCCTGCCACGGGGGCGGGGCGCGGTGTTCGAAATCCTCGGTAATGGAATCGCCGTACCAGACCAGATCGACCTTCTCGCGACGGAGTTCAGCCGCTTTCTCCTCGAAGCGTTGCCGCCACCACGAGAGATCCATGCGAGAGATCGGCGCTGCGGCGAGATTGACGCGCGATGCGGCGGTGGGCGCCTGGGGGATGGCTGCAAGGAGACATCCCAGGAGCAAGGCGATGCGCCAACGCTTCATGGCGCGATCCTGTTGCCTTGGAGGGTGCTGCGGCAGGCTTGCCCGTCTGTCATCGCCGGGTGCATCCCTTTGCCTTCAAGCGAAGAGCAAAAGAGCGGCGCCGAGCCCGAGTGCGATGCAATACCAGGCGAAAGGCGCCAGCGCCCAGGTATCATGGCGGCGGAAATAGTGCATCAGGAACGCCGTGCTTGCAAAGGCGATGACCCCCGCAACCAGCGCGCCGAGGAGCGAGATTCCGAGCATCTGGTGCGGCACGCCGGCGCGCAGGAGCTTCGGTACCTCGAGGACGGCCGCTCCGCCGATCACCGGCGTTGCGATCAGGAACGAGAAGTGTGCCGCGTCCTCGTGATCGATGCCGCGCATGAGTCCGCCGACCATGGTCGCGCCCGAGCGCGAGATACCCGGCAGGAAGGCCGTGCATTGCCAGAGCCCGATGACGAACGCATCGAGCGGCGTGAGAGTCTCGAGGGCGCGGCGGCTTCCGGCACGCAATCGCTCGCCGAGCAACAGCAACGCGCCGTTGGCGATCAGGAAGACGACGGCGGCCGCCGGCGTGCCGAACAGCCGTTGCACGAAGTGTTCGAGCACCAGGCCGATGATGACGGCCGGAATGGTCGCCAGAATGATCAGCGCGACGACGCGGCGGCTTTCCGCCACCTGGTGCTGATCGGCGAAGCCGAGCAGGCCAACGACAAGCAACCACCAGTCGCGCCAGAAATAGATCAGGAGAGCGGCAGCCGTGCCGATATGCAGCATCACCAGGAACGGCAGGAAGGAGGGCTCTGCACGGTCGAAATGCCAGCCTGCAAGCGCTGGAAGGAGCACCGCGTGTCCGAGGCTGCTGACCGGGAAAAGCTCGGTCGCACCCTGCACCGCGGCGAGCACGATGGCCTGAAGGGCGTTCATGCCCGACGCGTGCTCCCATGAATCGTCTGCAACAAGCTGCTCGCCCTTTCGTCCTCGGGCGGCTTCCTGACCGAAATCCCGGCCCGAGGCAACATTGGGGGAGATTGCTGCGCTCTATTGACTACCAGGAGCGGGGGCGGTCCATCTCGGCAGTCGCCCCGAGACTGGCCCGATGACGCTTGAACAGCTTCGCATATTCGTCGCCGTCGCGGAGCGCGAACATCTTACGCGCGCGGCGCAGGGACTCGGCCGTACTCAGTCCGCCGTGAGCGCGGCCGTGCGGGCACTGGAACGGGAACACGCAACCCCGCTTTTTCATCGTGTCGGGCGCGGTGTAATGCTGACGGAGGCGGGGCGGCTTTTTCTCGGCGAGGCGCGCGGCGTGTTGGGGCGCGCCGAGGCGGCGGAGCGGGCGCTCGCCGAACTCGGCGGGCTGAGGAGGGGGCGCCTTTCACTGCAAGCGAGCCAGACCATCGCGAGCTACTGGCTGCCGCGGCGGCTGGTGCGCTTCCAGAGGGACTTTCCGGAGGTGACGCTGGCGGTGAGGATCGGCAACACCGCCGAGGTGGCGCGGGCCGTTGCCGAAGGTGCCGTGGAACTGGGCCTGGTCGAAGGTGCGGTCGATGATCCGCACCTGGCGAGCGAGACGGTGGCGCACGATCGGCTCGTGCTGGTCGTTGCGCCCGGGCATCAGTGGGCCGACCGGGTGCCGCTGAGCCCTGAGAAGCTGCTCGCAAGTGGCTGGGTGCTGCGCGAACCCGGTTCGGGGACGCGATCGGTGTTCGAGACGGCGCTCGGTGCGCACGGCATTTTGCTCGCCGATCTTTCCCCGGTCCTCGAACTGCCTTCGAACGAGGCGGTGCGGGCTGCGGTCGAGGCCGGTGCCGGGGCGACTGCGATCTCGGAGCGGGTCGTTGCGGCGGCGCTCGGCGCCGGCGCACTGGTGCGCGCCGGTTTCGAGCTGCCAACGCGCGACTACACCGTGCTCGTTCATCGCGAGCATTTTCCAAGCCGTGCTGCCGAGGCACTCCGGGCGATCTTGCGTGCGCCCGGAGAGCCTAGCCCGCGATCGCCCGAGGCGGGGGCTTCGTTACGCTCTTTGTGATACGGCGGCCCGACGCTCGGAGGGGGTCGTTTCAGGCGCGGGCGGAGAGGGCGAAGGCGGGCACTCTGCGCCCTCGGGTGAGAGCGCCATCGGGGCGATATCCGCCCGCCGTCTCGGTGCGCGGCAGGGCCGAGGCGACCGTGCCGATGATGCGTCGCTGCACGCGGATCGCGCGTTCGAGGAGGCGGCGGTTCTCCTCTGCCAATGCGGCAAGCTGGCGTTCGACTTCCCGGGCGACCGGGGGCTGTCCGTGCTCCGCTGCGTGCGGCACGGCTGTGCGCGCCTGCTCGAAGGCGGCCGCGGCGCGCTGCTTGGCGCCGAGCATGGCGGCGGCGCGGGCGAGATCGAGCCGCGTCAGTGCCTCGTTTTCGCGCGCCAGAGCGTCGGCGAGCTCCACGGCCGCGTCGATCAGGTCCTGGTTCATCGTTGGCCTCCTTTGGGTGCGGTCTCTGCGGCGGGCGAGGACGATCCGGCAGATTGAGGGGTGGCGGCGGCCTGCTGCTGGCGGAGCAGCTCGCGGAAGACTGTGTCGGTGAGACCGAGGCCACCGTCGCGGGCGATCCCCTGGCCGATCGCCTGCACCAGGATCGGCTTCCATGCCGCTTCGCCGGTGCCACCGCCGAAGAGGGTCTTCGAGAGGTGGACGGTGTCGAAGATCGGCTGCAGGAGCTCGCCGATCGCCATGGCGGCGAAGGCCCCGGCTTGTCTCCAGTCCTGGATGACCTGGCTCCCGGGAACACCCGGCGCCTCGGCGAAGGCGCTTTCCGGGACCGGAAAGCGGCTCTGGTCCGAACTTGCGAGCAAACCGGCACTGCCGGCGATCATCTGGCGGGTTGCGGCGGGCGCGAGCGGGGACATTGCGCTGAGAAGAAATTCCATCACCGCACCCGGAGCTCGGCCTGAAGGGCGCCGGCAGCCTTGATGTTCTGGAGAATGGTGATCATGTCGCGTGGCCCGACACCGAGGGAGTTGAGACCGCTCACGAGCTGCTGGAGCGTGACCGTCTGTTTGAGCAGCGCGAGGCGGTGGCTGCTGCCGGTGCTGATCTGGATGTTGGTCTGAGGCGTCACCACGGTACGGCCGTTGGAGAGCGGCCCGGGCTGGCTCACCTGCGGCGTCTCGGTGACGCGGATGGTCAGGTTGCCCTGGGCGATGGCGACTTCGCTGATTCGCACGTTGGCGCCCATCACGATGGTGCCGGTGGCTTCGTCGATCACGACGATCGCCGGGCTGTCGGGTGCGACCGGCAGATCTTCGATTCTGGCGAGCGAGGCCACGACATCCCGCCCGCCGAATTCGAGGGTGACGGTGCGCGGGTCGCTCACGTGCGCCGTCCCATCGCCGATGGCCTGGTTGACGGCAGTCGCGATCCGTTCGGCGGTCGTCAGGTCTGGATTGCGGAGCGCGAGCGTGAGGGTGTGTTCGGTGCTCAGGCGGAACGGGACCTCGCGCTCGACGGTTGCGCCGTTGGCGATTCTGCCTGAGGTCGGCACCCCTTGCGTGACCGACTGGGCCGCGCCGTGGGCGGCGATGGCGCCGGTGGCGACGGGGCCTTGGGCGACCCCATAGACCTGGCCGTCGGCGCCGAGAAGCGGTGTGACCAGCAGGTTGCCGCCGCTGAGATTGGTGGCATCGCCCATCGCCGAGACGGCGACGTCGAAGCGACTGCCCTCACGGGCGAAGGGCGGCAGGCTGGCGGTGACCATGACGGCGGCCACGTCCGTGGTCTGGAGTTGGGTAGCCAGGTTGGCCACGCTGACCCCGAGGCGGCTGAGCATGCCGATCAGCGACTGGCGGGTGAACACGGAGTTGTTGAGTTGATCCCCGGTGCCGTTCAGCCCGACCACGAGGCCATAGCCGACAAGCGGATTGGAGCGCACGCCTTCGACGTCGGTGATGTCCTTGATCCGCACCTGGGCCCTGGCGGCTTGCGGGAGGAGGCCGGCGAGCAGGATCAGGAGAAGGCACCAGCGCATGCTGTTTCTGGCATCCCTTTGGGCCTCCCGGTGGGCCCGGCCCAGGTAGCAGGACGTCAAGGAATTTTGACGAGACTTCGATGAGGCAAGCCGCGTGCCAAGGGTCTGCCGAAGCAGCTTGCCGCGCGAATCGATATTTGCGGTGGCGGTTTGGTACGGGGCAGGCGGCAGGAGTTGCCGGCCGGCAGGTTGGTTCGGGTCGAAGGAGCCTCGAGGAATGACAACGATCGACCGCCTTGGTGGGCCAGGCCGGAGCGCGGCGGTTGGTCGCGGACGGCTGGCGCAGACCGGGGCTGCGGGTTTCGCCTTGCCCGAAACGCCGGCCGTCGCGCCGGAGGCGGGAAGCGTCAGCGCTGCCGCGCCCAGCGCTTTGATCGGCGCCATGCTGGCGCTGCAGGAGGCAGAACCGAACAGCAGCCGCAATCGTGCGGCGCGACGGCACGGGGAGACGATGCTGGGCGAGTTGAGAGCGCTGCAGGTCGGACTGCTCGGCGGGGCGGCCGAGGCGGGAACGCTCCGGCGCTTGGCCAGACTGGCGGAGGCACTTCCGGAGGCAGCAGATCCGAAGCTTGCAGCGCTTGTTCGGGCGGTGGCGCTGCGCGCACGGGTCGAGCTCGCCCGGAGCGAGGCCGGGCAGGAATGAGCTTCAGTGTCAGTTGGTTGAATGTGCGTGCTGGCGGCTTGGCGGAACGCCTGGTGGTGGCTATAAGCCGCGCGGCCCGGTCCGACGGGCCGGTCGACACGCAGGAACAAGGCTCGATGATGGTGACGTTGCCACCCGATTATCGCCCTTCAGAGAGGGAGGAATTCATGAACCCCCTGCAGATCGAGTATTTCCGACGCAAGCTTCTCAACTGGCGTGCCGACTTGTTGCGCGAAGCCGATGGCACCCTGGCCAGCCTCTCCGAAGGCGGCATCCGCGAGGCCGACGTGACGGACCGGGCCAGTGTTGAAACCGACCGGGCGCTGGAACTTCGCACGCGTGATCGCGCCCGCAAGCTGATCAGCAAGATCGATCAGGCGTTGGCGCGGATCGAGACCGGCGCTTACGGTTACTGCGAGGAGAGCGGCGAGCCGATCGGCATCCGCCGGCTCGAGGCGCGACCGATTGCCACCCTTTCGCTCGAAGCGCAGGAGCGGCACGAGCGAATGGAACGGGTGCATCGTGGCGACTGAAGCCGTGCCGGGTCTGTCGCCTGCGCGCCGGCGCCGCTTGGCGTAACCGGTACAAGATACTGCCGAACTCAAGCCGGATTCGGGCGAAGCCCTGATCATTACGCGGGCCCGGTAAATCAGGATCGGGGCGCATGTTCGGCGGCAGCGCGAGAGAAGCCCTTCCGCCGACGAAAACGACTCGCGGACTGTGCGCTAATGATGTACGTCAACGCGGGGAATGCAAACATGCGGCAGACAAGCAACATCGTTGTTCTGCTCGTGACGACCTGGGCCTTTGTGGTGTGTTTTGCCGTCTGGATGATGTTCGGCGTGACCGGCATTCCGATCCGGAAAGAACTCGGGCTCGATGCCACGCAATTCGGGCTGCTGACCGCAACACCGGTTCTGACCGGCGCGCTGTTCCGTCTGCCGCTCGGCATCTGGACCGACCGCTTCGGCGGTCGGATCGTGATGTTTGTTCTGCTACTCCTCTGCGCGGTGCCGGTGTGGGTATCGAGCTATGCGGTGGCACTCTGGCAATTGCTGCTGTTGGGGCTGGCGCTCGGGCTGGTCGGCGCTTCGTTTGCAGTCGGCACGCCGTATGTGGCGCGATTCTTTCCGCCCGAGCGGAAGGGTTTCGCCATGGGGGTGTTCGGCGCCGGCACGAGCGGGGCGGCGATCAACATGTTCGTGGCGCCACTCATCATCACGCATTACAGTTGGCATGTCGTGCCACGGGTCTACGCGGTTGCGCTGGTGGTTACGGCCGGCATTTTCTGGATATTGTCCGCCCCGGATCCGCTGCTCGGGGGGTCGGCACCGTCATTCGGAAAGCAGCTTGCCGTGCTGAAGGACCCGCGGGTCTGGAAATACTGTCAGTATTACTCGATCGTGTTCGGCGGCTTCACGGCGCTTTCGGTGTGGATGCCGCAATATTTCGTGCAGGAATACGGCCTCGGCATCACTGCCGCTGGGCTGCTGGCCGCGTGTTTCTCGCTGCCTGGCGGTGCGCTGCGAGCGCTCGGCGGCTGGCTTGCGGACCGCTTCGGCGCCCATAACGTGACGTGGTGGGTGCTGTGGGCGGCCTGGATCGCACTCTTCATCCTGTCCTATCCGCAGACCGAACTCATCATTCATACCATCCGCGGCCAGGCGCATTTCCATATCGGCCTGCCCGTCTGGGGGTTCACCATGCTTGCGTTCGCGCTGGGCGTGGCATTTGCCGCTGGCATGGCCTCGACCTTCAAATATATCGGTGACGATTTTCCCCGGGAAATGGGCATCGTGACCGGCATTGTGGGCCTTGCCGGCGGGCTCGGCGGCTTTTTGCTGCCGATCCTGTTCGGCGCGATCCGCGACTGGATTGGCATCAATTCGAGCTGCTTCATGCTTCTCTATGGTATCGTCTGGGTGTCTCTGATCCTGATTTATGTTACCGAAGTCAGGCGCATGCCGGTGATGGGCGAGATGCCGGCCGGGTCCGCGTACGGAAAAGTCGTGACCGCGGCCAGAAAGGGGGAAGCTGCATGAGCCACTTCCTGGATCGGCTCAGTTATTTCACGCGCAGGCGCGAGCCGTTCGCGAGCGGGCTCGGCGAAGTGCGGCAGGAGAACCGCACCTGGGAGGAGGGCTATCGGTTGCGTTGGCAGCACGACAAGATCGTGCGCTCGACGCACGGGGTGAACTGCACCGGTTCGTGCAGTTGGAAAATCTACGTCAAGGGCGGCGTGGTTACGTGGGAAACGCAGCAGACCGACTATCCACGCACGCGTCCCGGCATGCCGAATCACGAGCCGCGCGGGTGTTCGCGCGGTGCCTCCTACAGTTGGTATCTGTACAGTGCGAACCGGCTTAAATATCCGATGGTGCGCGGACGGTTGGTGCAGGCCTGGCGCCGGGCACGGGAGAGGCTGGCGCCGGTCGAGGCGTGGGCTGCGATCATGAACGATGCCGGGCAGGCAGGTGGTTACAAGGGCATGCGCGGGCGCGGGGGGTTCGTGCGCTCGAGCTGGGAGGAAGTGACCGAGATCATCGCAGCAGCCAACATCCATACCATCAAGACGTACGGGCCGGATCGCGTGGTCGGGTTCTCACCGATTCCGGCGATGTCGATGGTCTCCTTTGCATCGGGTGGCCGCTATCTCAGCCTGATCGGCGGGACGATGCTCTCCTTCTATGACTGGTACTGCGACCTGCCCCCCTCGAGCCCGCAGACTTGGGGCGAGCAGACCGACGTGCCGGAATCAGCCGACTGGTACAATTCGGCGTACCTCATCGCCTGGGGCTCGAACGTGCCGCAGACACGTACACCCGATGCGCATTTCTTCGTTGAGGCGCGCTACAACGGCACCAAGGTGGTGGCGATCACGCCGGACTATTCGGAGGTCGCCAAGCTCTCCGATCTCTGGCTGCATCCCAAGCAGGGCACCGA
Organism: Acetobacteraceae bacterium; assembly: GCA_030041375.1. Taxonomy (GTDB): domain Bacteria; phylum Pseudomonadota; class Alphaproteobacteria; order Acetobacterales; family Acetobacteraceae; genus JAKAWQ01. The sequence goes on from JASHOA010000039.1 coordinate 91,318, forward strand.
CTCGGCACTCGCGATGGCGGTGGGGCACGTCATTCTTCGCGAATTCTTCCTCGATCGCCAGGTGCCTTACTTCGAGGATTATTGCCGCCGTTTCACGGACCTGCCGATGCTGGTGCGGCTCGAGCGCCAGGGTGAGCACTGGGTTGCGGGACGCACTCTGCGTGCGAGCGACCTTCCCGACACAAATGCCGGCGACAACGCGGAGTGGAAGATACTCGCGGTGGACGAGGCAACGAGTGCGATCGTCGTTCCGCAGGGCTCGATCGGCTATCGCTGGCCGAAGGCAGGTGGGGGCGGGCAGTGGAATCTCGAGGGGAGGGACGGGGCTTCGCGGCGCGAGGTGAGGCTTGCGCTCAGCCTGATCGAGAAGCGCGATGAAGTTCTACCGGTCGCCTTTCCCTATTTCGGTAACCAGCCGCACGAGCGCTTCACCGGCAACGACCAGGGCGGGGGCGTGCTGGTGCGAAACGTGCCCGTGCGCCGTGTGAGGCTTGCCGACGGTGACGCAGAGGTCGCGACCGTGTTCGATATCATGTGCGCGCATTATGGCCTGGAACGCGGTCTGGGCGGAGCGGCGGCGCAGTCGTTCGCCGATAACGTGCCCTACACGCCGGCCTGGCAGGAGCCGATCACGGGCGTCGCGGCGGACAAGGCGATTGCGCTTGCGCGCGGCTTCGCGGAGACCGCTGAAAAGACCCGGGGCCGCTCGATGGTCATCATCGGCGCAGGCGTCAATCACTGGTACCACCAGGACATGACCTATCGCAGCATCATCAATTTCCTCATGATGTGCGGCACGGTCGGCGTCTCGGGTGGCGGCTTTTCGCATTATGTCGGGCAGGAGAAGGTGCGCCCGCAGACCGGCTGGGCGGCGCTCACCTTCGCGCTGGACTGGGTACGGCCGCCGCGGCACATGGCGGGAACGTCGTTCTTCTACGCGCACAGCGATCAGTGGCGCTACGAGAAGGTAGGGGTGGAGGAACTGCTCTCTCCGCTGGCAGACAAGCGGGCGTACCAGGGTGGCATGATCGATCTCAATGTGCGGGCCGAGCGCATGGGCTGGCTGCCTTCGGCGCCGCAACTCGAGACCAATCCCCTGAGGCTCGCAGCCGCGGCGCGAGAGGCGGGTGTGGCAGTGAAGGACTACGTGGTTGAAGGGCTGAAATCCGGGCGCCTGCGCATGGCCTCGGAGGATCCCGACAAGCCGGCGAATTTCCCTCGTAATCTCTTCCTCTGGCGCTCCAATCTGTTCGGCTCGTCCGGCAAGGGCCATGAGTATTTCCTGCGCCATTTCCTCGGCACGAAAAACGGCCTGCAGGGCAAGGATCTCGGCGAGGAAGGCGGGCAGAAGCCGGAGGAGGTCGTCTGGCGCGATCCGGCGCCGGAGGGAAAACTCGATCTTGTGGTGACGCTCGATTTCCGGATGTCCACGAGCTGTCTTTACTCGGACATCGTTCTGCCGACCGCGACCTGGTACGAGAAGAACGATCTCAATACCACGGACATGCATCCGTTTATCCATCCACTTTCTGCGGCGGTCGATCCGGTGTGGGAATCGCGAAGCGACTGGGAGATCTACAAGGCAATCGCCGAGTGCTTCTCGGCGCTCGCGCCGGGCCATCTCGGTATCGAACAGGACGTGGTGCTGACGCCGTTGCAGCACGACACGCCGACGGAACTCGCGCAGCCATTGGAGGTGCTGGACTGGAAGAAAGGGGAATGCGACCTCATTCCGGGCCGCACGGGGCCCGGGATCAGCGTGGTGGAGCGGGACTATCCGAATACGTATCGCCGCTATACGGCGCTCGGACCGCTCATGGATACGTTGGGCAACGGTGGCAAGGGGATCAGTTGGAACACGGCGGCGGAGGTGCATGAGCTTGGCGAGTTGAACCATCTCGTCGTCGAAGAGGGGGCGACGAAAGGAAGGCCTTCCATCGCGACCGACATCGATGCCGCAGAGGTGATCCTTTCGCTTGCGCCCGAGACCAATGGCCACGTTGCCGCCAAGGCCTGGGAAGCACTTTCGCGGATCACCGGCCGCGAGCATCGGCATCTCGCAAGTGCACGGGAGGACGAGAAGATCCGCTTCTACGATATCGTAGCGCAGCCGCGCAAGATCATCACCTCGCCGACATGGTCGGGGATCGAGAGTGAGAGCGTGAGCTACAATGCAAGCTACACCAATGTCCACGAGCTTATTCCGTGGCGGACGCTTTCCGGACGCCAGCATTTCTATCAGGATCATCGGTGGATGCGCGATTTCGGGGAGGGGTTCGCCCTCTACCGTCCGCCCGTCGATACCCGCACGGTGGCACCGCTGCTTGGCAAGCGCAGCAACGGCGCCCCCGAGATCGTGCTCAACTTCATCACGCCGCACCAGAAGTGGGGCATCCACACGACCTATACCGACAATCTGATCATGCTGACGCTCTCGCGCGGCGGGCCGATCGTGTGGATCTCGGAGACGGACGCCAAGGCGGCAGGAATTGCCGACAACGACTGGATCGAGCTTTTCAATCTGAACGGCGCGATCACGGCGCGCGCCGTGGTAAGCCAGCGTGTGCAGGCAGGCATGTGCCTGATGTATCACGCGCAGGAGAAGATCGTGAACGTGCCGGGCTCCGAAGTGACCGGCCTCAGGGGCGGCATCCACAACTCTGTGACCCGGACGCTGCTCAAGCCAACCCATATGGTTGGTGGCTACGCGCAGCTTTCCTACGGGCTCAACTACTACGGCACGGTGGGAGCAAATCGCGATGAATTCGTGATCGTACGGCGGATGGCGAAAGTGGATTGGATGAACGAACCCGAACGCCAGGCGGCGGAGTAAGGGGGACAGGCAATGAAGATCCGGGCGCAGATCGCGATGGTCCTCAACCTCGACAAGTGCATCGGCTGCCATACCTGCTCGGTCACCTGCAAGAATGTTTGGACCTCGCGCGAGGGCATGGAGTACGCGTGGTTCAACAATGTGGAGACGAAGCCGGGCATCGGCTATCCCAAGGACTGGGAGAACCAGGAGCGCTGGCGGGGCGGGTGGAAGCGGAAGGCGAACGGCAGGATCGTGCCGCGGCAGGGAGGCAGGTGGGCTATCCTTGCCAATATCTTCGCCAACCCGAATCTGCCGGAGATCGACGACTATTACGAGCCATTCACGTTCGATTACGCGTACCTGCACAACGCGCCGGAACTTGCCACCTCGCCCGTTGCGCGCCCGATCTCGCTCGTCAGCGGCGAGACGATGGACAAGATCGAGTGGGGCCCGAACTGGGAGGAAATCCTGGGTGGCGAATTCGCCAAGCGCTCCGAAGACTACAATTTCGAACAGGTACAGAAGGAGATTTACGGCGAGTTCGAAAACACCTTCATGATGTATTTGCCACGACTATGTGAGCATTGTCTCAATCCGAGCTGCGTCGCCTCCTGCCCGTCGGGCTCGATCTACAAGCGCGAAGAGGATGGCATCGTCCTGATCGACCAGGACAAGTGCCGAGGCTGGCGGATGTGCGTCTCCGGCTGTCCGTACAAGAAGATCTATTACAACTGGAATACGGGCAAGGCGGAGAAATGCATCTTCTGCTATCCTCGCATCGAGGTCGGCCAGCCGACGGTCTGTTCCGAGACTTGTGTGGGTCGTATCCGCTATCTCGGTGTGCTGCTTTATGACGCCGACGGAATCGAGCGGGCGGCGAGTGTCGAAGACCCCGAGGATCTGTACGAGGCGCAGCTCGGGCTGTTTCTTGACCCGCACGATCCGCGGATCCAGGCGCAGGCAAGGGCAGCCGGTGTGCCGGAGGCCTGGATTGCTGCGGCCGAGCACTCTCCCACTTACAAGATGGCGGTCGAGTGGAGGATCGCCTTTCCGCTGCACCCGGAATATCGCACGCTGCCGATGGTGTGGTACGTGCCGCCGCTTTCTCCGATCCAGGCGCGGGCGAACGCCGGGGCGGTCGACATGGCCGGCCGGATTCCGGATGTTCATTCACTCCGTATTCCCGTCCGCTACCTGGCCAACCTGCTGACCGCGGGTGCAGAAGCGCCGATCGTATCGGCGCTCGAGCGGTTGCTGGCGATGCGCAGCTTCTTCCGCGCTCGCCAGCTTGGCGAACCGGACGACATGGCGGTGCTCGAAGAGGTCGGTATCGGGCTTGCGGAGGTTGAGGAGATGCACCGCTATCTGGCGATCGCCAACTACGAGGACCGCTTCGTGATCCCGACCACGCACCGCGAGCAGGCGGAGAATGCCTATGAACTTCGCGGTACTTGCGGCTTTTCCTTCGGCAACGGCTGCGATGCCGGGGAACTGAGGCCGGGCCTTTTCGGCGGCACGATGGGGCAGCGCAAGCTCAGCCCGATCCGGTTCGGAGTCGAGTGAGACGCCGGCCATGGAACGAGGCGATCTGGTTGTGCTGAAAGCCATCGGCGCGCTGCTCGACTATCCGCGCCCCGAGTTGCGTGCAGCGCTGCCCGAAATTTCCGAAGTCATCGGCGCCTCGCACCTGGTGCGGCCGAAGGATCGCCTGAGCCTCTTGCGTCTCGTCGAATCCATACACGCCGCCAAGCCGTTGGTTGCCGAGGAACGATACGTCGAGCTGTTTGATCGCGGGCGAGCGACATCGCTCTATCTGTTCGAACATGTGCATGGCGAGGCACGCGAGAGGGGAGGTGCCATGGTCGAGCTGAAGGCAGTCTATGCGGCGGCAGGCTTCGAGCTGAGCAGCCGCGAGTTGCCCGATTATCTTCCGGTCGTTCTCGAATATCTGAGTTGCCGCGACATCGCGGAAGCGAAGGCGATGCTTGGCGATTGTGCGCACATCCTGCGCGCGATCGGGGAAGCGTTGCTGCAACGGGGAAGCGACTACGCGGCGGCGCTTCAGGCCTTGCTCGGCATCATCGGCGAGCCCGAGCTGAACGTGAAGGCGGCGTCCGGGCGGCGGGTGGGGCGCGAAGATCTCGACGCCGAGTGGATCGAGCGGCCGGCCTTCGAACCGGCGGGACCACCGGGCGCGGGGAGGGGCTGATGGGTTTCGGTACTGCCCTCAACGAATTCCTGTTCGGCATCTATCCCTATATCGCGCTGGCCGTGCTGCTGCTCGGCTCGCTCGTCCGGTTCGATCGTGAGCCCTACACCTGGAAGAGTGATTCCTCGCAGCTTCTGCGCCGGCACCAGATGCGGCTTGGCTCGAATCTTTTTCATTACGGCATCCTCGTCGTCGTGGCCGGTCATTTCATCGGTTTCCTGACGCCCGACTGGGCGATCGACTGGGCTATCAGCCCGGCGCAACACGAGCTGATGGCGATGCTCGCCGGTGGTGTTGCCGGGCTCGTTGCCATCGTCGGGATGTCGATTTTGATTCACCGCCGGCTCGGCGACCCGCGCATTCGCAACAACAGCCGCAAGTGGGACATCGCGGTGGTGCTGCTGCTGTGGCTGCAACTGGCGCTTGGCCTGCTGACGGTGCCGTTCTCGGCCATGCATATGAGCGGGTCGATGTTCGAGGTGCTGGTGACGTACGTGAAGGGCATCGTCACCTTCCAGGGGGGCGTGGCAGCATTGCTGCTCGGCACGCCGATCATCTATCGGGTTCATATTTTCGTTGGCTTTACCATCTTCCTGATCTCGCCCTTCACCCGCATGATTCATATCTGGAGCGGAGTGGGATCACTGGCCTATCTCTTCCGCCCCTATCAGCTCGTGCGTACGCGGCGGCACACATCGTGAAATGATGCACGGACCGATTTCGATCAACGGCATCGCGGTCGACCCTGCGCCGTGGCCGACGCCGGAGCTGGCGGCGGTGCGTGAACTGCTGCGCCAGCGCGCGGTGGCGGTGGGATTGCTGGCGCCTGGGGTGGATCAGGAGGAGGAGGGGGCGGCGATTGAAGCCTTGCTCGAGCGCGAGGTGACGACGCCGGAGCCAAGCGAGGAAGAGTGTCGCCGCTTCTACGATGCGCATCCGGGGGCGTTCCGGAGCGGCGATCTGATCTTCGCGCGGCACATCCTGTTCCAGATCACACCGGGCTCACCGGTGACACTGGTGCGCGAGCAGGCCGAGCGGACGTTGGCACAGCTTCTCGAGGCGCCGGAGGATTTTGCGACCTGCGCGCTGACGCTCTCGAACTGCCCCTCGGGGCGGCATGGCGGCAATCTCGGCCAGATCGGACGCGGAGAGACTGTTCCCGAATTCGAGCAGGCCCTGTTTGGCGATGGCGCGCTGGGCATTCTGCCGCAGCTTGTGAAGTCGCGATTCGGATTTCACATCGTGGCGGTCGATCGCCGCGTATCAGGCGAGCGGCTTCCCTTCGAGGTGGTGCGGAAGCGCGTTGCCGGCATGCTTGCCGAGCGTGTGCAGCGCGTGGCGATGAATCAATATGTCCGCCTGCTGGCGGGCCAGGCTGACGTGCGGGGTGTGGAGCTGAGGGCCGCGGAGGTTCCGCTTCTGCAATAGCGGCGGCGTGTGGGGTGGTACTCGCAGAGGACCAGTGCGCGGCTACAACGCACAGCGAGTTGGTCTCGTCTGCCCTCGTCAAGAGCGCGCCCAACGAGATCGCGGTCCGCGCATGATCCGGAAACAGCAGATGTGATTGAACGGATGGACCGGGCAGCCTTTCCTCGATGCAGCGCTCCTTTGCTTCACTCCCCGGCACACCGGCCTGGTTCCGCTTTGTGATAGGCCGTGCTCTCCGTGCCGCCCATTCAATCCTTCTTGCCGTCGCGGATGAATTCGTAGATGCGAAGCCAGTCGTCGTGCGGTGAGGCACTAGCGGCGAAGCGGCGGAAAATCTCGTGTGTTCGCTCGCCGATCTCGGACATCGAGCCGGCAGCACGCGCCGCGTCCACAAACAGAGCGAGATCCTTGCCGACGATCCCGGGGGTCGCGCCACTATCGAAGGCCCCGTTGGCGATGTGGCTCGGGAAGAGCGTTCGTGAGACGAAGCTCTGCCCGGACGACCTGTTGATCACGTCGAGAATGGTCTTCATCGTCAATCCCTGCGTCGTGCCGTAGGCGATCGCCTCGCTGGTGCTGATCATGCAAGCGATCGACGCGTAGTTATTGACCAGCTTCATGGCCTGCCCCTGACCAGGCTCGCCGCCGACCCGGTAAATGCGGTGGCAATAGGCTTCGAGCGCTGGGAGGGCCTGTTCGATCGCCACCTCGCTTCCGGCAACCATTGTCGTCAGCTTGCCTTCGCGGGCGCGAGCGACGCCGCCCGAAACCGGGGCGTCAACATACATGACGCCGTGCGCGGTGAGTTTGGCCGCGGCGGTGCGGGCCGCGGCGGGTCCGATGGTGGATACCTCAACCAGCGTTTTGGGAAGTGACGCGGCGGCGAGGACTTCGGCCACGACGGACGCCGACGCCTGAACGCTCGGAAGGCAGAGGAACAGGATATCGACCGCCGCCGCCTCGGTCGCGGATTTTACGCATCGGGCCGCCGATGGTGCGCGCCGGGAAAGATCCGCGAGGTCGTAGACGGTCAGGGTGAATCCTGCCTCGACAATGCGCCGCGCGATCGGCTGCCCGATGTTTCCAAGGCCGATGAAGCCGACCGCCGGCGTGCCCATAGCTGCCCCTCCCATCCTCAGAGATTCATCCGGATATATCGTTGCCGCCGCGACCCGTCGCTCGGCTGTTCGCCAGTTGACGGGCAGTGCCGACGCTCGCGACTGACAGTTCGCTCGATATCTCAGGAGGTTCTGTTGCAACAGATCCCACCTGCCTCTTCTGATCGGCCCGGATCCCCTCGGATCACGGCCGGCCTGCGCCTATCCTCGCAGCGTTCGGAACGAGCGCGCGCCGGTTGGTCGCCGACGTGACTGTCATTGACGGAGTGCAACATCAGAGACCTTCAACCAACACGATATCGCCGACTGCGCAGCGAAGCCGCAGTTCCTTCAAGGCAGTGTATTCTGCGGAGCAGTACCATTGGAGGGCGCGTTCGAAACTTGGAAACCGCATGACCACGTGTCGCGAGAGTGGTTCGCGTCCTTCGAGGCGCTGATAGCGGCCGCCGCGGACCAGAAATTCGGCGCCGTAAGGAGCCATGATAGCTGGCGCCCGGGCTTTGTATTCCGCGAAGGCGACAGGATCCAGGAGATCGACTTGGGCAAGCACGTAGGCCGGTCGCATGAGGAATCCTTTCGTGATCCGCTGACCGGCCGCCAGTCGGGCTGCCGGCGGCGGCCAACCTGCATTAGAATTAATACCTATTTTCAGCATCACAGGGCGCCTGGTATTTGTCAACGCACGGCCAACGGGGGCGCTGCGGCGGCCAGTTTCCCTTCGCCGCCTTGCCCCGCTTGCTCGCCATCGCCACGTCTTTGGCCATATACCGAAACCGCGACACCGGTGCGAAGACGACCGGCGTCGTTTCATCGACCTTCCCTTTGGTCTTCCATATTGTATTACACATGCTACATTTGGGCTGCCGCCGGAGAGGCGGTAGCATGGACCGGGGGGACGAATGATCAGGATTTGGGGACGACCGACCTCGGGCTGCACGCAACGTTCGCTGTGGTGTCTTGAAGAAGCGGGGCTTTCGTACGAGCTGACGTTGGCGAGTGCGATCATGGGCCCGAATGGCCATATCTCAAAAGGGAGCGAACCGTTCGGGATCGTCGATACACCCCAATACAGGGCCATGAATCCGAACGGAAAGCTGCCGACGATCGACGATGAAGGATTCATTCTCTGGGAATCGAACGCTATCCTCGCCTACATCGCGCTTACCTACGCACCCGAACTCTACAGTGGCGATAAGCAGGTTCTGGCCCGCGCCATCGCCTGGGGCTCATGGAGCAACGAGCATCTCGATCCGCCGATTACGAGCTTAGTTCTGCATGTAACCCGGCTGGCCAGCCATCTTCGGGATCCTGCGGCGGTCGCCAGAGGGCTGAAAGATATGGCGAGGGAGTTGCCGGTGGTCGATGCACAGCTCGCGAGGCAGCCATATCTTGCCGGCGAGGACTTCACGATTGCCGACATATCTGTCGCGCCGGCCATCCATCGCTGGATGCTGTTCGCCCCTGACCGCCCGCGACTTCCGCATATCGATGCCTGGCACGAACGACTTGCCGGTCGTTCCGCTTTTCAGAAACATATTGCCCCATTGGAATTTCACTTCGATCCCGAGGGCTAGACCCGTATCGGGCTGACCGTGCAGCCCGACACGGGTCTCGCGCTTTATTTGAGCCCGCATTTCACGCCCTCCGACGATTCCGCCTCGGGCGATCGCGGGCTAAGGGCGGTACGGGAATGTCACCTTCAACGACCGACCCTGTGGTGCGAAAAGACGGCGTAGACGACTCTGCGCATCGACGAGCCGCATTTCCTTCCGGCCGCGGCCGTCAGCCGCAAATCGAAGTTCGCTGATCGATTGCTCGGCATCCCTCAGGTCCATCGCCTGGTACAAGTTGTCCGAGGCAGGGCGGGGCGGGTACGGCTTCGGACAGGAGGGGCCAGGGCAAAGGAGGGATAGGGAAGCCGGGGATCGCCTGCATTTGCCGGATTCCAGGGCCCTGCCGGAGCGCTTCTATACGGCCACCGGGAACCGGCGCCGGGAGCGGGCGCGGTATGCCCGATCGGCGATCGGGAGACAAATCAGTTGTCTTGCTAAGTCCTTTCATCATACGCTATTGAGAAGAGATTGGCCGATAATAGCAGTGCAGGACAATGAAATATGCAGCGTAAGGGCGAAATGCCCCTGCCATTGTACCATCAGATCTATACGATCCTTCGCGAACAGATCTTGGATGGTTCATTCATCGAAGACAAGCCGATTCCGAGCGAGCTTGTGCTGGCCGGAATGTATGATGTCTCCCGCGTTACTATTCGCGCCACATTGGAAAAGCTGCAAAAGGAAGGCCTGATCTCGCGCGAAAAGGGTCGTGGCACATTTCCGCGCCGGCGGCGCCTGACGACCCGGCCAGCGCCCGCCGACCTGCGCGGCTTCATGGATTATCTGGTGGCACTGGGGTGGCGCACCAGGACCAAGATTCTGGAATTCGAGTATGTGAGGCCGCCGCGTGCCATCGCTCGCCAGTTGGTTTTGAAGGAGGATGACGTGGTCCAGAAAGCCGTGCGGTTGAACAGCTGCAGGGGGGCCGTGTACGGCTATGTGACGACTTATCTCAGGGAAGATGTCGGACGCACATTCACACGTGCGCAACTGCAAAAGGGACCGATGTTGCCGCTTCTTGAAAGAGCCGGCATTCGACTCACGCGCGCTGATCAGACGGTCACGGCGAAGCTCGCGGAGGTCAGGATCGCGAAGCTCCTTGAAACACCCGTGGGCGCGGCGCTCGTCTGCATGCGGCGTACCATTTACGACCAGAACAGTGCGCCGCTCGAGGTCAACGAAGGTCTCTACCGACCAGATCGCTTCGAGTTCCATCTCTCGATGGAGCGGCCTGGAGGTATGCCGGAAAGTGAATGGTCAGCGGTGCACCGGCATCCCGCACGGGGAAGTTCTCGAGGCAAGCCATGACACATCGGCGGGATCGCTGTTGGGGCCGGTTCCTCACTGGCTCCGCACCCGCTACCCCTCCTTGATCAGGCCATAGACCCCAGTCTCGAATGCGGAGAAGGCGGCCAGGGCCGCATGGTCGCAAAACGGGAAATACTGCATCAGCAGCGCGCCTGCCACCCGGCGTGCGGGGTCGATCCAGAAGTATTCGTTTGCAGCACCTGCCCAGGCCAGGCTTCCCGCGCTCCGCCCCGTTGGTGCCGCAGTCGTGTTGAGCATGAAGCCGAAGCCCCATTTCTTGACCATTCCAGGAAAGAAGTCGGCATCGCAGGCGCCATCCGGATTCTGGCTTTCCAAGCGGACGACGTTGAGATCGCCGATCTGGTTTCGGCCCATCTCCGCAATCGTTTCTGGCTTCAGGATACCGGCGCCGCCCCTTGCCCCGGCAAAGACCCCGGCGAACCTGAGATAATCGGCAGCGGTGGAGTAGAGACCGCCGCCGCCCATGAAAAATTCCGGGTTCTGCGGCACTTCGAAATCGATCACGGCGAGGGAACTGTCGGCCTGGCGCTGGTGCATCGCTGCGAGGCGTTTCCGCTGCGCCGGACCCAAGCGGAAGCTCGTATCGTTCATGCCGAGCGGGGCCAGGATGTGGTCGCGGAAATACGCGTCCAGCCTTTTGCCACTGACCGCTTCAACCATCTTGCCTACCCAATCAGTAGCGGCGCCGTATTGCCAACGTTCGCCTGGGTCGAAGGCCAGGGGCGTACGTAACGAGTCGTTGCTGCAGGTGAAGAGCCCAGGCAGGCCCGCATAGGCGACGTAGCGGGCGGTATTGGCGTTCCACGTATCGTAGGTGATACCGGCGGTATGCGTCAGCAGATGGCGGAGAGTGATCGGTCGCCGCGACGGCCTCAGCCGGGGTGCTCCGGCGGCATCGAAGCCCTCAAGTACCAGCGGCGAGGCGAGCTCGGGCAGAATGACAGCGGCTGGTCGATCAAGATCCAACCTTCCCTGTTCGACAAGCTGCATCGCAGCGGTAGTTGTCACAGGCTTGGTGAGGGAAGCGATCCAGAACACGGTATCCATCGTCATCACGACGCGGCGGGAGATATCCCGGTAACCGCGAGCAGCCGCATAGAGGGGGATGCCATTCAACGAGGCGAGTGCGACCAGTCCAGGGATCGCCTCCGCATCCGAAAACCGTTCAAGCTCGCGGTCGAGCGCATCGCGCCGCCGCACCGCTGCCGCCGTTACGTTGGTGCCACTACCCAAGGGTCTCTCCCAACAGAGGAGGAGAGCGGGCTTCTTCTCGGTTCGGCAATGACTTGCCTTTCGTGGGGTACGCGCCGCTGTTCAGCGTTATTCATGGAGACCCGCCTGCCAGCGCAATCGCCGGATTCCGCTGAGGATTTTGGCTTAGTAAAAAACCGGTTCCGCTCCCTGCGAGGCAGCTTCCACTCCAAGTCGGGAATTCCCGCAGCATCCGCGCCCGCTACCCCTTTGCCGCGTTCCCCGGCATCTCAGCCGCAGCAATCGTTTCGTATTCCGCAGGCGACATGATTTCCAGCACTTCGAGATCATCGGAGTAGTCGAGGACCGCGTGAAAGATCGTGGGGGGGAGATAGATGCAATCTCCGGCGTGAAGAGTTTTTTCGCCGTGGTCTTCGATTTCGAATCGCACCCATCCGCTGAGCACGAAAACAAACTGGAAATCGACGGTATGCTGATGAATGCCCGTGCCGCCGGCGAACGGCAACGCGGTCTTCTTGTCCCCCTCGACTTTCACTCGGGCAAGATGGGCAAAGAACTTTCCACCGGTTGCCTGCTTCAATCCGAGGTCGCGATATTCGTTGAAGCGACGAAAACCGTGGGTGCCCTCCTCATAGGCGGGCCGCGAGGCGGCCGTGTAGACAGCATCGCGCGCGTAGCTGATATGGAAATTCTTCGTCCGATCTGACATTCCCACGCCACGAAATCTCCCCGCGCAGCTTGCACCGTATCATTCTAGTGTTGTATTAGCTATAAGACAGCTATCCGTCAAGAGAAATGCTCTTCTGACGCTCTGGCAGGGTTCGACGGGGCGACGAAATGCGGTGGGTACGCTACTCTGCCGACGGCAAGACCGGCTATGGTCTGCTCGAAGGCGACAGTGTCGAGGATGTCCTTGGAGGCCCGTTCGGGCCGTTCAGGCGTTCGGGGCCGCGAAGGCCGCTCGGATCGGTGAAGATCGAGATCCCGGTCATCCCGCCGACCTTTTACACGGCCGGTATCAACTATAGCGGTCACGCGCGCGAGACAGCCGAGTCAGAAGGAAAGCCACTGCGCCTGCCGAAGGCTCCCGACGTCAATTACCGTTCGCCGAGTGCGCTGATCGCCCATGGTGAAGCCATCGCTATTCCCAAAGATGCGTCGGACAAGGTACAGTACGAGGGCGAGCTGGTGGTGGTGATTGGCAAGCTGGCCAGGAGGGTTCACGAGAAGGAGGCGCTTTCCTACGTCCTCGGCTACACGATTGGCAACGACATAAGCGAACGGACATGGCAGGCGACGGACCGGACGTTATGGCGGGCGAAGAACGCGGACACCTTCAAGCCGATGGGTCCGTGGATTGAAACCGAGGTCGATCTGGATCGCATGTCGACCACGGTTCGGGTCAACGGCACGCCGATGATCTCGTTCCGCACTAACGACATGCTGTTCGGGATCGCGGAACATATCAGCCGCATCAGCCGATACGTGACGCTTCACCCGGGCGACATCCTGTGGATGGGTACAGACGGTATCCCGTCCAACATCAAGCCGGGTGACGAAGTGGAAGTCGAGATCGGCGGAATCGGCACGTTGCGCAACCCAGTTGTTGCGGGTTCCTGACCAGCAGCAGACGAGATCGTCTGTGGAGATGACCGTGCGGCGCTGGTCCGGACGCTCCTTGAAAGGAGGATGACATGGCATGCGGGCTTGACCCAGTGGCTCCCGAAATCCTGGCCGCGTTGGCGAAGGTGAGTGTCGCGACGTTGAGTTCGCAGTTGCGCAAGCGCGGCCTGTGTGCCACCTTCCTGCGTGGCGTACGGGCGCTCAATCCGACCTCCTGCCGCTTTGTCGGCGAAGCTTATACCTTGCGCTTCATTCCGATGCGGGAGGATATCAGCAAGACCGAGGTCTTGTCTGATCCCGAGTACCCGCCGCGAAAGGCCATCGAGGCAATTCTGCCCGGGCAGGTGCTCGCGGTCGACTGCCGCGGCGAGGACGGCGCGGGCGTTGCCGGCGACATCCTCGTCCATCGCCTCAAGCTACGGGGTGTGGCCGCCCTGGTCACGGATGGCGCTGTTCGTGATGCGGAGAGTCTCATGGCCATGGAATTCCCCATCTTCTGCAAGGGGGCGGCCGCGCCGCCGAGTCTTGCTTTGCATTACGGCGCCGACCTGCAGCGACCGATCGCTTGCGGTGGCACCGCGATCTTTCCGGGCGACATTCTGGTGGGGGACGCGGACGGGGTGGTTGTCCTGCCGCGGCAGCTTGCAGGCGAGATCGCGGGCGACAGCGGCGAGCAGGAGATGCTGGAACGCTTTCTGAAAGAGCGCATTGTGGCCGGGGTGACGACGATCGGGACCTATCCGCCGGATGCCCGAACCGTTGCGGAGTACCGCGTATGGCGTCTGGCACATGGCTCGGAGGCGGTTGGCTAGCTGTGAGGTTTCAATAGGTTGTCCATCCGGTCCTGTCCGGGAGAAGCTGAGGGTGTCGAAGCCATAGCTGTCCAGGAGAGGGACCGGATGGGCAGCGGTTGCAGTGCAACCACGCGCGAGAGCGGGCGTTCAGAGCGAGAAGCCCGGGTCAGAACGACTCCTCGCGGCTTCGCGGAGCCGCGCTCGCTCCCTCGGCATCCGCCGACCGCCGCACCGCCATGTTGCCCAGCCGCCTGGTCAAACTCCCGATGTTCGCTCCGTGTCGCCGCGGGCCGCCAAGCCAGCCGGCGAGCATGGCAACCAGGATGACCGCGCCGCTGACGACACCCTGACTGTACGGCGAGACGCCAAGCAGGACCATGCCGGTCTTGAGCGTCGCCATGAACACCGCTCCAAGCAACGTGCCGACCACGCTGCCCGAGCCACCGAACAGGCTTGTACCCCCGATGATCACCGCAGCGATGACATCCAGCTCCCAACCATCGGCGACTGTTGGCGTGCCCGAGTCCAACCATGAAACAAGCAAGATGCCTGCCAATGCCGACAACCCGCCATCTATTATGAAAACGATCAATTTCGTCGTGCCAACGGAAATACCGGATAGCCGTGCAGCCGCTTCGTTGCCGCCCACGGCGTAGATCATGCGACCCCATGGGGTCTGGGTCATCACGACCCAGCCCAGGAGATAGATCACGATCATGATGACGACCGGCCAGGGGAGCAGCCAGAGGTACCCGTCCGCGAGCGCGGTGAAACCACGCGGCATGGGCCCGATCGGGAAACCGCCGGTGATCAGAAAGGCACCGCTCCGCAGCCCCGTCAGCATGGCGAGCGACGTGATGAAACTTGGGACGTTGAACACGATCCGGAAGATGGCGACGAATGCACCGCAGCCCATACCGACGAGAACAGCGGCAGGAATCGCAAGAAACAGGGGCCAGGCGGCTTTGACCGAAAGGTAGGCCAGAACAATCCCGCAGAAAGCCGCGAGCGCTCCGACCGACAGGTCGATTTCCGCGGCGACGATCACCATCGTCATCCCGACCCCGATGATGGCGATCAAAGACACCTGGCGAAGAATGTTGATGAGGTTGATCCGTGTAAGGAAGTGGGGCGCTATCAGCGCCAGTATCGCACATAGTCCCAGATAGGCGACAAAGAGGAGCCACATGCTGCGTGCGAGCTGCGACATCCGTGGCGCGGTTTCCACCGTTTGTCTCCCTCGAATGGCTCAGGCTACTGCCGAAAGCATGATGCCGGAAAGATCCACCTCTTCAACCGGTCGATCCGCGACGATCCGCCCTCGAGCCATCACCAGGACCCGGTGCGACAGCATCAGGACCTCCTCCAGCTCGGAGGAAATGAAGACGATTGACAGGCCTTTGCCAGCGAGTTCGCGAAGGATCCGAAGAATTTGTGCCTTCGCGTCGACATCGACGCCCCTGGTCGGCTCGTCGAGCAACAGAATACGCGGCCTGCTCGCCAGCCACTTGCCAAGCACAACTTTCTGTTGATTGCCGCCCGACAGCGTCTCCACCGTTACCTCGCTGCTCGCCGCAACGACTTGGAGGTCGCGGATGAGTTGGTCCACCAGCATGCTTTCCTTCCTGCGGCTGAGAAGGATGCCGCGGCAAAGTCGCCAGAGTACAGAAAGTACGAGGTTCTCGCGCACGGAGCGTGTCAAAAGCAGGGATTGCCGCCGCCGATCTTCCGGCAGGAGCGCGACCCTGAGACCTAGCATTTTACGAATGGTCGGCCGTCTGATCGCACGGCCGTCAACGTGAATAGTGCCTTCGTCCATGGGGTCCGCACCGAAGATAGTCCGCACCAGCTCCGTGCGGCCTGCACCGACAAGACCTGCAATGCCGAGGATCTCTCCCTCATGGAGCTGAAACGAGACATCCTTCAAAAGATCACCCTGGCAAAGGCCGCAGACGGACAGCATCACTTTGCGATGATCGGCGCGAACGATCGCGGGCGCCTGCTCCGGTTCCTTGCCGACCATCAGGGCGACTAACCGGGCGCGATCGAACATTCGCATTTCGTCACGCCCGACGATCCGCCCGTCTCGAAGTACTGTGACATCGTCGGCGACTGCCTGGACTTCCTTGAGGCGGTGGGAAATGTAGACAATGCCGACGCCGCCGCAGGCCAGTTCGCGTACGACCCGGAGAAGACGGCCGGCGTCAGCTTCGGATAACGCGGAAGTCGGCTCGTCGAGAATCAGTATACGCGCGCCCTGCGACAGAGCCTTGCCGATCTCCACGAGCTGCTGTTGGGCCACACCCAGAGTGCCGACGGCCGCTGTTGGATCTATCGTCTCATCGAGCGGTGCGAGGAGCGTCTTCGCTCGCCGTCTCAGAGCACTCCAGTCGACCCGCGCAAAGCGGCACGGCCAGCGTCCGAGAAAGAGATTCTCCGCCACGGAAAGTTGCGGGACGAGGCTCAGTTCCTGATGGACCACCGCGATGCCCGCCGCCATGGCGGAGGAGGGGTTATCAAACCGGGTTTCCAATGACCCGAGGAGGATGGTCCCTTCATCCGGGCGCTCGACGCCGGAAAGGATCTTGATCAGGGTGGATTTGCCGGCGCCGTTCTTGCCGACGAGTGCGTGGACACGACCCGCATCGAGCGAAAAGTCGATTCCGGAGAGCGCACGCACGCCGGGAAACGTCTTGCAAATTCCTCGCACCTCGAGGAGCCGTGTCATCGGCGTGGTCAACTGGTGATCGCGGACATCTGGGCGCGTGGCTGGCACCGGAATGAGGCTATTGGCCGGTTTGGTGGGTCTCCAAGGAGTGAAATTTTTTCAAATACGCCCGCACGGCCTCCGGGTGGTCCGCAGTAAAGAGCTGTAACGGGATCGCATAGGTGCCGCCGACTTTCTTGCCGTCGACGGCGGCAATTGCCAACTGCATGGTCTTGTAGCCGATGGCATAGGGGTCCTGGGTGGCGACAGCCAGCACACCGCTTGTCGGATCGAGAAGTGCGCGGGCGACCTGGAGGCTCATGTCGGTCCCGAACAGCTTCAAATTGGAGAGACCAAGCGATCGCCGGGCCGTGATGGAACCAACCAGGCCGCCTTCCACCGCAGACCAGACGAGTTGGACGTCCGGGTGGGCCTGGAGGATCGTTTCGAGTGTATTCGCCGACGCGTCGGGCAACTCGCCACGCTGCTCGGCCACGATCTGGATGCCCGGCACCTTCTTCAGTTCGGCGACGAAGCCGTCGCGGCGGGCACGGCTCTCGGGGAAATCAGGAACGGTCAGGAGTGCAATCTTGGCCTTGCCACCCAATTTCGTCGTTACATATTTGTCGACATAGGTTCCCATCATCGTGCCAAGCTCGCGGTTGTCGACGCCGACATACGTGGTCAGCAACGGCGAGTCGATGCGGGTGTTGTAGAAGATGAGTTTGACACCTGCGGCAGAAGCGCGCTGGAGCGCAGGTACCGATGCCGTCCTGGAGAGCGGTGTCATGATGAGTGCTTTCACGCCGCGCGCGACCAGGTCGTCCACACCCTGGGCTTCCTTTCCGAGATCACCTTCGGCATTGGCGACGGCGAGTTGTGCGCCATATTTTACCGCTGCTGCGCGCATGCCCATTTCGATGGTCTGGAACCATTCGATCTGGCCAACCATCAGGACGGTGCCGATCAATGGAGAGGCGGCTCGTGCGGCAGCCGACCCGAGGATCAACGCGAGTGCGAACGCCATCGCGACGAGTTTTGCGGCTTTGGGCATTTTCGTATCCTCTCTGCGTGATTCTGGGGCCCGGCCTTCAAGCGGGAAACGGCCGAGGCGGTTATGGACGGCCGGTGCGGGAGAAGAAGCCGTGGGTTGGATCGCGGCGACGAGGCCGGGAGTGCCGGCTCCTCCCCCGGAAAGACGGCATATGGCGGGAAACGGTGCAGGCGCCGTGCGCGTTGGCGCAGAAGCGAGTAGCGCAGCGCATGGACCCGGACGATGTTGCCGCGTTGCCGCGCGTTGGCGTACGGAGAGCGGTACTGTCGGCAAATTGGGCCAATCCGTGTCAACCGAATCGGAGGCGCAGCCGGGGAAATTTGCAGTCTTCCGATGGTGGGGCGCGAACGTCCGTGGTCCGCGGACGAATATCCTTGTCGATCGATCGGCGTGAGCGCAGGAGTGCGGCTCGGAATCATGGATTGGCGCGCCGACCGACTGACCTTGTGGCGGGGTTTGCTCCGCGATGGTGCCCTTCTTCCGGTTGACGACTTGCGCTGCGGCTGCAGAGCGCCTGGGGGATGTCGAAGCCTGGCCGGGGATTGGGAAAGCGAGAAGGCTTGCGGGTGGGAGGAGCGGGCCGCCCGGAGAGCCCACGCTCGGGATCCGTAGGCGAGATACGCCTCCACTGGGTACCGGGGAATGAGCCGGCAATGCCAGCCACTCCGGTTGTTCGTCCAGCCCGGTCTCAAGGGACCGAGCCAGGAAGACACCGCTGACGTTATAGAGCTCTTCTCGCGCGCTATCGATGTCTGTTCCCCCTGAAACATCCGCCGGAGCCGTCGCGGAAAAGTATTACTGATAATACAAGGAAGCGTCAAGGACCAGGGTGGTCCCGACAACGGGATTGGTGGCTTCCCGATGGGCAATCATCTGGTGGGAAGTCGGGGCGGAGAGCTTCGCCGTGGCAGATGGGGCGGGCTGTGAGTGCGGAGGGCGACCGGGAATCGGAGGCCCGGACTGACCGGATGCCGGCGCGACAGTGGTCGCGCCTGGGCCGGGGATTGCCTGGTGTCTCTCCACGGATCCGTGCGAACGGATCCGCCGCGTGCGGTTGTTGGCCGTCAATCGGCTTGCAAAATTCTTATGACCGCGGTCACCGTCCGTCTGCCCCGGTGCCGCGCGGCTTTATCGTGGAGAGCGTCGCCTGCGAGGACAGTGCAACGCCGATGGCCGTCCGTTGCGCGAGCAAAGCTTCCGCGTGTCCGGAGTGCGGCGTGAGTTCCGAGCGCGTCCATAGCCGATATCGTCGGCAGTTGGCCGACCTGTCGATGGCCGGGCGGTTGGTCCGCCTTGTGCTCCTGGCCCGACGGTTATTCTGTGACGAGAGGCTGTGCGGTCGCAGGGTCTTCACCGAGCGCTTCGAGGCGGACGTGCTGGCGCCGAGGGCGCGGCGCACCGAGCGGCTTGACCCAATCGTCCATCACCTCGGGCTCGCGCTGGGCGGCCGGCCGGCGGCAACAAGATCAGGGTTTGCGCGAGTCGGGTAGCGGAGAAAGGTGATGCGAGCGGGTGCGGTGATCGCTCGCATCGGGCCCCTCGTTCGGTTCGAGTGCCGGTGCGCCTGGCGGGGTGGCGAGGGCACGGGAGAGACTCGCGGCGATGCGTTGGGCGAGCAGAATGAAGCGCTCTGCTGCAGAGGGCGGGCAGGAGGTCCTGGCGGTCTCGGCCCAGAGCGCGAGCCAACGTGAAAAATGCGCCTCGCCGAGCAGGAAGGGTTGATGCGCGGTGAGCGGGTTGCCGTGGTAGCGCCCGCTCATCAGCACGACCGAAGACCAGAAAGCGGTAATGCGGGCGATATGCGCGTCCCAGTCCCGGACATGCGCGAAGACCGGGCCGAGCAGCGGATCCTCGCGCGCGGCAGCGTAGAAGCGCTGCACGAGCGTCGCGATCATTGCTTCGTCGATGCCGGTTGTCGCCATGACCGTTTCGGTGAACCGGGCACGACGAAGAGCGGGTTCTTCATCCGGTGCGGAGTGAGCCGACATAAGATATGAACTCTAGCAGTTGATTGTGGTATTAAAAATACCGATTATAGGTGGGTGCCATGCACCTGACGAGCTTCACGGACTTCGGGTTGCGCGCGCTGATGCGGCTTGGCTCGGCGCCGGGCAGGGCCGAGACGAGCGCCGTTCTTGCCCGGGAGCTTGGCGTGTCCCGTCATCATCTGATCAAGGTGCTGCAGCGGCTCTCGGCCGCCGGCTATGTGCAGGCCGTGCGTGGTGCCGGGGGCGGGGTGCGGCTTGCCAGGGCGCCGGAGGCGATTCGCCTCGGCAATGTGGTGGCGCTGCTGGAGGGCGACCAGCCGCTGGTGGAATGTTGCCGCGCCGATGGCGGGCACTGCCCGTTGACGGCGGAGTGCCGGCTGCGGGGGATGCTGATACGGGCCCGTGCCGCGTTCCTCGAGACCCTGAATGGCCGGACCCTGGCCGATTGCACATGGTCCGCGCCTGGAGACTGAGGGTTGCGGGGGCCTCGGGCAGGGTGCTGAATGGAACCGGGGTGAGGTCGGAAGAGGCAGGAGAGAGCGCAGATGAAAAAGGCCGGGAAAACGGGCGATACGGAGCCGAAGAAGCCGGACAAGCCGGCGCTGCCGACGAAACACGAGAACGGGCCTGAACCAGAGGAAGAGGGGCGGGCACACTACTATTCGCCGCCCTGCATGATGGGCGAGCTTGACGAGATCATGGACGACGAGGCGGTGCGGCGGGATCGATGCTGAAGACACTGACACGCCTGCACACGCCGGACCTTCTGCATCTCTTGGCCTCAATGGGGCACGGCGATGAGGTGACGCTGGTCGACGCCCATTTCCCCGCGGTTTCGCTGGCGCGCCGCCTGGTGCGCCTGGATGGTGCCGATCTGCCGGAGGCGCTGGATGCCTGCCTGGCCCTGATTCCACTGGACCGTTTCGTGCCGGATCCGGCGCTGCGCATGGAGGTCGTGGGCAAGCCCGATGAGATTCCGGATGTGCAACGTCTCTGCCAGCAGGTGATCGATCGCCGCGAAGGCCGTGGGGTGGCGCTGGTCGGAATGGAACGACATGCCTTCTATGCGCGGGCGCGCGAGGCGTTCGGAATCATCGCCACCGGCGAGCTTCGCCCTTATGGCTGCATCCTGATGAAGAAGGGCGTCGCGCTGCCGGGCTGAGGACTCTTCATCCGATCGGGCTGAGGCCGGCGGCGTAGCGGCGCCAGCGGGCGACATAGTCGCGGGCGGATTGGCGAAGGAACTCGATCACTCTTCCATCCAGCGTTCGCACCAGCTTGGCGGGAGCGCCGAAGATCAATGAATTATCGGGGAACTCCTTGCCTTCGGTGACGAGCGAGTGGGCGCCGACGAGACAGTTCTTCCCGAGCCTGGCGCCGTTCAGCACGGTTGCGCCCATGCCGATGAGCGTGTTCTCGCCAACCGTGCAGCCGTGCAGGATGGCGTGATGCCCGATTGTGCAGCCCGATCCGACCGTGGTCGGAAATCCTTCGTCGGTGTGCATCATCGCACCATCCTGGATGTTCGTTGCCCGGCCGATTTCGATCGGCTCGTTGTCGCCGCGCAGCACTGCACCGAACCAGATGCCGACATCATGCCCCAGGCGGACGCGGCCGATCACGTGCGCGTCGGGTGCGATCCAGAACTGCCCGGCGGGCGGAAGCTCGGGCCGGTGATCATCGAGGGCGTAGATCGGCATGGGGCATCGTTCCTTCGCGGGGCGTCAAATGCGGCGAATTTCAGGGGCAGGAGACCAGCGCCGCGCGGCTCAATACTGGAACTGGTAAGTGAGGCCAACGCTCGAGCCGTTCCTGGTGTTCGGCTCCGTGGCGCTGCCGATCGCGGTGGCGCTGCCGGCGCCGTTGCCGACGGTGGCGTTGAGCTGCAGGTGCTTGGTGAGATCGATCTTCACCTGGGCCTGGGCGCCGCCGCCGGCGGCGGACTGGCTGGCGCCGAGATAAACCCCGGGCGCGATGTAGCGGCCGGCCTGCACGGCCGCGTTTCCGCTGGCATCCGAGCCGACGCTGAGCTGGTCGAGACCGAGGCCCTTGCGCAGCGTACCCAGCGGGTCGCCGATGCTAGGGCCGGCGCCGGTGAGGGAAGCCAGCGCGCTGGCGATTTCGGCAAGCTGGAAGGGGCTGAGGCTCGTCGCGCTGGTGCCGAAGAGGAGGGCAGCCAGGACCTGATCCTGAGGCAGTTCGGGAACGCTCGACAGCGTGACCTTTGGTTTCTGCGCCGTGCCGGAGAGCGTGAGTGTTGCGGTGGTGGTGCGGCTCGCGGTGGTGGCGACCAGATCGAGCGAGGGATCAGTGAGATCGCCGCCATTGAAGCCGATCGTCCCGGAGGTGAAGGCGAGGGTCTGCCCGGCGAGGCTCAACTGGCCACGTATGAGGTGGAAACTCCCCTCCGGCGCGGGGGTGGACAGTGTGCCCGACACATGGATGCGGCCGCCGAACTCGGCATCGACGCCGCGCCCGCGAATGAAGATTTGCCGCGTGGCTTCGAGCGTGACATCGAGCGCGATGGCGGGCACATCGGCGCGCGAGGGCGCTGGCTTGTTCCCTGGGCGCACGACGTGCAGCACGGCGACGTCGGGCGGCAGGCTGTTCGGAATTTGCATCTCGGCGCGACGGATATCGACCCGGCCACGTGCTGAAAGCTCTCGTTCCGCAAGACCCGTGAGCACGAGATGGGAGTCGAGGCGGGCGGTGATGAGATCCGATTGCAGGAGTTCGGCGTTCTCAGCGGAGACGGTAAGAGAGACCGGGACGCCAGGCTCGAGCGCGCCGATGCTGCCGGCGAGACTGATCGTTCCGGGCCCGGCGCGTGCGTGGAAATCCTGGATCTGGATGCGCCCGTCCGCTATGGCGATGTTCGCGGCCATCGCGGTGAGGGCGAACCCGCTCTGGTAATCCGTGATCATTCCACCACTGAGACGGGCTGTGCCGGCGATCACGGGGGAGGCGAGGGTGCCGCGAGCGGTTGCGTCCAGCGCGAGCCGACCGGCGATGTGCCGGCCACCGGCGGCGAGCGCCGGCTCCAAGAGGGCGAGATCGGCGTCGCCGGCGACGGAGAGGCCGAGCGCGCCGTTGCTTGCAAGCGGCAAAGTCCCTGAAAGAGTGAGGCGGGTTGCGCTTCCGGCGGAAAGTGCGCCCCGGATGTGCGCGGTGTGGCCAGCGAGTGCGGCCGTGAGATCGAGGTTTGCCGGCGGCAGGCCGGCGGTGAGGCCCGAGGAAAGGCCGAGATTCGACCCGTGAAGCTGGAGTGTGCCGGTGGGGGCGACGAGCGCGCCCGCCAGTTTCGCCTCGGCATCGAGCCTGCCTTTGAATGCGAGGCCCGGCATGAAGGGGGCAAGCAGCGCCGAGCTGACATTGCGAAGCTGAAGGGTGGCGGCGAGGTTCGGGCTGATCCGCCCGCTGGCATCGAGTTCTGCGCCCGCCATGCCGAGGCGCAGCCCTTCGATGGAAACGCCGGGTGAGAAGACGATGCGAGCGGGCGCCAGCAACCGCGCCGCCTCGCCGTGCCAATCCGCGGCCAAGGCGGAGAGAGAGGCATCGCCGGCGGTTGCGTTGACCAGGGCCGCAGCGCTGAGGCTGGTTGCTCCGAAGGAAGCGGAAGCGGCGTTCAGCCTGAGCGCCAGCGCATCGAACGGGCCCTCGGCGGACATCGAGGCGGTGGCGGTGACGCCGCCGGCGCTGAGGCCATCGAGCCGCAGGGTGGAATCGAACCGCCGATCACCGAGAGGATGGTCGAGAGTGGCGGTGATGTGTGCCTTGGCGATGGCCACGCCGGCGGCGGCCAGGCTTGCGCCCCTGAGATCGAGCAGGAGTCGTGGCCCGGACGGCGTTGACTCCGAGGTCAGCGATCCGTCGGCGGATCCGCCGAACGCGGGGCCGATGAGGGAAGAAAAATCGCCGAGATTTCCGGCTGCGAAGGTGAGATGGCCGGTTGGCAGGGTGCCGGCGCCGAAGGTCAGCGCGCCTTGCGCATGGGCGCCTTTCCAGTGCGCCTGCTCGATAGTTACGACAACGGTATGGCCGGCGTCTTCTGTTGCTTTCAGCGCCAGGCCGAGCGGTGCGCCATCGAGATCGGTTTCCGCCACCAGGCTTCCTGACGGCGCTGCCGGAAGGCCGGTTGCCGCGAGGCTGGCGCGGAACGGTTGGGATGGCCGCGTGGCCGTCCCCAGCGTGCCGCCGAGTTGCGCGGCGAGCGCCATTCTGTCGGTCCGGCCTTCGAGCGTGCCCGTGGCGGCGATGCGACCGCTCAGGCCTGCATCGAGTGGCGCGAGATCGGAGAGGGCGGCCTGCCAGGCGAGCGCGATTTTTCCATCGGAGAGATCTCCGTGAGCGTGCAGGGAGAATGCATGGCCGAGGAGGGAAAGGTGGGAGAGTGTGACGGTGTCGTTCCGCAATCCGACTGCCAGAGAGATGCGCGGTGCCGCCCCGAGAAGGGAAAGAAGGGGAGCCGGAGCGGCCTTGAGGGCGAGCGCGCTGCTCAGAGACAGGGCGAAACCCGATGGCTGTTTGTTCGCGGAAAGCTTGATGGAAGCGCCACCCGAAGTTCCGAGGCCGGCGATCGCGGCGAGTGGGGTGAGATCGGGAAGATCGATGGTGGCGACGAGGGTGGGCGCGCCGGCGGTTTCGGCCGTGCCGTCAACGATGATCAGGGGATGGCGCAGCGTGAAGGAAACCGGGCGGCCGGGCGCATCGAGCTTGGCGCTGGCATCGAGAAGGAGCGGTGCCTCGGCCAGGAGGTCGGGTGCCGGGCCGGGCAGCACGACGCCGGAGAGTTTGGCCTCGAGGTGGGCGAGGCCGCCGCTGCCGGCGAGGCTTGCCGTGATCCGCGAAATGTTCGCTCCGGCGGCGGAGAGGCCGGTCACGTCGAGGTTTCCGGCAAGATTGGGCGAAGTGAAGGGACCGTCGAGCCGCGCGTTGAGCGTCACGCCTCGCCAGGCGATTCCCGCTCGCGGCTGCATCGGCGGGGCGCTTGCGGAAATGGAGAGACTGGCGGAGCGGGCGGCGAGATCGATGCGTCCCGAGGCGCCGGCGACGAGAGGTCCAGCCATTGCCGCAATCTTGGCTGCGACCTCGGAACGCGGTCCGGAAAGGTTGGCATCGAGGCGGATCGGGCCGGGCAGGGACAATCCGGCAAGGCCGGCGAGAAGGCCGTTGGCGGGCTCCCCGAGATGGGTGGTGAGCGCGACGCGGTCCGGAGTGAGCCTGGCATCGATCCGATAGCGGCCGCCGCCGGTGAGCGCATGCGCGTCGATTTTCAGGGCGGCGACACCGGCATTCGTGCGCTCGCCGGAAGCGGTGACGGCAAGATCGAGTACGTGGCCAGCAAGGGCGGGGCTGATACGGAGCCGCTGCACGTCGAGTTCGTGGACGATGAGCGGCATCGGCTTTGCCGGTCGTGCAGGCGAAGGTGCCGCGTTTTCCGTTTGTTCTGCAGGCAGCCGAAGGAGATGCGCTTCCGGGGCGGTGAGGCGGTCGACGAAGATGGTGCCGCCGAGGAGGCGCAGGGGACGCCAGTCGAGCACCACGTTACGCGCCGTGAGCCAGGGCCCGGATGCATCGGAAAGCACCAGGCGCTGGACGCGGATGTGCCCCGGCAGGGTCCCGGACAATCCCGCGACCTGCACGGTGCCGTCGGTGAAGCGGGGCACGAGGGCGGTGACGAGCGCGCGGCCGGGGCCGGTGTTGGCGCCGAGCAGTAGGAGCAGGAGAACGAGCAGCAGCGCGCCGAGCAAGCTGCCCGCACCGATGCCGACCCGCTTTGCCACGCTTCGCATCAGAACGCCTGTCCGAGCCCGATATAGAGTTCGAACGAATCCCCGCCCGGCTCGCGGTTGAGGGGCACTGCCACATCCAGCCGGATTGGCCCGATCGGCGTGTAGTAGCGGAGCCCGGCGCCGGCGCCGAAGCGGAGTGTGCCGGAGAACGGATCGCCGTTGGTCGAGACCTGGCCCGCGTCGAGGAAGGTCGCGAACCCCCAGTTGGCGAAGACGCGCTGGCGCAGTTCCACGCTGGCGGCGGAGACGGCGGTGCCGCCTGTCGGCGTATCGTTCGGGAATTGCGGGCCAAGCGAGAGAAATTTGTAGCCCCGCACGGTGCCGCTGCCGCCGGCATAGAGCCGCTTGTCCGCCGGGATGTTGGCGAGGCTAGTGCCGATCGCGGCGCCGATGAGGCCGCGTAGCGCGAGGATCGTGCGGGCGGGCTTCTCGCCGGCGAGGGGTGAAACATCGAGGTAGGTGGAAGCGGAGAGGTTGGCGAGGAGGAATGTGGCAGAGGGCGGGCCGAAGGAGGCTGTCGGTGTCAACTGAAGGTTGCCGCGGAGGCCCTCGGTCGGGTCGAGCAGGCTGTTCGTGTTGTCATAGGCGAGGCGCAGCGGCAGCCCGATCACCGTGAAGTCGTTGGTGATGCTGTTTTGGGTCACCTGCTCGCGCTCCGCAGCGAGCCCGAGGCTCGCCGTGAGGTGCGGATAGAGGGGGCGGGCGAGGGCGATCCCGGCGGTGACTGCGGTGCGGTCGTACGGGTCCAGGCTCTCATCGACCGTGCCGATTGTCGCGATGAGGGACTGGTCGGGGGCGAGGAAGTCGGGCTTGGTGAAGTTTGCGTTCACCTCGTAGCCGGGCCCGGTGATCGCGGTGCCGCCGAGCATGGTGGCGGCCGAAAGCTTGAGATCCTCGGCATTGCCGAACAGGTTGCGATCCTCCCATGAGGCACTGAGCCCGACCCCGAGATCGGTCGAATAGGAGGCGCCGAGGCTTACCACGTGCAGCTTCCGCTCGCCCAGGACGACGCTGACGGGAAGACGGTTTTCGGCATCGGTTGTCGTGGCCGGCTGGATGCTGACGGACGAGAAGATGGGAAGTTCGGCCAGATTTGCGCGCGCCTTAGCGAGGGCGGCCGGGCTGAATGGTTCGCCGGGGTGGATCGTGAGGCGGCGGCGAACGAAGGACTCGTTCACGGTCTGAAGCCCGCTGATGCTGATCGGCCCGAGATCGACGCGCGGTCCCGGATCGACAGTGAAGGTCACATCGAGTGTGCGGCTTGCCGGATTCAGGATGGCGAGCGGCTCGGAGACCTTGGCCAGCCCGTAGCCTTCGGCCCTGAGCGCATCGAGAAGCCGGGTGCCGGCGGCCAGGACATCGGCGGCGCGGGCCGGCTGGCCCGGGGCAAGGCGGAACGCTTCCCGCGCTTTCTCCGGAACCGTGCCGACGATCTCGACCCGGCCGAGATGGAACAGGGATCCGGGACGGAACGAGATGCTGATGGTGAGCGGCGGCTGGGCAGGGAGTCCGGCCAGGAGCGTTGGCAGGTCGGGGTTATCGAGGCGCTGCCCGGCGATGATGATGGTCACTTGCGGATCGTAGTAACCGAAGCTTTCGAGCACGGTCCGGAAGCGGGCCTCGTCGTTGCGGGCGCGGCCGATCAAAGCGAAGGTGCCGATGGGAGAGGCCTTCCGGAGGCTCGCGAGAGTGGAGCTGGCGGCGAGGGCCTGGTCGAGCTTGGCATTGCCCGTGGGTGCCAGGGCGACAGTGTAAGGCTTGGGGCCGGCAGCCGGGACGCCCGGGCAGAGCAGGACCAGGGCGATGAGAGCGAGGGGCCGGAGGAGACAGCGCACGAGGAGAGACTTGCCACGGTGCCGGGGGCATTCTCCAGCAGATCCGGGCAGGCAGGCTTCAAGGTCCGGGCCGGAATCGAACCGACGTACGCGGATTTGCAGTCCGCTGCATGACCACTCTGCCACCGGACCGGCGGGCGAGGGGCGCCGTTATCGGCTGCGGCTTTGCGGCTGGTCAAGACCGGCCGCACGGAATGAGAGGGTGGCGGGCGGGCGGCGAGGCGTTTATGAAATGGACTGCCCGCCCCTGTCAGCAGCTTTGCCTGGGTCCCATGGATCAGAACGCGTTCGACTTTGCGCTCGCCCGCATGCACATGGTCGAGAGCCAGGTTCGTCCGAACCTGGTGAGCGATCCGCGGATTTTGGCGGCCATGAGCACGCTGCCGCGCGAGCGGTTCGTTCCGCCCGAACGCGCGGCCGTCGCCTACTCCGACGCCGCCGTGCCGCTGGGCGCGGGGCGGGTGCTGATGGCACCGATGGAGCTGGCCCGACTGGTGCAGCTTGCGCGGCCGGTCAAGGGTGAACGGGCGCTGGTGGTGGCCGCGGGAACGGGCTACGGGGCGGCGGTGCTGGCGGAATGTGGCGCCGCTGTCACGGCGCTCGAAGAGGATCGGCGATTGCTGGCGATCGCGCGTTCGGTGCTGCCGGCGACGAGCCCTTCGGTTGCCATCGTCGCCGGGCCGCTCGCAGACGGCTGGCCGGCCAGGGCACCATGGCACATCGTGCTGATCGAAGGGGCGGTGAAGGAGATCCCGCCGGCCATCGTCGGGCAGTTGAACCAGGGTGGCGGACGGCTGGTGACGGTGCTGGCGCCGCGGCCTGGCAGCGGGCAGGCGGTTCTTGGTTGCCCAAGCGCCGGCGGCCTGGCGCTGAGCAGCGCGTTCGATTGCGCGACAGCGCTGTTGCCGTCACTCATCCCGGCTCCGCTCTTCAGCTTCTAGCGGGCATGTTTGTGAGAATGCGGGGATTGGGAATGGGCAGCGGGAGAGGGACCAGGCGGCGGGTATCAGATCCCGCCGAAAGCTGGTACGACGTTGGCGACGTTCGGGCCCCAGTGCGGCGAACGCCCATGGCCGTATCGAAGCCTTCTCGGGAAAGGAGGGAAATGTGAGCGGCCTGGCGACGAAGGAGGATCGCAACGGAGATGAGTAGCATGGTGCTGCGATGCGGGCTGGCGTTCGGGGCCGTTTTGGCGTTCGGGATTCCGGCGGCGGGCGCGCAGCCTGTCACACTCGACCAGGCTCTGGTCGCGGCCTACCAGACCAATCCCCAGTTGCTGGCCGAGCGGGCGAACCTGAACTCGGTGGCGGAGGGTGTGCCGAAGGCGCTGAGTGGCTGGCGCCCGACAGTGGTGCTGAGCGGCAGCCTGGGATACACGGCCGGGAGCCAGCGGACCCTCAACTCGCCGCCGCCCTTCTCGCCTGGCGGTGTGCTCATTACCGACCTCAATCGCGACACGATGGCCGGGCAGGCGACGGTCACGCAGCCGATCTTCCAGGGCGGCAAGACCCGGGCCAGCTACAATCAGGCGCAAAACCTTCTGCGGGCGGAAAGGGCGCAGCTGATTGCGACCGAGGAGTCGGTGTTTGGCAGCGTCGTTTCCGCATATGTGGGCGTGATCGAGAACCGCGCGCTGGTCGCCGTGAACCAGAGCAACGTGACCGTGCTCCAGCAGCAGTTGGAGTCGAGCGAGGATCGCTTCCGGGTCGGTGAATTGACGCAGACCGATGTCGCGCAGGCGCAGGCGGCGCTCGCATTGGGCCAGTCGCAGCTCGAAACGGCCAAGGGGAATCTCGAGACCGCTCTCGCGACCTATCTCCAGACGATCGGACAGGCGGCGGCGGACAAGCTGGCAAATCCGCAGCCGCTGGCGTTGCCGGTGAATTCGGCGGACGCGGCCGACGCAGCGGCGGCCGCGAACAACCCGACCGTCATCAACGCGCTCTTCAATGTGGCGGCGGCGAAGAATGGTGTGGATATTGCCTTCTCGGCGCTGATGCCGACGGTGAACGTGCAGGGGACTGCCTTCCAGGAGACCAACCCGACCCTGCCGGATTCGCGCCTCGGCGGCTGGGCGGCGACGGTCAATCTCACTGTGCCGCTCTATCAGGGCGGAGGGGAGTATGCGACCGTACGGCAGGCCAAGCAGAATCAGGACAAGGCCGTGCAGACCCTGGACAATGCGCGGCGCGCCGCTGTCCAGGAGGCCTCGCAGGCCTGGCAGACGCTGATTGCGGCGCAGGCGGCAATCGTCAGCGCACGGGCCGCCGTGGCCGCCAACCGGATTGCCCTCGAAGGGACCGAGCGCGAGGCGATTGTCGGCACGGCGACCACACTCGACGTATTGACCGTGCAACAGAATCTCCTCAACTCGGCGACCACCCTGGTGCAGAACCTGGCCAGCCTCATCACCGCTTCGTACGATGTGGCATCGGCGATCGGGCGGTTGACGGCACGCGACCTGAAGCTGCCCGTCCCGTACTATGACGAGAATGCGTATTACCGTTCGGTGCGTGACGCCTGGATCGGGGTCGGCGGCCCGGCGCTGACCAATGACACGACGCCGGAAGGGCTGCCGCTGCCGCCCGCGCCACCCGGTGCGAAGCAGTAAGGTGCTGAGATGAGCGGACCCTCCAAGCAGGTCGCGCCAAAGCTGGCAGACCCGGCCGGCAGCTTGCCCGCGGGGGCGGCTGCCGATCCGACCATGGAGGACATCCTGGCCTCGATCCGGCGAATTTTGAACGAAGAAGGGACGCCCGCTGCGCCGCCGGAGCGGCGTGAAGAGGTTCTGGTGCTGGATGACTCGATGATGGTTTCCGATCCCGATCCGACCGCGGCGGCCGTTGCGCACGAGCTGCCTCTGGGTGCGCCGTCGGGCGCGCCTGCCGCCATCCCGGAAGAGGCTTCGCCGCCGGACGCGGCGGCGGCCGGCCGGCTCGTAGCGCCTGAAGCGGCCGCGGCGGCGGCCGCGGCGGTGGGCGGCATGGTGAAGCGGCTTGCGAGCGAGCGCAGCACGGCGGTCCATCGCGGCGGGCCGACGATCGAAGACCTGGTGCGCGAGGAGTTACGTCCGCTCTTGAAGTCCTGGCTCGATGCAAACCTGCCGGCGCTGGTCGAGCGCGTCGTGCGGGTGGAGATAGAACGGGTACTCGGCCGCACCGTTGCCTGAAAGGGCTCTTGCGGAGACATTCGCGGGCGGCCAAACCACCAGCCATGCTTGAGAAGACGTACGACCCGGCGGCGATCGAAGCGCTGCGTTACGCCGAATGGGAACGGAACGGCGCCTTTGCCGCGCATCCCGAGAGTGATGCGGCGCCGTTCACGATCATGATTCCGCCGCCGAACGTGACCGGCAGCCTGCACATGGGCCATGCGCTGACTTTCACCATCCAGGACACGCTGATCCGCTGGCGGCGGATGCAGGGGCGGGATGCGCTCTGGCAGCCCGGCACGGACCATGCCGGAATCGCCACGCAAATGGTGGTGGAGCGGCTGCTGGCCGAGCAGCAATCGAGCCGGGAGAAACTGGGCCGCACCGCCTTCGTGGAGCGCGTCTGGCGCTGGCGCGAGGAATCGGGTGGTACGATCACGCGCCAGTTGCGCCGGCTGGGCGCTTCGCTCGACTGGCCGCGCGAGCGCTTCACGATGGATGAGGGCCTTTCGCGGGCGGTCAGGCGCGTGTTCGTGACGCTGCATCGAGACGGGCTGATCTACCGGGCGCGGCGGCTCGTGAACTGGGATCCGAAGTTCCAGTCGGCGATTTCCGACCTCGAAGTGGAAAGCCGCGAGACCAGGGGGACGCTCTGGTACATCCGCTATCCGCTGGAAGGGACGGACGGGGCGTTCATTACGGTCGCGACGACGCGGCCCGAGACCATGCTGGGCGATGTCGCGGTGGCCGTGCATCCCGGGGATGAACGCTACCGCGGGCTGGTCGGGCGGCATGCGATTCTGCCGCTGGTAGGGCGGCGGCTGCCAATTATTGCCGATGCCTACTCCGATCCTGGGAAAGGCACCGGGGCGGTGAAGATTACGCCAGCGCACGACTTCAACGATTTCAAAGTGGGTGAGCGGCACGCACTTCCGATGCCCTCGGTGCTCGATCGGGAAGCGCGGATCCGGCTCGACGAGATCGCGGCGAGTTTTGCCGCGGCGCCCGGCGTTGCCGATCACGAATTCCTGCGCGGCCTTGGCGGAGAGGACCGTTTCAGCGCGCGCGAAGCGATCGTGCAAAAGCTTGCTGCGCTTGGGTTGCTCGAAAAATCCGAACCGCAACTGCATCAGGTGCCGCACGGAGACCGCTCGGGGGTGCCGATCGAGCCGCTGCTCACCTGGCAATGGTTCTGCAATGCCGTGGAGCTTGCGAAGCCGGCGATGGCGGCGGTGGAGGACGGGCGAACCCAGTTCGTTCCGAAGCAATGGGAGAACACGTTCTTCGCCTGGATGCGCAACCTCGAACCCTGGTGCATCAGCCGCCAGCTCTGGTGGGGCCATCGTATTCCGGCCTGGTACGGCCCGGATGCAACGATTTTCGTTGCCGAGACGGCTGAAGAGGCGAAAGCGGCGGCGGCTTCACATTACGGGAAGATAACGGAACTCCGCCAGGACGAAGACGTGCTCGACACCTGGTTCAGCTCGGCTCTCTGGCCGTTCTCGACCCTGGGGTGGCCGCAGGAAACGCCCGCGCTCGCGCGCTACTATCCGGGCGACGTGCTGGTGACCGGCTTCGATATCATCTTCTTCTGGGTCGCCCGGATGATGATGATGGGACATCATTTCATGCACGATGTGCCCTTCCGCACCGTCTATATCCACGGGCTGGTGCGCGATCCGCGCGGACAGAAGATGTCGAAGTCCAAGGGCAACATCATCGATCCGCTGGAGCTGATCGATCGCTACGGGGCCGATGCACTGCGCTTTGCGATCGTCCAGCTCACCGGGCCCGGGCGGGACATCAAACTCGGGGTGGAGCGCGTCGAGGCGGCGCGGAGTTTCATCACCAAAATCTGGAATGCGGCGCGCTTCTGCGAAATGAACGAGGTCCGGCCCGATCCGGATTTCCGGCCGGAATCGGCGCGGCTTCCGCTCTGTCGCTGGGCGATGGATGCCCTCAATCGCGCGATCGGCGAGGCGACGGCCGCGCTCGAGGCATTCCGCTTCGATGAATACGGCGCCGTTTGTCACCGGTTCGCTTGGCACCAGTTCTGCGACTGGTTCGTTGAACTCGCCAAGCCGGTGCTCGCCGCCGGCGGGGCGGAGGCAGCGGAAGTGCGTGCCACCGCCGCGCATGTGCTCGGGCAGCTTCTCTCTCTGCTGCACCCGGCGATTCCCTTCGTGAGCGAAGAGCTGTGGGACCGGCTTGGTTATGGCGCATCGGGCAGCCTGATCCGGGCCGCCTGGCCCGCGCCGTCGCGGATTGCGGATGCGGAAGCGGCGCGGAAAGAGCTGGACTGGGTAGTGCGGCTGATCGGCGAAATTCGCGCTGTGCGTGCCGAGATGAACGTGCCGCCGGCGATCCTGGTGCCGATCCTGCTCAAGGATGCGCTGCCCGCAACGCTGGCGCTGGCCCGGCGGTGGCAGGAGGCGATTGGCCGGCTTGCCCGTGTCCCGGAAATCCGCCCGCTCGATGGCGAGATGCCGCGCGGCGTGGCGCAGGCGATGGTGGATGAGGCGACGGTGATTCTGCCGCTTGCCGAAATCGTCGATCTCGCAGCCGAACGCGCGAGGCTCGACCGCGAGCGCGGGAAGGTGGGGCGGGAGGCCGAACGGCTCAAACAGAAGCTTGCCGACACGGCCTTCGTCAGCCGCGCGCCGGAAGAGGTGGTCGAAGAGAATCGCGAGCGTCTCACGGCGGCGGAGGCCGAACTGGCGCGTCTCGAGGCTGCGCTCCGGCGCATTGCCTGACGTTCATTGTCACCCCGGAGAGGGAGGAGAGGCTGATGCTGCAGGAACGCTGGGACAAGTCACGGTTGCCTTCGCGGCACGTGACGGAAGGGCCGGAGCGGGCGCCGCATCGCAGCTATTATTACGCGATGGGTATGACCGAGGCTGAGATCCACCAGCCCCTGGTCGGTGTCGCAACCTGCTGGAACGAGGCAGCGCCCTGCAATATCGCGCTCTCGCGCCAGGCGCAGTCGGCCAAGAAGGGGGTGGCGGAGGCGGGCGGCAGCCCTCGCGAGTTCACCACCATCACGGTGACCGACGGCATCGCGATGGGGCACCAGGGGATGAAATCCTCGCTCGTCTCGCGCGACCTGATTGCCGATTCGATCGAGCTGACGATGCGCGGGCATTGCTATGACGCGCTGGTCGGGCTGGCCGGTTGCGACAAGTCGCTGCCCGGCATGATGATGGCGATGCTGCGCCTCAATGTCCCGAGCGTCTTCATGTACGGCGGCTCGATTCTGCCCGGCCGCTTTCATGACCGGGACGTGACGGTGGTCGATGTGTTCGAGGCGGTGGGGCAGCACGCGGCAGGAAGGATGAGCGGGGCTGAGCTGCATGAACTCGAGTGCGTGGCCTGCCCCTCTGCCGGGGCCTGCGGCGGGCAGTTCACCGCCAACACGATGGCGATGGTGAGCGAGGCGCTCGGCCTGGCGCTGCCGGGCTCAGCCGGTGCGCCGGCGCCCTACGAAGATCGCGACCGCTATGCAGTG
The DNA here is from genome assembly GCA_030041375.1 of Acetobacteraceae bacterium. Classification (GTDB taxonomy): domain Bacteria; phylum Pseudomonadota; class Alphaproteobacteria; order Acetobacterales; family Acetobacteraceae; genus JAKAWQ01. The sequence goes on from JASHOA010000039.1 coordinate 125,491, forward strand.
GAATCCGGCCGCGCGGTGATGAGCTTGCTGGAAAGCCGCGTTCGGCCGCGCGACATCGTCACGCGGCGCGCGCTCGAGAACGCGGCGGTGGTGGTCGGTGCCACCGGCGGTTCGACCAATGCCGGGCTGCACTTGCCGGCGATCGCGCATGAGGCGGGCATCCGCTTCACGCTCGACGACGTGGTCGGCATCATGCGGGGCACGCCCTATATCGCCGATCTCAAGCCGGCCGGGAAATACGTGGCCTTCGACGTTCACCGCATCGGCGGGGTGCCGGTGATCCTGAAGGCGCTGCTCGATGCCGGGCTCCTGCATGGCGATTGCCTGACCGCAACCGGCCGCACGATGGCCGAGAACCTGAAGGATGTGGTGTTCCCGACCGACCAGGACGTGGTCCATCCGGTCTCGCGGGCGATTTCGAAAACCGGCGGCGTGGTGGGGCTGAAAGGGAATCTCGCGAGCGAGGGCGCGATCGTGAAGATCACCGGCCTCGCGTCGCTTCGCTTTGAAGGCACCGCGCTCTGCTTCGACTGCGAGGAGGATGCGTTCCGCGCCGTGCAGGCGCGCGCCTACAAGCCGGGCGACGTGATCGTGATCCGCTATGAAGGGCCGAAGGGCGGGCCTGGCATGCGCGAGATGCTTTCGACCACGAGCGCGATCTATGGCCATGGGATGGGTGGGCAGGTGGCGCTCATCACCGATGGGCGTTTTTCCGGCGGCACGCGCGGCTTCTGCGTCGGCCATATCGGCCCCGAGGCGGCCGTGGGCGGCGCGATCGCGCTGCTCAGGAATGGCGATCGGATCATCATCGATGCAGAGCAGGGCAGGATCGACGTTGCTCTGACCGATGCGGAACTGGCAGCGCGTCGCGCTGCCTGGCAGCCGCGCCAGACCGACTATCAGAGCGGCGCGTTATGGAAATACGTCCAGCTCGTCGGGCCCGCCGCGCTCGGCGCAGTGACGCATCCGGGTGCCGCGGCCGAGACGCATTGCTACGCGGATATCTGACCGTGCACCAGCGTTTGCTTGGCAGGCGTGTCGGAGCGACGAACTCGAGCTAATCCGCGGCGGCCAAGTCTGGTGGTTCCGGCAGCAATTCCCCCGGGCCGCCCCTGTCCTGGTCGATCGCATCCTTGAGCGTGGTGTGGTCGAGGGTCCTGGAGATCGCCTCGCGAACCCGGCGCATCACCTGGCGAATCTCGCACTGCGCCTCGTCGGGGCAATCGGCGCAGCGCTGATAAAAATTGACGCTGGTGCAAGGGGTCGGGGCAAGTGGCCCGTCCATCAGCCGGATGACCTGGCCGAAGGTGATCACATCCGCCGGCTTGGCCAGGGCGTAGCCGCCGCCTCGCCCGCGGCGGCTGCGCACGATTCCATGACGCTTGAGCTCGAGCAGGATGGCCTCGAGAAATTTCTTCGGCAGATGTTCGCGCTCGGCGATGTCAGCGATCAGGAGGACATCCGAATCCTCCTCGCGGGCCAACGCGAGCAGTGCGCGCAGAGCGTATTTACACTTCTGGGTGAGCAACGATTGATCCTCGCATGCGCGGCCGACGAATGGCTTCTTCCTCGAAAAGCGCGATCTGCCGGATTTGGCAGAATCGGTTGGCCGCGGAACCTGCTCTGTATAGTCAGTCTATATAGTTTTACAAGATATGTGCCTCGAGAGCCGCCGCTGGCGCTCCCGACCCTCTCCAGAACCGGACCAGGGGAGCTGGAGAAGGCGTGGCAGTTTCGACGATTGGCCTGTCCCTGGCTAACCCTCCAGTTCGACCCGCCGATCGGCAAGATGCGGCCGGGCGAGGCGCGAGGCAGGCAGGAGCGGTGCCGGCGTGGCCGCCGTATCGGCCACTACCATGCCGCCCGTGATTTCGACCTCCACCGTCATTTTCGCCTCCAGCCCCAGCGCCAGCACCTGCCCGGTAGCGAGGCTCGCCTCCAGGCTCAGTCCGCCGCGAGCGAGGCCGATCCGGCTCGTGGGCCCGCTTGCCACCACCTCGGTGATCCGCCACGCCCCCGTTTCCTCCGGGCGCACCATGAGCTGATGCGGCCGGAGATAGGCCGTGCCGTTGCCAGTCCGCACACTTGCCCGCCCGAGCGGAAAACCGGCATCCGCGATGACGAAGCCGTTCTCGATCCGGCACGGCACTTCATTGGCCTCGCCGAGGAAGCGATAGACGAAGGAATCAGCCGGCTCGCGGTAGAGCTGCATCGGCGTTCCGCTCTGGCGGATCCGTCCGCCATTCACCACCACCACGCGGTCGGCAAGCTCGAATGCCTCCTCCTGGTCGTGGGTCACGAACACCGTCGTGATATGCATCTCGCGGTGCAGCCGGCGGAGCCAGCGCCGGAGATCGCGCCTGACCACCGCATCGAGGGCGCCGAACGGCTCGTCGAGCAGGAGCACCCTGGGCTCGATCGCGAGCGCACGGGCCAGGGCGACTCGTTGCCGCTGCCCGCCCGAAAGCTGCGCCGGGTAGCGCCCGCCGAGGAACTCGAGCTGTACCAGCCTGAGAAGTGCCGCCACTTTCTCTTCGATACGGGCTTGTGGAACTTTCCGCACCGCGAGCCCGAAGCCGATATTGCGGGCGACTGTCATGTGCCGGAAGAGCGCATAATGCTGGAAGACGAAGCCGACGCCGCGCTCGCGCGCGGGCCGCGCCAGCGCATCCTCCCCGTCGAAGAGCACCGCGCCCCGGTCCGGCCGGTCGAGCCCCGCGATCATGCGCAAGAGCGTCGTCTTGCCCGAGCCCGAAGGGCCGAGCAGCGCCGTGAGTTCGCCCGGCGGCACCGTGAGATCGATGCCGTCGAGCACCACCTGGCCGGCCAGCGCCTTATAGAGCCCGGTGATCTCGATTCGCGTGCTCATGCGCGTTCCTCCGTCACGGAATGTGTGCCCGCCGCGTCGCCCGGAGCTCGTCCCGGTGGCGCCATTCGAGCGCTGCCTTGAGCACGAGGGTCACGATCGCGAGCCCGGCGAGCAGCGAGGCAGCAGCGAAGGCAGCCTGCACGCGATAGCCGTCGTAGAGCGTCTGGATTTCGAGCGGCAGCGTGTTGGTCTGCCCCGGGACGGCGCCGGAAACCACCGAGACGGCGCCGAATTCGCCGACCGCGCGCGCATTGCAGAGCAGGACGCCGTAGAGCAGCCCCCAGCGCAGCTTGGGCAGGCTCATCCGGAGGAAGGTCTGCCAGCCCGAGGCGCCGAGCGTGATCGCCGCCTGCTCCTCCTCGCTTCCTTGCGCTTCGGCAAGCGGGATCAGCTCACGCGCGACAAAGGGGAAAGTCACGAAGAGCGTGGCCAATATCATTCCCGGCACGGCGAAGATGACACGAATCCCGTGTGATTCGAGGAATCCTCCGAGCAGCGCGGAGCGGCCGAACAGCGAGACGAGCAGCAGCCCCGCAACCACCGGTGAGACCGAGAGCGGCAGTTCGATCAGCGCAACGATGGCGCCGCGCCCACGGAAGCGAAATCGTGCCAGGCACCACGAAGCGGCGAGCCCGAAGGCGGTGTTGAGCGGCACGGCGATGACGGCGATCCCGAGCGTGAGCAAAAGAGCCGCGCGCACGTCCGGATCGGCGAGGGCGGCGGCATAGGCGCCGGCGCCGAGCGAGAAGGCCTGAGCGAAGATCACGCTGAGTGGAAGCACCAGAAAGAGTGCGATGAAGGCGATGGCGATGCCGATCAGGACGCGGCGTGCGCGCACCCCGCCTGCCGGTAGCGCCGGGAGAGCGGCGACAAGCACGTTACTCGCCATTCTGCCGGCGCACCCAGGCCTGCAGGAGGTTCACGGCGATCAGCAGCAGGAACGAGGCGGAAAGCATCAGCGTTGCGATCGCCACCGCACCCGGAAAGTCGAACTGCTCGAGCTCGGTCACGATCAGGAGCGGCAGGATTTCCGACACCATCGGCTTGTTGCCGGCGATGAAGATCACCGACCCGTATTCGCCGAGCCCGCGGGCGAGCGCGAGTGCGAAGCCGGTGAGCAGCGCGGGCAGAAGCGGCGGCAGCAACACCTGCATGAACGAAGTTGCCGGCGAGGCGCCGAGCATTTCGGCCGCTTCTTCCTGCTCTGTTTCCAGCTCCGCGATCACCGGTTCGAGCGTGCGGATGATGAAGGGCAGGCCCACGAACATCAGGGCGACGACGATGCCCGCGCGGGTATAGGCGATGGTGATGCCGAACGGTGCCAGCACCGCGCCGATCGGCCCGTGCGGTGCATAGAGCGCGGCGAGCGCGATGCCGGCAACGGCGGTCGGAAGCGCGAAGGGCAGATCGATCAGGGCATCCACCAGCCGCCGCCCTGGAAAGCGGTAGCGCGCCAGCACCCAGGCGATGATGAAGCCGAAGATGGCGTCGATCGCGCTTGCCGCCAGTGCGGTGAAAACGCTCACCTGGAGATCGCCGAGCACGCGCGGGCGGAGCACCAGCGTCCAGAATCCGCTCCAGCCCAGTCCTGCCGCCGTCGCGACCATTACGGCAAGCGGAGCCACCACCAGGAGTCCGAGCCAGAGCAGCGTTGCGGTGAGGCTCGGCGCGAAGCCGGGCAGCACGCTCGGCTCGCGCCAGAGAGCAGACCGGCTCATTGGCTTTGGAGGGAAACCTGGTCAAAAATTCCGCCGTCGGCGAAGAACGTCTTCTGCGCCCGGTCCCATCCGCCGAAATCGTGATCCACGCTCACCATCGGGACCGGCTTGAAGCGTGCCGCGTATTTCTGCGCGACCGAGGCGAGCCGCGGGCGAAAATAGTTCTGCGCGATCAGCTCCTGCCCGTCCGGGCTGTAGAGGATGCGGAGATAGGCTTCTGCGAGCACCCGCGTGCCGCGCCGCTCGACCACCTTGTCCACCACCGCCACCGGCGGCTCGGCGAGGATCGAGAGTGAGGGCGTCACGATCTCGAAGCCTTTCCCGCGGACTTCCGCGATGGCGAGCAGGGCCTCGTTCTCCCAGGCGATCAGCACGTCCCCGAGTCCGCGCTGGGTGAAGGAGAGGGTCGCGTTGCGCGCGCTCGCATCGAGCACGGGCACGCGCTTGAGCAGTGCTCTGAGATAGGCCTTGGCCTTGTCCGTATCGCCCCCGTTCGCCTTGAGCGCCCAGGCATAGGCGGCGAGGATATTGTAGCGCGCGCCGCCCGAGGTCTTCGGGTTGGGCGTCACCACCTGCACCCCCGGCCGGATGAGGTCGGGCCAGTCGCGGATCCGCTTCAGGTTGCCCTGGCGGACGAGGAACACGATCGTGCTCGTATAGGGCGTGCTGCCGTCCGGCAGGCGGCTTCGCCAGTCGCGGGCGATCAGCCCGGCCCGGGCGATGGCGTCGACGTCATAGGCGAGCGCCAGGCTGACCACGTCCGCGGGGAGGCCCTCTATGACGGCGCGCGCCTCGGCGCTCGATCCGCCGTTCGAGACATGGATGGTGACGGGCGTTCCCGTCTTCTCGCGCCAGGCGCGGGCGAAGAGCGCGTCATAGGCGCGATAGAGCTGGCCGGTCGGGGAATAGGAGGCATTGAGCAGGTCGCCCGGTGCCGCGGCCAGGGTGCGAAAGCTGACGATGACGGGCGCAAGAGCCGGCGCGGTGGCGAGCAGCGTGCGGCGTTTCATCGGCATCTCCTGTCCCGAAAGAAAGCTGACCTGCCTCCGCCAGCCAGGCCGTCCGCGGTGACGATCAATGGCATGCGCAGGAATGGGAACCTCGAGTCAGCGGACTCCGATCGGCAGGCGCCGCGGATTGGACAGCACCGCTGCGTCCAACCACTCAGGAATGCGCTCCGTCTCTGCGAAGTAATTCGCGATTCGCTGCTGCTCGGCGAGCGCCGCTTCATCGGTCGAGGCGATTCCCCAGGTCCTGCGGGCGAGCGCCAGGTTCAGGGTGGGTGCCGGCAGCCCGACGATCGGCGCCAGTTCTGCCGACACTTCGGGCCGGCGTGCGGCGATCTCGGCCTCCGTTTCCGCCACCGCACGCATCACGGCCTGGAGAACCTCCGGCGCGCGTTCAGCGATATCCCTGCGCGCGACGTAGAACACGCAATGCGGCATGATTCCCGTTGCATCGGCGAGGATGCGCCCGCCGGCCGCCTCGGCTGCGGCCAGTTGCGGGTCGGAGACCACCCAGACGTCTGCCGCTCCGGTGCGAAAGGCGAGTTCCGCCTTCGCCGGGGTGAGTGGCATGGCGACAATGTCCGCCATACCGAGCCCCGCTTTCCAGAGCGCCGAGAGCAGTAGCCATTCCGAAGTCGAATCGTGATCGAATGCAACCGACCGCCCCAGAAGGTCGCTCAACCGGCTGATGGGACTGGCGTCGGCGACGACGATCGCCGTGCTGCGCGGCGAAGGAAGATCATTTGCGAGTGCCACGATCGGCGCCCCGCGCGCCACGGCGAGGATCGGCAGGGTCGCTCCGCTGTAGGCGAGATCGACGAAACCGTCCCGCATTGCCTCGAGGAGCGCCAGAGCCGAGGAAAATCTGGTCCATGTCACGTCGTAGCCGAACGGGCCGAGGCGCCGCTCGAGCAGGCGGCGCCGTTCAAGCACCAGCAGGGTGATCGCCGATTTGTGGGTTCCGATGGCGAGAGTGCCCGTCGCCCCCGGGGGAAGGAAGCGACTACTCCAGGCGGCAAATGGACTAAGCGTGCTGACGTGAAACGAATCCCGGTTCCGCATGACGTGTCCTTTCGCGTAGCGGAAGCCAAAGAGGTGCCATTGGGAGGACCTTTTCTATACTTTGTCAATAGAAATTATTCCTAACCGATCTCAGAGCCGCGACGGCCGCCTCGAGGCTGCCCATTGGCCGCTGCGCCGGCGGTCATTCTGAAGTCGAAGCGATCGCTCGGGATCGATCCGGCGCGACGAACGGGCAAGCCCCGGCAGAGACAGGATGGAGGTCTACATTCTTCCCGGTGGCGACGAGCGCGTTGCGGGCCGGGAGAGCCGGTTCCGGCGTGCGTATGAGGTCACCCGCAACCTGTGCACGGTGCAGGTTTATTCTCCCGATCACCCGTTCGGGAGATGAGAGCTGGCCCGACAGGCCGAAAAAGAGCGATTTCGTTGCGGGTGGCGTGCAAGCCCGGCACCGCCTATATGGAGCGCCCGAAGCCGGGCACGAGGCCCGGCGGAGGACAGCATGGAAGGGACAATCGCAATGGGGATCCAGTTGGGGCAGATCGCCCCCGATTTCGAGCAGGACAGCACGGAGGGGCGGATCCGCTTCCACGAATGGCTCGGCAATTCCTGGGGCATCCTGTTCAGCCACCCCAAGGACTACACGCCGGTGTGCACGACCGAGCTTGCCGAGCAGGCGCGGTTGAAGCCGGAATGGGAAAAGCGGAACGTCAAGGTGATCGCGGTATCGGTCGATCCGGCCTCGAGCCACAAGGGTTGGGAAAAGGACATCGAGGAGACGCAGGGCCAGAAGCTGAATTTTCCCGTCCTTGCCGATGTCGATCACAAGATCTCCGACCTTTACGGGATGATCCATCCGCTCGCCGATCCCACCGTCACGGTGCGCACCGTGTTCGTGATCGATCCGGCGAAGAAGGTCAGGATGATGATGGCCTATCCGCCGAGCGCGGGCCGCAATTACAGGGAGATCCTGCGCGCCGTGGACAGTCTGCAGCTCACCGACCGGATGAAGGTATCGACGCCTGTCAACTGGCATCCCGGGGATGAAGTGGTGATCTCGCCAAGCCTGACCGATGCCGAGGCGAAAACCCGCTTCCCGCAGGGCTGGAGGACGCTGAAGCCCTATCTCCGGATGGTGAAGCTCACCAAGGAAGCGGCCGAATAGGCTGGCGCGTTCCGGCATTCTGTCATCAAAGCATCATCGAACTGAAACCGGGTGGTCGCGGGCCGCGTGTAGTACCGGAAGCATGGACGGGCGAAGCGCGGCCCTCACCCTCGGCTGCCTGACCTCCGGGCGTTCCTGCCGGGCGCGCTTTGGCGCATCCGCCGGGCCGCGAGTGCGATCGGGACCAGGTGGAGGAAGAGGGGAATATTGTGCGCCCTTGCTGGTCCCGCGTGCCGGCAGGTGCGTGAGGGCGGGTGAAGCATGGCCAGATCCGATTCCGGGGTGCCGGAATGAATGATTTCGCAGGCGAACCCGGCGCGGTTCGCAGCAAGCCGCCCGATGTGAGGGCACCAGAGGCCCGGGTCGTGGTCCGTAATGTCGATTTCTTCTATGGCACGACGCAGGCGCTCAAGGGGGTGAGCCTCGATTTTCGGGACCGGCAGGTGTGCGGCATGATCGGCCCGTCCGGCTGCGGGAAATCGACCCTGCTTCGGGTGCTGAACCGGATGTACGATCTCTACCCGCGGCAGCGGGCGGAAGGCGAGGTGCTGCTGGACGGGATGAACATCCTTGGCCCGGACGTGGATGTCACGCTGTTGCGCGCCCGTGTCGGCATGGTGTTCCAGAAGCCGATGCCATTTGCGATGTCGATCTTCAACAACGTCGCTTTCGGGGTGCGGCTGCATGAGCGGCTCGGCCGGAGCGAGCTTGCCGAGCGGGTGGAATGGTCGTTGACCCGCGCCGCGCTCTGGGACGAAGTGAAGGACCGGTTGGGCAGCCCGGCCACGGGGCTTTCGGGCGGCCAGCAGCAACGGCTTTGCATTGCGCGGACGATTGCGGTGCGCCCCGAAGTGATCCTGCTCGATGAGCCGACCAGCGCGCTTGACCCGATCAGCACGCTGAAGATCGAGGAACTGATCGACGAGCTGAAGCAGGACTTCACGATCGCGCTGGTGACACACAACATGCAGCAGGCGGCGCGGGTGGCCGACCAGGTGGCGTTCTTCTATCTCGGCGAGCTGATCGAGGCGGGGCCGGCGGCGGCGATGTTCACCGCCCCGCGCGAGAAGCGCACGCAGGAATACATCACCGGGCGGTTCGGCTGAGGATCGGGTGCATGTCGGGGAACGCCGAGCATATCGTCAAGAGCTTCGAGCACGAGTTGACCCGCCTGAGCGATCTTCTCACGCGCATGGGCGGGCTGATCGAGACCGAGGTCGCGCTGGCCGCCGTTGCGGTGGTGGAACGGGATCCGGCGGCGGCGGCGCGCACGGTCGATATGGATCCGGAGGTCGATCAACTGGAGCGCGAGGTCGAACAGTTCGCGATTCGCCTTCTCGCGCTGCGCCAGCCGGTGGCTGCCGATTTGCGACGGATCGTCGCCGCACTGAAGGTGGCGGCGGCGTTCGAACGGATCGGCGATTACGCGGTCAATGCGGCCAAGCGGAGCATGGTGCTGGCCCAGTTCCCGTCCTTGTCGAACCTCGCAGGCATCGGCTCGATGGCACGGATGGTGCAGCAGAACCTGAAGATGGTGATCGATGCAGCGGGGGCGTACGATCCGGAAAAGGCGATCGAGGTCTGGCGCTCGGACCGCCTGATCGACGATCTCTATACGGCGGTCTTCCGCGAGCTGGTCACCTACATGATGGAGGATCCGCGCCACATCACGCCCTGCACGCACCTGCTTTTCATTGCCAAGAACCTGGAGCGGATCGGCGATCACGCGACGAACGTGGCGGAGACCATCCATTATGCGGCGACCGGCGAGGTGCTGCCGGATGAGCGGCCGAAGGGAGTGAGTTCGGCCTTCGCGAGCGAGCCGCTGCGCGGATGAGCGAGATCCGCGCGATGGGGGAGATCGCGAGCGGCGCACTGAAGCCGCTGGTCCTGGTGGTCGAGGACGAGGCGGCGCTGCTGACGATGCTCCGCTACAACCTCGAGAAGCAGGGATTCCGCGTCGAGGAAGCGGCGGACGGCGAAGAGGCGATGACGCGGATTGCCGAGACGATGCCGGATCTCGTGCTGCTCGACTGGATGCTGCCCATGATGTCGGGGATCGAGGTATGCCGCCAGATACGCCGCCGGACGATGACGCGCGAGCTGCCGGTGATCATGCTGACGGCGCGGACGGAGGAGCAGGATACGGTCCGCGGGCTGAATGTCGGGGCGGACGATTACATCACGAAGCCATTTAGCATGGCCGCGCTGCTGGCGCGCATCAGGGCGCTGCTTCGCCGCTCCGGGGCGGTGCCTGCGAAGGGTGAGCTTCGTTTCGGCGATATCACGCTCGATCTCGCCCAGCATCGGACCAGCCGCAACGGCCGGGCGGTGCATCTCGGCCCGACCGAGTTCCGCCTGCTCGAATTCCTGATGCAGCATCCGCGCCGCGTCTTTTCGCGCGAAGAACTGCTCGATGCGGTATGGGGCCAGGGGATCCATGTCGAGCCGCGGACGGTGGATGTGCATATCCGCCGCCTGCGCCGGGCGATCAACGGCGCGGGTGAGCGCGACGTGGTGCGGACGGTGCGCGCCGCGGGCTACGCCCTCGATACCGAGCAGGCATAGTACCAACTTTCGCTCATGAGTGACTTACTCACATGACCTCGAAACACCTGACCCTCTCCTTCTGGGGGGTCCCCATCGCGCAAGGCGCGATGGGAGCCCCGCGAGAGGGTGGCGCGCGGGCCCCAACGCACGAGTGCGTTGGGTGCCCGATGCGCCGGGTGAGGGAGCCTGTGTCACCCAGGTGTGAGTCCGGGTACTAGCAGCGGAACGCGACCGACAGGGCGCGCGAGCGCCGTGCTGCGAAAGGGCCCGGGATGCCCTGAGGATTGACCGGTCAGCCGCGCCGATCGAATCTGGGTAGCGCAACGAATGGCTCGGGAGGAACTCATGATTGTCGTCTATGGCACGCCGCCGACGCGATCGTTGAGGGTGGTCTGGATGCTGGAAGAGATGGGCCTCCCTTACGAGGTGCGACCGATTGATTTCAGCAAGCGCACGGAGGACAAGGAGTTCCTCGAGGCGAGCCCGACCGGCGCCGTTCCCGGCATGCGCGACGGCGAGGTGCGGATGATGGAATCCTGCGCGATCCTTGAATATCTGGCTGCGAAATACGGGCCGACGCCGCTTGCTCCCTCGATCGGCGATCCGGCATATCCCGCCTACCTGTCGTTCCTGCATTTCGGGGAGGCCTCGCTCAGCGGCCCGCTGAACATCGCGCTTGCCACTCGCTTCCTGGCGCCGGAAGATCAGAAGCAGAACTGGGGCGCGCAGTGTGCCCTGGATTTGTTTGTACGCAAGTCGGCGGCTCTTGCGGGGCCGCTTGGTAGGCACCCCTATATCGCCGGCGATCACTTCACGGCGGCCGACATCTCCTGCGGGTACGCGGCGGGGTTCGGGCGCTTTCTTGGTGTCGAGGACCGCCTCGACCCGGCGGTGCGGGAATATCACCAACGCATGATCGAACGTCCGGCCTTTCGGCTCGCGATGCGCCACGCACAGCCCGTGAACTGACGACCAAGCGGCCTGGATTCCGGGCACGATGGCGAGTGGCCGATCGGGCGATGCAGGGTTAGCCCGCGATCGCCCGAGGCGGAATCGTCGGAGGGCGTGAATCGCGGGCTCGAATAAAGCGCGAGACCGGTGTCGGGCTGCACAGTCAGCCCGACACGGGTCTAGCCCAACTTTCGCAGTTCAGGGGCGGCTCTCGATCAGGATCCCGCGCCGGATCGAGGGGATCCCTCCCGCGCTCGCCGGTTGGCCGTCGCGGCTGGAGGCGGAGGGCGAGTGCCTCGTTTACGATTTCGACGCGAAAGCGCCGGACACCGGCATCCCGTGCCTGCTGCGAGACCGGGACGCTGCCGGGATCAACTATAACGATCTCGAAACCAGCCGCACCTCGCTCGAGGACATCTT
>JASHOA010000040.1:0-55000 GCA_030041375.1 Acetobacteraceae bacterium
CCTGGAACGAGGCCAATGGCACCCGATCCACCGCTGCGACGATGAAGTGGGCAACATCATTCGCTGGCAGCCAGTCCTTGAGGTCCGGCGGCAGCAGAAAAGACTGGTCACGGTTGAACGGTACGAAGTTCGACATAGCTGGATGCTATCCAGCTATCGAGAATTTGGGTACCCCCCAATCCGACACGCTGCTAGGCGGACGCGTCAGGTCGCACCTGCGGGATGCGGATGCAAAGATTCTCCCGCGGAACCCAGCGGATCGTGGGCAAGTGTCGTCGCCTGTGGTGCCAGAATCTCGAACGGCCGATGCAAATGCCGCGGCGCCGCGGCCACCAGGCTTCTGGCCCCGGCCACGAGCCCCAAGAGGAGGGCAGAGGCTGCCATAAAGTACAACACGCCGTCGATGTCGAAACGGGCCATGATGCCCGCGCCGAGCAGCGGGCCCAGCACCGACCCGAACCCACTCACCAGGATGAGCCGACTACTGACCGCGACCACCCGATCGGCAGGCATGCGGTCATGCGCATGGGCCACGCAGACGGGATAGAGGGTCGACATGAAGCCGCCAAGTAAGGCGGCAGCGGGCAGGACGACAGGCAGGGAGCGCGGCGCGATGACCAACGCGATGGCGGTAGTGGTGACGCCAAACCCGAGCGCCATCAGCACGATGCGGCGATCGAAACGATCCGACATCCGGCCGACCGGGATCTGAAATGCGAGCCCACCGAGCACTGCCACCAGCATGACCAGCGCGATCGTCGCCCGCTCGATGCCCTCGCCCTGCATCCAGGCCGGAATCAGTGCGTAAAAGGTCCCGGTGACGAGCCCGCTCAGCGCACAGCCGACGACTGCGACAGGCGCTGCACGTGAGAGCTGGCCATAGGGAAGGAACGCCGAGGTGGTGACCTGTGGCGGCTCGGCGCGGGCCGTGCTCACCAATATCAATGCCACGGCGAACAAGGCGACGATCGCGCTGAACGGCGCCGCCGTGTCGATCGCGGCCCGGCCGATGAGAAGCTGCCCTATCGCCAATGCCAGGAATGTGCCCACCATATAAATCGAGAACACGCGCCCGCGTTCCGGGAGCGGGGCCTTGGCGTTAAGCCAGCTCTCGGTGGTCACGAAGATGCCCGCGCAGCCGAAACCGATGACGGCGCGCAGGATGATCCAGGGCAGCGCACCGACGGTGAGCGGCATGACCGCAGTCGCGGCAGCCACCAGACCGGCGAACGCGGCATAGGCGCGGATGTGACCAACCCGCTCGATGACTCGACCGCAGCGCAACGCACCCCACGTAAAGCCGGCGAAATAGCTGCTCAGTACCAGGCCGGCCAGGATTGTTTCGAAGTTCTCTATCGCAACTCTGAGCGAGATGAACGTGCCGAAGAAGCCGTTGGCGAGCTGGATGATACTCGTCGCGATGACGATGGTCCCGATCTCGGCGCGCAGGGATCCATTCGATTGCATCGGCTCTCTCTCCCGTGGCTGATCCGTGCATTCATTCTGGCGGTCATCATCCAACCTTGTCAGGATCGCAACCACTTCGCCGATTTCAAGGGGGCTTCGAATCGATTGAGCCGGTGTCTCTGTCTCAGGGCCCACTGGAACGCGGCGCGAAACGATGCCCACTGCACTGGAATCGTTCTCAGCGACGAGACCTGTCTCGGGCTGCCCAGTCAGCCCGACAAGGGTCTAGCCCGCGATCGCCCGAGGCGGAAACGTCGGAGGGCGTGAATCGCGGGCTCGAATAAAGAGCGAGACCGGTGTCGGGCTGCACAGTCAGCCCGACACGGGTCTCGCCCGCGATCGCCCGAGGCGGAAACGTCGGAGGGCGTGAATCGCGGGCTCGAATAAAGCGCCAGACCCGTGTCGGGCTGCCCAGTCAGCCCGACACAGGTCTAAGAGCGATGACGTCGCACCGACTGATCTTGAGATCGCAATCTGATACTATCCGGCTGGCTGCGCGTGGGGGAAATTCCACTTGCCGTCCAGGATTTCCGGACCGGGGCGGTAGAGCCGCACCATGTAGTTCCATCCTGGCATGATCGGCAGGCAATTCGGCACCATGCCGTCGCACCCGCCGAACTGGACGGAGACGGTACCGCCCGCGTCCCGCTTCGCCGTGATGCTATTGAGCGAGTAGGCGTTGAGGGGATTGGCCTGGAAATACCCTTGTGCGTTGTAAACGCTGATCGACCAGAACCCGTCGACCGGCACTTCCCCGACCTTCAGCCGGTAGATGGTCGAGCCGTCGTTTTTCGGCGGCGTGACGTTCAGATAGATGGCATCCTGTTCGGGATTCCCGCCCCAGGCCGAGGCGGCACCGATCAGGTGCCGCACGGGATCGACCTCGGCCCTGGTCCCGAACATGCGATTTGCATCAGGTAACGTCGCCGCCAGCGCCAACAGCGCGCTCCGCACCTTCTTCTGGCTTGTCTGGTCCCATGGCGGCACCTCGAACTGCCCCGACGCTCCCTGGCTGACCTTGATCGCGTCCTGGAGCGCATGGACCTCTGCAATGTCTTTCGGGTCCCCCGGGGCAACCAGAATGCGCACGGCAGCCAGCACGTAGCGTGTGCCGACTTGTGCTTTGGTCAGGGTGTAGCTGCCCGATGCATAAACGACTTCCAGCGTGTACTCGTCTTCGTTGATCACCTGCATCGACATGAAGCGCTTGCCCGCATGAGGAAGCGTGATCGTGACGGGCCCGGCACCAAGATCAAACACTGCTGCCGAATAGAGCGTGTCACGGTTCATGCGGATCACGGTCTGGTTGTCGATCGCCGTCGGCTCGCGATGGTGCACGAACGCGCCAAAGCCTCCGTCCTTGACGGCGTTGCCGAAATAGAGGTCGGTCTCGGCACGCACGAAGTTGTCGGGTGTCACCGGGATCGGGTTCTTCGCTTGCGCCCATGCTTGCCCTACAGGCCCGCAAATCAAGGCCGCCAGCAGTGGAATCGCCGATATGGCTCGCATGCCGTTCTCCTCGTCGCTGACTCCGGTCCCACCTCACCTCTTGATCAACGGCGGCGCCTTCCATGCTCCGTCGAGAGCCGCCGGCTTGGGCCAGTAGAGACGCAGCACGACGAAGAACGGTCCCTTCGGTGCCGGCAGCCAGTTCGCCTCCTTGGCGGTTCCCGGACTCTCGTGTTGCACGGTGAGGGTGATGCCCTGATCGGCATCGCGCTTGAGACCGGGCAGCAGTGGCGAGTTGATGAGGTATCGGTTGAGCGGATTGGCGTAGAGCAGGCTTGCCGGCAGCGTGTAAAGCGTCAGCGACCAGAACGCATTGACCGGCGGCAGGCCGTCCGGCGCGAAATGCAGTGTATAATGGTTGGAGCCATCCAGATTCTGCCCCGCGGAATCGACGAAATAGGTCGGATAAAGGGCCTCTTCCTTCGCGTTTCCGTAGATGCCGAGCACCGCAGCCGCCATGCGGTCGAGGTAGCGGCCATCCATGAACGCACGCGTGCCGAACACATCCGCGCTCGACACTTTCCCGGTGTCGAACGCGGTCTTTGTGGCGTTCTCGAATGTGTGCCAGGCATCAGCCATGCCGGCCTGAATGGACGCCTTCGTGGTGGACGGCAACGTGTCGGGTTGGAAGGCTCGGCCGGGGCCGATGCCTATTCTCGCGAAGCGCGCTCGAATGGCCCGTTCGGACGGGACTGTCGGGCAGAATTGTAGTACGAAGTTCAACACCTGAAAGAATGCGGGCGAGGTCCGCTCCTCCCGGGCCGAAGGCGGCCTGATGAAGTCGATGGATGGGGGCGCCGGAGGCGCCGTTTGGCCGAGAAATTGCGAGAGCGGCTGCACCTTGTAGGCGCTCTGAATCGTCTTGACGTTGTCGATATCGCCCGGATTGAAGAGCTGAGTCCGATAGAGCACGAAGGCGAACCGGGTCTCGCAACGGATGACGGACTTTATCCCGGGGGGCGTCCCTCCATTCCAGTCGGGGCCGGCGAGCAGGAAACGGCCGGCGCCGTTGCCTGTGGATCGGCTGCCGACATAGGCAAAGTCGAACGTATACATGTCGATGAATTGCAGGGAATAGTATCGTCCCTTCTCGACGGCCGGGACCGTGAACACGACTGGCTCCGCCCGGAGATCGGCGCCGACGAACGAATACGGCGTGTCGGAATTGGGCGTCTGGATAGCGGTGTCCTCTGGGGTGAACACGCGTGCCGTATTGTGTATTTCGTTCCAGCGGCCCTTGTACTCCGGGTTTTGGGAATCGACGAAGTAGGAATACTGGATGCGATAGCTGTCAACCAGCGGAAAGCCATAGATATAAGCGTCCTTGGCGATTTCCCGGACCGTGTTGGTTGCCTGGCGTTGATTGCGCTGAGCCGTCTCTCCGAAAGCAGATGTGCCTGCTCCCGCCGCCGGCAGAACCGATGCCAACAGCCCGGTAGAAACTGTCCGCCGATGCAGAGATTCCATCGTCCATCTCTCCGACAACCGGGCCGAGCTTAGACCCGTGTCGGGCTGACTGTGCAGCCCGGCACGGGTCTCGCGCTTTATTCGAGCCCGCGATTCACGCCCTCCGACGATTCCGCCCCGGGCGATCGCGGGCTGGCAAGGCAGCGCTGCCTGCCTCGAGCCTGTCGGCTCGGGGTGTCGAATGCAAGAGGAAAGGCAACGCCATGCGGAAGGATATCACGCCGGCGGGGATCGTCGCGCCCGGGCGCAAGCTGGCGCCGAACCGGCACAGGCCGAGCTTCCAGGAGCTGGAAACGGCGACCCGGTCGCTGCGGATCGAGGCTCATAACGGATCGCTGTGGTTCAGCCGGCCTCTGCGCGGAGCCAGGCTCCCGCCCTGGCCACGGCCTCGCGGGCGCGCGAGACGTGCGCGGTGGCCCTGAGAAACCCATGGATGAGGCCCGGGTAGATTTCGAGCGTCACGGGAACGCCCGCCGCCCGCAGCTTGGCGGCCAGCACTTCCCCTTCCGAGCGCAGCACGTCGAGCTCGGCGAGTTGCAGGAGCACGGGAGGCAGGCCCGCGAGTTCCGCGCGCAACGGGGCGGCCAGCGGGTGCAGGCGATCGGCGGGGCGGGGCGCATAGACGCTCCAGTAGAAGCGCATCTTCTCTCTCGTGAGAACGTAGCCTTCGGCGAACTCGCGGTAGCTTGGCGTCGTCAGATCCGAATCGCAGACGGGATAGACGGCGAGAATGCCGCGTGCGAGCGGCGCCTGCCGGGCGCGCAGCAGGAGTGCGCTCGCGAGTGCCAGGTTGCCGCCTGCGGAATCGCCGCCGAGCAGGAGGCGGGCCGGATCGATCCCCCATTCGGCGCCGTCGCAAGCAAGCTTCTCAATGATGGCAGCGCACTCTTCGAGCGCCTGCGGGAATGACGCTTCGGGCGAGAGCGCGTAATCGACGCTGACCACGGCCAGCCCGCTCGCTTGGGCGAGTTCCCTTGCCACCCGGTCGTGCGTATCGACCGACGACCACACCCAGCCTCCCCCATGGAAATAGACGAGCGCGGCAAGCGCGCGGTCGATTCGGGGGCGATAGAGGCGGCAGAAAATCCGCCTGCCGCGGGCGGCGATCCAGCGATCCTCGATCTCGGCCATGCTGGGGCCGCCGGCGGCGGAGAGAATGACGAGCGCGTCGTTGATCGCCCGCTGCGGCTCGAACGGGAACGTGAGTTGGATCGGCGGGTAGCGGGAAGCGGCCGCGTCCTGCGCGAGCTGTGCCGCCCGCATTTCCGAATCGAAGCGGGGATCCTCGTACATCGGGCAACCTTTGCTGCTTCGTTGCAGAAGAGGGCCGGCCGCCGGCAACGCGGGCGAGAACCGGCGCCGCACATTGCCAGCCGGATGGGGAGGCTGTCACTCCTCGCGGAGATCGGCCAAGAGGCCCGCCACCACCATCAGCTTGGAAAGCGAGAGGCCACCCGAGACGATGCCGCCGATCGCCTCGCGGATGCGCGCGAGCGGTCCGGCGCGCCGTCTCGCCCAGGCTTCGATGCCGATCGTCCCGGGGCCGTTTGCCGCCACCGCCTCTCTGGTCAGGCGCCGATGCGCATCCGCGATGGCGTCGATCGCGCGATTGCGGGCGAGGCGGTCGAAATGATCGGCGATGAGGATGCCGCGCGCGGCACCGATGATGGTCCGAAGGTGGAACAATTCCTCGATCGCGAAATGGATGGCGGCGATCTCGGCCGCGGGGCGGCCGGTGCGGCCCGCCACCAGCACGATGTCGGAAGCGGCCGCGAGGTCGGTGAGCGAGGAGAGCCGCCGCGCCAGGTCCGCGGGCACGCCCGCAGCCGAAAGTTCCGCCGCCCGCGCCTTTTGTGCCTCGGCAGCCGCTTTCGGCAGCACGGCCTCGAGCGCTTGGGCGACCTCGGTGATGCCGCTCTGAAAACGCGCCACGACCTGATCGAGCTCTCCTGCGGTCAGGGCGACATTGCGGATGAACCAGACCATGCGATCGAGCAGCAGGTCCTGGAGCGCCCGGTAGAGCGCCAACTGAAGTGCACCCGGCACCCGGCCATCGAGCGAATCGATCGCGGCGTTCAGCGCGGTTGTGCCGAAGCAGTCGCGCGTTGCGGCATAGGAGGTGGCGATGGTCGGTGCATCCGCGCCCGTTTCATCCACGAGCCTCGGCACGATCGCCGGCCCGCCGCGGTTGACGATCGCGTTGGCAAGTCCGGTTGCGATGATCTCGCGGCGCAGGCGATGTGAAGCGATGGCATCCGGAAAACGCTCGCTGAGCCGCTCCGGGAAATAGCGCTTGAGTTCGCGTGCGAGATAGGGATCGTCGGGGACCGCGCTTTCGAGCACGTGGTCGTGCAGCGCGAGCTTGGCATAGGCAAGCAGCACCGCCACTTCGGGGCGGGTCAATCCGTCGCCGCGGCGGTAACGCTCGGCGAGGGTGGCGGTATCGGGCAGGAATTCGACGGCGCGGTCGAGCCGTCCCTCCTGCTCGAGCATCTGCATCAGCCTCTCGCCCAGGCCGGCATCTTCCGCGTGAGTGGGATCGGCGAGCGAGAGCGCGAGCGACTGCAGATCATTGTTGCGCAACACCAGCGCCGCCACGTCCTCGGTCATCTCGGCGAGCAGCGCATGGCGCGACGCTTCGTTCAGCCGGCCGTCGCCGAGCGGGACGGCCAGCGCGATCTTGATGTTGACCTCGACATCGGAGGTGTTGACACCGGCGGAATTGTCGATGGCGTCGGTGTTGAGACGGACCCCGTGCTCTGCGGCCTCGATCCGCCCGCGCTGGGTAACGCCGAGATTGGCCCCTTCGCCGATCACTTTGGCACGGAGTTCGCTGGCCGCGATGCGGATCGCGTCATTGGCGCGGTCGCCGACCTCGGCATCCGTCTCGCTGCCGGCACGAATATAGGTGCCGATGCCGCCGAACCAGATCAGATCGACCTCTGCCCTGAGGATGGCGCTCATCACGTCAACCGGGCTCGCGGCGCTGCGCTCGAGACCGAGGGCGGCCCCAGCCTCGGGGCCGAGCGGGATCGATTTGAGGCTGCGCGAGAAGACGCCGCCGCCTTTCGAGATCAGCGCCGGGTTGTAATCGGCCCAGCTCGAGCGCGGCAGATCGAACAGGCGGCGGCGCTCGGTCCAGGCAATGGCCGGATCGGGATCGGGGTCGATGAAAATGTCGCGGTCGTCGAAGGCGGCGATCAGCTTGAGCGTGCGCGACAGCAGCATGCCGTTGCCGAACACGTCTCCCGACATGTCGCCGACCCCGACCACCGTGACGGGGTGGCGTTCGATGTCGATGTCGAGGGCGCGGAAGTGCCGCTTCACCGATTCCCAGGCCCCGCGCGCGGTGATGCCCATGCGCTTGTGGTCGTAGCCGTTGCTGCCGCCGGAGGCGAAGGCATCGCCGAGCCAGTAGTTGCGCGCGATGGCCAGCGCATTGGCGGTATCGGAAAAGCTCGCGGTTCCCTTGTCGGCGGCGACGACCAGATAAGGATCGTCGGGATCGTGGCGGACCGTCTCGGGCGGCGGGATGACACCGTCGGGGCCGATATTGTCGGTAAGCTGCAGCAGCGCATCGATGAAGATGCGGTAGCTTGCGGTGCCTTCCTCGAGCCAGGCCTGGCGGTCCGCGGGCGCGGGCAGGCGCTTCGGAACGAAGCCGCCTTTCGCGCCCACCGGAACGATGACGGCGTTCTTCACCTGCTGCGCCTTGCAAAGGCTTAAGATCTCGGTGCGGAAATCCTGCGGCCGGTCGGACCAGCGGATGCCGCCGCGGGCCACCCGTCCCATGCGCAGGTGCAGCGCCTCGACGCGCGGGCTGGTGACGAAAATCTCGAACAGCGGCCGCGGCTCGGGCAGCGCTTCGAGGCGCCGGCAGTCGAACTTGCAGGCGATCGCCTCGCGCGGCGCCAGATCGGCGCCGCGCTGGAAATAATTGGTGCGGACGGCCGATTCGATGAGATTGGTGAAGCGGCGGAGGATGCGATCATCATCGAGGCTTGCCACATCGGCGAATGCCGCTTCGATGTCGGCCCTGATCGTACCCTGCCGCTCGCCGCGATCGGCTTCGCCGAGAGAGGGATCGAAGCGGGCGTAGAAGAGCGCGACCAGGCGGGCCGTGATGGCATGGTGGCGGGCGAGCGTCGCGGCGAGATAATCCTGGGGGTAGGGCGCGCGAATTTGTTGCAGATAGCGCCCGAAGCCACGCATGAGGGAGGCGTCCCGCCACTCCAGCCCGGCTTCGAGCACGAGGCGGTTGTAGCCGTCGGATTCGGCCTCGCCGCGCAACAATGCCAGCAGTGCGGCTTCCACCTTCTGTTCGATCGCGGCAAGGTTGATCGCAGCACCGGAGGCGCGGTCGATCTCCATATCGTGCAGCCAGATCGGCGCGCCGCCGTGGCCCTCGACATCGATGCGATAGGTGCGCTCGTCGAGCACGCGGAATCCGAGATTCTCCAGGATCGGCACGCGCTCGGAAAGCGGCAGGGCCGCCTCGAGGGAAAAGAGCGAGAGGTTTGCCCGCGCCGGCGGTGCGCCCCGCGCCCGGTCGAGCCTGACCGCGCGCGAGCGGTCAGGCGAGAGGCGTTCCAGGATCTCGATGTCGGCAACCGCCCGCTCGGCCGGGAATGCTTCACGATAGGCGGCGGAAAAACCATTGGCGTAACGCTTGGCAAGGGCGCGCGCGCGGGCCCCGCCCTTGGCCGCCGCCAGGGCCTCGCGCAGCGCGTCGGGCCAGGTGCGGGCGATGGCCGCGATGCCTGCCTCGAGAGCAGCCTGCGTGATGCGGGGTGTCTCGCCTTCGTCGCGGCCGATGATGTAGTGCGTGCGTGCGAGCGGGCCTTCCGGATAGGCAGGATAGGCGGCCGAGACGCGGCCCTGATAGACCTCGGCCAGCCAGGCACCGACGCGCCGGCGGACCTCCGTGTCGTAGCGTTCCTTCGGCAGGAAGGCCAGGATCGAGATGAAGCGGCCGAATTCGTCGGGGCGGATCAGCGCCCGGATGCGCGGGCGCTCCGAGAGGTTCATGATCGCCATCGCGAAGCGGTAGAGCGTGTCCTCGTCGATCTGGAACAGCTCATCGCGCGGATAGTTTTCCAGGACCGCGGAGAGGCCGCGGCCGGCATAGCTGGCCGGGTCGAAATTGGCGCGCGCCACCACCTTGGCGATCTTGTGCCTGAGATAGGGCACCGCGCCCGCGGTGCTCGTATAGGCGCTGGCCGTGAAGAGGCCGACCAGCCGAAGCTCGCCCTCCAGGCGTCCGGCGGGCGAGAAGAGCTTGATTCCGATATAGTCGAGATAGGCGCGCCGATGTACGCGCGACTTGACGTTGGCCTTGGCGATGATCAGCGCCTGCGGCCGGGCCAGGAAGGCACGGATTTCGGGCGTCATCACCACCAGTTCGCGGCTGCGGCGAAGCACTCTGACCGCCGGGTCGCGCAACAGCCCGAGCCCGCTTCCCGGCACCGGATCGTGGGCCGCATCGCCATCCGGCAGGCGGTACTCGCGGACGCCGAGGAACACGAAATTGTCGTTGCGCAACCAGCGCAGGAACGAAACGGCCTCGGCGAGCTCGTCTTCCGCCAGCGGCGGCGGGCTCGTGCGGTAGGCGCGGATCACCTCGTCGATTCGCGCCCACATGCCGGCCCAGTCCTCGACCGCAAGTGCGACGTCCGCATAGGTCCGGCTGAGCCCCTGGGTGAGGCCGGCGCGCGCCGCCGGATCGTCGATCCGGCTCAGATGGACGTGGATCAGGCTTTCACGCTGGAAGCCTGGCTGCGCCACCGCCCCGGCATCGCCTTCGAGGCGAATGAGCGAGCCGTCGCGGCCGCGTTCGACCGCCAGGATCGGATGCGCCACGAGTTGCGGCTCCAGGCCCTGGGCCGCCAGCTCGCCGAGAGTCGAGTCGAGCAGAAACGGCATGTTGTCGTTGACCACCTCGAGCACGGTGATCTCATCGGTGCGGCCGTCGATGACGAATTCGTGGTCGGAAAGGTGGAGGTCGGGCCCGGAGGTGCGCGAGAGGGCGAGATGCCGGAGGGCGGCGGCAGCTAGCTGCTCGAGGTCGGCCGAAAGATAGCGCGCCAGGTCCTCGCGGGCGGAGCGGCGGAACAGGATCTCCGCAAACTCGGCGGATGTCGTGACCGGAACGGCGTTCGGCGCCGATGATGAGTGATCGGAATCGTCCGCTGCCATGGGTGTCTCCCCCGCCGCGCCAGTGGCGATAAGCGTAGATCACTGGGCCCTCCGGCGGTATCGCGGAGCGGGGGAACGCCAGGGAGGCGCCTGCTCGCTGCGGCACTCCCGCGGTCGCGGGGTGGAACGGGAGAATTGATAGAGGTTAATGCATTGCGGGATTGCGCGGTGCACGAGGGCCATCACGATGGGGTCGCCAGCAGCCAACTCCTCGCCCCCCAACTCTTCGCCTCCAAGTCCTCCCGACCGGCCGGCCGACGACACCGAACGGGTCTCGCTCGGTGGCGAGTGGCTGCAAATCCGCCCGATCCGGCCCTCGGATGCCAGGGCGCATCGCGAGTTCGTCGGGCGCCTCTCGCCCGCGGACTTGCGGTTCCGCTTTTTCACCGCCGTCCATGAATTGCCCGAGGAGGAGATCACTCGGCTCACTTCGGTCGATCACATCACCGAGACCGCGATCATCGCCATCCGGGAAGCGAGTGGGGAGACGGTCGGGGTCGTGCGCCTTGCCTGCCTGCCGGGGCGGCGCGAGGGCGAGTTCGCGATCGTGGTGCAGGAAGACATGCAACGCAAGGGCCTGGGAACCCTCTTGATGCGCCGGCTGATCGGCTGGGCGCGGAGGCACGGGCTGGCACGGATGATCGGGGAGGTGCTGGCCGAGAATGCCGAGATGCTGAAATTTGCCAGCCACCTCGGGTTCGAACTCCATCGAGAACCGGGGGCGCCGGACGTGGTCGAGGCCCGGCTTGCCCTTAACGGGCCGGCCGGGCCGGGCGGGGCCGGCTGAGCGGTCACGGGAGAGTTTGTTTGCCACTGCGGTTCCGGCGGGTAAAAGGGCAGCAGTTTGGAAGGAGACCTTGATGTCCGACTCCGGGGGAGGAGGAGGGGCGGGTGGGCGTGCGCTCAGCATAGCCGTCAGCGGCACGGCCACTGGATTCATACCGGTCAGCTTCCACGCCGAAGAGGCGATCAGCGCGCCCTTTGTTCTGACCATCGACTTCTATGCCTCCGGCGCGCCGCTCTCGCCAGACAGCTACCTGTTCCAGCCGCTGACGCTGACCGTGGCGCGCCCGAGCGGCCCGCAGCGCTATTTCAACGGCATGATCAGGCGCCTCACCACGCACGGCACCGCGCTGCGCGGCTATGGGTTCTATCGTTTCGAGGTGGTGCCAAAGCTCTGGTTCCTGGACCAGACCATCGATTGCCGGATCTTCCCCGATGCCAGCGTTACCGACATTCTCCAGACCATCTTCGGTGAGACGGGAGTCACCTACGAGACCAAGCTCCAGGGTTCGCCGGCGACGCGCCCGTACACTACCCAGTATAACGAGACCGATCTCGCTTTCGTCAGCCGCCTGATGGAAGAGGAAGGTCTCTATTATTATTTCGAGCATACCGAGAGCGCGCACACGCTGGTGATCCAGGATTACAACGGTGCCTTCCAGGCGATCAGCAATGGCAGCTTGACGTACGCCGAAACGGGCGGGAACTACGACGTGCTGACGGCGTTCCGGCTATGTAATGAAACTGCCTGGGGCTCGGTCACCCTCTCCGACTACGATCCGGTTTCCGTCAACCAGCCGAGCGGGACCAGCAGCACCCTGCTCAAGGCCAGCGGTGCCTCGCAGCGGGCTGTCTATCTGTGGCCGGGCCGCTCCGCCGAGACCGATATCCTCAACAACCGCGCCAAGTTCCAGTCCCAAGCGGCCGACGCGGCGGCGGCCCTCTATGAGGGAGGGGGCCAGCACGAGGGCTTCTTCCCGGGCGGCCGCTTCACCCTCGCGACCGATCCGATAACCGGCGACTCGAATGCGCAGTTCGTCATCCAGAGGGTGGCGCACGACTTCTCCGATCCGACCTGGATCTCCGGCGGCGGCGACATCACCTACCAGAACAGCTTCACCGCCTTTCCGAATGCCACGACCTGGCGCCAGCCCTTCACCACCCCGCGACCGCGCATGACCGGGGTCTATTCGGCAGTCGTGCTCACCGCCTCCGGCGAGATCGACAGCGAGGCGATCGGCCGGATCAAGGTGCAGTTCTTCTGGGATCATCGGCAGAGCGAGACCGGCTCGAACGCGATCTGGGTGCGCGTCATCCAGCCCTGGAGCGGCAATGGCTGGGGCTGGCAGCACATGCCGCGCCAGGGGAGCGAGGTCGCGGTCGCCTTCATGTACGGGGACCCCGACCAGCCGGTGGTGATCGGCTGCTTCTACAACGGTCAGCAGAAGCCGCCCTTCACCTTGCCCGACCAGCAGACCAAGAGCGGCTTCCGCAGCCGCTCTTCGGCCGGTGGCGGCACCTCCAACTACTCGGAGTTGTCATTCGACGACACGTCGGGCAGCGAGGTCGTGCTGCTGCATGCCGAGAAGGACCTGACGACCGAGGTCGAGAACAACCAGTCGCTCTCGGTGGGCAACAACCGCACGGTAACGATAAAGAAGGACGAATCGATCACCATCAACGGGAACCGGACCCTCTCCGTCGAAGGCACGGTCAGTCACACGGCGCAAAATGATTATACGGTAACCTCGTCCAGCGGTAACATAGTCGTGAATGCGCAGGCGGGCTCGGTGAAGGTCACCGGGGCGCAGGCCATTCAACTGGCGGTCGGAGCGGTTAGCAGCGTGAAGATGGACACCTCCAGCATCACCCTTTCGGTCGGCAACAACAGCATCAAGATCGACGGCACGGGCGTCGCCATCAACGGCACGATGATCAAGGCTGCGGCCACGGCGATGCTCAATCTCCAGGGGCCGATGGCGCAGATCACCGGATCCGGGATGCTGACTTTGAAGGGCGGACTTGTCCAAGTGAACTGACGCGTGACCGAAGATGGGGGCAGCGCTGGTCAAGCTGGTGGATAGTGATCTCGCAGAGGTGCGGAAACGGCTCGACCTTCCAGCCGAGGCGAGCGCTCTGCTGGAGGGCTGTGCGGCGACCACCGAGGCGCTGGAGCGCCTGGAGGGTCGTGGCTTTCTCATCGAGGCGACGCGCCTCCTGGCCCATGCACTGCCGAAGCGGGAGGCCACCTGGTGGGCCTGCATGTGCGCGCACCACACGGCGCCCGCCAACCTTCCGGAACCCGACCGCACCGCCGTCGCGCAGGCCGAGCAGTGGGTGCGCCGCCAGTCCGATGAGCCGCGCCGCGCCGCCTTTGCCGCTGCCCAGCAGGCCGGGTTCGGCAGCCCGGAGGCGTGGGCCGCGGTAGCCGCCTTCTGGAGCGGGGATTCGATGTCCCCGCTCGGCCAGCCCGCCGTGCCGCCCGCCGACCATCTCACCGGCACCGCGGTGGCCGGCGCGGTGGCGCTGGCGGCGGTGCGCACGAAGCCCGAACGGCAGAAGGACAGGCTTGCCCGCTTCCTCGACAGCGCCCACAACATCGCTGCGGGCGGACCTGGAAGGCTGCCGCCCGAGGAGGAGTGATGGGCCAGCCTGCGGCCTTTGTCGGCTGCCTGCACACCTGTCCGATGGTGACCGTGCTGGTGCCGCATGTCGGCGGGCCGATCCTGCCGCCCGGCGTGCCAACGGTATTGATCGGCAGCATGCCGGCGGCGGTCGTGGGCGGGCTCTGCACCTGCGTCGGGCCGCCGGACACCATCCTTCCCGGGGCGCCGACGGTGCTGCTCGGCGGTATGCCGGCCGCCAGGATGGGGGATCCGACCGCCCATGGCGGGGTGATCGTGCTCGGCCTTCCGACGGTGCTGATCGGCTAGCGCGATGACGCTCACACTCTCCGTGCTGCGCTGCCCGGACCAGGTCGCGCCCGAAACGCGCGAACTTCGCGGCGGCGAGTTCAGCATCGGCCGTGGCAACGAGAATGACTGGGTGCTGGCCGATCCGGAGCGGCATCTCTCGAAGCGCCACTGCGTGCTCGCCTTCCGTGCCGGCACCTGGCAGCTCGCCGATCTTTCGACCAACGGCACCTTCCTCAACCGGGAGGCGGACCCGATCGGCCCGGGTGCACCGCGGACACTCAGAGACGGGGATCGGCTCCGGCTCGGCCCGTACGAGATCGAGGCGCGGATTGCCGAAGAGGCGGAGCAGTTCTCGCCCTCGATCGCGCCGGCACGGCGCGCGCCCCAGCCGGCCGATCCATTTGGCGACGACCCGTTCGCGGCGGTGCTCGGTCCGGCCGGCGGGCAGCCGTTCGGCGGTGCTGCGCCGGCCGATCAGAGGCCCGCTTTCGCGCTGCCGCCGGATTTCGATCCGTTGGCGCCGGATTCCGCCGAGGAGCCCTTCGCCGGCCCGGTGATGGCAGACCATGGGCCGTCGGTCGAGGACGCTTTCCGCCCGCCGCAGCCGACCAGCGAATTGCTGCCGGACGATTGGGATTCCGAAGACTCCCTCCTCCGTCCGGCGGCTGCCGTGCCGGCTGCCGCTCCTCCCCCCGCCGCCCCTCTTCCTGCCGCCGTCCCGCCTTCCGTCACGGAGGAGCCCGCTCCGGGCCCGGTGCAAGTCCTCGCTCCCGCCCCCCCGGTTCCGTCTTTCCCTGCGGTTGCGGCAGCCCCGCGCGACATCGCTCCGGCCGCCGATTCCGGCCTGCTGGCAGCATTCCTGGCCGGCGCCGGCGTGCCGGATGCCCGGCCCGCCGATCCCGCGGCGGCGATGACCGCGCTCGGGGCGGCCTTCCGCGCCCTGGTCAGCGGCCTCCGCCAGGCGCTGATCGCGCGCGCCGCCATCAAGGGCGAGTTCCGGATCGAGCAGACAATCATCCGTGCCCACGGCAACAACCCGCTCAAGTTTTCGGCCGGCGACGAAGATGCCCTGGCGGCGCTGATCGGCGTGGGCCGCCGCACCGACATGGGCCCGGCCGAGGCGGTCGCCGACGCGCTCAAGGACATCCGCCAGCACGAGCTGGCCACCACGTCGGCGATGCAGGCGGCGGTGCGCGCGCTGGTCAAACGCTTCGATCCCGCAACGCTCTCCGGTGCCTCCGGTGCCGGCGGGCTGATGGCCCTTGCCGCCAACCGCAAGGCGCGCGCCTGGGACGCCTTCGAGAAGCTGCACGCCGAGGTTTCTGCCGGCCTCGCCGATGATTTCGACAGCGTCTTCGGCAAGGCTTTCGCCCGTGCCTACGAACAGGCACTGGCTGAGATCGCCACCCGGGGAAGGGAGCCTTCATGACCAGCCGCCGAGCCCTGCTCGCTCTCGCATCGGCATTCGTGCTCGAACGCTGCGCGGCCGGTCCGCCTCCCCCCGCCGTGCTGACCCTCACCGTGCATGCCGGGGCGGATCAGAACCCGGATCCGACCGGGCATCCCGCGCCGGTCGCGTTCCAGCTGTTCCAGCTTTCTGCCACCGGCAGTTTCGATCGCGCCGATTTCTTCGCGCTGGTCGAACAGAAGCAGCAGACGCTGGGCGCCGACCTCCTGGCGTCCGAGCAGTTCGTCATCCCGCCGGCGCAAAGCAAGACCATCACCCGCACGCTGCAGAAAGGCGCCCAGTTCGTCGGCATCGCGGTCCTGTTTCGCGACATCGATCACGCGACCTGGCGGCTGACCGCGCCGGTTGCGGCGAGCGGCCCGAGCGCCCTCACCCTCACCATCTCCGGCCTCAAGGCCACGCTCGCCAGCGGCACCTCCTGAGCCCTATTTCCGCGCCGACGGCTTGACGCGGCAGGCCGCGGCCTGCCGCCTCAGCCCGCGATCGCCCGCGGCGGAATCGTCGGAGGGCGTGAATCGCGGGCTCGAATAAAGAGCGAGACCTGTGTCGGGCTGCACAGTCAGCCCGACATGAGTCTCGGCGGAACAAAACGGCATCGAAGAAATTCCTGTTGCATAACGAAAAGGCCGGCGCTAAAATCATTTTGATAGCGACTCAAGGAGGCATCGATGGCGGAACGTCCCGGAACCATGCAGGTTCGCGGCGATATCAGTATCGAAAAGCTGAAGGCAGCCCAGGTCCTCGGCGGCGAGCAGGTGAAGTTCGAACTCAGGGCGATGAAGCCGGTGAAGGCGGGGCAGATCCCGGCCGTCAGTTGCATCGTCTGCTTCGTCTGCTTCGTGTGCATCGTCTGCCTGGTGGCCAGGGCGCAGGAACATAACGTTCGTCTCTGGAAGGAACTGCCGGCCGGCAGCAAATAACGAAGCCGAGGTCACGGGGTCGTCCGCCGGCGATGCGGCGGGCGGCCCGTCTCTCTCTACGCAATTCCCCTCTCCCTCTGGGCCTGGCTCCCGGCAAAGTCCTCGGACTTTGCTGGGGATCCGGAGAGGGGCCGAGCCATCCACATACTTCCCCTCTCCCTCTGGGAGAGGGGTAGGGGTGAGGGCAGAAGCGAGCGCGAACCCCTCACCCATGAAAGTCGGTAACAGTCGTGAAACTGTGCTTCCTGACCAAGTATCCGCCCATCCAGGGCGGCGTCAGCACCCAATGCTACTGGGCTGCGCGCGGTCTTGCCGAGCGCGGCCATTTCGTGCGCGTCATCACCAACGCGGACGAAGTCGAAGACATGTTCCGCATCGATCTGGCCCCCGAAGACCGCGCCGGGAACGGTCCCTATGCCATGCGCTTCCCGGCCACCGGCGGGCAGGTTGTCGTTGACAGCACGGAACGTCCGGATCGCAAAACTCTCTACTACATTCCGCAAGGCAATCCCACGACCAGCCGCCTGGTCTCGCGTGCGCTCGAGGCCATCGCGCGCGACGGCTGTGATGCCATCTTCGCGCAGTATCTCGAGCCCTACGGCGTTGCCGCCAGCATCGCCGGCGGCTGGACCGCCACGCCCTACGTGTTCAAGCACGCCGGCAGCGATTTGTTCCGGCTCATGGAGGTACCGGATCTGGCCCCCTGCTACGGGGAAGTGCTCCGCCGCGCACACCGCGTGATCACCGGCGGCCGGGCGCAGCGGGTGGTACGCGGGCACGGCGTGGGCGAGGCGCAGATTGTCACCGGGATCGGCTTCGGTCTGCCCCGATCGGCCTTCCATCCCGCCGCGCCGCCAGCCGATCTGAACCGCATGCTGGCGCGCGCAGCGGTGCGCTGGGCGGGGGCGGATGATCTGGCGCCCTTGGTGGCTCCGCTGGAGCCGGGCCTGCCGGTGCTCGGGCTCTATGGCAAGCTCGGCGAGCAGAAAGGCACCTTCGACCTGCTGCGCGCGATGCGGTCGCTGATCGACGAGGGATTCCCGTTCCACCTGATGGTGCTGGGGCGGGGCTGGCAGGAAGGAACCTTCGCGCAGAAAATCGTCGAACTCGCCCTGGCGCGCTATGTGCGCATGCACCCGTTCGTGCCGCACTGGCGGGTGCCGGGCTTCATCCGCGCCTGTGATGCGGTCGCATTTCTCGAGCGCGATTTCGCGATCGCTGCCCATACGCCGGGCATCCCGTCCGAGGTCCTGAGCTGCGGCTGCTGCCTCGTGGTGTCCGAAGAAGTGCTGCGCAAGCAGATGTTCCGCGGCCGGGCGCGGCATCGCCAGAATCTGGTCGTGGTCTCCGATCCGCGCGATGCCGGAGAACTGGCTCGCGCGCTCCGCTTCGCGCTCTCCGACCCGGAGCGGGCACGCCGCATCGGCGCCGCAGGATACGCGTTGACGGACGAGATGCCGGACGTTGCCACCTACGTCGAAGGGCTCGAGCGCGTGTTGCGAGCGGTTGTGGGCGAGCCTCCTCCGCCGCGCCTCAGGCCGGACCGCGAGGCAAACGCCGAGGACCGGCTCGACCCCCTGCCCGTGGTGCAGCGCCTCTATCCGTACACCGCAGCGCTTCTCGGCACGAAGGCCGAGCAGGTGGCACGCGCCGCGCTCGCAGGTTCGGGGATGGGCAACGGCGCGATGGCGCGGCGCGAGTTTGCCGTGGCCGTGGGTTCGCAACTGCAAATGAAGCTCGAGCGGCTGGAGGATGGCCCGGCCATGGACATGTGCCGTTACGAACGGCTGGTCCATGCCTGGACCGGTGAACGCGACGAGGAGCAAAAGCACCCCGACTCACGCCTGACGTTCGACCCCGAAGGTCCGGATGCGCCGGCACAGGAGTTCTGCCTCCGCGGAGAAAGTGCGGTCGAGCTCTTTTCCTACGATGTGGAAGAGCTGGCCCAACGCATCGCGCGGGGCGAAGAGATCCCGCCTTGCGAACACCTGCGGTTCCGCCTCGCCGGCGGGCTTCATGTGCTGTTCCACCGCGGATCATTCCCGCAACGGGTGAGCCGCGGCACGGCCGCGCTGCTGGCAATCCTTCGCGAGCGGGCCCTCTCTTTTGCGGACCTGCACGGGGAGCTGGCGCACGCCTTGGGCGTGCGGCCGGCGGAGGTTGCGGAAGACGATCTGCGAGGAATCGTCGAAGGGTTGTTCTGGGAAGGGATCGTTCGCGCTGGACCGGCCGAGAAGACAATAGAGCAGCCGGAGCAGGTCTCATGAGTGGGAAGGCGAAGAGCGAGCGCGAGGAGAAAGCCGGCGCGGGACCGACCATGCGGGTAGAGGGCGTGGTGCCGGTGACGCGGCTGCAGGAACTTCTGCGCGCCGAACCGGAGTTGCGGATAGAGATCGCAGCGACCCGCCCCAAACCGCCTCAGCCGCCGCCGGAGGGGTAAGGCTTCAATGCTGGGCTCGCCGGAGACACTGGCCGATTCCCGCCCGCGCGCGGATACCCTTCCCTTCCTTGGCGTGGGTCTTGGTTACCGCGGAGAATTTCGCGAAGACTTGCTCGCCGATTCCGGCCAGGTCGACTTTCTCGAACTGATGCTGGAACATTTTATCGACATGCCGCCCGAACGGATGCGGGATGCGGAGACGCTGGCGGCACGCTTCGGCATCGTGGTGCACGGGCTCGACCTCTCCATCGGCACCATCGAGCCGCTGCGCACCGGCTATGTCCGCCAGATGCGCGATCTGGTAGCGGCGACCGGCGCCCACTGGGCGAGTGATCATTTGTGCATGACCGGCGTGCCGGGCCGGACGATCGGCAATCTGACGCCGCTCCCTCTGAGCCGCGAAATGGTCGGCTTCGTCGCCGCCAAATGCCGCCACGCGATCGACATTCTGTCCGTGCCGTTCCTGCTCGAAAACATCTCCGTGCTCTTTCGTCCCGGCCCCGACGAGCTTGCCGAGGAAGAGTTCATCGCGGCCATTCTCGAGCAATCCGGGGCCTGGCTCCTGCTCGATCTGACGAACGCCTATAACAACGCCGTCAATCAGGGTTTCGACGCAGAGGCCTACGTGGATCGTCTGCCGCTGGAACGCGTGGTCCAGATCCATCTCGCCGGCGGGCTCGCGAGCGATGGCGTGCTGCTGGACACGCACAACGCGCCAGTGCCGGGCGAGGTGCTCGATCTGCTGCGCACCGCCGCCCCGCGCCTTTCGGCCTTGCGGGCGGTGATGATCGAGCGTGACCAGGATTTTCCACCCTTCCAGGATCTGCTGGAGGAATTGGCGGCGATTCGCGGCGTTCTTTGTGATGCATGGGCGCCACATTTTGCTTCTGGGCTGATCGCGGCGCCGGACTGGCTCCGGCCACCGTCCCGTGCAGTCTGACACCGCCTCCTGGCTCGGTGCCGAGGCGCGATTTCAGGCTTCCTATGCGCGGCTTCTGACCGACAGTCGGTTCCGCGCCTGGGTACTGGCACCGGAGGCGGCAGTTGGCGGTGATTTCGATCTGAGCCTCCGCGAGCGCGAGCGCCTGCGCGCCATGGACGCGGGCCGGATCGAGCTTTTTGCCCAATGCCTGGTCGGCAACCGGATGGCGGCGATCGCGGAAGCCTTTCCGCTGACCGCGAAAATTCTCGGGTTTTCCCTTCTCGAGCTGGTGCAGGCGTTGGACCGCCAGTCGATCGCGCTCGACACGCGCAAATATCCGGAGGCGCTCAGGTTTGCGAACTTCCTGCTGAACGGCCATGAAGATGGGAATGAAGATCGGGGGCAGGCGGTCCCCGAACGCGTTCTCGGGCTGTTGCACTTCGAGCTGAAGCGGTTGAATCTGCGCCTGCGGCCGCAACTGAAGAACTGGCCATCTTCTGTGAACCGCTCGCCCGATGCCTTGCAGGCCGCCTTCGCCCGCCAAGACGGCGTGCGGCCGATCCTGGACTTGAACCACGCAGTCGTGGAGGTCGGCTACGATATCGAGGCCCTGCGCGAGGCGGAGAGTGAGCCCTGGCCCGAGCTGTCCGAGGACAGCCTCGTCCTTCTGCATCGCGGGGAGAATGGCGCCGTGGGAGAACTCTCTCTGAACCGGGAGAGCGCAGCGGCAGTGCTGATGATCGACGGTACGCGGACACTTGCCGGGCTGCTCGCCGATCTCGGCAACTGGCTCGGGCTTCCCGACGCGGCGCGGCTTTACCAGCCGGTCGTGGGGCTGTGCACGGAACTGTGCGCACGGGGAGTGCTCGGGTTCGTCCCGGCCGACATGGAGGCCGGGCAGGATACGTGAGCGGGGAGAGCGAAGCCGCCGCCTCCGAGGATCGCCGCATCGTCACTCTGGCCGCGGGGCGAAGCATCGCGCTCAGGCTGCACGTCGGCTTCGCGCCGGCGCTGCTGCAGCGCCTGGGCCGGGAAATTCGCCGGGTTCGAAGCGGTGCGGCGGCGGCCGGGTGCGATGCCGTGGGCGAATTTGCCGTCCGATGCTCCCCCATCGAGATCTTGCGCTGGGGGGAATACGCGGCGCGCGATGCCGCCGATCTCGATTCCATCCCGAAGCTGATGACGGCCCGGGCGCGGGAATGGGCGGAGAGTCTGGTTGCTGCCATGGCGGCGATGGAAGGCGCCTATCGCGGCGGCGATTGGCCGGCCGAGCGGGTGGCACTTCTGGAAACGCAGGATTGGCTGGCCGCGACGCTGCCCGCCGTCAAGGACGACATTCTGCTCGGAATCCGGCGCGGGCTGATGATCCCCGAGGGCGAGCGGCCGGTCGATGTCGTGCTGGTGCGCTGCGCGTACGACCAGGCGGGCGGCCATAGCCATCCGGCGCTGGTGGACACCGCGCGATTTGCCGGTGCCGATCTGGTGGAGACCCTGTTTCACGAAATCGGCCACGAGCTTCTGGACCGCAGCATCGGGCACGCCAGGGCGGGGATCAATGCGGTGAGCCGGATCATTGCCACCGCACCTCCGGCCCGCGCTTCCGTCTACGAGATCCTGCATCTGGCGCTCTTCGTTCTCGCGGGCGGGCTGGTACGCCGGTTTTTTGCCCCGGCCCATCAGCCCCTGATCCATCAGGGGACACGGCTCATCCGCCAGTTGAAAAAAATGGGGCTCGCGGGGGCGCGCGACGATGCCGTGAAGGTGCTGGACGATTTTGCGGCCGGCGCTCTCGGCCTCGAGGAACTGGCCGCATTTTTTGCTAGCCCGCGATCGCCCGAGGCGAAATTGTCGGAGGGCGTGAATCGCGGGCTCGAATAAACCGCGAGACCGGTGTCGGGCTGCACAGTCAGCCCGACACGGGTCTAGAGCAATGTCCGTTCGCCATGGCTCACGGTAACTGCTCTAGCTCTCTGTTTTGGCGAGCATCTTCACGCGATCAGCCGATACCGTCTGATCGCGATCTGCTCTAGCCCGTAACGAATCGCCTGCGAGCTGCCCGCGGCAATCTCTCACCCGAGCCCGCGCGCCTGGGTCATGAGACTCTTCATCCGCGAAACCACCGCCGGCAGACCATCGAAGATCGCCTGGCAGATCAGGAAATGTCCGATATTGAGTTCGCTCACTTCGGGAATGGCCGCAACCGGGCCGACATTTTCGAAGCTCAGCCCATGCCCGGCATGGCAGGCGAGGCCGAGCCTGATCGCATCCCGGGCCGCCCCTTGCAGGCGTTCGAGCTCCCGCTGCCGGAGCGCCTCCGTGCCGCCCGAATCCGTCTCGAATGCGCCGGCATAGCGGCCGGTATGGAGTTCGACCGCCGCCGCGCCAAGCCGTGCCGCCGCTTCCACTTGCCGCTGATCCGGATCGATGAAAAGTGTGACGGCGATTCCTGCCTCGCTCAGTTGGCGGATCGGCAATCTCAGAGCGTCCTCCTGCTCCGCGGCGCCGAGGCCGCCTTCCGTCGTCAGTTCCCGGCGCCGTTCCGGCACCAGGCAGCAGGCGTGCGGGCGTGCCTTGCAGGCGATGCCCACCATTTCCTCGGTTGCCGCCATCTCCAGATTGATGGGTGCGGTGATCTCCGCTCGCATCCGCTCGAGATCCGCATCGCGAATGTGGCGGCGGTCCTCGCGCAGGTGAATCGTGATGCCGTCCGCCCCGGCAGCGAGTGCAACCCTCGCCGCGAGGACAGGATCCGGGTGCACGCCGCCGCGCGCATTGCGCAGCGTTGCGACATGATCGAGATTCACGCCAAGCCGGATCGGGCCCATCATCGCTTCTCCCGCTCGGCCGCCATTGCTGCGGCCATCCTGAGTGCCGCGATCAGACTCGAGGCATCCGCGCATCCCTTCCCTGCGATATCGAAGGCGGTGCCATGATCGGGCGAGGTGCGCACGATCGGCAAGCCGAGCGTCACGTTCACTCCGTGCGTCATGTCGAGGGTCTTGAGCGGAATCAGTGCCTGGTCGTGATACATGCAGAGTGCGACATCGTAGCGCTCGCGCATGGCCGGCGTGAACATCGTATCCGCGGGCAGCGGACCAATGGCGGCGATTCCCGCCGCTTTCAGCGCCGCGACTGCGGGGGCGACGATGTCACGATCCTCGGTGCCGAGCGCGCCCCCCTCCCCGGCATGCGGATTGAGGCCGGCAACTGCAAGGCGCGGTTTCGGAATTCCGAAATCGCCGGCCAGGCCCGAGGTGACGATCCGGCCTGCCTCGACGATCAGTTCCGTGCTCAGCATTGCCAGCGCCACCTTCAGTGCCACGTGTACGGTGACAGGGACGCAACGGAGAGCCGGGGCGGCCAGCATCATCACCGGGCGCGACACGCCGGTGAGTGCGGCCAGGAATTCCGTGTGTCCGGGGTAAGGAAATCCGATTCCGTAGAGCGCCGCCTTGCTGATCGGATTGGTCACCAGCGCTGCGGCGCGTCCCTCGCGCACCAGGGAAACCGCCTTCTCGATGGCAGCGATGACGGCCGGCGCGTTGCGTGGATCGGGCTGCCCCGGAATGACCGGCGCCGGCATTTCGAGCGAAAGAACCGGGAGCGCCTCGGCAAAGCACGAAGTGGCTTGTTCTGGCCCTGCAATGGGGAGCACCTTCGTTGGCCAGCCGAGAGTTCGGGCGAGCCGGCCGAGCCGGGCCGGGTCGTCGAGCACGAAGAAGGCCGGCCCTTCGGCCCTCAGCGCCCGCCACGCGGCCAGCGTGATCTCGCCGCCGATCCCGGCCGGCTCGCCCATCGTCAGCGCCAGCGGGCGTATCATGACGTCAGAGGTGAATGGCCCGGCCATCTGCCGCGAGCGCGGCTTCCTTGATCGCTTCGCTCAACGTCGGATGCGCGTGCGAAATCTCGGCGATGTCCTCGGTGGAAGCACCGAACGCAATCGCCATCGCAAGCTCGGCGATCAGGGTGCCGGCATCCGGCCCGAGAATATGCGCACCGAGCACGGCATCTGTCGTGGCATCGGCGAGAATTTTCACGAACCCGTCCGTCTCCCCCATGGCGCGGGCGCGCGGCGTGGCGGTGAACGGGAATTTTCCCACTTTGTAGGCAGTGCCTGCCGCTTTCAGCTCCTCCTCCGTCTTGCCGACGGCGGCCACTTCCGGCCACGTATAAACCACGCCGGGAATCGCGTGATAGTTCACGTGCGCGACACGGCCGGCCAGGATCTCGGCGATCGCCGCGCCCTCGTCCATTGCCTTGTGCGCCAGCATCGGCCCGGCAATCGCATCACCGATCGCGTGAATGCCGGAAACCGAGGTCGCAAAGCGCTCGTCCGTGGCGATCCGCCCCTGCCCGTCCAACCTGATGCCGAGTTCACCAAGGCCGAGCCGTTCGGTCAGCGCACGCCGGCCGACCGCGACGAGAACCGCATCGGCGGAAAGCTCGCTCGTCTCGCCTCCCTCCCTCGGTTGCAGCGAAAGCCTGACCGCGTTGCCGCTGGCATCGGCCGCCACGACCTTCGTGCCAAGGCGGAACTTCAGGCCCTGCCGGCCGAGGATGCGCTCGAACTGCTTGGCAACTTCACCGTCCATTCCGGGCAGGATCCGGTCGAGAAACTCGATCACCGTGACCTCGGCACCAAGGCGGCGCCACACGCTGCCGAGTTCGAGGCCGATATAGCCGGCGCCGATCACCACGAGATGCGCGGGGACCGCGTCAAACTCGAGGCCACCGGTCGAAGTCACGATGCGCTTCTCGTCGACCGCGACATCCCTGAGCGGAGTGCTTTCGCTGCCGGAGGCGATGACGATGTGCTTCGCCTCGTATGCGGCCCCGTTCACCTCCACCCGGCCGGGTGCGGCAATCCGTCCCCAACCCTTGATCCAGGTGATCTTGTTCTTGCGGAACAGGTACTCGACACCCTTGACGTTCGCCTCGACCACGGCGTTCTTGCGGGCCTGCATCTTCGCAAGATCGAAGGCGACCTGGCCGACGCTGATGCCGTGTGCGGAGAGCGCGTGGCCGGCGTGGTGGAATTCCTCCGAGGATTGCAGCAGCGCCTTGGACGGGATGCAGCCGACATTGAGGCAGGTACCGCCGAGGGTGCCGCGGCCCTCGACGCAGGCAACCCGCATTCCGAGCTGGGCGGCGCGGATGGCTGAGACATAGCCGCCCGGCCCGGCACCGAGGACGATCAGATCGAAGGCTTCGCTCACGAGCTTACTCCTCCCCGACCGGACAGATTCCTAAACATCGAGCAGCAGGCGGCGCGGATCCTCGATTCCCTCCTTCAGCCGCACGAGGAACGAGACCGCCTCCCGGCCATCGACGATCCGATGATCGTAGCTGAGGGCGAGGTACATCATCGGCCGGATTTCCACCTTGCCGGCGATGGCAACCGGACGCTCCTGGATCTTGTGCATACCGAGGATCGCCGATTGCGGCGGGTTGAGAATCGGCGTGGACATCAGGGAGCCGTACACGCCTCCGTTGGTGATGCTGAAGGTACCGCCCGTCAGCTCCTCCAGTTTCAATGTGCCGGCTCTCGCACGCTGGCCGAAATCGGCAACCGCGCGCTCGATCTCGGCAAAGCCCATCTTCTCGACATGGCGGATCACCGGCACGACAAGACCGTTCGGCCCGCCGACCGCGATTCCCATGTGCACGAAGTGCCGGTAGATGATGTCCTCGCCATCGATCTCGGCATTGGCGGCCGGAAATTCCCGCAATGCGACGACTGCGGAGCGGACGAAGAAGCTCATGAATCCGAGCCGCACACCGGCGTGCTTCTTCTCGAACGCGTCGCGGTATTCTGTGCGCAGCGCCATCACCGCGCTCATATCCACCTCGTTGAACGTGGTGAGCATGGCCGCCGTGTTCTGCGCTTCCTTGAGGCGCACGGCGATGGTGCGGCGCAGCCGTGTCATGCGCACGCGCTCTTCGCCTTCTTCGGTCTGGCGCGGGGCTTTGGCGGGGGCTTCGGGGGGATGCTCCGCGGGCGGCGGGCGGTTCAGGAACGCGAGCACGTCGCCCTTCGTGATCCGCCCGTCCTTGCCCGAGCCCGGGCCGATGGCCATTGGCGGCAGGCTTTTTTCTTCCAGAAGCCGGGCCGCGGCCGGCAGCGGCCGTGCCGCTTCTGCAACGGCAGGCGCGGCGGGCGACTTCTCGGGCGCTGCGGCCGTGGGCGCGGCTGGGGGCGCCTCTGGCTTGCCGGCCGGGACCGGGTGGGCAGGAACGGCGGCCGTGCCTGCTCCGTCGAGCCGGCCGAGCACGGCGCCGATTCCGACCTCTGCGCCCTCGCGCGCGGTGATCTCGCTCAGCACGCCGGCGGCAGGTGCCGGCACCTCGACCGTCACCTTGTCGGTTTCGAGTTCGACCAGCGGCTCGTCCTGCGCCACCGCCTCGCCCGCCTGCTTCAGCCATCGTGCCACGGTGGCCGAGGTCACGCTTTCGCCGAGCGCGGGAACCTTGATCTCGGTTGCCATGACCTGTACTCCGCTCACGCGCGTGCGAACGCGCGATCGATCAGGGCTTTCTGCTCCGTTGCGTGGGCGCTGGCGAGTCCGGTTGCCGGACTCGCAGCCTCGGTTCGCCCGGCATAGCGTGGCCGTGCTCCGGCCCGGCCGAGCGCGGCGAGCACCTGCTCGAGCCTGCGGTCAACGAAGTTCCAGCCGCCCATATTCCCCGGCTCTTCCTGGCACCAGACAAGCTCGGCGTTCGCGTATGGCCTGAGCGCCTCGGCAAGCTGCCGCTCCGGGAACGGGTAGAACTGCTCGAGCCGGAGCAGGGCCACGTCCTTGATCTCCCGGGATGATCGCTCGGAATAAAGGTCATAATAGACCTTGCCGCTGCAGAGCACGACACGTCGCACCTCCAGAGGTGCCACGCCATCGCTCTCGCCGATCACCGGCATGAAGCGCGAACCCTCCGCCATTTCGGCGAGCCGCGAGGTGGCAAGCTTGTGGCGGAGCAGCGATTTCGGGGTCATCACCACCAGCGGCTTGCGGAAATTGCGCCGGACCTGCCGGCGCAGGGCGTGGAAGTAATTGGCCGGTGTGGTCGGGTTGCATACCTGCATGTTGCGTTCGGCGCAAAGCTGCAGATATCGCTCGAGCCGCGCGGAGGAGTGCTCCGGTCCCTGCCCCTCGTAGCCGTGCGGCAACAGGAGGGTCAAGCCCGACATCCGGAGCCATTTCGATTCCCCGGACGAAACAAACTGGTCGATGATAACCTGGGCGCCGTTGGCGAAGTCGCCGAATTGCGCCTCCCACATCACGAGAGAACGGGGGTCGGCGAGCGTGTAGCCGTATTCGAAGGCGAGCACGCCCGCTTCCGAGAGCGGCGAGTTGTACACCTCGAAGCGGGCCTGGCCGGGTGCGATCGCGTTCAATGGCACATAGGGGCGCTGGTTCGTCTGGTCGAACAGCACGGCGTGGCGCTGGCTGAAGGTGCCCCGTTCGACGTCCTCGCCGGAGAGGCGAACGCGATGGCCTTCCAGAAGCAAGGTCCCGAAGGCGAGTGCCTCGCCGGTCGCCCAGTCGATGCCTTCGCCGCTTTCCAGCATTTGTCGCTTCGCGTCGAGCTGGCGGCGCAGTTTCGGGTTGAGATCGAAACCCTGCGGCACCGAGGCGAGAGCCGTGCCCACCTTGGTGAGATCGGCCGTTGCAGCACCGGTTCTTTCTTCCTCTTCCTTGCTGCCGTGTGCGAAGCCGCTCCAATGGCCTTCCAGCCAGTCGGCCTTGTTCGGCTTGTAGGACTGCGCCGCCTCATACGCTTCTTCGAGGGATGTTGCGTATGAGTCCCACATCGCGGCCGCTTCGGCCGCGGCAATGCTGCCTTCGGCCGCGAGCTTCTCGGCGTAGAGCGCGCGTGTGGTTTTGTGGCCGGCGATCGCCTTGTACATCAGGGGCTGCGTGAACGCCGGCTCGTCGGCCTCGTTATGGCCATGCCGGCGGTAACAGACGATATCCACCACGGCATCGACGTGGAACTCCTGGCGGAATTCGGCGGCCAGGCGAGCGCAATAGACCACGGCTTCCGGGTCGTCGCCATTCACATGGAAGATCGGCGACTGCACGCACTTGGCAACGTCGGTGCAATAGAGGCCCGAAAAGGCATGCGCCGGCACGGTGGTGAATCCGATCTGGTTGTTCACCACCAGGTGCACGGTGCCGCCGGTGCGGTAGCCGATCAGCTTGCTCATGGCGAGCGTCTCGTAGACCAGACCCTGTCCGGCGAAGGCGGCATCGCCGTGCATCAGGATGCCGAGCACCTTGCGTCGGGTCGGCGCGTCCCCGGCCATATCCTGGCGTGCGCGCACCTTGCCCATCACCACGGAATCGACGGCTTCGAGATGCGACGGGTTGGGCTGCAAGGAAAGATGCAACGGCTTGCCGCCGATCTCGATATCCGTCGAGGTGCCGAGGTGATATTTCACATCGCCCGAGCCCTGGACATCGTTGGGCTTCGAGCTTGCCCCGGCGAACTCGCTGAACACTGCGACCAGGGGCTTCTTCACCACGTTGACCAGCGTGTTCAGCCGGCCGCGATGCGGCATGCCGATGACGATCTCGGCCACACTGGCGGCAACCGCGGTCTCGATCACGGTGTGCAAGGCCGGGATCGATGCCTCGCCGCCTTCCAGTCCGAAACGCTTGGTGCCGACGAAGCGCTTCTGGCAGAACGACTCGAACCCTTCGGCCTCTGTCAGTTGCCGCAGGATCGTGCGCCTGGCGGCGGCATCGAAGGCGCCGACCCAGGGCGCGCCCTCCATCTTGCGCTGGATCCAGGATTTCTGGTCGGGATCCTGGATATGCATGAACTCGACCCCGATCGGGCCGCAATAGGTAGCCCGCAGGACCTCGAGGATTTCGCGCAAGGTGGCGCTCTCGAGTCCGAGCACGTTGGCGGTGAAGATCGGCCGGTCGAAATCCGCATCGGTAAAGCCGTAGCTTTTCGGATCAAGCTCGGCGTGCGGCTTCGGCACCGTGAGGCCGAGGGGGTCGAGATTCGCCTCCAGGTGGCCGCGCACGCGATAGGCGCGGATGAGCATCAGTGCGCGGATGGAATCGAGCTGGGCAGCGCGAATCTCGGCCTCGCCGAGCCCTGCGGGGCGCCGCTCTTCCGCCACTCGAATGGCGCCGGCTTCTCCGTCTCCTCCGGCCGGCCCGAAGACGCGCCGGCGGGGCGCCCAGGAGGCGCCATCGGCGTCCGTCAGCACGGCGCGGGCCTCGTCGTTCAGGCCGGCGAAGAGTTCACCGAAGCTCGGATCGACGGCTCCCGGATCCATGACCCATCTGGCGTAAAGGTCGGTCAGGAAGGCGGCGTTTGCACCGTTGAATGCGCCCGCCAGGATGTCCACGCCAGCCATGTCCGATTCCTAACCTTGCCCGCATCCGGGGTCATTGAGACGAACGGGGATTGATATGGTACGAATCAGGTGGATTGAAGCCGGAGCGAGGCTGCGGATCATCAGGCGGCTGGCGGGGCTCCGCCGAGTGCGCGGACCGCCGTGCTGCCGAGTGCGGCCGGACTTTCGGCGACATGGATTCCCGCCTCCCGCATCGCCGCCATCTTGGCCGCCGCGGTGTCCCGCCCGCCGCTGATGACCGCCCCGGCATGACCCATCCGTCGCCCCGGCGGGGCGGTGGCGCCGGCGACGAAACCGACCACCGGCTTCTTCACCTTGGAGTGGGCCAGGAACTCGGCGGCCTCGATCTCGCTCTCGCCGCCAATCTCGCCGATCATCACGATCGCCTCGGTCTCGGGATCGGCAAGGAAGAGTTCGAGGATTTCGACGAAATCGGTTCCCTTGACCGGATCACCGCCGATCCCGACACAACTGCTCTGGCCGAGCCCCGCCGCGGTGGTCTGGGCAACGGCCTCGTAGGTGAGGGTGCCGGAGCGCGAGATGATGCCAACCTTGCCGCGGCGGTGGATATGCCCGGGCATGATGCCGATCTTGCAGGCATCCGGCGTGATGACGCCGGGACAGTTCGGACCGATCAGCCGCGAACCCGAGCCCGAGAGCGCCCGCTTGACCCGCACCATGTCGAGCACGGGTATTCCCTCGGTGATGCAGACGATGAGGGGAACGCCGGCATCGATGGCTTCGAGGATGGCATCGCCCGCGAAGGGAGGAGGCACATAGATCGCGCTCGCAGTGGCGCCGGTCGCTGCGACCGCCTCGGCCACGGTGTCGAACACCGGCAGGTCGAGATGTCTGCTCCCTCCCTTGCCCGGCGTGACCCCGCCCACGACTTTCGTTCCGTAGGCGATCGCCTGCTCGGAGTGGAAAGTACCCTGGGCACCGGTGAAGCCCTGGGTGATGACCCGGGTTGCGGCATCGACGAGGATCGCCATCTCAGGCCGCCTCCCTGACCGCCGTCACCACTTTCTCCGCCGCGTCGGCAAGGTTCTCGGCCGAGATGATCGAAAGGCCCGAGCGGGCCAGGATGTCCTTCCCCAGTGCGACGTTCGTGCCTTCCAGCCGCACCACCAGCGGCACATTCAGCGAGACCTCGCGTGCCGCGGCGACGACGCCCTCGGCGATGACGTCGCAGCGCATGATGCCGCCGAAGATGTTGACGAGGATTCCTTCGACATGCGGGTCGGAAAGGATGATCTTGAAGGCCGCGGTCACGCGTTCCTTGGTGGCTCCGCCGCCGACATCGAGGAAGTTCGCCGGGCTGCCGCCGTAGAGCTTGATGATATCCATCGTTGCCATGGCGAGGCCCGCGCCATTGACCATGCAGCCGATCGTACCGTCCAGCGCCACGTAGTTCAGGTTGTGCCGCTCTGCCTCCAGCTCCTTCGGATCTTCCTCCGCCTCGTCCCTCAGTTTCTGCACCTCCGGGTGACGATAGAGGGCATTGTCGTCGAACCCCATCTTGGCATCGAGCGCAAGCACCGCGCCGTCTTCCGTCAGGATCAGCGGATTGATTTCGATCAGCGTGGAATCGAGCGCCAGGAAGGCGCGGTAGAGTCCTTCGACGAGCCGGCCGAAAGCGCCTGCTTCCTGGCCTTTGAGCCCAAGCCCGGCGGCCAGGCGGCGGCCGTGGAAAGCGGACATGCCGCTCGCCGGATCGACGGTCACGCGCAGGATCTTTTCCGGATGCCGCGACGCGACTTCCTCGATCTCGACCCCGCCTTCGCTCGAAGCGA
Organism: Acetobacteraceae bacterium; assembly: GCA_030041375.1. Classification (GTDB taxonomy): domain Bacteria; phylum Pseudomonadota; class Alphaproteobacteria; order Acetobacterales; family Acetobacteraceae; genus JAKAWQ01. The sequence goes on from JASHOA010000040.1 coordinate 31,250, forward strand.
CGAGTGCGATCCGCCCGACGCTCCGGTCCACCAGGAGGGAGAGATAGAATTCGCGGGCGATCCGGGCCCCCGCTTCGACATAGACGCGATGCACCTTGCGCCCGGCCGGTCCGGTCTGGCGGGTGATGAGCGTATGCTCGAGCATGGCGACAGCCGCGGCGTGCACCTCGTGCAGCGAGTGCGCAATCCTCACTCCGCCCTTGCCTTCTGGGTCGTCTGCAAAATGGCCAGCACCTCGGCCGCCGGCGTGGAGCTGCGCCTTGACGACATAAACCGAGCCGGGCAGGGCCTCCGCCTTCTTGACGGCTTCCTCGGGAGTCCAGGCCACTCCACCGTCGAGTACCGGCACTCCGAATTTCTTGAACAGCTCCTTCGCCTGGTACTCGTGGATATTCATCGCCGCTCAGCCGATCAGCGCGCGCGAGGCGTCGATCAGCCCGTGCACCGACGCGCACGAGGCATCGAACGCGGCTTTTTCCGTGGCATCGAGCGGCACTTCGACGATCCGCTCGACGCCGCGTGCGCCAATGACCACCGGCACCCCGACGTAAAGGTCTTTGACGCCGTACTGGCCGGTCAACCAGGCGGCGCAGGGCAGCACGCGCTTCTTGTCGCGGAGATAGCTCTCGGCCATGGCGACCGCGGCCGAGGCCGGGGCGTAGAACGCGCTGCCTTTGCCCAGGAGCTTCAGGATCTCGCCGCCGCCGTTGGCCGTCCGCTCGACGATCGCGGCGATCCGCGCCTCGGTCGTCCAGCCCATGCGCACGAGATCAGGTACCGGAATGCCGGCGACCGTCGAATAGCGGACCAGCGGCACCATGGTATCGCCGTGCCCACCGAGCACGAAGGCGGTGACGTCCTCGACCGAAACGCCGAATTCACGGGCCAGGAACAGACGGAAGCGCGCCGAATCGAGCACCCCTGCCATGCCCACCACGCGTTCCGCCGGCAGCCCGGACTTCTCTTTCATCACCCAGACCATCGCATCGAGCGGGTTGGTGATGACGATGACGAAGGCCCCCGGACAGAATGTGCGGATTCCTGCCGCCACCTCGGCGATCACGGCGGCGTTCTTGGAGACGAGGTCATCGCGCGACATGCCGGGCTGGCGCGGGAATCCGGCGGTCACGATCACCACCTTGGCGCCTTCGATCGGCGTGTAGTCATCGCCGCCGACCATCACCGCGTCGAACCCCTCGATGGTTCCGGACTGCTCGAGATCGAGTGCCTTGCCCGCCGCCACGCCGCCGAAGACATCGAACAGTACCGCGTCGCCGAGTTCCTTGAGCCCGATCAGGTGCGCGAGCGTGCCGCCGATGGCGCCAGCACCGATCAGGGCGATCTTGTCGCGAGCCATCTCACACCTCGATTCCAGAGAGGCCAGGCACAACAGTGCCCTCCGGCAGCCACCGCAGAGGAAGGTGCGGACTGCCTAGTGTCCTGCCCCCGAAGTTTGCTACCGCCGGCAGCAAACGAAAGGGGATGAGAGGCCACTAAAAATAAAGAGCAGTGTGCCGACCGCTGTGATGCATCCTACGGTATCAAGCGTTGGAGTCGGCACACTAGCCGATCGCCCGCCCGCCGGCAAGCAGCCGCGCTCAGGTGAGGTGCGGCAGTGCAAGATATTCCGGCGTCTGCATCTCGATCAGCCGCGAGGCGGTGCGCCGGAACGCCGCCGCACCCTCGCCCTCCGGGTAAAGCGCATCCGGTTGTGCGGCTGCCGATGCCACGAGCTTCACGCGGTGGTCATAAAGAATGTCGATCAGCGTGATGAAACGCCGCGCGGCGTCGAAGTGCTCCGCGTCGAGTCTCGGCACCGCATCGAGCAGAACCGTGGGAAAATGCACGGCGAGCGCCAGGTAGTCCCCGGGCCCGAGCGGTTGTTCACAGAGTTCGGAGAACGAAAACCGTGCCACACCGTCCGCCGCCTGACGGACGATGAGGCGCCTCCCCATCACTTCGAGAGTCCGCGTCGCCGGCCGCGCATCGGCGAGTTCGGCGAAGGCGGCGTCCAGCACGCCCCGTGCCCGCCGATCGGCAGGCACATTCCAGATCGACATGCGCGCCAGCCGTTCGCGCCGCCAGTCACGCACGCCTTCGATGACCAGGAGATCGAGGTGGCGCTTCAGAACGGCAATGAAAGGCAGGAACGCATCGTGTCCCGGACGATCCTTGAAGAGATCGTCCGGGAACGTGTTCGAGGTTGCCACCATGATCACGCCACGGGCGAACAGCGCCTCGAACAGCCGGCCCAGGAGAAGCGCATCGGCAACGTCGCCGATCTCGAGTTCGTCGAAGCAGAGCAGCACCGCCTCGGTGAGCAGTGCATCGGCGAGTGGCGGTATCGGATCCTGATGCAGTGCCGCGGCCGCGTGCAGACGGGCATGCACGTCCTGCATGAAGCGGTCGAAATGGACACGGCGCTTGCGCGCCAGCGGCACCGAGGAAAAGAAGAGGTCCATCAGCATCGACTTGCCACGCCCGACCTCGCCGACGAGATAGAGCCCGTTCGGTGCGACCATGTCTTCGGCACTGCGCCGTGGCCAGAGTCGGGCCAGGAAATGATGGCCGTTGCCGCTGGTTGGCGGCTCGTACGTCGTAAGCCGCCGCCACAGATCCTGCAGCCGTTCGACGGCGAGCGCCTGCGCCGGGTCCGGCAGAATGTCTCCGCCGGCAAGCCGGGCGCGATAGAGCGGCAGCGGGCCGGCCGCGCCGTTGACGGGAAGGGCGTCCATTCGGGGCTGCGCTTAGCCGGAAGCCCAGGGTGCCGCAATATCTGGACAGCTTCACCCGGCGATGTAGTACTGACGGCCGGTGTCCCGCCCCCTTACGCTCGTGAGTGGTGCGGGACCCGCGGTATCTTTTTCTCCCCTCTCCCTCTGAGCGGGCTCCCGGCAAAGCCCTCCGACTTTGCTGGGGACCCGGAGAGGGGCGGAAAGAAACCCCTCTCCCTCTGGGAGAGGGGCGGGGGTGAGGGCCAGAGTGAGGATAAGTCACACATGGACAGAAGCGGATCTCAGGGCGACATGAAGGACCGAAGATGACGATGCTCGATTATTCCCGACTCGCTGCAACTCCGGTTGCAACTGATCCCTTCCCCCACGTCGTGGTTTCGCGCTTCGTTCCCCCCGCGACGCTGGAGACGGTCGTCTCGGAATTGCCTTCGCTCGAACGGAGAGGCTCCTTTCCCACCGGTTCACTCCGCTTCGGGAGCGCGGCGGCGGCGCTGATGGAGGAACTGGAGGGGCCGCTGCTGCGCCAGGCGATCGCGGCAAAATTCGAGCTCGACCTTGACGATGCGCCGACCATGCTGACGCTGCGCGGCTGCTCGACCGAGCGCGACGGGCACATCCATCGCGACTCCGCGGCGAAGCGCGTGACCGTGCTGCTTTATCTCAACCCGGCAACCGCCGCCTGGGCGCGGCACGAGGGCTGCCTCCGCCTGTTGCGGCGGGGCGACGATCTGGAGGATTTCGCGGTCGAGGTCCCGCCGATCGACGGCACGCTCCTGGTCTTTCCCAACGGGGGAAACGCCTGGCACGGGCACCGCACCTTCATCGGCCGGCGCTACGTGGTGCAGCTCAATTACATGACCACCGATTCGGCCGCCCGCTCCGAGCTTCGCCGGCATCGTCTTTCCGCGTTCGTCAAGCGCCTGACGCTCGCGGCCTGAACAAGGATCATCGGGCGGACCGTTCGATCGTGCCGGGATGCCACCGTGAGAGGACGGCGCCCGCGTACGCAGCCGTGCTCAGCGCCGTGATCCAGAAGCTGGTCGGCCAGTTGGTGTAGAACGCAAGCGTGATGCCGAGCCATGCCTCGGCAAGAGCCAGCCCGGCTGCCAGCAGCAGACCCGATCCAAATCGTTCCGTCAGGCGCTGCGCGGTCGCAGCCGGGCCGACCATCAGGGTGAAGACGAGCAGCACGCCGACGATCTCGGCACATCCGGCTGTTGCCAATCCCACGATGCCGAGAAAGAGGACGGAATAGAGCCGGAGCGAAACCCCCTTGGCCTCGGCAACTTCCGGCTGCAGGCTGGCGAAAATCAGCGGCCTCGAAATGACCGAGAGCCCGATGAGGCTTGCTAGGCCAAGCACGAACAGGGCGAGCACCGTCCGTACATCGACCGCCAGCACATTGCCGAACAGAAGTGCGACTGCCTGGCTGGCAAACGCGGTGTACAGGTTGAGGAACAGGAGGCCGAAGCCAAGCGCCAGCGCCAGCACGATGCCGATGGCCACGTCCCGCTCCGCCATCCGCTCGCCAAGGAAGCCCATTCCGATGCCTGCAAGAAGGCTGAATGCCAGGAGGCCGGCAAAGGGCGAAGCGCCAATCAGCACCGCCCCGGTCGCGCCGGTGAAGCCGACGTGTCCAAGGGCGTGGCCGGCGAAGGTCTGTCCGCGCAGCACCAGGAAATAGCCGACGCAGCCGCCGAGGATCGCGACGATCCCGGCAGCCGCAAACGCGTTGCGCATGAATGCGTATTCAAGCATGCCGATGCGCTTCGTCGTGGCGATGCGCGCTGCCTTCCAGGTCATGGCCGTCCGACATCACGAAAATCCGTCCATTCAGGTTCACGACGTCGATCGCCATGCCATAGAGCCGGGAAAGCGCGGGTCCGGTGATCACCTCCGCGACCGTGCCGAGCGCCGCCTGGCGCAGGCCGAGATAGAGCACGCGATCGATGGCGCCGAGCAGCGGATTGATTTCGTGCGCCGTGAAAAGCACCGTGATCCCGAGTTCCTGCTGCAGAGATCGGGTGAGCGCGACCACCGCGGTCTGGTGGCGCGGATCGAGGCTGATCAGCGGCTCGTCGAGCAGGAGGAGCCGTGGCCGGCCGATCAGCGCCTGGGCCAGCAGCAGGCGCTGGCGCTCTCCGCCGGAGAGTTCGGAAAGGGGGCGGCGCGCGAGATCCTCGGCGCCAACTCTTTCCAGTGCTGCCGCGACTTCCCGCCTGCCGGCCGCCCCGAGGAGCGGCAGCCCCGGACGATGACCATGATACGAAGCGGCAACGAAATCCCGGCCCCTCAGCCGTGTCCCCGCCGCCTGGCTCTGCACCTGCGGCAGATAGCCGATGGCCGGGTTGCCGGGAAGAGGCGGGCGGCCAAGGACGACGATGCGGCCGTGGCGCGGTGCGACAAGCCCGAGCACCGCACGGAGTGCCGTCGTCTTCCCGGCGCCGTTCGGTCCGAGAACGCCGATGAACTCCCGCTCCCGGATCGCAAAGCTGACGTCCTGCAGAATGGTGCGGTTGCCGAGCGCCAGCGTGACATCGGTGAATTCGATCGCGTTCACGGTTGCTTCACAGGCAACAGGCGGGCCAGCGCATCCAGTTCGCCCAGCATCCACGCCTGGTATGTCGTGCCGGGCGGCTCGGTCTCGGTGACGCCAAGCACCGGGACGCCGGATTGCTTGGCGATGCTCTCCATCCGGCTTGCGACCGGATCGCTGGCCTGCCTGTTATAGACCAGGAGGGCCACCTTGTGGCCACGGAGGTCCGCTTCGAACCGCGCTGTTTCGGCAGCACCCGGCTCCGTATTGTTCATTACCGCGAGCTGGAAGGCCGCGTTCTTCACCCGCATGCCGAGGGCTGCGAACATGGCTCCGAACACCGGCTCGGTTGCGGTCGCGTCGGTGCCCTGAAGGCGCTCGCGCAAGTTTGCGATCCGTGCCTCGATCGGTGCGATGGAACTCCGGAATGCCGAGAGCCGCCGGGAATAGTCCGCGGCATGAGCGGGATCATCCGTGGCCAATGCGGCTTCCAGTGCTGTGGCAAGGGCGAGCATGGTACGGGGATCGTACCAGATATGCGGGTTGTCGCCTTCCTTGCCGCCGATCAGGGAGCCAACCGTGATCGCCCGCCGGCCGCCTCTCGGCGCTGCGGCGAGCAGCTTCCCCATCCAGGGGTCGTAGCCGAGGCCGTTCTCGATGACGATACGCGCCTTCGATACCGCGCGGCCGACGGCGGGATTGACCTCGAAAAGGTGGGGATCGACGTCAGGATTGGCGAGGACGCTGGTGACCGTCACCCGCGATCCGCCGAGTTCTTTTGCGATGCCGCCATAGAAATTCTCCGCCGCGACAATCGGGATCGACGCCGCCCGGGCCGGAGCTGCATGGAGAGCGAGAAGAACAAGGATGATCGCGGTCAATACTCGCCGCATCGTTCCCTCCGCACAGCCTTCGCTGGCACCCGCAAGCGCGGACGGAAGAGATCAGCAGCCCACTGAAAACAAATGCCGAGTGTCCCGATCCCGGCCCGGGGCAATCCTGACGAACGTCGAAATCGGGACACTCGGCACAGAATGGGAATCATGCCGGCTTCATTGACCGGCGGGCACGGCAATGCAAGCCCGTCCTTCAGAGCGACCGGCCGGTGCGGCATAAGCAGGGCAGATAACCGCCCCGGCAGGCTGAAGGAGATCGCAATGGACCGGACGGAGATCGTGCTTCGCAAAGCCGGCCTCGAACTCGTGCTGGCCCCGGGCATTGGCGGTGCGATCACCGGTTTCCGCCAGGATGGGTTTGTACTGATGCGCGAGACCGCACCCGATGCCGGCGATGTGCGCCTCTTTTCCTGCTATCCGCTGGTTCCATTCTCCAACCGCATTGCCGGTGGGCGGTTCCGCTTCGCGGGCCGATCGTACAGCCTTTGGCGCGACCCGCTCACGGGCGGTCGGCACGCGATCCACGGCGAAGGCTGGCGAAATGCCTGGGATGTCGCCGAGGCAGGCGAGGGGTCAGCCCGGTTGACGCTGGACCATGGCGGCACGGAGCCGGAATCGTGGCCGTTTCCGTTCCGGGCCGAGCAGCACTTCGCGCTCACCGGGAACGGGCTCGCGGTAACGCTCGTTCTCACCAACACCGGGGCGAGCGCGGCACCGGCGGGCATCGGCCTGCATCCCTATTTCCCTCGCCACGACAAGGTGACGCTCGGCTTCCGTGCCGAGGCGGTCTGGCGGAACGGTGCCGACCATCTTCCCTCGGAAGCGATCGCCGTGCCCAGGGAATGGGACTTTTCTTCCCCGCGCTTGCTCGCAGAGCCGGGGCTCGACAACTGCTTTGCCGGCTGGTCCGGAACCGCGGAGATCGCGTGGCCAACGGCCGGGCGCCGCTTCCGGATCGATGCCGATCGTTGTTTCGGTCATGCGGTCGTCTACACGCCGCCGGGCCGCGAATATTTCGCATTCGAGCCGGTCAGTCACATGAACGACGCGATCAACCGCATGGAGCTGCCGGACCATGGGCTCGTGATACTCGAGCCGGGCGATTCATTGCGCGGCACCGCTCGCTTCCTGGTCGCGGCGTCTTCTGCCGCTTGATGTTCAGAGAGCGAGGGCACGAAAGGAATCCGATGCGAACCGGCAGGCATCGTCACCGGCCGGAATGGCACGGTCCTGCTGAGCCCGCGATCGCCCGAGGCGGTATCGTCGGAGGGCAATAAACCGCAAGACCCGTGTCGGGTGCACAGTCACCCCGACACGGGTCTAGGGGCGCCGTTCTGCCCGCACGGGTGAACGCAGGCTCTGGTGCACGAATCGTCATCGCGTACCGAACGGGACTGGTGCACCGTGCGTCTCTTGTGTCGAGGGATCCGCGTGCGGTACCGTTTGCTTCTGGTCGCGTTCCGGTATCCTCGGCTGATCGTGAGCGCCGCACCAAGAGGAGAGGTGGATTGCAACTCGAGGCGCTGCGCAATGGCCTGATGGTGTCCTGCCAGCCAGTGCCGGCAGGACCCATGGACAGCGCCGGAATGGTGGTGGGTTTCGCGCTCGCTGCGCTGGCCGGAGGCGCCTCTGGGCTCAGGATCGAATCCCTCCGCTATCTCCAGGCGGTGCGGGCGGCCACGGCGGCGCCGATCGTCGGCATCATCAAAAGCGACCGATCGGACACGGCGGTACGCATCACCGCCACGGTCGGGCAGGCGGTGGCGCTCGCGCGCGCCGGGGCGGACGTCGTCGCCTTCGACGCCACGCGCCGGCCGCGCCCGGTCAGCGTTGCCGACCTCGTTGCCGCCATCAAGGCCGAGGGCAAATTCGCGATGGCCGACTGCGCTGATCTCGAGGATGCGCGCCAGGCGTTGGCGGCGGGGGCGGACATCGTCGGCTCGACGCTTTCCGGCTACACCGGCGGGCCCGAGCCCGAGGGGCCGGATTTCGCGCTGATCACCGCGCTCCGCGTGCTCACGCCCTACGTCATCGCCGAGGGCCGGGTGCACACGCCGGCGGAGGCGGCCGAGGCGCTGCGGTGCGGTGCCTTTTGCGTCGTCGTCGGTTCGGCGCTGACCCGTACCGAGCATGCCACACAGTGGTTCAAGGCGGCGGTCGATCGGGCAGCGGCGGCACGGGCAGCGGCCGAGCGGCCGGTGCTCGCGATCGACATCGGCGGCACCAAGACCCTCGCCGGCCTCGTCGCCGGCGCGAAGGTCCTCGAGAGCTTCACCGTGCCGACGGCGCGGGCGGCCGGGCCCGACGCCTGGCTCGCCGCGGTGGCCGAAGGTGCCCGCACGTGGCGCGGCCGCTACGCCAGGGTCGGCATCGCGGTGAGCGGGCTCGTCGCCGGTGGCACCTGGTCCGGCCTCAATCCGAAGACGCTCGGCGTCCCGCAGCGTTATCCGTTGACCGAACGCGCCACGGCGGCGCTCGGGGCGCCGAGTTTTGCGGCCAATGACGCGCAGGCTGCCGCCTGGGGCGAGTATCGGTTCGGCGCCGGGGGGGCAGCCGACATGGTGTTCCTCACGATTTCGACCGGGATCGGCGGCGGCCTGGTGCTGGGCGGCCGGCCGCGGCTCGGCCTGGCCGGCCATTTCGGCCTCTGGCGCGGGCCCTCTGCTGCCCATGCCGGCCCACTCGAGGACGAGGTCTCGGGCCGCTGGCTTGCCGCCGAGGCTGCCGCCGCCGGCCGGCCTGCCGATGCTGCCGGGGTCTTCGCCGCTGCCGGCGCAGGCGAGGCTTGGGCGGAGCGGCTGGTGGCGCTGTCGGCCGAACGGGTCGCCCGGCTCTCTGCCGACATCCAGCTCGGGCTCGATCCAGAGCGCATCGTCGTCGGTGGCGGCATCGGGCTTGCCGCCGGTTATCTGGAGCGGGTCCGTTGCTATCTTGCCGACCTGCCCGAGCGGTGCCGGCCTGAGCTCGTTCCGGCCCGGCTCGGCGTGCATGCCGGCCTCGTCGGTGTCGCCGACCTCAGCCTCACGCACTGAATGCGATCCAGGGCATGTTCAGGTTAACTGAACAGGCTCTGCTTCGTTTGACCGGGCGCGTTCATGCGCTCCTGGATCGCTCGGCCAATCCAGTCGGGCGCGATCCGCTCCAGCACCAGAGAGGGAACGAAAATGTCGAAAGGCTTTCGCTGTACATGGGCCGTCGCGGCGCTCGCGGTCGCGGCGCTGACACTTGCCGGGGCGGCCCAGGCGGCCGTTACGGTGCTCGGTTGGCCGGGAGGCCCGGAGGAGACGGCGCTCCGCGCCGTGGCCAAAACTTACAACGCCCTTCCCACGACCGCAGAGAACGACAAGGTCAAGCTGATTTTCTTCAGCCGCTCCGGCTTTTACGACAAGTTGCAGCTCGACCTCGCGGCGGGGACGCACGCCTTCGATGCCAATCTCCTCGCGACCTATGCGATCGGCCGTTTCGCCCCCTATATGGACCCGATCGCGCTCGGGCCGGATGCCGTCAAAGTATTCGGAGAACGGGTGCTCACGACCATGCAGTTCGACGGCAAGCAGTATGCCGTGCCGACGGATCTCTCGACGCACTTCATGTATTACCGCAAGGACCTGATCGACGCGCTGCTTCACGACAGCGCGGCGCAAAAGATTTATGCGGAAATCGCGCAGAAATATCTCGGCAAGGCGCTCGAGCCCAAGGATCCGTCCGCCTGGACCTGGGAGGATTGGGCCGCGACCGCCCTCTATTTCACCAAGGCGGTGAATCATAAGAGCCCGGTGCGCTACGGCACCGTGCTGCAGATGAAGAATCTGTTGTTCAACGTGATGGTGTTCGAGTCCCTGCCCCGCTCCTATGGCGGGAACTGGATGAACGACAAGGGCGACGTCATCATCGATTCCGAGGCCTACAAGACCGGCCTCAAGCTCTACAAGATGCTCTACGACGCCGGGGCTACGCCCAAGGATTCGCCCAGCTACGAATATCCGGAGACCAATGCGGCGCTCGAATCCGGGCAGGTGGCGACGGCACTGCAATGGAACGCGGCGGCGGCCGAATTGACCGACAAGGAAAAAGCGCCGGCCATCTATGACAGGATCGGCATCGCCCCGCCACCGGCCGGCCCCGATGGCCGCTTCGATCACATCCACGGGCTTGGACTCGGGATCAACAAGAACGCAGAAAACAAGGCGGGCGCAGTCAAGTTCCTGCAGTGGCTCGCCACCGAAACCGCGGCGCTGGACTATGCCAGGAACGGCGGCTCGCCGGCGCTGGCGCCCGATGTCGCCGCCAAGATCGCTCAGGAGCGGCCCGACCTGGTGCTACTCAGTGCATACGCGAACAAATACGGGTTCGTCATGAATGGCGGCACCTCGGCCAAAACGCTCCCGATCTACGAACTGCAGGCCAAGGACTTCACCGGCTACTGGTCGGGGCGGGAAACGCTCGCGACCGCCCTCGCCAACGTCCAGGCGGGAATGGAGAGGCTGCTGAAACAGTAACGACTTTGGTTGTCGAGTGATTGGCCCTCACCCGGCGCGCTTGCGCTCGCCACCCTCTCGCGGGCTCCCATCGCGCCAGCGCTCAGGGGACCCGCCAGAGGGGGAGGGAGAGGGAGAGAAAAGTGCTGCGGGGACAGCGTGTCCCGCAAGTCTGATTTGCGGTCATAGGCCGGCAAGGCCGACGCTCGCGGCTCTCTTTCATCCGGCCCGGAGGCAGGGTGAGGAGAGCCCGCGGGCAAGGCGATCGCTCCGCGTCTGCCGGTGTCGGGTTCACGCGCTGAAGCCGAAAGGTATCGTCCTCTGCCATCCCTTTCTGTGCCATCGCGGACCGCAGCCGTGATGAGGTCGCCACGGCTCGGCTGGGCGCTGCTGACCAGCCCGCTCGTTCTTTTTCTGCTACTGTTCCTCGGTTTTCCGACCGTCGTCGATGGTGTCTACAGCCTCTCGCAAGTCACCTTCGAGACGCTCAGGACACCCAGGCTTTCGGGTTTCGCCAATTACGCCGCCGTGCTCGCCGATCCGGGTTTCTGGAGTGCTGTCTGGTTCTCGCTACGCTTCGGCGTGCTGACGGCGGTGGCCGAATGCCTGGTCGGATTGGCGCTGGCAGTGTTCCTCTCCCCGCTGATCGACAAGCGGCAACTGTTGATGGCGCCGCTGATGCTGCCGATGATGGTAGCGCCGGCCATGGTCGGGCTCATGTATCGGCTGGTGCTCAACGAATTCGCCGGACCGGTGCCCTACTATCTCGAAATGTGGTTCGGCAACAGCCCGGCCTTTCTCGGCGCCGACACCGCTTTCTGGACGCTTTGCGTCGTCGAAGCGCTGCAATGGACGCCGTTCGCGTTCCTGCTGTTCTATGCCGCCTTCAGGGTCATTCCCGAAGAGGTGCGGGAGGCGGCGGCGATCGACGGGGCGGCGCGCTGGCAGACGCTGATGCGGGTCGAATTGCCACTGATGGCGCCGACCATCGGGGTCGCTCTCTTCATCCGCTTCATCGACGGCTTCCGGGTGTTCGACAATGTCTATACGCTCACCGGCAGCGGCCCCGGCGGCTCGACGACATCGCTTTCCATCTACATCTACGAGGCGTTCTTCAATGAGGCGGCCATCGGCAAGGCCATCGCCGCCTCGATCGTGCTCTTCGCCGCCTCGTTCCTGGTGCTGGTCGGCATCGGGCGGCTCGCCAGCCCGAGGACGGCGGCATGATGAGGACGCTGCGCTGGATCGTCTATATCGTCGCGGTGCTGGCGCTCAACTTCCCGGTGATCGTGACGCTCGTCACCTCGTTCAAGAGCGCCGGCGAGATCTCCGTCAATCCGGGCCTGTGGGTCGCGGCGCCGACTCTCGAGAATTATCGAGGCGTGCTCACGGTCAGTAGCCGGCTCGACATCTACGGCTATCTCGGCAACAGCCTTGCGGTGTCGCTGATCGGCTCGCTGCTCGCCATCGTGTTGACCTTCCCTGCCGCCTACGCCATCGCGCGCGGCAAGTTCGGCCGGCGCGTGCTGCTGCCGGCCGTGGTCAATCTCCGGGCCGTGCCGCTCATCATCTTCGCCATCCCCATCTACATGATGTTCCAGGTGCTGGGCCTGCTCGACACCAGGCTCGGGCTGGGGCTGATTCTCACCATCGTCAACCTGCCGCTGGCACTGATCATTCTCGTCAACGCCATCGCCGAGCTGCCGATGGAGCTCGACGAGGCGGCGCGGATTGATGGCGCCAACACGCTGCAGCTCCTGATCCGCATCGTCCAGCCGGTAATTCGCCCGGCGCTCGCCACCTGTGCGATTTTCGGTTTCATCACGGCCTGGAACGAATTCCTGTTCGGGCTGATGCTGACTGCCAACCATGCCGTGCCGATGACGGTCGGCGCCTCGTTCTTCTTCTCGGCGAGCGGGGGCGGCGTGCGATGGGGGCCGGCCTCGGCGGTGATGATCGTGGGCGCCTTGCCGCCGATGGTGCTCGGCCTGGCGATGTACCGCCAGATCAGCGGCTCGCTGATGGCAGGGGCGGTGAAGGGATAGGGGGAAGAGAGAGCGCTTCGTACGCCCAGGCGCCGCCCGGCCCCGGTGTTGTGACGGCGCAGGGTGCGGGCGGTTAGCCCGCGATCGCCCGAGGCGGAAACGTCGGAGGGCGTGAATCGCGGGCTCGAATAAAGCGCGAGACCGGTGTCGGGCTGCGCAGTCAGCCCGACACGGGTCTCGCCCGCGATCGCCCGAGGCGGAAACGTCGGAGGGCGTGAATCGCGAGCTCGAATAAAGCGCGAGACCGGTGTCGGGCTGCGCAGTCAGCCCGACACCGCTCTCGCCCGCGATCGCCCGAGGCGGAAACGTCGGAGGGCGTGAATCGCGGGCTCGAATAAAGAGCGAGACCTGTGTCGGGCTGCACAGTCAGCCCGACACGGGTCTCGCCCGCGATCGCCCGAGGCGGAAACGTCGGAGGGCGTGAATCGCGGGCTCGAATAAAGCGCGAGACCGGTGTCGGGCTGCGCAGTCAGCCCGACACAGGTCTAAGGCTATCAACCGGCCATGGTCAGTCCGCCGGATACCGACAGCACCTGGCCGGTGACATAGGCAGCGGCCTCGGAAGCAAAGAAGACGATGGCACCCGGCAGATCTTCGGGCTCGCCGACGCGGCCGAGCGGAATCGCGCGACGGAACGCCTCGACCAGCTTCTCAGGGTTGTTGGCTCCCTTCTTGTACTCCTCGAAGAGGGCGGTCGCGGTCGGCCCCGGACAGACCACGTTGACGGTGATGCCGTCACGCGCATGCTCCCGCGCCAGCGTTTTGGAGAACGCGACCAGGCCTGCCTTGCAGGCGGCATAAACCGCCTCACCGCTCGAGCCGACGCGCGCGGCATCGGAGGCGACGTTGACGATCCGGCCGCTCTTGCGTTCCACCATCAACGGCAGAACCACGTGGTGCATATGCAGCGCGCCGACCAGGTTGATCGCGATCAGCCGTTCCCAATCCGCCGGAGTCGTCTTCAGGAAAGGCCGGAAGACATCCCACCCGGCATTGTTCACGAGCACCGCGATCGGCCCGAGCTCTGCCTCGCTCGCCGCAACCGCCGCCTCGACGCCGGCACGCTCGGTGATGTCGCAGCCATAGGAGCGCGCCATTCCGCCGCCGGCCCGGATCTCGGCGGCCGTCCGTTCGGCTGCAGAACGATCGCGGTCGAAAACCGCGACCCGGCCGCCGGCCGCGGCAAAGCGGCGCGCGGTGGCGGCGCCGATGCCGCGCCCCGCACCCGTGATGACGATCGTCTTGTCCTTGAACTCCGACATCAGCGTTGTTCCGAAAGAAGGATACGGCCCCGCCGCCCGATCACACCACCGTCGCGCCGCCATCGATCGCCAGCACCTGGCCGGTGATGTGCCCGCCGGCATCCGAGGCGAAGAGCAACGCCGCGCCCTTGAGATCATGCGGGCCGCCAAGCTTGCCGAGCGGCGTCGCGGCGACGATCCCCCCCGCAAATCGTTCCAGCGTGACCGCCGTCATCTTCGATGGAAAAAATCCGGGCGCGATGGCGTTCACGGTAATGCCGTGCGGGCCCCACTCGGCGGCGAGCGAACGGGTGAAGCTGACGATGCCGCCCTTGCTGGTGGCATAGGCGAGCACGCCGGGCATGCCGCGCGGGCGGCCGCGGAACGCTTCGATCGACGCGATGTTCAGGATGCGTCCCGCACCTGCGGGCAGCATGGCCACCCGCCCGACCGCCTGCGTGAGCAGAAACATGCCGGTGAGGTTGAGATCGAGCACCTTGCGCCAGCCCTCGAGCGGGTGGGTTTCGGCCGGAGCGCCCCAGGCCGCCCCGGCATTGTTGACCAGGATATCGATCCGGCCGCAGGTGGCCATCGCCTCGGCAACGATCGTCTCGGCGGCGGCTTGGTTGGAAAGATCGGCTGCGATCGCCACCGCTTCGACCCCCTGCGCAGCCAGGTGCGCCGAGGCTGCCGCAAGCCCGGCCTCCTTGCGCGCGGTGAGAACGAGTTTTGCGCCGTATTCACCGAGTGCCTCGGCAATTTGCAGGCCGAGCCCGCGCGAGCCGCCGGAGATCAGCGCCACGCGGCCGGAAAGATCGAACAGCTTCTTCAGCATCGGCACGACCATGACATCGAACGTCAGGCTTGCGAAGCAGCGGTCTCCCCCACTTCAGTCTTCCAAGCCTCATGGGCTCAGGTCGTGACGATGCCGATCGATCTTTCGGGTTCGTTCGGCGGCACTCCACACGCGGCTCGGGCCTCGCTCATTCCGCTGTACCGCCACAGGTGGCCTCGAGCCGGTAGCCGTCCGGATCGATCGCGAAGGCGGCGTAATAGTCCGGGCCGTAGTCGGCCCTGAGCCCGGGGGCTCCATTGTCGCCTCCGCCCGTGGTGAGAGCCGCGGCATGGAACGCATCGACGCTTTGACGTGACGGGGCAGTGAAGCAGAAATGCAGGCCGGACTGTGGATCGGCGGCCACCGGCCGCGTCACGACGCTGATCCACAAGGCCACCTGCTCGCGGCCATAGCCGAGCGAATCCGCCCCGTTGCTCAGGCATTTGTAACCGAGCGGACCGAGCGCGGCATCATAGAAGCGCCTGCTCCTTGCGAGGTCGTGAACCCCGATCGAGACATGATCGATCATGCTGGCATTCTCCTTCGATAGCTGATGGGACATTCGTCCGCCGGGTGGAGAGTTGGCACGCGGATGCTGTCGGGGCTTGGGGAATATTGCTATAGGCAGCCGATGCAACAGGAACTGGAGGTGCGCCGCCCGCAGGCGCGCCGAATCGCGGCCGGCGAGGGCTGGCAGGTCAGCGAGTTCGTCTGCCACCTCGGGCCGGACGATAAGCCGTTCGAGGAACAGCACGAGGAGGTCAGCATCGCCGCGGTGCTGGCCGGATCGTTTCATTACCGCTCGCCGGCCGGCCGCGCGCTCCTCTATCCCGGCGCCTTCCTGCTCGGCAACGCCGGAGCCTGCTTCACCTGCGGGCACGAACACGCGCGGGGAGACCGGTGCATCGCATTTCATTTTGATAACGAACTATTTTGTGAAATCGCCGCCTCGAGCGCCGGCTCGCATCGCTTCCGGTTTCCGGCTTCCATGCTGCCCGCGACGAGCGTTCCGGCGCCTGTCATCGCCGAAGCCGAAGCGGCAGCGGCGGGTCGTGCCATGGTCGAGGAACGAGTCATCGCCCTCCTCGAAGCCGTGCTGGCCAGGTTCTCAACGGCAGCGCCGCCCATTCCGGATCCGAAGCCGATCGATCGCCGGCGGATCGGCGCCACGCTCCGCTACATCGAGCAGAACTTCGATCGCTCGCTCAGCCTTGCCGAACTGGCCTCGATCGCCGGCATGAGCCGTTACCATTTCCTGCGCACCTTCCGCCGCGCGCTCGGTACCACGCCCTATCGGCTGGTGCAGGACATGCGCCTGAGAAGGGCCGCACTCGCCCTCGCCACCACCGACGAACCGGTTGCCGCCATCGCTTTTGCCGCCGGCTTCGGGGACCTTTCCACCTTCAATGCACGTTTCCGGACGCTGTTCGGCAACACCCCGAGCGTCTTTCGCTCTCAGAGACCGAGGCGATCGAGCGTGCGGGCGAGCACCTTCGCCTCATCGTAACAGGAAAGCGCGCGCTCGCGGCCGGCCTCGCCCATCAGGGCGCGCCGCTCGGGCGCGCTGGCAAGACTGGAGAGCGCGTCAGCCAGCGCGGCCGGATCGCCGCGCGGCACCAGGAGGCCGGTGACGCCAGGCAGCACCTGCTCGCGGGGCCCCGGAATATCGCTCGCAACGACGGGAAGGCCCGCCAGCATCGCCTCGATCAGCACCATCGGCAGGCCCTCGAAATAACTCGGCAGCGCGAAGATGTCGGCCGCCGCCAGGAGCGCCGGAACGTCCTCGCGATAGCCGAGCATTTTCAGCCGCGGACCGAGCCCCGAGCCGGTGAAGAGCGGCGCCATATCGGCGCCACGATCGGAGGGAAGCCGTTCGCCCACCACCCAAAGCTCGGCCTCCGGCAGCGCCCGCATCGCCTCCAGAAGCTCGGGGTACCCCTTCGGCCGGACCAGGCGCGAAACGATCAGCACGACCGGGCGTTCCGCCGGCGTGCCGAGCTCGGCCCGGATCCGCGTGCGGGCCGCCGCATCGGGCCGGAAAATGGCCGGATCGCGGCCATTGCCGACAGCCTCGGCGCGCCGCGCGATGCAAAGCCTCCGCGCCAGCGCCGCATCGGCGGCAGAGACGGTGAGATAGATGTCGGTCAGCCGCCCGCCGAGCCATTCCATCGCCAGCGTCGCCACGCGGAGCGGCAGGCTGGCAGGCGGGCGGAACAGGAAGCCGTGGCACGTATAGGCGATGCGCGGCACGTGTGCCCGGCGCGCCGCGGCACGGGCAAGGAAGCCGCTGATCGGCATGTGGGCATGCACGAGGTCCGGTTTTTCCCGGCGAAACAGGTCGAGCAGCGAGCGAAAGGAAGCGAGATGCGTGCCGAGCGAAACACGCCGGACGAACGGGTGCGCAACGACCCGGAATCCCTCCGCCTCCACGCTTCTGAGCAACGGCCCCTCCGGGGCAACCCCGACCATCTCGTGGCCGCGCTCCCGGCCGGCACGCATCAGGGGAAGCAGGAACTGGCGAAGCGCGAAATCGGTATTGGTGACCTCGATAACCTTCACGCGCCCTAACCGACCTTGCTCACCGCCCATTTCACCTGCTGGGGACCATCCGCGTAACCGCTCAGCACGACCTGCTCGGCGCGCCTGGCCTCGTTGGTGCCGAGATAGATGCTTTCCTCGAGCGTCATGCGCGCTCCCTCGGCGCGCAGCCGCCAGCCGCTACCGGAGGGCAGGCGCAGCAACGCCGCTTCGCCGTCCTGCTGCAGGCTCGCCGTCACCGCCGGGTGCAGGTGGAAGCGGATCGTGAAGGCCTGCGGCATGGCGGCCTCGATCGCGTCTTCGCCGCGCACGTCTTCGCCACTCTCCGCCATGTAAAGCCGCCGCCGATGGATCGCGCCGAACGGCTTCAGCCAGCCATCGTGACTGGTCTCGAGCCAGTGTGCGCCGCTTGCTTCCTGTCGTTCCACCTCCACCTTTTCCGGCCGCCGGCCGAGCCCGTCCGGTGCCAGTTCGGAGGAATTGACATCGGCGATCACCAGCGTCGAGTGGGCGGCAGTCGCGCGCAAGGCATCGCGCCAGGCCTCGGAGGCGGCAGGGGCAGCGCCGCAATTGACGATCAGCCGCTCCCGGCCGACCGAAAGCTCGAGCGAGAGAGTGCCGGCATGGGCGAACCGGTCGAGCCCGCGCGGCGCCGGCACGCCCGCGTCGACGATCAGCAGGCTGCGTCCCGCCGCGAGGCGATAGAACCCGCCATCCGCCAACAGGACCGGGGCGCGGCCGCTGCGGCCGGCCTGCGTCAGGACGAGGTCGATCAGTTCGGGACTCTCTTCTTTGCTGCCGTTGAAGAGGGCGAGCCCCCCGTCGCCATGCCGGAGGGTCCGAATTCCGAGCACCATCCGTTCGATGGCGCTGCCGATCGGCGCCGGCTGGGCGGCATTGATGCTCTGCAGGAGGGAGCGGATTTCGATCAGGTCCTTCAGCGCCCCAAGCTGCACCGCCGGGCTGCGCTCGACGTGGCAGCCGTCGGGCAGAACCTGGCGGGCAATTTCCTGCGGCAGGAAGCGGAGCGCGCGGGTCAGCAAAGCCGGATGATCCGGAAGCGCAACGGCAGCGGCGATCAGGCCCTTGAGAGCGGTCAGCGCACGCGCATCGAGCTCTTCGGCCGGCAACGCGGCGGCGAGCGTCACCGCATCGGCCGCCACCCGGCTCATCAGCTTTTTGCGGAACGCGTCGTCCGCCGAGGCGGCAAAGAAGTCGTAATGGCCAAGCCAGGCGGTGATGCGGCCGCCCACCACGTCCGGACGCTCGGAGAGGGGGTCGGCGTGCTGGGTTCCGATCCAGTCCGCAACCAGGGTGCGCGCGCGTCCTCGCGCTGCGTCGGTGCCGAGAGCGCGCAAGTCCCTGAGCCAAGTGAAATCATGCGCGGCGGCGCGCGTCATCGCCTGGCCTGTCAGTTGATTCCACCCGCCCGGACGCAGCGGGCGGATCGTGCCGGCCACGTTCAGTTCGCCCTTGACCAGCCGCGCACCCTCCGTTGCATCGCCCGGCCAGGGGTCCCGCGCCGGCTGCGCCGGTGCATCCGGAACCTGCAGCGGGCGGAACTGCTGAATGCGGGTGAAGGCGCGCCGCGCACGGCGCAGCCAGCGCCGGGAATCTGCCATGCTCATTCGCCTGCCTCCGCACCCGCGCCGCGCAGCGCCGCCACCGCGGCAGCGTAGTCGGGGGCGCCGAAGATCGCGGTGCCCGCAATCAGCGCGGTTGCCCCCGCCGCGCGCACCGCGCCGGCGATCTCGCAGGTGATGCCGCCATCGGCGACCAGGGCAATGTCACGGCCGGATGCCTCGATCATCTCGCGCACCGTGGCGATCTTGCCGATCGCCGGAGAGAGGAAGGTCTGCCCGCCGAATCCCGGATCGACCGTCATGACCAGCACGATGTCGACGAGATCCAGCACCGGCGCAACCGCAACCGGCGGTGTTGCCGGATTGATCGCAACGCCGGCCTTGCAGCCGAGACCGCGTATCGTCTGCAACGAGCGGTGGAGATGTGGCCCGGCTTCCGCATGCACGCTGATATGATCCGCTCCTGCCTCGGCGAAGCTGGCGAGATAGGGATCCACCGGCTCGATCATCAGATGCACATCGAACGGCAGGCGGCAATGCGCCCGGATCGCCCGCACCACGCCAGCTCCGAAGCTGATGTTGGGGACGAAATGACCGTCCATGACGTCGAGGTGCAGCCAGTCGGCACGCGCTTCTTCGATCGCCCTCACTTCCTCCTTGAGCCGCGCGAAATCGCCCGCGAGCAGGCTCGCCGCAATGATCGTCCGGACGGGAGGCCTCGCCGGCATCGGCATTTTCTAAAGGGGCGAATCCGCGCCGCACAAGTGCCGATCCCCCCGGCTCGCGATCGACGGCGGATTCTCCTTCAGCGGCGGCAGAGCCGCGCGGCGAAGAAGCCGTCCATCCCGCCCCGCTCGGGCCAGAGGCCGGGATGGGTCGAGAAAG
Organism: Acetobacteraceae bacterium; assembly: GCA_030041375.1. Classification (GTDB taxonomy): domain Bacteria; phylum Pseudomonadota; class Alphaproteobacteria; order Acetobacterales; family Acetobacteraceae; genus JAKAWQ01. The sequence goes on from JASHOA010000040.1 coordinate 51,022, forward strand.
AGCCCTCGGCGGTCAGCGCCTCGGGCATGGCGGCAAGCTCCGCTTGCGTGAACGGATCGAGCACCAGCGAAAGCCGCTCCAGGGCCGCGGCCACCCGCGCCGGCCCCTCTTCCGGCTGCAGCGAGCAGACCGCGTAGATCAGCCGCCCGCCCGGGGCGAGAAGGTGCGCCGCGGCATGGAGCAGGCGATCCTGCAAAACGGCCAGCGAGGCGATGTCGCGCGGTCTCCGCAGCCGGGCGATGTCGGGGTGGCGGCGGATGATCCCCGTGGCGCTGCACGGCGCATCCAGCAGGATCGCCGGAAATCGCTCTCCGGTCCGCCACTCGCCGGCATCCGCCGCCACCGTCTCGACTTCCAGCCGGAGGCGCCGGAGATTGGCCTTGAGGCGCGCGAGCCGCCCTTCGTCCCGCTCGACGGCAACCACATCCGCGCCCGCCGCGGCGAGTTGCGCGGTCTTGCCTCCGGGCGCCGCGCAGAGATCGGCGACACGCTCGCCCCTCCGCGGCGCCAGCAGCCGCGCCGGGATCGCCGCCGCCGCGTCCTGCACCCAGAACTCCCCCTCGGCAAAGCCGGGAAGCTCGCTCACCCGGGTTCCGGGCGGCATGCGCACTGATGACCCCGTGGGAAGCAGGATCCCGCCCGGCGGGGCCGCCGCACCCGGCTTCAGCGTCAGGTCGAGCGGTGGCTCCTGCGCGTGCGCCGTGGCGATCGCCCGGGCGTTCGGCGACCATGCCGCCCAGAGCCACGCCGGCGTATCCAGCCTCGGGCCGTCGAACGCGTCGAGCAGAGCCGGCCCGAGCGCCGCCAGGCGCCTCAGGACGGCGTTCACCAGGCCGGCAAACGGGGCCAGCCCCTGGCTCCGGGCCAGCTCCACGGCCGTCGCGACGGCTGCGTGCGCCGCCGTCCCGAGCAGCAGCAGGCCCGCCGCACCCAGCCGGAGCACGTGCCGCACCGCCGGCGGAGGAGCGCGCCGCAGGTACGGCTCGAGGACCGCATCGAGGCTGCCGAGGCGGCGCAGCACCGCCGCCGCCAGCCGATGCGCCGCCGCCCGATCGCTCGCCGCCATTTCCGGCAGCGCCGCCAGCGCCTCATCGAGTGGCGTGTGCCAATCCAGCACCGCCGAGACCAGCATAAACGCGCCCTCGCGGGTCGGGTCGGACATCGGCCGCGGCACGCCCCCGATAGAAACCCTCCGGAGCGAAACCCCTCCGATCGAAATCCCCGGATCGAAACGTGGGGGGTCAGGCACTCATCAGCTCGATCGAGTCGCCGACCGCGATCGGGCCGCCGGCCGTCACTTCCGCATGGATGCCGAGATCCCGATGTCCGTACGCGGCGGCAAGCTCGGCCACCGGGTTGGCGTCCCGTTCGCCGGTCGCCGGATTGACCTCGGTGGCCGGGCAGCGCGTGATCCGCTTGACGACGCGCAGCCGGACCCCGCCGGCCGCCAGTTCCGAACCCACCCATTCCAGCTCCCGCCAGGCGGGCAGGCCGCAGAAGTAGATGTTGGCCCGGAACCGCATCCGCTCCCGAGGAGCGCCGACCCGCCGCTCAAGGTCTGCCAGGCTCGCCAGGTTGATCAGGCTGACCACTGGGTGCCTCTGGTCGCAGAAGAGATGCCCGGGCACGTAATGGAAGCGCGGCGTGCCGCGTGCCTCGGGGCCGAGGAAGCGGACCAGGAACTCTTCGACGCTGGCCCGGCCCTCGGCCGTCAATGCCTGGGCGATGCAGGCCGAGCCATCCGGGGCGCGGATGGCAAGCTGGCCGGTGCGCGGGTCGAAGCTCGCCTTGAGCCGGGCAATCGTGGCGTTCTTCATCAGGCACATGAAGTTGGATTTGGGCAGCCAGCGCGGAGCAGCCGGGTCGAAACCGGCATCTCCCTGGGCCAGCGCGAAGGCGCGGTCCCACGGGATGGCGCCACCAGCCTCCAGCCTCGTTTCCTCGATTGCCTCGGCGGTCAGACCCTTCACCGGATAGCGGTAGAGGTATTCAATGCGCATGCGTTCACGAGCCCTTGAGGCAACGGATTCCGTCTACCATGTCCCCGGGCACAGGTCCTGCCCGGGCTGCCTTCGGGGGTCGGGTCGGGATGTCGCCTTGAAGGGACGGAACGGATGGATATCGAGAAATTCACCGAGCGCTGCCGCGGCTTCCTGCAGGCGGCGGGAACGATCGCTGCCCGCGAGTACCACCAGCGAATCACGCCGGAGCATCTGCTCAAGGCGATGCTCGACGATGAGGAAGGCGCTGCCTCCGGCTTGATCCGTGCCGCCGGCGGCAACCCCGCTTCGGTGAAGGCTGCCGTCGAGGCCGAGATCGCGCGCCAGCCCAAGGTGCAGGGCCCGGGCGCCGGCCAGCCGGGGCTGACGCCCGAACTGGTGCGCGTGCTCGATGCCGCCGAACGGGCGGCGACGAAAGCGGGCGATGAATATGTGGCGCAGGATCGCCTCCTGGTCGCCCTCGCGGCCGGCGAAGGCGCAGGCGCCCGCGCGCTGCGCTCGGCCGGCGCCTCTCCCCAGGCGCTCGAGAAGGCGCTTTCCGAAATCCGCAAGGGAAGGCGCGTCACCAGCCCGGGTGCGGAGGCAACCTTCGACGCCCTGAAGAAATACGCCCGCGACGTCACGGAACTGGCGCGCGGCGGCAAGCTCGATCCGGTGATCGGTCGTGACGAGGAAATCCGCCGCACCATCCAGGTGCTGGCCCGCCGCACCAAGAACAATCCGGTGCTGATCGGCGAGCCGGGTGTCGGCAAGACCGCGATCGTCGAGGGGCTGGCGCTCCGCATCGTCAACGGCGACGTGCCGGAGGCGCTGAAGGGCAAGCGCCTCCTGGCTCTCGATCTCGGCGCCATGGTCGCCGGCTCGAAATATCGCGGCGAGTTCGAAGAGCGGCTGAAGGCCGTGCTTTCGGAGATCGAGGCAGCCAGCGGCGAGATCATCCTGTTCATCGATGAGCTGCACAACCTGGTCGGTGCCGGGCGCGCTGAAGGCTCGATGGACGCTTCGAACCTGATCAAGCCGGAGCTGGCGCGCGGCACGCTGCATTGCGTCGGCGCCACCACGCTCGACGAGTACCGCAAATACATCGAGAAGGATGCGGCGCTGGCGCGGCGCTTCCAGCCGGTGTTCGTGGCCGAGCCGAGCCTCGAAGACACGATCTCGATCCTGCGCGGCATCAAGGAAAAATACGAGCTGCACCACGGCGTCAGAATCACCGACGGGGCCCTGGTGGCGGCGGCGACGCTCTCCAACCGCTACATCAGCGACCGCTTCCTTCCCGACAAGGCAATCGACCTCGTGGACGAGGCGGCAAGCCGGCTCAGGATGCAGGTCGATTCCAAGCCGGAAGCGCTCGACGAACTCGACCGCCGCTTGATCCAGCTCAAGATCGAGCGCGAGGCGCTGAAGAAGGAACAGGATCCGGCCTCGCGCGAGCGGCTGGCAAAGCTCGAGAAGGAGCTTGCCGAGCTCGAAGAGAAATCGAACGCCATGAGCGCCGAATGGCAGTCGGAAAAGAAGCGCGTCGCCGAGGCGCAGAAACTCAAGGAGCGGCTCGACCAGGCGAAAAGCGAGGTCGAGGTCGCGCAGCGGCGCGGCGATCTCGCGCGCGCCTCGGAGCTGAAATACGGCGACATCCCCGCACTCGAGAAGAAGCTCGCCGCCGAGCAGAGCGCGGGCCGGCTGGTCAACGAGGCGGTGACCGAGGAAGCGATCGCCGCCGTCGTCTCGCGCTGGACCGGCGTGCCGGTCGACCGGATGCTGGAAGGCGAACGCGGCAAGTTGCTCAGGATGGAGGAAGAACTCCGGGCGCGGGTGGTCGGCCAGGAGGAGGCGCTGACGGCGGTCGCGGATGCGGTCAGAAGGGCGCGCGCGGGGCTCGCGGATCCGAACCGGCCGATCGGCAGTTTTCTTTTCCTTGGGCCCACCGGCGTCGGCAAGACCGAACTCGCGAAGGCACTGGCGGCATTCCTGTTCGACGA
>JASHOA010000040.1:60000-62333 GCA_030041375.1 Acetobacteraceae bacterium
TGCGCCGAAAATGTAACGGGGCTCAAGCCACGTACCGAAGCTGCGGGCATGTGCGCAAGCACATGCGGTAGCGGAGCGTTCCGTACGCCCGTGAAGCCGTACCCGCGAGGGGCGGTGGAGGTATCGGAAGTGCGAATGCTGACATGAGTAGCGACAAACAGAGTGAGAAACTCTGTCGCCGGAAGTCCAAGGGTTCCTGCGCAAGGCTAATCCGCGCAGGGTGAGCCGGCCCCTAAGGCGAGGGCGAAAGCCGTAGTCGATGGGAACGGGGTCAATATTCCCCGGCCTGCTGGAAGTGACGAAGGTGGAACGTTGTCGGGGCTTATCGGATTGTCCCGGCTTCCCAAGCCTTCCAGGAAACAGCTCCAGCGACGAGACCGTACCCGAAACCGACACAGGTGGACTGGTAGAGCATACCGAGGCGCTTGAGAGAACGATGTCGAAGGAACTAGGCAAATTGCCCGCGTAACTTCGGGATAAGCGGGACCCTGCCCCGGGCAACCGGGTCGGGGTGGCACAGAAGAGGGGGTAGCGACTGTTTAGTAAAAACACAGGGCTCTGCGAAGTCGAGAGACGACGTATAGGGTCTGACGCCTGCCCGGTGCCGGAAGGTTAAGGGGAGGAGTGCAAGCTCCGAACCGAAGCCCCGGTAAACGGCGGCCGTAACTATAACGGTCCTAAGGTAGCGAAATTCCTTGTCGGGTAAGTTCCGACCTGCACGAATGGCGTAACGACTTCCCCACTGTCTCCGGCATCGGCTCAGCGAAATTGAATTCCCCGTGAAGATGCGGGGTACCCGCGGTCAGACGGAAAGACCCTATGAACCTTTACTGCAGCTTTGCAGTGGCATCAGGGGGGCACTGTGTAGGATAGGTGGGAGGCTTTGAAGCCGGGGCGCTAGCTCCGGGGGAGCCAACCTTGAAATACCACCCTGGGCTTCTCTGATGTCTAACCGCGATCGGTCATCCCGGTCCGGGACCCTGCATGGCGGGCAGTTTGACTGGGGCGGTCGCCTCCCAAAAGGTAACGGAGGCGCGCGATGGTGGGCTCAGGCCGGTCGGACATCGGCTGTCGAGTGCAATGGCACAAGCCCGCCTGACTGCGAGAGCGACAGCTCGAGCAGAGACGAAAGTCGGCCATAGTGATCCGGTGGTCCCGCGTGGAAGGGCCATCGCTCAACGGATAAAAGGTACTCTAGGGATAACAGGCTGATCTCCCCCAAGAGTCCACATCGACGGGGAGGTTTGGCACCTCGATGTCGGCTCATCACATCCTGGGGCTGGAGCAGGTCCCAAGGGTTCGGCTGTTCGCCGATTAAAGTGGTACGTGAGCTGGGTTTAGAACGTCGTGAGACAGTTCGGTCCCTATCTGCCGTGGGTGTTGGAGACTTGCGAGGAGCCGTCCCTAGTACGAGAGGACCGGGATGGACGCACCTCTGGTGCACCGGTTGTCGCGCCAGCGGCACCGCCGGGTAGCTATGTGCGGACGGGATAACCGCTGAAAGCATCTAAGCGGGAAACCCACCTCAAAACGAGGTCTCTCTGAGGGCCGTGATAGACCATCACGTCGATAGGCCGGGGGTGAAAGTGCGGCAACGCATGGAGCTGACCGGTACTAATCGCCCGCCAGGCTCGTGATCCGCCTGCCATGCACAGCAATCATCCACATCGTCCGCACACACCCGCACCGGAACCCGTTCGCCCTTGGTCTGGGATCATGGGGAGGGTTGGACGACCTGGTGGCTTTGGCGGGGTGCCTGCACCCGATCCCATCCCGAACTCGGCCGTGAAAAGCCCCAGCGCCGATGGTACTGCGTCTCAAGACGCGGGAGAGTAGGTCGCCGCCAGGTCCTCCAACCCTCCCTTCCCTTTTCCCCTCCTGGGAGAGGACCCCTCTCCCTCTGGAAGAGGGCCTCTTTCCTCCCTCTCCCTCTGGGAGAGGGCCGGGGTGAGGGAATACAACAGAACCTTGCCGCGGGGTGGAGCAGCCCGGTAGCTCGTCAGGCTCATAACCTGAAGGTCGCAGGTTCAAATCCTGCCCCCGCAACCAAACTCCGCTGAAAGTCAAGCCATCGGTTCACGCCGGAAGCGCGTTGACGAGCGCCAGAGTCATATTCACGAATCCAAGCAATTCCGCCGTAACCATTCGCCGAGCACCGTGGGTCGGACATTCGCCGGCAAGGTCTGGGATGCTCAAGCGGCCAAGCTACGGCGCTCGTTCGGCCTCGGCCAATGCCAGGGCAACAGCTCGTGGAGGCGGGAGGCGGGATGATCGGCGATCCGCGCCAACACGTCGGCGAGCCAGGCGCGCGGATCGACCTCGTTGAGTTTGGC
>JASHOA010000041.1 GCA_030041375.1 Acetobacteraceae bacterium
GTCCTATTCGCCAGACCTCAATCCCATCGAGCAGGTGTTTGCCAAGCTCAAAGCGCTGCTGCGAAAAGCTGCCCCGCGCGACCGTGACACGTTATGGCGCACCATCGGCGAGAAGCTCTCAATGTTCAGCCCGCCCGAGTGCTCAAACTACTTCCGCCATTGCGGCTACGGATACCCTGCGTGAAACCGCTCTAGCGCCGCGTCAACTGCCAGGCGGCAACGGCACCGAAGGCCAGCACCGGCAGGAAGCTCGCGAACACCCAGAAACCCGCAGCCTCGGCGACGGCCCGGCCGGTCCCCTCCCCGAGGCCGACGGCATTCGCCGCGATCCCGCTCGCCGAGGCGCCCAGCGCATAGCCGATCCTTTGCATGGAGGAGACCGCGGAAGCGGCTAGATCGCGCTCACCGGGCGAAGCCGCAATCACGATGCGGCGCACGATGTACGGCCAGCAGATGCCGTACCCCAGTCCCTGCAGCACGACACTGAGCAGGATCAGCGACAACGGACCTCCGGAAACGAACACCGCAAGCCCGACGCCACCCAGCCCGATGAGACTCGCGCCGCCGCGAATCAGCAACCGATCGGTGGCCGGCGAAAAACCTGACGTCGCCAGCGTCCCGAGCGTCCAGGCCACCGATTCAGCGGCCAGGATGTAGCCGGCAATCAGCGGACTGACACCGAACAAGAGCTCGAGCAGCAGCGGCCCGTAGCTCGTGAAGGCAGCCGAGCCCGCGGCCAGCGCCAGCACCATCAGAAGACCGGCCCCCAAAGGATGCCGTGGCCGCAGCACCTCGCGAGGCATCACCCTGACGGTGCTGGCACGATCGATGCGCGCCGCTGCGTAAAGCGCCACCACGCCGATCAGGCCGAGGACGAGAGAGAGACTGAACGCACCGGTATCGCCGGCCGCTGCAATGGCAAGCGTGCCCACTGCCAGCACCAGCAGCGCCCGCCACGGCCAGCTCGTCGCCTCGTGCCTCTCGGCCGGCAGATTGCCGAGAAAGATGCGCGCCGCGACGATCAGAAGCAGCGCCTGCGCACCGAAGGCCCAGAAGGCACCACGCCACAGCCCCGCATCCGCGAAGGCGCCGCCGATCATCGGCCCGCAAAGGGACGAAGCACCCCAGATCGCCGCGACGATCGCCATCAGCCGGACCCAGAGCCGTTCGGGAAAGAGTCGCTGCGTCGCGACATAGCTCAGCGCGATCATCACCCCGCCGCCGATGCCCTGGATCAGCCGCCCCACGAGCAGCACGCCGATATTCGGGGCGACGGCGCTGATCGCGCAGCCCACCGCATAAACGATCGCAGCGATGATCAGTACATTCCTGAGGCCAAGGCGCCGCGCCATGACGCCGACCGCAGCGCCGGAAACGATCGCGCCGAGCAGATAAAGTGCAATCGCCCAGTTGATGAAAGCAACGCCGCCGATCTCCTCCACGGCGGCCGGCATCGTCGTTGCGGCAAGGAAGGAATCAGCCGCATGCAGCCACACACCAAGGCAAAGTACGATGAACGGCACCAGCCGGCCGCTCGCCTGCAGCTCGCGCCATTCCGCGACAAACCTTGGCACGATGCTGTCCTCTCTCAGGCAATCGCGCCGGGCGCGATCTTGTTTCCGATCGCGGCCGGATAATGCCTCGCCCCGACCGCGGCAAGCATCTCCGATCCGCTCCGGCCACCCGTTGCATGGCGCCACAGGCGCCGCTTAAGCTGCCAGCACAACGAACCGGACCAACGAGGCCCATCCATGAAACGCCGGGAATTCCTCCAGGCGGCCAGCACGGTGCCGCTCCTGCCCCTGGCCTCTCTGCCATTCGCGAAGGCCGCGCACGCCGCGCCCTTCCGCCGCGTCCGCCCCTCCGATCCGGCATGGCCGACAGAGGCCGAGTGGGAGGCGCTGAATGCCGATGTCGTCGGCAACCTGATCAAGGTTGAATCCCCCCTCGTCGCCTGCGCCGCCGCACCCGCCAGCGCCGGCTGCGCCGAGCTCTTCAAGGAGCTCAAGAATCCCTATTACATCGGCGATCACGTCGCCCTCACCCAGACCACCGGCTGGATCGATGCCTGGACCAACGCCCCCAGCGTCTATGCCGTCGCCGCGCATCGCACGGCAGACGTCGTTGCCGCCGTCAATTTCGCGCGCGAGCACAATCTTCGTCTCGTCGTCAAGGGCGGCGGCCACAGCTACTTCGGCGCCTCCAACGCCGCAGACTCGCTTCTCGTCTGGACCCGCCCCATGCAGCAGGTCGCGCTCCACGATGCGTTCGTCCCTTCCGGCTGCGCGGCCAGCGCCGCCCAACCTGCGGTCAGCGTCGGCGCCGGCTCGATCTGGCTCCGCACCTACAACGCCGTCACCACCCGCGGCGGCCGTTACGTGCAGGGCGGCGGCTGCGCCACGGTCGGCGTCGCCGGCCTCGTGCAGGGCGGCGGCTTCGGCAGCTTCTCGAAGAATTTCGGCACCGGCGCCGCCAGCCTCCTCGAAGCCGAGGTCGTCACCGCCGACGGCACCGCGCGCATTGTCAACGCCTGCACCAATCCCGATCTCTTCTGGGCCATCAAGGGTGCCGGCAACAGCTTCGGCGTCATCACCCGCCTGACCCTCCGCACGCACGACCTGCCGGATTTTTTCGGCGGCGCAGCCCTCACCATCCAAGCCGCCTCCGACGCTGCGTTCCGCCGCCTGATCGGCCGCTTTGTCGGCTTCTATGCGGAAAGCCTCTTCAATCCGTACTGGGGCGAACAGGCCGCCTTCCTTCCGAACAACACGCTCGGCATCGCCATGGTGTTCCAGGGTCTCGATCAGGCAGAAGCCGAACGCACCTGGCGCCCGTTCCTCGATTGGGTGAGCGCCTCGCCCAGCGATTATTCCTTCGTTTCCTGGCCGAGCTTCCTGGCTCTCCGCGCGCGCCATTTCTGGGACCCGGCCTTGCTCACCGCAGTGCCCGGTATCGCCCTGCCCGACGACCGGCCGGGCGCCCCGAAATCCAACGTCTTCTGGTCCGGAAATCTTCATGAAACCGGCTGGTTCCTCGACAATTACGAATCCGCCTGGATGCCCGCCCGCCACTTGAAGCCGGATCAGCAGCCGCACCTGGCAGACGCTCTCTTCGCCGCCTCACGGCACTGGCGAACGGCCTTCCATTTCAACAAAGGCCTCGCCGGCGGCACCGCGGAGGCAATCGCCTCCGCCCGCGACACCTGCATGAATCCCGATGTTCTCGATGCCTTCGCCCTCGCCATCAGCGCCAACGGCGACGCACCCGCCTTTCCTGGAGTCCCCGGCCACGAGCCCGATCTCGCCGGCGGCCGGGCCCGCGCGAACCTCGTTCACCAGGCCATGGCCGAGATGCGCAAGCTCGCGCCCAACGCCGGCTGCTACGTTTCGGAAGCCGGCTACTTCGACGAGAACTGGCAAGATCAGTACTGGGGCCCGAATTATCCCCGCCTCCTCGCCATCAAGCAGAAATACGACCCCGACGGCCTCTTCGTCGTCCACCATGGCGTCGGCAGCGAGGCGTGGAGCGCGGACGGCTTCGTCCGCTCCGGCTGACCTCCGCCCCTGGACCCTCCCGGGCCCCGGCCGCATGATGGCCCTCTCGCGGTTCGAGGAGAGCAGAATGTCCCAGGATCCGTGGCAGGCCGGTGCAGCGTGGCTCGATGGCCGTTTCATGCCGCTCGCCGAGGCGAAAATCCCTGTCACCGACTGGGGCTATCGCCGCTCGGACGTCACTTACGATGTGGTCAGCGTCTGGAACGGCGCCTTCTTTCGCCTCGATGACCATCTCCGACGCTTCCAGGCCTCGATGGCGCATTTCCGCCTCCAGCCGCGCGAAACGATCGAGGAGCTGCGCGGCATCCTGCACGAACTGGTGCGCCGCGCCGGTCTGCGCGAGGCCTACGTCGCCATGGACTGCCTGCGCGCCGCCGCCCCGCCCGGCCTGCCTCGCCATCCGCGCAACGCCCGAAGCTATCTGCTCGCCTTCGCCGTTCCCTATGTCTGGCTGATGCCACGCGAGGTGATCGCCCGCGGCGCGCATCTCGTCATCGCCACCGCCCGCCGCATCCCGCCCGTCTCGGTCGATCCGCGCGCCAAGAATTTCCACTGGGCGGACATGACCCAGGCGCTCTTCGAAGCCGGCGACGCCGGCGCCGACAATCCCATCCTCCTCGATCTGGACGGCAACGTGACCGAAGGTCCGGGCTTCAACGTCTTCGCCGTCACCGCCGGCCGCATCGCCACTCCCGATCGCGGTGTGCTCGAAGGCATCACCCGCCTCTCTGTCATCGAACTGGCCGCCCGCCTCGGCATTCCCTGCGATATCCGCCCGGTTCCGGCTGAAGAGCTGCGCGCCGCAGACGAGATTTTCATCTCCTCGACCGCCGGCGGAGTGATCGGCGTGACGCGCCTTGACACCCGCATTCTTGGCAATGATCGCCCAGGCCCGATCACCGGGCGCCTGCACGAAAGCTACTGGCAACTCCGCCGCGAAGGCTGGCACGCCGAGCCGATCGACTACGCGCGCGCCGCCGCCGAATAGAGCAGCAGCGAGCCTGCTGATACCCGCCTTCTGGCAGGGGGTTCCCACGGACTATATCATATCGTATACGTAATCTGTTGCGGACTTCCCTCTCGCCTCGGTTCACTTCGCCTCACCCTGACCCCTGGTCTGTCTGTTTTCCTGGCAGGAGAGCGCTGCACCGGGCTGGCCCCGCCTCCGGAACGATTGTTCCTCGGCCGCCCGCGAAGCCATTGCAGCGCTCGCCCGGATGGTCGATGGTTACCCTGGTGCGATCCGATCTCGAAGGTGGATGCCAATGCTGAATATGTACGATGCCCAGAAGGCGATGGACCTCGTCCGCGCCACCTACAGCGCCCATTATCCCAAGATGCTCGACGCAAACGGTTGTGACGAGGTATTCGAATTCCTCGATCTGCCGCAATTTACGAAGAAATTCGCACTCACCTACAACGCCTGCTTCAAGCAGGCGAACAACTTCACCGAATCGGCAGGTGAAGTCGTTGACTTTGTCAACGCCTTCGTCGCTTCCGATTATCGCAATTTCCGCCGCAAAATCTACGTGAAGAATGATCCGAAATTAAAATGGGGAACGCTCGTTCACGAATACATTCATTACCTGACGCACCGCTATCTGTATCCGGCCTGCTATGAACGCGGCGGCGCCTGGCCCGATCGGATCGAAGGGATCACCGAGTACCTGACACGGACCACCAGTAACAAGGTTGCCAAGATCCGGACCAGCTATGAAACGCAATTTCTCCAGGTAGACAGCTATGTCGGCGGCGATCCCTCCAAGCGGCTGGCGGTGATCCAATGCTGCTTCGCCGGAGAGACCTGGAAGCTCGGCACCCTGTTCCCGCCCTCCTGACGCGGCCAACCGCCCACCCGTTCGCCTGCCCCCCTCGCGTCAGGCGGCGCCATGCGGCAGCTTCATCCCGCAGGCGGATCGGGCAGGCTAGCCCGCGATCGCCCGAGGCGGAATCGTCGGAGGGCGTGAATCGCGGGCTCAAATAAACCGCGAGACTCGTGTCGGGCTGCACAGTCAGCCCGACACGAGTCTAGGCCGGGTGAACAGGGATTCGCCACGGCCTCGGCTCAGAGAGGCAGCCCAAGCTCGCGCAGTGCCTTGGCCAGATCAAGGCCGGGGCTGTAATGGATCGCCGCCATCCCGACCCCCTCGGCACCTCTGACATTGGCGTGCGAATCGTCGATGAACACGCAGTCGGCGGGATCGAGGGCGTGGCGGTCGATCAGAACCTGATAGATTCTCGGGTCGGGCTTGACCAGCCGCTCCGTGCCCGAAACGACAATGCCGCGGAAAGTCCCGAGGAACGGATAAAGGGTTCGGGTGAGCGCGAATTTCTCCACCGAGTAATTGGTGATGGCATAGAGCGGCACACCCATCCGCTCGAGCCGCGCGAGCAACGCCACATTCTCGGCGATCGCGCCCCCCAATGTCTCGACCCAGCGCTCATCGTAGGCGCGGATGTGGGCCTCCCAGTCGGGAAAGCGGGCGATCCGCTCAGCAATGGCCTCGGTGAAGCTGCGGCCGCGGTCCTGTTCCAGGTTCCAGGCATCGGTGCAGATATTGGCCAGGAACCATTCCACCCGCGCCATGTCGCCCTCGAACAGCGTGCGGTAAAGGTTGCGCGGATCCCAGCGGATCAGCACGTTGCCGATGTCGAAGACAACGACGGACGGCGCATTCCCTGGCCCTTTTTCACCGGTTCGCATGCAAGCCGCCTCAGCACCCGAGCCGGGCCGCCAGTTCGTAAAAATTCACCGCCTTGACATCGAAATCCGACCCCTCCGGCGTCGCCCGCGCCGGCTTCGGTCCCCACTCCTCCGGTCGCGGCACGAAGGCGGTCCGGAACCCCCGCCGGCGGGCCGCCTGCAGGTCCTCGGCGTGCGCTGCCACCATCATGCATTGTCCGGGTGCCAGATCGAGCAGCGCCGCTGCCCGATCGTACACCTCCGGCTGCGGCTTGTAGGTCCCGGCAAGCTCGGCCCCGAGAATCATGTCCCACGGCAGCCCGGCATGTCTCGCCAGGTTGACCATCAGTCCGACATTGCCGTTCGAGAGCGCGGCCAGGATATATTTCCGTTTCAGCCGCCCGAGCCCTTCCACCACGTCCGGCCACGGGTCGAGCCGGTGCCAGGCCCGGTTCAGCTCGCCGATCGTCGTCTCTTCGAGTCCGTCGATCTGGAATTCCTTCAGCACGGCCAGCAGATTTTCCCGATGCAGATCATCGAGCCGGGTCCATGGCCTGACCCCCCTCCGCACTTTTTCCAGCGCCGGCTGGTAGCGCAGCCGCCAGCGATCGGCGAAGAAATGCCAGTCCCTCTCGAAGCCACGCGGCACCAGCATCTCCCGCGCCCCGCGCGCGATGCTCTCCCGCCAGTCCACCAGCGTCCCGAACACGTCGAAGGTCAGCGCCTTGACGGCGCCGTGCGGATCGTCCCTTGTCATCGCCACCTCAGATTCCGGCGGCGTCGTGCGCCGCCCTTTCCAGCATCGCCACGTCGAACCCTTTCAGCAGCATCCGATAGCCTGCCGCGCGCTTCGCCGCTGCCGCCTCGACGGAAAGCGCCACGCCCGCCATGACGATCCCGGCACGCCGGATCTTCGCTTCCGCCTCCGCCACCAGTCGGCGCATCTCGGGATGGTCGAACTCACCAGGCCGCCCGAGGCTCATGGAGAGATCGAACGAGGCGATCGCCGCCACATCGATTCCCGGCACGGCCAGGATTTCATCCAGCGCCGCAATCGCCTCCGGCGTCTCGATCGTGATGATGTTGAGAATCTCGCGATCCGCCATCCGCCAGTATTCCGCGACACTGACACCCCAACGCGCCGCCGCGAAGGAAGGCGCGTAGCCGCGCACCCCGCCCGGCGGATAGCGCACCGCCGCCGCCGCGCGCCTGGCCTCCTCCGCGCTGGCGATCAGCGGAAAATTCACACCCATCGCGCCGGCATCCAGCACCGGCTTGACGAGCCAGGGCTCGGTTGCCGGCACGCGCACCAGAGGTGCGACGCGCGTGCCCTGCGTCGCCGCGATCATCGCCTGCAGTGTCGCGAGGTCGATCGCACCGTGCTCCATGTCCAGGATCAGCGCGTCGATGCCGCTCCGCGCCAGGATCTGCACCGCTGCCACGCTCGGCACCGCCACCATGAAGGCGCCGATCACCTCGCCCGCGGCAAGCCGCGCCTTGGCCGGATTGACAAATCCGCCGGCCCGTTCCTCGTACGCTCGTCCAGACATGCCGCCATCCATGACCGCACCCGGCCCGGAGGGCAACCCGCCCCCCATTCGCCACGTACTCGAAACATCTCTCTATGTCGCGGATCCTCCGCGCGCCCAGGCCTTCTATCAGCGCCTGTTCGGGTTTCAGATTCTGTTCGCCGATGCCCGCCTCTCGGCCCTCGCTATTCCCGGTCCCGGCGTGCTGCTTCTCTTCCGCCACGCAGCCTTCGAAAAGCCGGCCAGAACCCCGGGCGGCATCATTCCTCCCCATGGCGGCGCCGGACCTCTGCATCTCTGCTTCGCGATCGCTGCTTCCGACCTCGCTTCCTGGGAGGCGCGCCTTGCCGCCCTCGCCATTCCGCTCGAAAGCCGCGTGCGCTGGCCACGCGGAGGCGAGAGCCTCTATTTCCGCGACCCCGACTTTCACCTCGTCGAGCTTGCCACCCCGGGCCTCTGGGCGAATTACTGAAGCAGCCGATGCGCCACCAGCCAGGCCGCCGCCCGCTCCCACGCCAGATCGTTGTCGCCACGCAGGCCCGCCGTCCCCGCCGCAATCACGCGCCCGCTCGGCACCGCCCGGATCGTGATGTTCATATCCACGATCAGGAGCGAGACCTTCTGCACGAGGCCCGTGACCACCGCCTCAGCGTCGAGCTGCCGTGCCAGCGCAACTGCGCATCCGTCGCAGCCATAGAGATCGTTCTCGGCCATTTCCCGGGCGATCGGCCGCGTGTCGATCGGCACGTAGCCGCCGGATTTCTCCAGGAGCCGTATCACTTCCTTCCCGACCAGCCCGAGCCTCGCAACATCGGCTGCCTCCGGCTTCTGGCCGGGATTCGGGCGGCTGGTATCCTCGAGCGTGAAAGGAAGAAACACCGTTCTGAGCGGCGCCTTCGCGCACGCCGGAACGCCCGCCGCCGCCACCACCGCAAGCGCAAAGAAGCGCCGCCGCCTGACAAGCCGCGTCATGGCGCGGCCAGCTCTCCTCGCTCCGCCGTCTGACCGGCGCCGTTGCGACAGGAGGCGAGTTTCCCCTCGGGTAGCAGTAGCCGCATCGACTCACCTATAGCGCCAGCCCGACCGGCGCGCATCAGCTCGGCGCTGTCGCTCTCTGTTATTCTTGAGCCCTTTCCACGCCCCACCTGAGGTGTCCCTACGAAGGGCTGCAATCGGGTCGCGCTACCGCCAACTGCCGGGCTTCGGAATTACGAACGCGTGCTGTCCGCTCAGCCAGGATCCGGCCGCCCACCGCGGCATCGCGCCTCGCCACGTCGCCTGCCGTTGGTGTCCCTGCGCTCAGGGACACGCTCGGCTCATCCGAGGGATGAGCGCACCGCCTCAACGGGAAAGGCCAGTCGTGGCCGGCGCTCTCCTCGGCTCGAGCACAATCCTATGGCGGCAACACGAAAAATTGTGCAGCAGTCCGGATTTCTCCCTCGACTTCTAGTTGGTTTTCTGCAATTGTCTCACATACGAACAAAACCCATCCTCATCGGAGGACGTCCAATGCCTAAAGCCAGAAGCCGCCCGCCCCGGTCGGTGGCGCGCCGCATCGCGCCCTTCGTTTCGCTACTTCCTCCCCTGCTCGTTGCCGGATGCGGGACGTCTATCTTCGCTACCCGGGCGACGGACCCGGTGGTCATCGACGGTTTTTACGGAAACGTCCAAACTCCTTACTATGAAGTAGTGTCAACCACAGCCGGCCGCCGGAGCATCTTTGTCCAGTTCAGAAACCCAGATGGAACGAGGGTTGATAAACCCCACATCTGCTCCGAGCCACCCCCCGACGCAGTCGACGCCCTAGCCAACTCGTTGACGCTCTCGGCGAAGGGCGGCGCTGGCGGCAGTAACGGCCCGCAAGGCTCAGTAGACTTCAGCCACTATTACGACGTCGCCTCTCAACTCGGTCTTTACCGATCCCAGGGACTCCAGTTTCTTCGCGACCAGACCTTCCAGCTCTGCCTCCGCGCCATAATGACGACCATGTCGCCCTCAGATTGGGCCCAACAGCAGCAATCCCTCATCAGTACCGCAGAAACACTAATTGAAAAGGAGATGCCGGCGATCGCCGCAGCAAAGAACGCGGCAACGACCGTGCAGGCAAAACTCGCAGCGAACGCGGGCAGCCCGCCCACCGCACAGGCGCAAAATCCACCGAGCGGAGCTGGGCAGCCGCCTAAGACGCCGCTTAAGGCAAATGGTCAGTAGGCGTGATGCTCAAAGCGCCGAGACAGCAGCCTCAGGTCCATCCCGGATCTCAACATCAGCCCGGAGCGGTCACGCGGGCATAGAAGAAGGCGAAACAGGAAGCAGGGCGGCGCACTACCGACGACTGAGCCCCACACGCACGGCCGCTGACGACCGCGCCTGAGTCGCGCCGCAGCCCAGATCGGGGGGGCCGCCGAAAATGGCGTGCTTTACGAGGAACTCGCACGACGATGTCCTTCCCAGCCGATGGCGGCCGCACCGGCCCTCCGCCGGCCAGCGTCTCCCTACCGGCAGCAGCCCGAAATGCCCGGCTCGCAGCACGCGCAGCCGAATGCCGCGCAGCAATCGATTTTAGAGCCGCAATGACACCCGCACCCGCAGTCCCGCTCTCCCCACCCGTACTCTCCTTGCGGCAGCATCATTGCCGCCCCGCCGAGCGCCCCCGCGCTGCTCGCCAGAACGGCATTCAGAAGCTCGATCCCGAGCCTGACCGTCGAGCCGAGCCCTTCCCCGATCGAGCGCACCCCGCCGCCCGCCGCCTGGCCCGGAGCCCCGAATGCGGTCAGCGACGGCGGCACCGCCCAACCCGGCATTCCCCCCGGGCCCATCATCACGGGCATCATCACCGGCATCGCACCTTCCGCCATCCGCGCCTTGTAGCGCGCGAATTCCGCTGCCGCCGCATTCTCTGTCTTGCCCGCACCCGTTTCCGATCCGCTCATCTTCGCGCCTCCCCGCTCAGCAGCCGCAACTGAAAATCTCGCACCAGCGCACGCGCGCCGTCGCATTGAGGGTAATGACGGTGAGCGTCGCCCCGGGCTTGGTCGTGATCACGCCCTCCTTCACCCGATACGGCGTCCCGGCACTCTCCTGCCGCGCCCAGATCATCACCGTCCCTTCGCTGTCGGCCACTTCGACCAGCACGATGCAGGCCTGCGTCGTCACCGATGCCGCGTATTCCACCGAAAGCGATCCACAGCATCCTCCACCAATGAACGCCGTGCCACTGCCGATGTTCTGCGCCGACAACGCCTCGGCACCGGCAACCGCGGGCTGGAAGCGCGCCAGCATCGCTTTCGTCATCGTATCGAGCGGCGCGCCTGCACTCCCCGCGGCAGTCCCCGGCGTCTGCCCCTGCCCCGTCGCCGTCGGCTGCACCAGGAGTTCCTTCGCCTCGCGCCGGCACTCCCGGCAGCCGCAACGGCACGCGCTGCTCGGCGCCCCGCAACGGCCGCAATATCCCGGCCCTCTGCCCGCCGGCATCGGCCCGGCCATCGGCACGAAGCCGCGCGTGCCGCTGGTGCGTGCCGCCTCGAACGGTCTCAGCATCGCTCGCTCTCCCCTTCCTTCAGCAGCAGCAGACCCGCTCGCACCAGCGCACCCGCGCCGTTGCATTCGTCACGGAGAGCGTCACCACCGCACCGGCATGCACCGCACCCAGCCCCTCGTACACGTGATAGCCGGCCGCGATGCTCGTATCGCTCCAGGTCGTCGTCTTGCCGTCGGCCACGATCGTCACTGTCACCGAGGGGCTCGTCGCCCCGCTCGCCACGGAATACTCGACCGTGAGCCGGCTTTCTCCCCGTCCGCCGACCAGGGCCGATTTGCTGGGCGTCGTCGCGTCGGCGTCGATCTCCTCCACCACCATCTGCTCGGCCGGCCCTTGCCAGAGCATCACCGGCATCCAGGCCACCGGATACCCTGAGCAACGCGGCGGCCCGCAATACGGCATCGCCGATGGCATGTGCATCGTCTCCCTCCTTCAGCTTTGCGGCCGCTTGGCCGGCGCCGCTTCCGGCTTCGTCAGATCACGCACGATCACGAGCAGATCGTTCACGATTCCGAAGCCCGCAGACAGGAATCCCGTCGCGCTGTCCGAAAGCTTGCCGAGGATCTTGTTGTCGATCAGCGCTCCGGCGGTGTCGTGCACCAACTGTTGCAGCGGTCCCGGAATCGTTGCCATTGCCTTCTCCCTCGCTCACGCTCTCCCGCTTGCGGCCAGCATCGCCACTTCGCGCTCCGCGAGCCTGAGCGCCTTGCTCGCCACCTCCGAGGCCCAGCCGAGATTCGCAAGCGGCGCGCCAAGCGCCGCTCTTCCGGCCCCAGCGAGACTCGAAGCGGCCATGCGCGCGAGCCCGGGCTCTCCCTCGCGCCTCCGCAAAACCGCCCGCCACGCCTCGACATTCTTTGGAAACGCCCGAAGGACGGCCGCCGGCGAAACGGCCAGCCGCTGCGCCAGAACCCCGCTGAATACCCCGGCGGCAAAGGCGCGAAAGGAGGCATCCTCGTTGGTCAGCCGCCCGATCCGCTCCAGCATCAGGAGACAGAAATCGCGGAGGGCCGGATTTTTTGCAATGGTCAGGAAAAGCTCCGCCGTCTGCCAGTCCTGCCCGCTCTCGTTCTCCCAAAGACTCTGATAAAGCGCCAGGCTTTCCGCCGAGAAATCCCCCGCCTCGAGCGCCGCTTCCGCCGCCCGCGCCGCGTAGCAGCCGCTTTCCATCGCCTTGTGGATGCCGCCCCCGTTCAGCGGATCCGACTGGTTCGCCGCATCCCCCACCAGCATCACCCGGGCATCGAAAATGCGTTCCGGCCGGAAGAACGCCGAGGAGCCGCCGGAGATCGCCCCACAGGGCTCGGCCCCTCGGAGCACCTCGGCAAGCTCGCGCCCGAGGAACCGCCGGAACGTCAGGCGCGGCGCCTCCGGAAGCGCAAATGCGGGATCGATCGCGTAGCCGAGCCCGACATTGGCGAATCCCGTCTCGTCCACGAACAGCCATCCATAGCCCGGGAAATAGGAGCGGTCGAAATAGACCTTGATCGGCGCGCCTTCGCACTTCACACCCGTGAAATAGCCGCGCACCGAAACCGCCATCACCCCGCTCTTCAGCCGGTTGCCGATCGCGCGCGAGACGGCCGAACTCACCCCGTCCGCCCCGATCACGATTTTGCCCCGGAATTGCTCGCTTTTTCCACCACTCCTCGCGAACACCGAGACCGCGCCTTCCGCCAGCTCGAGACCGCGCACCACCCATCCCGGCCGGAACTTTGCCCCCTTGCGCACCGCGTTCCTGAGCAGGATATGGTCGAACCGCCTCCGATCCAGCAGCACCGCGAAGTCCGGATAGCGGCCAGGGGGCGGAAATCCCGCCGAGAGCGCCCTCCTTCCGTTGATGTAAAGATCGCACGTCTTGATGCAGCCCCTGGTCTCGGCCAGCACTTCTTCCGCCACGCCGAGCCGGTCCATCCAGGCAATCGCCTGCGGCGTCAGCCCGTCACCGCACACCTTCTCACGGGGGAAGTCGGACTTGTCGAGAACCAGCACGTCGATCCCCCGCCCGGCCAGGAAACCCGCCGCCGCTGCCCCGCCTGGCCCCGCGCCCACCACGATCACATCGTAGAGCGCGCCGCTCACCCGCCCCCCTCCACGCTCAACGCCACGGGAATGCGCATCGCCCCATCGCCCAGCACCACCACGCTGCCCCGATAGAGGTCGGGCGGCGCGGTTTCGGGAATCGTCCCCTCCAGCAGGAACTTCTCGAAATCCATCGGCGCGATCCGGGCTTCCCGCGGCGTCACGGTCAGCGCTCCGGCGGGCAATGCCGTCCCGCTCCGCTCGCCGGCGAAGGCCTCGGCAACGGCCGTGACATCCTTCTCCGCGGTCGCCGATTCATTGTTGATCGAAAACGAGATGCGCACCCGTCCACCCGCTTTGAGGAGAAGCCGGTTGGTGATGCCGAAAGAGGGCGCCGCCGGCTCCGCCCCCGCCGCCACTCCCGCCGTGCCGCCCCCTTGAGCGACGGAGCCCGGCGGCACCGCCGCCTCCTCCGCGCCCGGATTCACCATCCGCTCGATGATCTTCGTCTGCGCCGCGCCGCCGATGGTGCCGAGCATCGTGAGCCCGAGCGACAACCCCGCCTCCGCCAGATCGAGCCCGCGTGCCAGAAGCTCGCCGAACCGATCGAGCCTCGCCTTGAGATCGAGTACGTCCTCGGCGGGCCGGCCGGATGCCGCCGCGGATTCCTCCGCCGCCTGGCCGCCGGCGCTGCCGTTGCCGCGCTCAGCCATGCGGGCGGCATCCGTAGCAGGGCGGCTCGCAGCAGACGCGCCACTCGACCCGCCCCCGGCAGCAACAGCGATCCCGTTCCGGACCCCACATGATCTCTTCCAGCGTCTCGCGTATCATCCGGCTCTCCCATCGCGCGAGATGCACCGCCGCTCGCGTGAGCCCGACCGCCAGCACCGCCGCCAGCCTCTCGATCCCATCCCGGCCGGTCCCGGCGCTCTGCATCTCAGCCTCCCGCCCGATAGGCGAAGCCGGGCGGCCCGAGGCGCAGTGCGCGCGCGTCCGCCGCCGGAACCGCCCGCGCGCATCGCTCCTCGAGCCGGCTCGGGATGGCCGGGTTGCCAACCGCCGCGACCTCGCCAAAACTCCGCGCGTGCGAGTGGGATTCTTCGCGCCTTGCGCAGTCCCGCGGCAGCACGCGGGTCTTGCCCGCGATCTCCACCCGCAGCACCTCGAGGCCCAGGAACCGCGCCCGCGCCGTGTACTGCGAAGGCAGCTCGAACATCTGGTGGATGCCGATCGCCAGCGGCGGAATCCGCCGCACATCGAGTTCCACCCCCGGCACCCGGCTCACCGAGAGATTGACCACCGGCAGCCGTGTCACGTTCAACCGGTCCACGTGCAGCGGATCGATCTCCCGCACCCGATCGACTCTCAGCGATTCGACGAGCAGCGGCTCGACCTGGTTGAGTTCCTTGATATGCACCGCCACCGGGGCGATGTTCTGCACCTTCTCGATCGCCGCGATCGTCACCGGCGCGATATTGTCCACCTCGCCGATCGGGATCGGATCGACGCCCGTGACCTGCTGGATATTGACGTCCACGGTTGCTTCCCTCCTTCAGAGTCCCGGCCACAGGTAATTGATCACCATCACCTTTGCCGTGTCGGCCACTTGCGGCAGCCCGGGAACCGCCGCCGTCACGCTGTGCAGGGCATCGCTGCCACTGGCCGGAGCCTGATAGAGGAACCACGCATCGTTCCCCGGCTGCACCGCTCCATCCACCAGCCAGGTCACGCCGGGCCCGGGATTGTTCCTTGGAAACGCCTGGAAAAGCTGCATCTTGTTGCGATCGTCGATGTACGCGTTGTCGTCGCCGCTCGCGTAGTAGAGCGTGCGCGTCTTCGGCCAGATCGTGATCGCAGGCGGTGCGGCCGAAAGCGGCCCGAGACCGAGCAGCGTGACGAATGCAAAGGCCTTGCGCAGCGGATCCGCCCGCGCGGTCGCCACCACGAGTTCGCTGGTGCCGCTGGCCAGCGTGCCCTTGTCCGGCGCCTGATAGAGGCCCGTCGCGTCGATCGTGCCCGCGCCCGGCGTGCCGTCCGGCGCCAGCACCTGCCACGTCACGGCGGTATCGGCGTTGAGAACCACGGCCTCGAAACGGATTTGCGTGTTCGCCGCATCCGTCCACCGCTCGTCATGGAAATAGACCTCGGCCTCCTCCGGGCTCACCATCACTTCCACGCGGTGCCGGCAGAGGCCCTCGCGGATGATCCGCCAATCGTGTCGAGGCGGTCCCTGCTCCCGGCGCTTCATTCCTCGAACGCCCCTTCGACCGCGGCCTTGAGCAGCCGGCCCGGAATCTCGCCCTTGAGATCGACCTCGACCTCTCCGCCCGCCTTCCCTTCCACCGAGCAGGCGCTCTCCCCGCAGCCGATCTTGCCCTCGATGCCGAGACCGAGCGCCCGGATCGTCGCACTGGCCGGTTTGATGCAGACGCGGAACGGGCCGACCGAGCCCGCCGCCACCTGCTGCGATGGCGGAAGAAAAGGAATCCGCATCATCACCGGCACCGCCGCGATCTCGGCCTCGATCTTGCCGGTGCTGATCTCGAGCGCACCCTCGCCATCCACATCGAAGGAAAGCGGCGCCATCTGCGCTTTAAGCCGGAATTCCGGCTGGCCGGCCAGCGTCATATGGGCGGCGATTTTCATGGCGCCTTCTCCTCCGCTTGCCGTTCATCGTCCGGATAAACCCGCCGCGCCAGGTCGCTGAACATCGCATCCACCGTCTCGTTCAGCCGCTCGAATCCCGCCAGCGCCGTGGCGATCTCCTCGCAGTTCTGGCCCTGCACCTCGAAATGGACCATCGGCCCGAGCCGGATCGAAAGATTGATGCGCGCCATGCCCGCCGTCTCCCCGCTCAGCGCTCGCGCTTCCCGCGCTCGCCTTTCACCTGCTCCTCCGCCTCGCGCATCCGCCCGGTCAGCATCTCGAGCGAGGCGAGCAGGGTATCCACCACCTCCTTCTCGCGCCGGCCGAGAGCCTGGTAGAAGCGCGCCAGCTCCGCTCCGATCTTCCGCCCCTCCTCGGTCTCGCGGTAATCCTTGCCCCGCTCCTTGAGTACGCTGCCGAACTGATCCAGGACCGAAACCAGGCCGAACAGCAGATCCGGCCCCGCCTTCCTCTCCCCCGCCTGGGTCTCCCCCGCCTGGGTCTCCCCCGCCTGGGTCTCCAGCGTCCCGTTTCCTCCCGCCTCTCTCTGTTCCGGCATCGGCCTGCACCGTCTGCATCGCCCGGCCCCGTCGTCAGCCGCGATCCGCGTGAGCCCGTACGACGCCGAGCGCGCGTCCTCGGTCAGGGCGGGGCAGCCCTCTCTGTGCACCACCCCGTGCACCACATCGAAGCGATAGGGCGCCTTCCCGGTCTCGGCGCGGTTGTCGATCCTGACGAGCGTGTTCCACCCGCCCCGTCCTTCTTCCCGACAAAGGCCCTGGACCGCGATCGCCGCCTGCTCGATCAGCGGCCGCCCGCCCTCCCCGCTCATTCATAGACATCCCACGCCCCGCCGCCCGCTCGCTGCCGGCGATGCTTGGCAAGCCTGCTCCGGTAGTACCGTTCGAGAAATCCGAGCAGCAGCGCCCGGCCCGGCCCGGGCTCGAGGCTCGCCTCGATGCGCCGGCAATGCCCGGCGAAGATCCGTCTCAGCGCGCGCTCCGGATCGCGGAGCCGGTTCATGTACGTGACCCTCCCCTCCCTCAGGTCGGCATGGCAATCACCGTGATCGTCGATGAACATGATCAGGCTGCCGGCCGTGAACAGCCCGACAAGATATGAAAGTGCAATATTCTGCACAAGGAATATCGACAGCGCCAGGATGGCGTGCCCGCTGCGGTTGCGCGCCGAACGCCGCAGCAGCCGAAGCTGCCGGCTCCGCGCGAGATCCGCCATCCGCCAGGGCTCCAGCCGCAGCATCACGTCTTCCGCCTGTGCCGCGTGCAAGGCAAGGATCGCCTGGCGCAACAGCGGCGCCAGCACGTCCCGCTCCGTGAACATCAGCGCCACGATCACATAGAACAGCCGCTCGCGCGGGTTCCGGATCTCGAACCAGCCGCTCCTGAGCAGCCGCTCGAACCGCGCCAGATAGGCACGCGCCGCCTCGTCCCCGAAATCATCGAGGAAGCTGTCGGCAAGAAAACAGCAGCCGCCGAAAAGGATCGCCAGCCGCCGCCGCCCGGCATCGAACGTCTCACCGGCGACTTCCGTGCAGGCATGCCCGACCAGCGCCATCTTCGCGCTGAGCTCGAGCATCTTGCGGTACTCGGATCCCCCGGCCGCGGCCAGCGCCGGATGGTACGCCTCGACCAGTGGCCCGAGAACTTCCTTCACCTCGGCCCGATATTGCCCTGCAAGCGCCGCGAACCGCTCCGCTCCGCCCGCTTCGCCCGCATCGTATCGGGCCATCGCAACTCCATCCGCCGCAGAGCCGGGCCGGATGCGGCCAAGAGCCGCACCGCCCGTCATGCACGGCGCCGCCATCCCAGTCTACCTTACGGCAGCGCAACCATTACGCGCAACGAAAACCGGCCCTCCGGCTTGCCTGCCATCCGCCATGCCGGATCCATTTGGGTGAGGTCTCCGGTGTGATCTATGTCACAGCGGCCGGCGCCCAACTGCGCCAAGTTTTTTGCCAACGATGCGCAGAATCGATCCGGCGCATCCCGAGGAGGCGTCCACCATGCATGCCGAAATGCCCCTCTCCAGCGCCTGCGAGTTGCCGGCCGGTCTCGCGGGCCACGCCGGCCTCGCCTGCAACGCCGCCAGAGCGGCGGAGCACCTTGCCTTCGCCGGCCGTGTTCTCGCCTTTACCTACGACGATCACGGCCACTGTGACGGTTTCGTACTCGAACTCGGTGGCAACCGGGAGCACTGCTTCGAGTGCCGCGAACCGGCCATCCAGGCCATTCTCAGCCGCGCCTTCGTCCATCGCCGGCCGATGACGATCCTCACCGCCGCCGCCGCCCCCCGCCGCCCCCTCGCCATCCTTCCCGGCGAGGCATGAATGCCGCCGACCCGCCGCCCGGCTAAAAAGAGCGGGGACGTCTCGGAAGGCAGAGCGCGATGCCCGTCGTCCACGATCCGGGAACTCTTCCCGCGGACCTGCCGGTGCCGCCGGATGACGGCGCCGCTCGTCACCTTGAAGGGCGCGCGCTGCCCCCGCTCTCGCTCCCGGCCACCGACGGCTCCTCTGTCGATCTGTCCGCCCTGCAAGGGCGCGCCGTCGTCTTCGTCTATCCGCGCACCGGCCGCCCCGGCGAACATCCCCCGCCGGGTTGGGATGCGATTCCCGGTGCCCGCGGCTGCACCGCGCAGTGCTGTTCGTTTCGCGACCATTTTCACGAGCTGCGTGAACTCGGTGTCGCCCACCTGTTCGGACTCTCCGCCCAGGACACCGGCTACCAGCGCGAAGCCGCGCTTCGCCTCGACCTCACTTTTCCCATCCTCTCCGATGCCGAACTGCGGCTTGCGCGCGCGCTCGCACTGCCGACCTTCCAGGTCATGGGGATGACACTCCTCGCGCGCATGGTGCTTGTCATCGATGCGGGCGTCATCACCAAGGTCTTTTATCCGGTATTTCCACCCGACCAGAGCGCCCGGGAAGTCGCTGCCTGGCTCCGCAACGGCGCGCCACGCCCGGACTGACCGGCGCGGCCGCGGGCCCGGCCCCCAATGAGACCCGCGTTGGGCTGACTGGGCCGTCCGACAAGGGTCCAGGACATTGTTGGAGCCCGCGATTCACGCCCTCCGACGATTCCGCCTCGGGCGATCGCGGGCTAGCCGGGCAAACCGTGCCGCATCGGCCGCCGCAGCCTGCTCTCTCGTCCCGGAAGAGGCCGCACCCGCGGCGCCCCGGCTTCCTCGACAGCCTCGGGCGTCACCCCGAAATACGTCATGTAAGGGCCGAATTTTTCTCGCTCCGCCGCGGCGTCGAGACCGTGCTCGGCAAAGCGATAGTGTCGCGGCCCGTAACCCCCTCCCGGTTCCGCCGCATCGGCATTGCGGATCGCCTCCGCCGCAGCCTCCGGCAGCACCAGCCCGAAATGCCGATAGAGCGCCGCCACCGTCGCCGCCGGATCCAGAACGAGATCGCGATAATGCACGTGAAAGACAGGCGGCCCTGAGCCACCGCCCCGGCTCTCCGCCATCATCCGCTCGGCCCCCTCGAGCCACCGCTCGCTCTCCATCCGCCCGATCTCGATCGGATCGACAGAGCGGCTGAACGGCCGGCGCAGCACTTCGGTGAGCTTGGCTACCGACAGCAGGACCTTCAGCGGATCACGATGCACGAAGACGATCCGCGCGTCCGGATAAACGCCCCTCAGCGCCTGCAGCGCAAACAGATGATCGGGACACTTCAAAACCCATCGCCGCCGCTCCCCCGCACCGCTTTGATGTTGCAGGTGCTGGAGAAATCTCTTGTGCAGCCGATAGGCCGGCAAATGTCTCGCCTCCTCCTCCTCCAGCCAGCTTCGATAGGAGGGAATGCGATAGGTCGTATCGAAGCGCAGGCTGCGGAACGTGTGTGCGAGAATCTCCGTGCACTCCTGCGGCGAGCGCGCGGTGAGCCGGTGCAGCTTGCGGAACTCCGGTGCCAGCCGCTCGAACATCCGGAGCTGCCTCGCAACCCGTGCCTCGCACCGCTCTCGCCCCCGCTCGCCCGGAACGGGATAAATCGTTTCGAAGACGAGCGGCGCACGGTTGGCCGGATCGCACACCATCATCCGGTGCAGGAACGTCGTCCCGCTGCGCGGCAGTCCGGTAATGAAGATCGGCGCCGTGATCGGCTCGCCCGCGATTCCCGGCTCGCGCCGTTCCGCCTCGTTCAGGGCCAGGAGGTTGGTGAGAAACCGGAGCGTATCCCACCGCAACGAAAGCCGCCCGACCACGCCGAGCGAGGCCTCCGCCACGCACGCATCGAGCAGGCTCTGCAACGCCTCCGCGATCGGCTCCGCGCCGAACGCGTCGCGCCCGCTCTTCCGGCACGCCAACGCCATCAGCCGTTCCGCCGAGAAGGGCCGCCCGAGCCAGCCGGAGCGCAGAGCCGCGAAATCCGCCGCCCGCACAATGCGCGCAATCATCGGCCGCGCCTCACCGCGCTCGCGCTCCCTCTCATCAGCGAAGACCGCACGCACCGCTCCTCCCCGCTCCCGTGCGGCCGACACAAGCGACGCTACCGGGATGCGCGAGCCCTGCCAAGGCCGCCACGACAGCCCTCCCGATCTGTGCCAGGATATCTCGGCACGTCGAAAGAGCCGGGATCACACGGCCCATGCACCAGCTCTTGCTCCTGCGCCACGCCAAATCAGCCTCGGACGAGGCCGGGATCGCCGATCGCGGCCGCCCGCTCAACCGCCGCGGCGAGCGGGCGGCGGCCGCCATCGGCCAGGCGATGACAAAGCTTGAACTCGCCCCCGATCTCATCCTCGCCTCCCCGGCGCGGCGCACCATGCAGACCCTGGCAGCCCTCGCCCCGCTGCCCGCCAGCACCCGCATCGAAACTCCCGAGGCGCTCTACCTCGCCGAGGCCGAAACCCTCCTCGAGCTCTTGCGCGAGCTTCCCGAGCCGGTGAAGAGCGCGCTGGTGATCGGCCACAATCCCGGCCTGCAGGAACTCGCCGTCCTGCTCGCCGGCACCGACCCGGAGAACCCGGACGCGCGCCGCCTCGCCCAGAGCTTCCCCACCGCCGCGCTCGCCGAATTCGCGCTGGCCGGAAGCTGGGCCGGGCTTGCTCCCCAGACTTCCAGGTTGGTGCGCCTGCTGCTGGCACGCGACCTGCCTGAACTCGCCGCCTGAGCGACCCCGCGCCCGCCGCACCGGCGGCGGTTGCTTCGCCGCATTTCCGCACCTATTTATTGCACCGCGGCATAAGTCGCCGGCTGTCGTTTCTCCCTTCCGGCGAAACCCGGCCGGGAGAAAGCGGTCCTGCTCTGCCGCCCCTGTTCGATTGGGAGAGAGCGCATGAGCGGCCAGGCCAACAGCTCCGTCACCATCAACCTCGACGGCACCAACAAATCCCTGACCCTGCCGCTCCTGGCGGGCAGCATCGGTCCGGCGGTTGCCGATATCCGCAAGCTCTACGGCAACCTCGGCATCTTCACCTACGATCCGGGCTACGGCGAAACGGCGAGCTGCGAGAGCAAGATCACTTATATCGACGGCGACCAGGGCGTGCTGCTCTATCGCGGCTACCCGATCGAGGAACTGGCCGAGCATGCGACCTTCATCGAAGTCGCCTATCTCCTGCTCAACGGGAACCTGCCGAACCGCGCCGAACTCGCCGAGTTCGACCAGGGCGTGCGCCGCCACACCATGCTGCACGAGCAGCTCCGCCGCTTCTTCGAGGGCTTCCGTCGCGATGCCCATCCGATGGCGGTGCTGTGCGGCGTGGTCGGCGCACTCTCTGCATTCTATCACGACAGCCTCGACATTACGAATCCAGAACATCGCCGCATCAGCGCCTTCCGCCTGATCGCCAAGGTGCCCACCATCACCGCCTGGGCCTACAAATATGCGATCGGCCAGCCCTTCGTGTACCCGAACAACGATCTGAGCTATGCCGAGAACTTCCTCTACATGATGAATGCGGTCCCCGCCGAGCCCTTCAAGGGCAGCCCGGTGCTCTCCCGCGCGATGGATCGCATCCTGACCCTGCACGCCGACCACGAGCAGAACGCCTCCACCAGCACCGTCCGGCTCGCCGGCTCCACGGGCGCCAATCCCTTCGCCTGCATCGCCGCCGGCATTGCCAGCCTCTGGGGGCCCGCGCACGGCGGCGCCAACGAAGCGGTGCTCAAGATGCTGGGCGAGATCGGAACGGTGAAGGCGATCCCCGACTTCATCGCCCGGGTGAAGGATCGCAACAGTAACGTCCGCCTCATGGGCTTCGGCCATCGCGTCTACAAGAACTACGATCCGCGCGCCAAGATCATGCAGCGCACCTGCCACGAGGTGCTGGACGAACTCGGCATCGAGGACGACCCGCTGCTCGATCTCGCGACCGAACTGGAACGGATCGCGCTTCAGGACGATTATTTCGTCAGCCACAAGCTTTATCCGAACGTCGATTTCTACTCCGGGATCATCCTCAAGGCGATGGGCTTCCCGACCAGCATGTTCACCGCGCTGTTCGCCGTCGCGCGCACGGTCGGCTGGGTCAGCCAGTGGAAGGAGATGATCGAGGATCCCCTGCAGCGCATCGGCCGCCCGCGCCAGCTCTATACGGGCCCGCTCCTCCGCCACTATCAGCCGCTCGAACAGCGTGTCTGAGCCGATCGACGCAGTCCTCGCCGGCGAGCACGAGATCAGGGACTCCTATTCGCGCGCCGTGATCGGCGCCGTCGAGGCCGTCGGCCCGGCCGTTCTGCACATCCAGGCCGGGCGCGGCAGCGGTTCCGGCGTCGTCTTCACCCCCGACGGCTACGTGCTGACAAACAGCCACGTGGCGGCCGGCACTCCGCACCTCTCGGCAACCTTCCCCGACGGCCATACGCTGGCCGCCCGCCTGGTCGGCGACGATCCGGAAACCGATCTCGCCCTGCTCCGCCTCGAGGGCGAGGCATCCGCCCACGCCCGCCTCGGCTCCTCCCGCCACCTCGCCGTCGGCCAGCTCGTCGTCGCGATCGGCAATCCGTTCGGCTTCCAGGCTACCGTCACCGCCGGCGTGGTAAGCGCGCTCGGCAGGAGCCTCCGCGCCCGCTCCGGCCGGCTGATCGAGGGCATGATCCAGACCGACGCCGCCCTCAACCCCGGCAATTCGGGTGGCCCGCTCGTCAATTCCGCCGGCGAAGTGGTCGGCATCAATACCGCGATCATCGCCGGCGCCCAGGGTCTCTGCTTCGCGATCTCCGCCGATACCGCCTCCTTCGTCGCCTCGCGGCTGATCCGCGAGGGGCGCGTCCGTCGTTCGGCAATCGGATTGACTGCCCAGACCATCACGCTACCGCGCCGCGTGGTCCGTTTCCACCAACTCGCCGCCGAAAGCGGCGTGCGGATCGAATCCCTCCTCCCGGACGGCCCCGCGGCCGCCGCCGCCCTGAAACAGGGCGATGTCATCGTCGCTTTCGACAACGTGCCCATCGGCTCCGTGGACGACCTGCACCGCCTCCTGACCGAGGAGCGCGCCGGCAGGCCGCTCTCCCTCACCTTCCTCCGCGGCACCGAACGGCACACCGTGCAGGTCACGCCCAAGTCCCGCTGAGGCTTTCACCCGCCCGGGATTTTCCGGGGCCGTCACCTCGCTTCCTGTCTTTCGTCCCCGTCGCCCGACAGAAGCGGGCTCAATGCAGCCGGTCGGCCGCGGATGATGGGTCCTGCCGGAACATGGGGATAAACTTATCCACAGGATGTTGATAAGTAACTTCAAAGATGAACGCCAATGGATTCAAAAGACTCAAAAGTAATGACCGGCTCCGATCTCCCTCCGACTAATCCAAACGCCTCCTGCCGCCAGTCCCGCATCGCCGGATTCCAGCAGAACAGCTCTGTCGAAACCCAAGGTTGTATCAGACTCGAATTCTTGTTCACTAATGGTTGAATTTCTTCTTGCCGTTCTCGACCGGTACGCTATGAATGCGCGCAAAGGTTGATAACCCGGCACCAAAAGCCAAGGAGGGCCGCCTATGAACAACTTCCGCTCACTCGATGCCCTGGTGCGCGCGCGCCTGCAGAGCTGGCCGCAAAGCCCGCCGGGCGTCGTCCCGCACAGCCCCGAGCCGAATCACTGGCTGCGCGGCCGTCCGGGCGCCACCTCAGAGGGTTCTCACCCGTTCCTGAAATTTCCTGGCAGCTCTCGCCTGCGCACCCTTCCGGACGGGCTGTGGCTGCATTTCGGCGGCACGGCTGGGGAGCCTTTTGTGGATATCTTCGCCATCGAGGCCTGCGGCTCGCTGCCGAACCTGCTCGACAAGCGCTCCCGTTTCGCCCCCAGCACCCACTCGCTGCTCGCCGTATGCCCCCTGCCCTGGCTCGCCGCTCCGACCTCTGCCAACGACATCACGCCCCGCTGGCAACTCACCGGCGTGCTCCGCCGCCCTCCCACCGACCCGCTGGTCCTGCCGGTCCGCGACATCCGGGTCATGTACGGCCTGAAGCAGCGCCACTATGACGGCTTCGCCAAAACCCAGATCCCCCACCCCCACGAATACTTCGTGCCGATGCAGGCACTCATCGCAGAGGACGCCATGCACGACCCGGCGATGCAGGCGCTGGTCTCCCGCGCCTCGGCCAATGCCAACTTTCTCGGCACACCCTGAGCGGTTCAGGCCGATCCCCGGCCGCCGCTCCCATCCGCCCTGCCGAGGGCCACCGCGGCGAGGTCCGGCCGGTCGCTGATCAATCCGGCCGCGCCCCAGTCCTTGAGCCGCGCCATCGCCGCCGGCTCGTTCACGGTCCAGGGAATGACTTTCAGCCCCAGCCGGTTGGCCTCCTGCAGCGCTTCCCGCTCAAGCGAGGCGTGGTCCGGGGACCAGACCTCGCCGTCCCCCCCTGCGCCCCCCTCTGCCGCCACGACCTCGGGCACGGACCGCCCGGCTCTTTCCACCCCCCACCAGAGCGCCGCCGCCGCCGCTGTTTTCGGCTCCGTCAGCCACGCCCGCGCGATCTCCGGCCGCATCCGCCCCAGATGCCGCGGTCCCCGCCAGTCGAAGGACTGCACGCGAATACGCTCGATCGCCCCCGCCTGCTCCGCCACCGCCACCACGCGCTCCGCCATCTCCGGCCCGGAAACGGTCAGCTCCGGCCGCGTCGGGTCGGTCTTCAACTCGATCGTGAACCAAGCCTCCGGTGCCGCCGCAAGCACCGCTTCGAGCATCGGGATGCGCGCTCCGTCCGCCGGCCTCTGCTCCGGATAACGCCCCGCATAGGCGCTTCCGGGCCGGATGCGCCCGACATCGAAGCGTTGCAGCTCCGCAACCGTCAGCGCGCCGAGCGGCGGCCCCGGCTCAGCCAGCCAGGCCCCATCCGGCCCCCGCGTCATGTCCGGGTTGAGCACCAGGTCGTGATAGAGCACCGGCACCGCATCGGCACTGACCGCGATATCGATCTCGAAGCGCCTGATGCCCAGGGCCAGCGCCGCCCGAAACCCCTCGATCGTGTTCTCCGGAAAGAGCCCGCGCGCCCCGCGATGCCCGATAACAAGAAATCCGGCCGCCAACGGCTCAGTCGCACCCGCAACCCGAGGTTGGCCCGGAATCCCCGCGTATCACGTGATGGTCGATCCACTCCGCCACCAGCCGCCGCGCTTCCGAAAGCGACGCCTCCGGATGATGGATCCGGTACAGCGTCGTGCAGGCCTGGAACGCCTCCAGATCGCCGTTGCCGCCCCGGCGCAGCTCCCGGTAGGCGGTCACCACGGCCCGCTCGCAGCGCCGGGCGATATGGCTGAAGTCTCGGCCCATCCGAAAAAGCTCCCTGCTCAGGATTCGCTGACCGCGATGGCCGGGGAAACTATCCGCCGCCCTCTCCCCGGGCAAGCGGGCGCCACATCTCCGCACACGCAATCGCGCGATGCCGCAAATCCGCTGACCCGCGGCCACACCTCGCCCGTTTTTCGCAATCTTACAATCAATGATCTGGGTCAATGCTGCCGCCTCGCTGCCGCAGTGCAATTCGCTACGAACAATACGGTTTCGATCGACCCGCGCCGAAAGTGGGAGGTGGGCCATGTCCCAGCGCCTTTCCCGTGCACATTCCAATCTGCCCTCGCCGACTTCGCGGCGCTCGCGGCGAGCCCAATCGGGCCGCGGCGACCGAACCGACGAGCCGGACCAAGATAGCCTCGCCGCACGGCCACGCCGCTGGGCCGCACGGCGCTCCCTCCTCGCCATCGGCGCGCTCTTCTGTACTCTCCTTCTTTCAGCTCCCGCCCACGCAATCCCCTCCTTCGCCGAGCAGACCGGCCTCACCTGCGCCGCCTGCCACGAAGGATTCCCCCAGCTCAACGACTTCGGCCGGGTATTCAAGCTGAATGGCTACGTCCTCGGCGGCAGCTACCCGGGCTGGAAGAACTTCTCCGGGATGACCCAGCTCGGCTTCACCCACTTTAACCAGGGCGTGCCCGGCGGCGCCGCGCCCGGCTATCCGGACAACAACGTCTTCGCGATGCAGCAGCTCTCGGGCTTCTATGGCGGTGCCATCTACGCTCCGCTCGGCCTCGGCGCCTTCATTCAGTACACCTATGACGGCGTCGACCATGTCTGGGACTGGGACAACACCGACATCCGCCTTGCCCAGACCGCCCACCTGTTCGGCAAGGATCTGGTCGTGGGCCTCACTCTCAATAACAGCCCGAGCGTCGCCGACCTCTGGAACACGCTGCCGGCTTGGGGCTACCCGTTCATCGACTCGAGCGTCGGCTTCGGCACCGGCGACTTCGCGCCCTACATCGCGACCCTCGCCCAGGCCGTCTGGGGCGGCGGCCCGTATTTCGACTACAACAACTGGCTCTACGGCGAAGCGGATTTCTATCGCACGCTCTCGAACAACCAGAGCGCAATCCTCAATGGCGGCGAACCCACGGGCATCAGCTTCCCGGGCGTGGCCGCCTATGGAAGGTTGGCGCTTCACCATACCTTTGGACCGAACAGCTTCGAGATTGGCGTCTTCGGCCTGACGGCCAGCCCCTACCCCACAGGTCCGATCCGTGGCTACGGCACCGACCGCATCAACGATCTCGGCGTCGATGGGATGTACCAATGGATCTCCGGCGTGAACGCGGTCACGGTCAACGCGGCCTACACGCACGAGCAGGGTTCCTGGTACGCAAGCTCGAGCCCATACCTGCCGAACGGTGCCCTCACCAGCAACAGCGGCGACTACGCGGACTACTTCAACGCCAACGTCCAGTACCTGTGGAACCAGAAGATCGGCGGCGTCTTCGGCTACTTCTACAATTCCGGCTCCGCCGACGCGACCCTCTACGGTACCAACAACGGGAGGCCGAACACCCGCGGCTACTCTCTCGAGCTCGACTATTACCCCTTCAACAACGGCGGGCCGAAGTTCTTCCCGTGGATGAACGCGAAGCTCTTCGTCAGCGATACGTTCTACACCCAGTTCGACGGCTCTCAGAGCAACTACGACGGCTCGGGCCGGAACGCCGGCGACAACAACACTATCTTCCTCGGCGCCTGGCTCGTCTTCTGACGTGACCCCAGCTTGCGCCACGCGGGGACCAGCCAAACAAAATCGGCTGGCTCCTCGGAACGCAGGCCAAAGTACCAAGGAGAAATGTCTTGAAACTGACCCGCCTCATCCTCTCGGCACCGATGCTCACCGCGCTCGCCGCCGCGCCGGCAAGCGCCGACAGCGCCGCCCAAGGCAAGGCAATGTTCGCGATCTGCGCCGCATGTCACAGCCTCGACCCGAGCGTCAACAAGATCGGGCCGAGCCTGCACGGCGTCATCGGCCGCAAGGTCGGCACCGAGCCAGGGTTCAACTACTCCACGGCCATGAAGAACGCAGGCTTCGTCTGGACCCCGGACAAGCTCGCTGCCTATCTCGATGACCCGCAGAAGGTCGTGCCGGGCGACAAGATGCCATACGCCGGAACCGACAACATGGATACGGCCAGGTCGATCGTCGATTACCTCGAGCAGGTCAGCAAATAGTCTCAGCCGGGCGGCACGCTCCGCGCCAGGAAGCACTCGTGCTCTGGGGGGCCATCGTCGTGCTCGCCGGCGCGTCGCTCATGCCCCTGCTCCTGACACTCCGACGCGCGCCGCCGGCCGTCCGGCCCTCACCGGCTCTGGCTTTCTATCGTGACCAGCTCGCCGAGCTCGATCGCGAGCGCGACGACGGGTTGATCTCGCCGAACGAGCACAAGGAGGCGCGCCTTGAAATCGAGCGCCGCCTGCTCGCTGCCGCTACCCCCACAGCGGCGCCTGCCGCTCCGTCACACCGCTGGCCGATCCTCGCAGCCTCGGCGATCATCCCCCTGCTCGCGCTTCTCCTTTACCTTGATCTCGGTTCCCCCGGCCTGCCCGCCGCCCCGTTCGCACCGCGTATCGCGCACGACCGCGCGATCATCGCGAACCTCATCGGGCAACTCCCCAATCTCGCCGGCGATCCGCGCTCGCTCTGGCGGGCACAGGTCACGATCGGTAGCGCCCAAAGCGATCTGCAAAACTGGTCGGCTGCCGCATCCGCCTGGAATGCGGCCCTCGCGATCCACTTCGATCCGACGCTCGCCGCGCAAACAGCGGAGGTCGAGACTCGCGCGCACGGCAAAGTAACCCCCGAAGCCGCCGCTCTGTTCCGTTCCGCCCTCGCTATGGCGCCGCCAGACGCTCCCTGGCGCGCTGCCGCCGAGGCGCGCCTGCGCGAGACCAATTGAACACGCTCCGCCCCTTCCCCGAGCACGAAATCGTCTCCATTCTGGGCCGGACACAAGCTCTCAAGCGGGATGATCTCGATCAGACCAATGGCTGTGGCGGATCTGCCAGCCGTGCAGGCACTTCTGTCCCAGCTCGGCTACGAAGTCGCCATTGGGGAAGTCGAACGGCGCTATCGCGTCGTGTCGAACGCCGAGAACCATGCGGCCATGGTGGCTGTACAAGACGGGCGTGCGACGGCGTTCCTCCACGTGTTCGCCCGACCCGCCTTCGAGAAGCCGCCGGAGGCCGTCGTGCAGGCATTGGTCGTGGATTCGGCATGCCGCGGAGAGGGCATTGGCAAAGCCCTCATGGCCGCGGCCGAAGCCTGGGCACTTCAATGCGGCTTCGTGTCCATCGCCCTCAGCTCGGCTGCCGCACGCAGCGAAGCACACGCGTTCTACCGCGCGCTCGGCTATGAACGGACAGCGACTTCCTACCTGATGCGCAAGCACCTGCAGGTCTGATCCCGCAACTCGGCGAACCTTCCCTCACTCCGCCGGAACAGACTCCCAGTAGTGGTGCGCGTAGCGCTGGCGGCATGCCTGCTTCAGTGCCGCCTCGTCGATCCTTCCTTCCCGCCCGGGCGCCAGCGCCGAGAGGTCCATCGGCGGCTTCCCGTCCACGATCCAGGCGGCGAGCGCTTCGCCGATCGCCGGCGCAATGGAGAGGCCACCGACACAGCAGCCGCCCGCCACGTAGAGGCCCCGAACCGACGGAACAGGTCCCACCGTATGCTCGCCGTCGGCGGTCATGGTCGGCAAGCCGCCGCGATGCACCTTGAGCGGAATCTCATGCGGCACGCGCTGAAAAATCGGAAGCTGCTCCCGCACGCTGTCGGCAAGCCGGTGCAACACCGAAAAGTCGAGCCGAAGTTCTGCGATATCGAAACGGGCCGGCAACGCGGCCGGATCGTATTGCAGCGGATCGGGCTCGTACCCGCCCAGCATCAGCCCGCCCTCGTCCGGTCGCACATAGACGTTCGCATCGATGATCCGGGTGATCGGCTGCGTGTTGTCCACTCCCGGAATCGGCTGAGTGATCAGAAGCTGATGCCGCGTCGGCACCATCGGCACCTGGGTACCCGAAAGCGCCGCCACCGCGCGCAGCCAGGCGCCGGCCGCATCGACAACAACCTCGCAGCCAATCGTTCCGTGCTCGGTCTCCACCCCCGCAACGTGTCCGCCTTTCACGACGATGCCGCTGACCAGCGTATGCGCCAGCAGCGTCGCGCCGCGCTTTTCCGCCGCCCGCGCGTAGCCGTTCGGAATTTGCGAGGGCTCCAGGAAGAGATCTGTCGGAGAGAATCCGACCGCCAGAATGCCCTTCACCTCGAGGAAGGGATTCTTCGCCCGCGCTTCGTCGGGCGAGATCATTTCGAAGCCAGTCCCCAGGCGGCGCCCGCGCGCAACTTCCGATTCGAGCTGCGCGACATGCTCCGGGAGGCGGGCAATCTTCAGCGCACCCGGCTGGTGAAAGACGATCTCCTCGCCGGTTTCAGCCGCAAAGGACTCGATCTTGCGCACCGCGCGCCTGGCAAGCGCGGTCATCAGATCCGTTCCGCGCGCCTGAGAGGTGAGGCCCGCAGCGCGCGGCGAGGTCTGCGAGCCAAGGCCATGCTTGTCGAGCAAGGCTACCTGCCGTCCGGCCCGGGCGAGGTGATACGCAACGCTCGCCCCGAGCGCACCGGATCCAATGACCACGCACTCCGCCGCATCGATCATTCTTTTTCCCTCTCTGCAACCCGCCTGCGCCGATCGGCCCGCCGTCGTTACGAGCTACCGGCCCGGGGCGGGCCGGCAAGCTGCGCTTCCCTGAGTTCGGCAGGCTGGATATGACAGCGATAAAGGTGGCTCGTGCCGTCCTGCTGCCATGGCGGTTCCTCATCCCGGCACAGGCTGCCGAGCATGCGCGGGCAGCGCGTATGGAACCGGCAGCCGGTTGGCGGATTCGACGGACTCGGTATGTCACCCTGAAGACGAATCCGTCCCCTGCCTTCCGCCCGGTTGAAGTCGGGCACCGCCGACAGCAGTGCCTCGGTGTAGGGATGATGCGGCGGCCGGAAGGTGACATCGGCCGGCCCCATCTCGATGATCTGCCCGAGATACATCACCGCGATCCGGTCGGCGAGATATCGGACAACACCGAGGTCATGGGAGATGAACACGTACGCAACCTGCCGGGTCTCCTGAAGTTCCACCAGCAGATTGAGAATCGCCGCCTGCACGGAAACATCCAGCGCCGAGGTCGGTTCATCGCAGACCACCAGTCGAGGTGCGCCGGCAAACGCCCGCGCCAGCGCCACCCGTTGCTTGAGCCCGCCCGACAGCGCCGCCGGGCGAAGCTCGAGATGCCGCGGCGCAAGCCGCACAGCAGCGGCGAGTTCCCGCACGCGAGCCTCGATCTCGGGCGCCGATTTCCTGCCCGCGAGCAGCCTGACCGACCGCGAAAGAATCCCCTTCACGGTATGGCTCGGATTGAGCGCATTGTCCGGGTTCTGGAACACCATTTGCAAGCGCTGGCGCAGATTGGCGTCGCGCTGCTCGGCCCGGCCGGCTAGCTCCGAACCGTCGAACGCTATCCGCCCGGCCCACTGACCGACCAGGCCGACGACGCATTTCGCAAGCGTGGTCTTTCCGCTGCCGGATTCTCCCACGATGCCGACGACTTCGCCGCGCCTGACCGCCAGTGACGCATCCTTGACCGCCGTGACCTTCACGCCACGCGCATCGTAGATCTTGGTCAGGTGCTGCAGGCTCAGCACCTCCGCCTGCGATACCGTGCCGGCTGCGGCCGCACCTTCGGCCCCTGGCGCCGCGGGGCGGGCCAGCTCCTCGTGATAGAAGCACCGGCTGGTCCGGTCGCGGCCGGCCACCAGCAGAGTTGGCGCCTCGACACGGCAACGCTCGCGCACGATCGCGCAGCGCGGCGCAAAAACACAGCCGGCCATCGTTTCGCCCGCCGCCGGCAGCGTGCCCGGAATCGGCTCCAGCCGGTGCCGCCGCTTGTGCATATCCAGCCGCGGAACGCAGCGCATCAGGCCGAACGTGTACGGATGCCGCGGTGCCCGGAACAATTCCCCCGCCGGTCCCTCCTCTACCAGGTGCCCGGCATAGAGTACGCCGACCCTCTCGCACATGCGGCTGACGATGCCGAGGTTGTGGCTGATGAAAAGGATGCTAGCGCCGAACTTTCGCCGCAGCCGCTCGACCAGGTCGAGCACCTCGGCTTCCACGGTGGCGTCGAGCCCGGTCGTCGGTTCATCGAGCACCAGGAGATCGGGGTCCGTCGCCAGCGCCATGGCGAACATGATTCGCTGTTGCTGCCCGCCCGAAAGCTCGTGCGGGTAGCGATCCATGATCCTGAGCGGATCGGCGATCTGCACCGTCGCCAGCATCGCCTGCGCCGCGTCGCGCGCTTCCGCTCGACCCATGCCGCGATGACGGCGATAGACTTCCGCCACCTGTCTGCCGACCGTGAGCGACGGGTTGAGCGCCGTGCCGGGGTCCTGATACACCATCGCCATCCGGTTGCCGCGCAGCTCTTCGAGATGCGCCGCATTCGCCCTGAGCAGATCCTGGCCCTGGAACAGGATCCGCCCGGTCGTGATCCCGGCGTTCGGCGGCAGGTAGCGCATCACCGCCATCGCGACCGTGGACTTCCCGCATCCCGACTCGCCGACCAGCCCGTATGCTTCTCCCTGCTCGAGACGGAGCGAAAGACCGCTGATCACCACCGACCATTGGCGGCGACGATGATAGCCGACCGTCAGTTCCTCGATTTCAAGGGTACGCGCCGATGGCCCCGCCCGGCGTGCGATTGCCGGCCGGCTCATTCCTGCAACACCTGGCGAAGCCCGTCGGCGGCAAGGTTGATGCCGATGATGAGCGTGGCAAGAGCCGCCGCGGGAAACAGCGAAATCCAAGGTGCGGTCTCGAGATTGGCGCGGCCCAGGCTGATCGAGAGACCCCAGTCGGGAGACGGCTGCTGCACACCCAGTGACAGAAAGGCGAGCGTCGCCGAGGTAAAAACGGCATAACCGAAACGAATCGTTGCCTCCACCGCCAGCGGCGCGGTGATGTTCGGCAGAATCTCCGCCACCATGATGGCAACGCTCGAGTTGCCGAGCAGCCGCGCAGCGGCGACATATTCGCGCTCGCGTTCGGCCAGCACCGCCGAACGCACGGTCCTGGCGACGATCGGCGTGAAGACGAAACCGATGACAAGAATAACATTCACGACCGATGGTCCGAGCACCGCCAGGACCAGGACCGCGATGACGATCAGCGGAAACGCCAAGAGCGCATCGACAACGCGCATCAGGATATCATCGACCAGCCCCCGGTAGTAGCCGCCGACCAGCCCGACCACGATTCCTCCGATGAGGCCGAGCGCGGTCGCCGCCGGCGCAACCGTCAGCACCGATGCCGCCCCGGCCAGCGTGCGCGAAAAAACATCGCGGCCGAGATCGTCCGTTCCGAACCAGTGTGCCGCTGACGGCGGGGCAAGCGTTGCCGTCGGGTTCAGTGCCTGCGGATCCTGCGGAACGATCGCCCGCCAGAACACCGCATCCACCACCCAGAACGCCACGATCGCGGCGCCGATCAGGAAAGTCCTGCTTCGCAGCAGCGCCATCAACTGCCTGCCGAGCCGCGACCGCGCGCCCCGCACCTCGCCGAAGCCTTCGTCCGGCGTTCCGCTGCCCGCTGCCGCGACCCCCGGGGAGCCGGTCCCCGTCATCCCGAACCGGCCCGCGCCTCGCTTCGCCGCATTCAGGCCGAGAGCCTGATGCGCGGATTGAGCAAGGTATAGATGATGTCCGAGATCAGCATCAGGAGCATGTACAATATCGCAATCAGCAGCACCGCCGACTGCAGAACGGGAAGATCATGGCCGATCGCGGAATCGAAGACCAGCTTGCCGATTCCCGGATAGCTGAAAATGGTTTCCGTAACCACGAGCCCGCCGACCAGGTAGCCTGTCTGCACGCCGATCACGGTAATCGTCGGCAAGAGGGAGTTCCGAAGCACGTGGCTCCAGATCACCACCCGCCGGGGCAGGCCCTTGAGAATCGCGGTCCGCGTGTAATTGGCGTGCAGCGCCTCGACGGTGCCGGCGCGCGCCATCCGCGAGATGTAGCCGAAAAGCACGAACATCAACGGGATCGACGGCAGCAGAAGCTGGCGGAACCAGTCGATCGGATCGGCCCCCGGAACATGCGAGGAAACCGGCAGCCATCCGAGCACGACCGCGAAAATGACGAGCACGGCAATGCCGCTCGCGAACTCCGGCAGCGCGATCAGGGAAAGGCCCACAACCGCCGTCGAACGGTCGAACCATCCCCCCTCCTTGAGCGCCGCCAGCACGCCGATCGCGATCGAGAACGGCGCGATCAGGACCAGGGCGAATCCCCCGAGGATCAACGAATTCAAAAGCCGGCGCGTCACCAGCGGCAGCACCGGTTCGTCCATCAGGTAGGATTTGCCCCACCGGCCGCTCACGAAGCCACCGGCCCAGTTCCAGTAGCGGACCAGGAGCGGCCGATCGACGCCCAGGTTGTGGTCCAGTGCCTCGACCTGCCGCTCCGACGCGTAGGGTCCGAGAATCGCGCGCCCGACATCGCCCGGCATCACCTGCGCGATCGCGAACAGGATCACCGAGACAAGGAACAGCGTGATCAGCGCCAGCCCGAGCCTTTTCAGCACGAAGCGCCTCACGCCGGGCCTTCCCTCTCACCCGCGCCCGGCGTAACCCCAGCCTAGTGTCCTGCCCCCGACGTTTGCTGCCGCCGGCAGCAAACGAAAGGGGACAAGCAGGCCACTGAAAATAAAGAGGTGTGTGCCGACCACTAGGGTGCATCCTACGGTATCAAGCGTTGGAGTCGGCACACTAGCCGAGCCAGACCTCCCCGAGATCGACGAAGTTGTCAGGCGCCGCGGCCAGGCCCTGCACGCGCTTGCTCGTCGCCCGGCGCGCCTTGATCCAGTAACCGATCGCCACCGGAACCTCTTCGTTCTGGATGCGCGCCAATGCCAGCGCCAGCTGTTGCCGCTTCTGGTGGTCGAGTTCGCCATTGTACTCGGTGAACAGCTTGTCGAAGTCAGGGTCGCACCAGTGCGCCGAATCCCACGCAGAGTGGCACGGGAATTCGGGAATGATGGCTTGGCTTGCCGCTCCGCGCGCCGCCCAGTCGGTCATCCCGAACGGAACCACGAGCCATGGCTGGTTCGCACCCGCACCGTAATACTGCGCAGTCGGCATGATATTGAGCGATACATCGATCCCGGCCGGCTGGCAGTACGCCTTGATGGCAACGGCATACTGCGGCATCTCCAGCAGGTCCTCCGTCGTCAGTGTCACCTTGATGCCACCCGCATGGCCGGCCGCAGCCAGGAGCGCCTTCGCCTTGGCGTAGTCCTGCTGCCGCTGCGGGAGTTCCTTGTTCGCCAGCTCGGAGTCGACATAGACCGGCGCGAAACTATGGTCGTTGGCGATGATCGCAGCCCCGTTGAAGATGGATTTCACGATCGCCTCGCGATCGAGGCAAAGGGCCACTGCCTGGCGGACACGCTTGTCATTGAAAGGCGCCATATCCACCCGCATGTGCAGAGACCGGTAGTCGGCGGAAGGATGCTCGAGGATCGTGAGCTTGGGATTGTTGAGCAGCGCCTCCGCGCCCTTGAGTGGCACCACCGGGTAGATGTCGACGGCTCCGGCCTGCATCGCGAGCACGGTCGAGGCTTCGTTGCCGAAATAGGTGACCTTGAGGCCATCGGCATACGGCAGGCCGCTCTTCCAGTAGTGCGGATTGGCGACGTAGCTGGCCGACTGCTGGGGAACATATTCCTTCAGAACGAAGGGCCCGGTCCCGATACCGCCCTTCGTGAACGTGCCCATCTCGTAGTTCTTCGGCAGGATCGCAGACTGGTATGCGAAGCCGGAAACCAGATAGGGAAAATCGACGAACGGTGTGTCGAGGTGAAAGCGCACCTCGGTATCACTCACCTTCTCCACATTTCCGTACGAAAGAACCCCGTGATAGATCGAGCCTGCCGATGAGCCGACCTTCGGGTTGAGCAGCCGCTCGAAGGTCGCCACGACGTCATCCGCCGTGAACGGCGTTCCGTCATGCCAGTGCACACCCTGGCGGATCGTGAAGTTCCAGGTTTTCGGGTCCGGGGCCGCATTCCAGGACGTCGCCAGGCGCGGATCGAGCGTCCAGTCAGCCCGCGGATAGCAGAGGTACTCGAGCGACGGTTGATACGTGAACACCTCGCCGGCATTGGATGCCGTCACGGGTTGCGGATCGGCGGACGGGATCTGCGAAGCGAGCCGGATCGTGCCACCGCGTTTGATCTGCGCCGGGTCAGCGCCCGTCCCGGCAGATGCAGCAGGCGCGCGCAGAAAACCGAAACCGGCCATCGAGAGTCCGGCCACCGATGCGCGCCGCAGCAGCGCGCGACGGCTGAGCCGGCCGGCACGCAACTCGTCGAACAGATGAAGAGCATAATCGTCCACGATTTCCTCCCTGCGGCCTGTTGCTCGAAAGCCCGCTCTTACCGGCCGACGTCGCCGCACCCTGACCATTCTGCTCGGGCCACGTCCGAGCCTCGGCGACCGGCACTCACATCATCTGCGCTGAGCGAAACGAACACCGCCCGCCAAGCTCATGGCCATGATCGACGCCGCCGTACCTAATCACCAACCACCAGTATGGTCAATGGGGCGACGTTGCTCGCGCGCGTCCGCACGCCGGGCGAGCATCGTTGCCATCGTCTGCAGCAGCAGTCCTTTCACCGCGCCTCGCCGTCCACCTGCAACGGCGGCTCCGTCCACTCCGGCACGCTGCGATAGACCCACACCCAGTTGACGACGAACAAGAGGCTCGTGAACACGAATACCCAGCGCAGCCCGAACAGCGCCGCAATCCCGCCACCCGTCAGCGGACCGAGCGAATTGCCGAGGAACGTCGCCGAGGCCGTCATCCCGTAAATAGTGCCGCGCTGTGCGCGCGGCACCATCCGCCCGACCAGCGCATTCGCCGTCGGCAGCAGCCCGCCGACGAAGCAGCCGACCCCGAAACGTTCGAGCACGAACAGCCAGTAGCTCTGCACGAAGGCCTGCGGCAGGCTCGCCATCGCGCAGCCGGCCAGGCAGATCAGCAGCACGCGCCGGTATCCGATCACGTCGCTCCGCTTGCCGAGGAAGGGAGAGGCGATCACGTCCGCGAGCCCTGTGATGGAGAATGCAACACCGGCCAGCATCGCGAGCGTACCGGTGTTGCCGATCAGCTCCTGCACGAACAGAGTCACCACCGGCTGCACGCTCGTCACGCCGAACTGCGCCAGCAGCAGCACCAGGAACACCGGCCCGAGCGCCGGCGAGCGCGCCAGCATCTTCAGACTCGTCAGCACCGAGCCGCGGCGCTCTCTCTTGCGCGGCGGCGTGAACGTCTCGCGCACGAATCGCGCCACCAGGATCAGGACCACGAACGTGATCGCGGCCGTCGTATAGAACGGTACCCGAAAGCTGCCGCTGACATCCGCGATCGCACCGCCGACCACCGGCCCGATCAGGCTGCCGACGAGCTGGCCCGTGCTCAACCAGCCGAGCGCATAGCCAAGCCGCCGTTCCGGCACCTGGCTCGCCACCAGCGCGATCGCGGCCGCCGAAAAGCCGGCAAAAGCGCCCATCAGGCAGCGCGCGGCGAAGAACTGCCAGACATTGCGCGAGAGCCCCATCATCAGCGTGAACAACCCGATCGCGAAGCTCGAGCGGAGCAGCATCAGCTTGCGTCCCTTGAGATCGGCAAGCCGGCCCCAGAAAGGCGAAACGAAGGCCGCGACGAACGATGTCGTGCCCATCAGGATCCCCGACCAGAAATCGATCGCGCTCGCGCTCTTGACCCCGAGGTCCGGCAGAAAGAGCGGCATGATCGGTGTCAGAATGCTGAAGGAGAACGTCATCACGAGCTGGATGCCCACCATCCACCACATCGTGGACAGCCAGCCCGGAGATCCATCCTGATCCGCCGGGGAAACCCGTCGCGCGCCCGCCCCGGCGCCTTCCTCGCCTCCCGCCCCGGACGTTCGCCGCGCTCGACGGCGAGCATGGGGGATGAAGAGGCCACGGAAAATAAAGGGCAAGTGTCCCGATCCTGAGAGCTGTTCGCCCCGATGTACTTCGGAATCGGGACGCTCGCCCATCCCGGACCATCACTCCGCTTCTGCCCGCGTTCAGCTTTCGCCGGATCGCGCGCCCTGTAAAGCCGCCGCCTTCACCCCTCCTGCCGTCAT
This sequence comes from Acetobacteraceae bacterium, assembly GCA_030041375.1. GTDB lineage: Bacteria > Pseudomonadota > Alphaproteobacteria > Acetobacterales > Acetobacteraceae > JAKAWQ01. The sequence goes on from JASHOA010000041.1 coordinate 37,986, forward strand.
CGCCGGACGCGCGCTATTCTTCACCCGTGCTCCTCTTCCTCTACGGCTCGCTCCGCGATCGCCGCACCCTCGCCCGCCGGGCCGGCGTCCCCGCGCTGCCCCGCCGCCTCCGCCCGGCGCGGCTTGCCGGTTTCGCCCGCGCACCGGCGGCAGGCGGCCGCTTCACCACCCTCGTCCCGGAGCGCGCAGCAACGATCGAAGGCGTGCTGCTGTCGCTCGGCTTCCAATCGCTGCGACGCCTGATCGCCTACGAAGGAAGAGGCTGGTATCTCACCAAGGTGCGCCCGATCGGCCCGCGCGGCCGTGTCCTGGCACACGCCTTCATCGCGCCTCCGCGCGCCCGTCGCACCATCCACGAGAGAGGTTGATCATGCTGCAAGCCCCGCCGGCAGCCCCCGGCATGCGCGAGGAAGAAATCGATACGCCCGCACTGCTGATCGACCTCGATTCGTTCGAGGCCAATCTCGATCGCATGCAAGCCCTGCTCGCACCCACCGGCGCGCGGCTCCGCGCCCACGCCAAGACACACAAATCCCCGGTCATCGCCCGTCTGCAGATGCGCCGCGGCGCGGTCGGCCAGTGCGTGCAGAAAATCGCCGAGGCCGAAGCGCTCGCCTGGGGCGGCGTGCCCGACATCCTGGTCAGCAACGAGGTGATCGGACGCGGCAAGCTCGCCCGCCTCGCCGCCCTCGCCGGGCTCTCGGAGATCGCCCTCTGCACCGACGATCCCTCGCAGATCGCCGTCCTCGAAGACGTGGCCTCCGCCGCGCGCACGCGCCTCAGGGTGCTGGTCGAGATCGATGTCGGAGCCGGCCGCTGCGGCGTCGCCCCCGGGCCCGACGCCGTCGCCCTCGCCCGCCGCATCGCCGCCTCGCCCCAGCTGCGCTTCGCCGGCCTGCAGGCCTATCACGGCGGCGCGCAGCACATCCGAAAAGAGAACGAACGCAAATCAGCGATCGAATCCGCCATTACCTTGACCCGCCGCACTGTCGAGCAGCTTCGCCAGCAGGGGCTCGACTGTCCGATCGTCGGCGGCGGCGGCACCGGCAGCTTCGCATTCGAAGCGGGCTCCGGCGTCTTCACCGAGATTCAGGCCGGCAGCTATTGCTTCATGGACGCCGACTACGCGCAGAACCTCGACGAATCCGGTTTGCCCGTCTCAACCTTTCGCCAGTCTCTGTTCGTGCTCGCAACCGTGATGAGCCGCCCCCGCCCCGACGGTGCCGTCATCGACGCCGGCCACAAGGCGGTTGCCGTCGATTCCGGCCTGCCGCTGGTCTGGCAGCAGCCCGAAATCCGCTATGTCGGCGCCTCCGACGAGCACGGCAACCTCACCATCGGCGCCGCCGCAACTCCGCCGGAACTCGGCCAGAAGCTCCGCCTCGTGCCCGGACATTGCGATCCGACCGTCGATCGTTACGACTGGTATGTCGGCGTCCGCAACGGCCGTGTCGAATGCCTCTGGCCGATCTCGGCCCGCGGCGGCTTTTCCTGAACCGCCCCCGCGCCCGGTCTTCGTCTTCCTCTACTGAGCGTCTGCTTCTACTCGGCGCCGGCCGCAATCCCGGCATTCACCTCCGCAATCGCATCCTGCACCAGGCTCATCGCTTTCGCCCGATGCCCGGCCTTGTCCGCTGCCGCCATATCGAGCTGGTTGTAGGCCCTGTTGAGGGCGGCACGCGCATTCACCATATGGCCCTGCACGGCAAACGCCGTGCCGGCCGCCAGCACGCCACCGATCAACGCACCGCCGATCACCAGCACAAACCGAACTCTGGACATTCTCACTTCACGCACGATCGAGTTCCTTTCACGTTTCGCATTGATACGCACAACACGCACTCCAGCCGCCCGGCCCTCTTACATCACCAACCCTCTCCTTCTGGGGGATGGTGGCGCGCGGGCCCCAACGCACGAGTGCGTTGGGTGCCCGATGCGCCGGGTGAGGGTGGCGCGCGGCCCTAAACCTTGGTCTGCTCGGCGAGCTTCCTCAACTCCGCCACCACTTCGGGATTCGCCAGCGTCGAGACGTCACCGGCATCCTTCCCGCTCGAGACCGCCGCCAGCACGCGTCGCATGATCTTGCCGGAGCGCGTCTTCGGCATGTCGGGAACGATCCATACCTTGCGCGGCCGTGCGATCGGGCTGATCTCCGTGATCACCGCCTTGGCGATCTTCTCTTCCAGTTCGCGACTCGCCTTGATGCCGTGCTTCAGCGCCACGTACAGATCCGGCACCCGGCCCTTGACCTCGTCGGGCACCGGCACGACCGCCGCCTCGACAACTTCCGGCACGGTCAGCGCAGCGGACTCGATTTCCTTCGTCCCCAACCGGTGCCCGGCGACATTGATCACATCGTCGATGCGCCCGAGAATCCGGTAGTACCCGTCCGGCGGCTGCATCGCGCCGTCACCGGCAAAATACGGCCAGTCGCGCCAGTCCGTGCTCCCCTTCTTCTTGTTGTAGCGCTCGTAGTACTGGCGGACGAACCGGTCCGGATCTCCCCACACGGTCTGGAAAATGCCGGGCCAGGGATTGCGGATGCAGATATTGCCGGCCCGGTTCGCCCCGCGCGGAATCTCGTTGCCGTCGTCGTCGTAAATCACCGGGTAGATGCCCGGCAGGGCCGGGCCTGCGCTCCCCGGCTTCATCGGATTCAGCGCCGGAATGGTGCTGCAGAGGAAGCCGCCATTCTCGGTCTGCCACCAGGTATCGACGATCACCGCCGCGCCCTTGCCGACGTGCTCGTAGTACCACCGCCACACCTCCGGCTCGACCGGCTCGCCGACCGTCGTCATGTGCTTGAACCGGAAATTGTACTTCTGGGGCTCGTCGGGACCCGCGCGGCGCAGCGCGCGGATCGCGGTCGGCGACGTGTGAAAGATGTTGACGCCAAGCTCCTCGGCAATGCGCCACGGCCGCCCGGGATCCGGATAGGTCGGCACGCCTTCGTAGATCACGCTCGAGGCACCCAGCGCCAACGGTCCGTACACGATATACGAATGCCCGGTGATCCAGCCGATATCCGCCATGCACCAATAGACATCCTCCGGATGGATGTCCTGGATGTTCTTCGAGGTCCATGTCACGTATGCGAGATAGCCTCCCGTGGAATGCTGGCATCCCTTCGGCTTGCCGGTCGTTCCGCTGGTGTACATCAGGAACAGCGGCGCCTCCGCCGGCATGTGCTCCGGCTCGATGCGCGCCCCGCGATAGTGCTTCAGGGCATCGTTCACGATCACGTCGCGCCCTTCCACCAGCTTCTGCGGGCTCGAATACTTGCCCGGGTAGCGCTGCCAGATCAGCACCGTGTCAACCTTGTATCCTTCCGCCGCCGCGTCCTTCACCGCGATGTCGGCTTTCTCCTTCTGGTCTTGCATCGTTCCGGAGCGGTAATAGCCATCCATCGTGATCAGCACCCGGCTGCCGGAATCGACGATCCGGTCCGCGCACGCCTTGCCGCTGAATCCGCTGAACACCTGGGAATGGATCACGCCGATCCGCGCGCATGCCAGCATGGTGATCGGCAGCTCCGGCACCATCGGCATGTGCAGCGTCACCCGGTCGCCGGTCTTGAGCCCGCACAAGTTGCGCAACAGCGCCGCCATCTCGTTCACCCGCACGTAGAGCTCCTGGTAGGTCACGTGCTGCACGGGTTCGTGCTCGAGCTCCGGAACGAAGTGGATCGCCGCCTTGTTCCGGTACTTTTCCAGGTGCCGGTCAACGCAGTTGTACGATGCGTTGATCCGGCCGCCGACGAACCAGCGCCAGAATGGCGCGTTGCTGGTATCGAGCGTTTTCTCCCAGTATTTGAACCAGGTCAGGAGGTCGGCAAATTCCTTGAAGCATTCCGGGAAATTGTCGACGCTGAAACGTTTGAAGATGTCCGGATCGGTCAGGTTGGCCTGCGCGATGAAGCTCGTCGAAGGCTGATAATAGCCCTCTTCCTGCCAATGTACGGCGATCTCGGCTTCGGAAAGATCAGTTTTCTGTTCCATTTCTTCCTCCGTGAACCGTGCCGGCTCCGCGGGATCCCCCTCCCGCCCGAGAGTGGCCCTTTCGCCCCATCTCCGCCGGCATCCTTATATTCGTGTCATTCGTGACCCGAAGCCCCAAGCCTCGTCAAGCCCCTGCCGGCCACAACCCCGCTATCCCGTCTCTCCGGGCAATCCTCTAGACCCGTGTCGGGCTGACTGTGCAGCCCGACACGGGTCTTGCGCTTTATTCGAGCCCGCGATTCACGCCCTCCGACGATTCCGCCTCGGGCGATCGCGGGCTAGAGCTTCAACCCGCCCATCCGGGCAAGTCGTTGCCAATGCTGCCCACTCACCTCCAACACCGAAAGCCGTGACTGGCGCACCAGGGCGAAATCGACAAACGCCGGATCCGCCTTGATCGCCGACAGCGGCACCGGCTTCGGCAGCGCCGCGACCGCCCGCACATCCACCGCCACCCATCCGCCCTCGGCCGCAGTCGGGTCGGGGTAGGCCTCGCGCACCACCTCGACCACGCCCACAATCTCTTTGCCGACATTGGAGTGATAGAAGAAGGCCCGATCGCCTTTGCGCATCGCCATCAGGTTGAGTTTCGCCGCATGGTTGCGCACACCCGTCCAGGGTTCGACACCGTTCTCGACCTGCTGGCGCCAACTGAACGCATCCGGCTCGGACTTCAGCAGCCAGTGTCGCATCGTCTCCCCTCCCCGCTCCGCCGCTCGCCCGACTCGCGAACCGGCTTGTCCTCCACGCCGCCGCTTTCATCGGCCCCGCCCGTCTGCCGGCCGGTCATTCCGTGCGACGCGCATCCGGCGCCGCCGGCTTCAGCACCTTCAGCATCTGCGCGAGATCCATCGGAAACGGGAAGACGATCGTCGAACTCTTCTCCCCGGCGATGTTGAACAGTGTGCCGAGATAGCGAAGCTGCATCGCCTCAGGCACCGGGGCCAGGATGCGCGCGGCCTCCAGGAGCTTCTGCGCCGCCTGCTCTTCTCCCACCGCATTGATCACCTTGGCGCGCCTTTCCCGCTCCGCCTCCGCCTGGCGGGCGATGGCACGCACCATGCTTTCATCGAGATCGATCCGCTTGATCTCGACATTGGAGACCTTGATCCCCCACGCATCGGTCTGCTTGTCGAGCACTTCCTGGATGTCCGTGTTGAGCTTGTCGCGCTCCGCCAGCATCTCGTCGAGATCGTGCTTGCCGAGAATCGAACGCAGCGTCGTCTGCGAAAGCTGGCTTGTCGCCTCGATGAAATCCTTGACCTGGATCACCGCGCGCTCCGCATCGACAACCCGGAAATAGATGACGGCGGTCACCCTGACGGAAACATTGTCGTGTGAAATCACGTCCTGCGGCGGCACCTCGGCGACGATGATGCGAAGATCGACCCGCACGACCTGCTGCACCCAGGGGATGATCAGCACCAGCCCCGGTCCCTTGGTGGCGGTATAGCGGCCGAAGGTGAATATGATGCCGCGCTCGTATTCGCGAAAAATGCGCACGGCGGCGCTGAACAGAAAGATCGCCACGATCACGATGACGGCGATGGCGACGAGCGCAGGGATCATGGCTTCTCCTTCCTGTCGCGGCCTTCTCCGGAGCCGCCCGGCGCGACCACGAGCACGAGATTCTCGCGCCCTTCCACCGTGACCGCATCACCGGCCGCGAAAGCCGCCGCGCCGCGTGCCTGCCACACCTCGCCCGCGACCCTGACCGTGCCCTTCATCCCCTGCCAGGAGATCACCCTGGCCTCGGCGCCGATCAGCGCCTCCCCGCCGGTCACCACCGGGCGCCGCCGCGCCCGGAGCAGCATGGCCAGCGCCAGCAGGAAGAAGGCGGCGCTGGCGACGGTCGCGGCCAGCACTGTCGCCACCGGCAACCCGAAACCCGGCATCCCGCCTCGGAACATCAGGACCGAACCGATCCCGAAGGCAATCACTCCGCCCACTCCGATGACGCCGAATGCGCCGATGACGGCCTCTGCCACCATCATGCCGATTCCCACCAGGACAAGCCCCACGCCCGCGTAATCGATCGGCAGCAGGTCAAGACCGAACAGCGCCACGATCAGGCTGATCGCCCCGATCGTCCCCGGCAGCACCGCCCCCGGGCTCATCAACTCGAAGATCAGTCCGTAGGCGCCGAGCAGCATCAGGAGATAGGCCACCGAGGGGTCGGTGATGATGGAAAGGAAGCGCGTGCGCCAGCCGGGCTGAATGGGCACCAACTGCAGTCCGGCGGTCGCCAGCATCTCGGACTTGCCGTCCACCTTGACGATCCGCCCGTCGATCTTGAGCAGCAGGTCCGGCACGTCGTCGGCGATGACATCGATGACATGGAGCTTGAGCGCCTCGGCCGCCGACAGGCTCGCCGCCCCGCGAACCGCCTCGACCGCCCACTCTTCATTGCGGCCATTCAACTCCGCGAGGCTCCGGATATAGGCCATCGCGTCATTGAGCATCTTTCGCGCCTCGGTGCTCGCGGGCTCGCCCGGCTCCTTCCTCGCCGTTCCATTGCCCCTGCCCGGCAGGCCGCCGATCGCAATCGGCGTCGCCGCCCCGAGATTGGTCCCGGGCGCCATCGCCGCGATCGGGCAGGCATAGGCGATGTAGGTGCCGGCGCTGGCAGCCCGCGCCCCGCTCGGTGCCACATACGCCACCACCGGAACCGGTGAGGCGAGGATAGCGCGAATGATCGCCCGCATGGAGGTGTCGAGACCGCCCGGCGTGTCCATCCTGAGCACGATCACGGCCGTATCGGCCGGCTTCGCCGCCGCAATGCCGCGCACCGCGTAATCCGCGCTCGCCGGATCGATCGCGCCATCGATCGTCAGCACCACCGCCTGCCGCGGCCCCGCCGCCCGCGCATCGCCCTGGCCAGGTCCGCCAAAAGCGACGGCGATCGCAACGATACCGGCCAGCCACGCGAGCCGGCCGCGCATCCGTCCGGCCGCTCTGCCCGCTTCCGCTCCGTCGCGCCATCCCCGCCTCTGGCCCGGGCTGTCGCGGCGATCGGTGCGGAGCACATCTCTCCCGCCGCCCGCCATCTGCCGGGCGCAGTGCGCGCCTTGACGTTTCAGTACGCCAACACTCCCCCGCCGGGACAGCCGGACCGCCCGATCGCCCAGGTTGGTGAACAAATCGCTCCGCCAATGGTCTCCATTTAACGATCTATTACCACAGGTCTTGCGGAAGACGTAGAATGCGTCGCAGGAGACCCGATGGCCAAGTTGATCCATACCATGATCCGGGTGCGGGACCTTGAGCCGTCGCTGCAATTCTACCGTGACGCGTTCGGCCTGGAAGTCTTGCATCAGCTCGATTTTCCGGATTTTTCCTTGGCCTACCTGGGCAACGCCGAGACCGGTGCGGAACTGGAGCTGACCTGGAACCGGGATCGTAACCAGCCTTATACCCACGGGGATGGATACGGCCACGTAGCCTTCTCCGTTGACGACGCCACCGCCACCCGCCACCGCCTCAGCGAACTCGGCCTGGCGCCGAAAGACATCCGCGAATTCCGCACCGACCAGGGCGCGCTGATCGCCCGTTACTTCTTCGTCGAAGACCCCGACGGCTACAAGATCGAGGTCCTCGAACGCCACGGTCACTACAAGTAACGCCCAATGGAATGCCCACGGGGCCGCGTCTCGGCGGTCCCAGGAGGAGGAAACGAAAGATGCCAGCCAACGCCCGCTCCGTCCCGTCGATAAGGCCGCCGAATGCCGCACCGGCGTCCTCTCCACTGAGCGCGCCCACCCGGCGCGAACTGCTCAAGAGCACGGGGTTGCTCACCGGCACGCTCGCCTTGTCATCGGCACTCGCGGGGCTCGCGCCGAGCCGTGCCTGGGCGCTCGATCTCGGCACCTTCTCCTCGCACCAGGGTGCCGTCATCCTCGCCTTCTCGCGGCATCTCTATCCGCATCCCACGCTCGACGACGCCGTTTACGCGCTGGTGGTCAAGGACCTCGACAGCCAGGCCGCCAGCGACCATGCCGTGCAGCAGATCGTGCTCTCGGGTGTGCGCCAACTCGACCAGGTCGGCGGCGGCGACTGGCTGAAGCGCCCGCCTGCACTGCAGTTGGTCGATGTCGAATCGATGCAGGGCACTCCGTTCTTCGTCACCGTCCGCTCGACCGCCGTGGTCGCGCTCTACAACAACGACATGGCCTTCGCTCACTTCGGCTATGGCGGCCAGGACGGTCACCTCGGCTATCTGCACAAGGGTTTCAACGACCTGACGTGGCTGCCCGAGCCGCCCGACGCGGCCAGCGGGCCGATCCCCCCAAACTGAACCGAACGAAACTGAACCGAACGCTCCTGGTCCTGGACCGGCAATCTGCCGACGGAGGAAAGTCATGGCCGTACAAGGCAACAAGATACAATTTGCGAACGACGATGCAGACGTCGTGGTCGTCATCGGATCCGGCGCCGGCGGCGGCACGCTGGCGGGCGAGCTGGCCAAGAAGGGCATCGACGTGGTGCTGCTCGAAGCCGGCAAATTGACCCCGAACAGCGCCTTCCTGCCCGACGAATGGGCCTCGTTCAAACAACTGGCCTGGCAGGACAAACGCACCGCCTCGGGCACCTGGCAGGTCGCGCGCGATTTCCCCACCCTCCCGGCCTGGATCTGCAAGACCGTCGGCGGCACCTCGGTGCACTGGGCGGGGGCGGCGCTGCGCATCCAGCCCCACGAGTTCAAGACGCTCACCACCTACGGCAACCTGCCAGGCACCAACCTCCTCGACTGGCCGCTGACGCGCGCGGAGATGGATCCCTACTACGACCGCGCCGAGGACAAGATGGGCGTCACCCGCACGCATGGCACGCCCGGCCTGCCTGGCAACAATAACTTCAAGGTCATGTATGCCGGCGCGACCAAGCTCGGCTACCAGCAGTGCAGCACCGGCCACATGGCCATCAACAGCGTGGTACGTGACGGCCGCACCCATTGCATGCAACGCGGCTTCTGCTTTCAGGGTTGCTTCTTCGGCGCCAAATGGTCATCCCTCTACACCGAGATTCCCCAGGGCCAGGCCACAGGCCACATGGAGCTGCGGCCGGAATCGCAGGTCGTCCGCATCGAGCACGACCGGCAGGGCAAAGTCACCGGCGTGCTCTATTACGACGCCGGCGGGCGGCTCATGCGTCAGAAGGCGCGCCTGGTCGCACTCGCCTGCAACTCGCTCGAATCGCCGCGCCTCCTGCTCAACTCGGAATCGGCGATGTTCCCCGACGGCCTCGCCAACTCATCCGGCCAGGTCGGACGCAATTACATGCGTCATACCACCGCCTCGGTGTTCGCCTCCTTCGCCGACAAGGTCGAGATGTTCAAGGGCACCACGATGGCCGGCATCATCAGCGATGAATCGGCATTCGATCCCAAGCGCGGCTTCGTCGGCGGCTACCACATGGAAACCATCTCGCTCGGCCTGCCGTTCTATACCTCGTTCCTCAAGCCGGGCGCCTGGGGAGCCGATTTCGCCAAGGCAATCGACGCTTACGCATACACCGCGGGCCTCTGGGTCGTCGGCGAGGACATGCCCCGCGAAACCAACCGCATCACCCTCAACCAGGATGTCAAGGATCAGTTCGGAATCCCGGTCGCCGATGTCCACGTGGACGATCACCCCAACGATGTCGCCATGCGCGAGCACGGTTTCCGGCAAGGGGCGGCGGTTTATCTGGCCGCCGGCGCCAAACAAACCTACCTGGTTCCCCCCTACCCCTCGACCCACAACCTCGGCACCAACCGGATGAGCGAGCGGCCGGCCGATGGTGTCTGCAACAAGCACGGCCAGAGCCACGACATCCCCAACCTGTTCATCTCCGACGGCAGCCAGTTCACCACCGGCGCCGCCGAAAACCCGACCCTGACGATCGTCACGCTGGCGCTTCGCCAGGCCGATTACATCGCCGGGCAGATGGGCCAGCACGCGATCTGAGGCCGGCCGGCTCGGAACCCGATGGAGAATCGCCCAAGCGGGCAGGATGAGACATGTGCGGCATCTACACCAACACCGACCCGATCCTCTACGAGTCGCGCACCCGCGCGCTGCGCATCCACGGCGTCATCACCACGGTCAGGCTGGAGAACCTGTTCTGGAACGTGCTCCAGGAGATCGCCGAGCGGGAAGCCATGACAACCAACCAGTTCATCGCCACGCTGCACGACGAACTCACCGAACTCCGCGGCGAAAGCGGGAATTTTGCTTCATTCCTGCGGGTATGCTGCCTGCGCTATCTGACCATGCACGAAAGCAAGGCTCTCCAGCCGCCAATCAATCGCCCGCAACCCGCTCTGCTCAAGGCGGTGCAGTAGTCTCCTGCCCCCAAGGCCGCGCCTCACTCTGGTTTGCCCCCGCACGCAGGCTTCAAATCGGCAAAGGCAAGGCATAAACTCGGGCCGTGGCCTCGCACGCAGTCGTCTTCGAGCCCACGCCCGCCAACTCCCGCGGGCCGGGCCTCCATCGCTTCGCCAACCCGGGTCGCTTTCTCAGGCTCTCGGAGGCGCTGCTCCCGTGGCTTGCCGCCGCCGCCATTCTGCTCGGCTCGGCAGGGCTGATCTGGGGTGCCTTCTTCGCCCCGCCCGACTGGCAGCAGGGCCAGGCCGCGCGCATCATGTACGTGCACGTACCCGCCGCCTGGCTCGCCCTTTCCGGATATGTCGCCCTCGCCCTCTGCTCCGCCGCCTCGCTCGTCTGGCGCCACCCGCTCGCCGACCTCGCCGCCGCCGAAATCGGCCCGGTCGGCGCCGCCTTCGCCGCCATCTGCCTCCTCTCCGGCAGCCTCTGGGGCCGGCCGATGTGGGGCGCCTGGTGGGTGTGGGATGCCCGCCTCACCTCGATGCTCCTCCTCTTCTTCCTCTATCTCGGCCATATCGCGCTGGTGCGCGCCTTCGACGATCCGACACGCGGCTACCGGGCCGGTGCCATTCTCGCCCTCATCGGCGTCGTCGATTTACCCATCATCCATTTCAGCGTGGTCTGGTGGAACACTCTCCACCAGGGGAACAGCATCAGCCTCTTCGCCGCCCCCAGCATCTACATCTCGATGCTCTGGCCGCTCATCCTCGCCACCCTCGGCTACAGCGCGGGCTTCGCCGCGATCGTGCTGGCACGCCTTCGCGCCGCCGTGCTGGAGCGCCGGATCGCCTCCCTCCTCCTCGCGGAAGCCGCCCGCGCGGAGCACGCATCGTTCGCCGCCGCCCCGGCACCGGCCCGATGAACCCGCTCCCCTTCATCCTCGCCGCCTACGCCATCGCACTCGTCGTGCCGGCGACACTCGGCTTCGCGGCCCGCGCCCGAATGCGCCGCGCCGAGCGTCGCCTGCGTGCAATCGACCCACCGAGCGCCCGCCGGCTGCGCGCCCGTGCCCGACCGTGACCCGCAAGCGGCGCCGCCTCATCGTGCTGCTCGCCTGTCTCGCCGGCCTCGGCACGGCAACCGGCCTCGCCCTTTCCGCCTTCTCCAGCAGCATCGTCTTCTTCGTTACCCCGACCGACCTCGCAACCAGGCCGCCGGCGGACGCCCGCCTGGTCCGCCTCGGCGGCCTCGTCCAGCAGGGCAGCGTCCAGCACGCCCTCGCCGACGGCCACCCGCTCGTCCGTTTCCGCGTGACCGACGGCCACGATTCCATCCTCGTCAGCTTCAGCGGCATCCTCCCCGGCCTCTTCCGCGAGGGCCAGGGCGTGGTCGTGCAGGGCCGCCTCGCACCCGGCGGCACCTTCGAAGCCGACCAGGTGCTCGCCCGCCACGATTCGGCCTATATGCCGAAAGCCCTGGTCGAAGCGCTGAAGAAGCGCGGCCTCTGGAACCCGAGCGCCGGCCCGCCGCCGCCGCCCGCAACCTGGGACACGATGCGCATTCCCACCAAGAGCGGAGGCTGACCGAACGTCGATGATCCCGGAACTCGGCAACTTCGCTCTCGCTCTCGCCTGCTGCCTCGCCGCCGCTCAGGCGGTGCTGCTGCTGCTCGGCGCCGAGCGCAGGGACGCGCGTCTGATGGCGATGGCGCCCGGTCTCGCCTTCGGCCAGCTCATCGCCATCGCAACCTCGTTCGCCGCCCTCGCCTGGAGCAACGCGATCTCCGACTTCTCGGTCCAGAACGTCGCCGCCTTCAGCCAGAGCCAGGCGCCGCTCTTCTACAAACTCACCGGCACCTGGGGAAACCACGACGGCTCGATCCTCCTCTGGTGCCTCGTGCTCGCCATCTGCGGCGCCACCGTCGGCGCCTTCGGTGCCAACCTTCCGGCCACCCTCCGCGCCCGGGTGATCGGCGTCATGGGCGCCGTCGCCGCCGGCTTCCTTCTCTTCGCCCTCACCGCCTCCAATCCCTTCACACGCCTCTCGCCGCCGCCGATGCAGGGCCAGGGCATGAACCCGCTCTTGCAGGACCCGGCGCTCGCCATCCATCCGCCGATCCTCTATCTCGGCTATGTCGGCTTCTCCGTTCCCTTCGCCTTCGCCATCGCCGCCCTCCTCGAACGCCGCGTCGATGCCGCCTGGGGCCGCTGGGTCAGGCCCTGGGCTCTCACCTCCTGGTGCTTCCTCACCTGCGGCATCGCCCTCGGCTCCTGGTGGGCCTACTACGATCTCGGCTGGGGCGGCTTCTGGTTCTGGGACCCGGTGGAGAACTCCTCTCTGCTCCCCTGGCTCACCGGGACCGCGCTGCTGCACTCCGCGATCGTCGTCGAAAAGCGCGAATCCCTCAAAGTCTGGTCGGTGCTGCTCGCCATCGTCACCTTCTCGCTCAGCCTTTCCGGCACCTTCCTCACCCGCTCCGGCATCCTGAATTCCGTGCACGCCTTTGCCGTCGCCCCGACACGCGGCCTCTTCATTCTCGCCCTCCTCGGCCTCGTCATCGTGCCGAGCCTGCTGCTCTTTGCCTTCCGCGCCCCCATCCTCGCCCCCGCCGGCCTGTTCGCTCCCGTCTCGCGGGAAGGCGCGATCGTGCTCAACAACATCCTGCTCTGTTCCATCGCCGCCGTCGTCTTCACCGGCACGCTCTACCCGCCCTTCGCCGCCTTGGTCGCTGGCGAGCAGCTTTCGGTCGGCGCCCCCTTCTTCAATTCCACCGTCCTCCCGCTCGCCATCCCGCTCGTCCTCGCCATGTCGCTCGGCCCCACTCTTTCCTGGAAGCGCGCCGCGCTGTTCCCTGCCCTCCTCCGCCTCTGGTGGGTCGCGCTCGCCGCCGCCGCCGTCGGCATCATCGTCGCCCTCGGCTGGCACGGCCTCGCGGCCCTCGGCTTTGCCGGCAGCACCTGGCTCATTCTCGGCGCCATCCGCGACATTGCCGCTCGTGTCCGCCTCTTCCGCCTTCCCCTCTCCGAGAGCCTCTCCCGCCTCGCCGGCGTCCCGCTTGGCGCCATCGGCGCCGCCATCGCCCATGCCGGCCTCGGCGTCACCATCGCCGGCATCAGCGGCATGACATTCGCCGCCCAGCGCGTCGTCTTCCTCCATCCCGGCCAGGCCACCGACTTCGCCGGCTATCACTGGGCTCTCACCGCACTCGATCATGTGCCCGGGCCTGACTTCAACGCCGAGGTGGCAACGCTTCCGGCCAGCCGCGACGGCCGCATCGTCGCCGTGCTGCATCCGGCCGACCACACGTTCCCCGTGCAGGGAACCGACGTCACCGACACCGCCATCCGCACCAACCTGGTGGTCGATCTCTACACCGCCCTCGGAGCCGTGCATGACGGCGGCGCCGAGGTCCGCCTCCGCTACGATCCTCTCGCCCCCTGGATCTGGCTCGGCGCGCTGGTCATGGCCGCGGGCGGCGGGCTTTCGCTCGCCGATCGACGCCTGCGCGTCGGTGCCCCGGCCCGCCGGCCCTCCTTGCCATCACCCCCTGGGGGAGGGCGGCGGCCGGCACGAGCCGCCGGGTGAGGGAAGATGGAACGCCTGGCCATTCGCCGCCGGCCTCTGCTTCTCCTCCCGCTCGCGGTCGTCGTCGTGGCCGGCGTCGGCTTCGTCGAGCTGCTGCAACAGGCGAAAGAGGGCCGCTACAACCCGCACAAGGTGCCGAATCTCCTGGTCGGCCATCCCGTGCCCGCTTTCACGACCGGGCCCGCCCCACCCGGCACCGGCTTCTCCGCCGCCGACTTCCAGCATCTCTCCCACCCGGTGCTCGTCAATTTCTTCGCCTCCTGGTGCCTCCCCTGCCACGCCGAGGCGCCACTTCTGACCGAACTCAAAGACCATGGCGTAGCGATCTGGGGTATCGACTATTCGGACTCCAAAGCAGCGTTCCACGGCTTCCTCGCCGCCGACGGCAACCCGTTCACCCGCCTCGGCGACGACCCGAACGGCGCTGCCGCCGTCGCCTGGGGCATCAGCGGCGTGCCGGAAAGCTTTCTCGTCGATCGTGAGGGAATCATCCGCTGGCATCTCGGCGGCCCGCTCTCGCCCCCGGTCGTCGCCGACACCCTGATGCCCCTGCTTCACAAATTCGCCTGATGCGCCGGCTTCTTCCGCTCCTGTTGATCCTCCTCTCGGCGCTCCCCTGCTCGGCCGCCACTCCTATCCTGACCCCGGCCCTGACCCCGGCCGAGGAAGCACGCGCCACGGCCATCGGCAGCCAGCTCCGGTGCCTCGTCTGCCAGAACGAGAGCGTCGAGGAATCGAGCGCCACGCTGGCCGCCAATATCCGCCAGATCATTCGCGAGCAGGTCGCCGCCGGCCGCACCAATCATCAGATCATGCAGTGGATGACCGCCCGCTACGGCGACTTCATCCGCCTCGACCCGCCCTTCAACCGTCTCACCCTCCTGCTATGGGCAGTCCCCGTTCTCGCCCCCGCGCTCGGTCTCGGCATCGCCTTCGCCGCCTCCCGCCAGCGTCGCCCTCCGCCCGCCCCCCTCACCGAGGCCGAAAAATCCCGGCTCGCCGCCCTCCTCGAGTAACGTCCCGGTGATGCTCTGGATCCTCTTCGTCGCTCTCTCGATAGCGGCGCTCGCCCCGGCCGCCATCTTCTTCGCCCGCGGCCGCGGTGATCGTGGCCGCCAGGCCGCCGCCCTCGCTCTGCACCGCCAGCAACTCGCGGAGATCGACCGCGAGCGCGATGATGGCCGGATCGACCCCGCCGAGCATGCCGCAGCCATCCTCGAAATCGAACGCCGCCTTCTCGCCGCCGCGGCAGAACAGGATCCGGCGCCCCAGGCGCGCCTTCGCCCGCTCGCCCTCGCCGCCATCCTCGCGGCCGTTCCCCTCGCCGCCCTCGTCCTCTACCTGCCCTGGGGAGACCCCGGTCTGCCGGCCGCGCCGATCGCCCCGCGCCTCGCCGCCCAACAGGCAGAAAAGCTGCAAATGCAGCAGCTTGTTGTCACTCTCCAACATCGCCTCAAGGAACTCGATCCGAAATCGGCGGAAGCGCGGCAGGGCCTGTTGCTGCTCGGCCGGGCGGACGCCGACCTTGGCGACTTTGCCGCCGCCGCCACAGCCTGGCGCCAGGCGCTGGCGGCGAAATTCGACCCCGCACTTGCCGCCGCCGCAGCCGAGGCCGAAACCCGCGCCGCCGGCCGGGTCGATGCCCAGGCCGCCAGGCTGTTCCGCGCCTCGCTCGCCAAATCGCCGGCCGACGCGCCCTGGTCCGCTCTCGCCCGCGCCCGCCTGGCCCAGGCCGACGATCGCTGAGGCCCGGCATTCCCGCCATCTGGCACGACGAACTCGACTCCACCAACGAAGAGGCGCACCGCCTCGCCGAGAGCGGCGCGCCGAACTTCACGGCCGTTGCCGCCCTCCGCCAGACGGCCGGCAAAGGCCAGCATGGCCGGACCTGGATCAGCCTGCCTGGCAACCTGCACGCCTCTTTTCTGCTCCGCCCCGCCCCCCCGCCCCCGGACACGCCGCGGCTCGGCTTCGCCGCCGCGCTCGCAGTCGCGGACACCCTCGCCCACACCCTTCACCCGACTCTCAGCCCTCGTCTCAAGTGGCCGAACGATGTCCTCCTCGCCGGCGGCAAGATCGCCGGCATCCTCCTCGAAAGCGCCCCCGGCCGGGTCGTGATCGGCATCGGCATCAATCTAGCCGCTGCGCCCTCCGACACCCCCTATCCGGCCGAAGCCCTGTCCACCTTCGTCTCTCCCCCGACCCCCGCCGAAACCCTCCCGCTCCTCGAATCCTCCCTGCGCCGTTGGCTCCTCCGGCTCGAGCGCGATGGATTCGGAGCCATCTCCTCTGCCTGGCTCGCCCTCGGCCCCCTGCCCGGCCAGGAACTGCGCCTGCGTATCGGCGCGGAAACCGTCTCCGGACGCTTCGCCGGTCTCGGCCCGGGCGGCGAGCTTCTCCTCGCAACCCCCACCGGAACGCGAAAAATAGTCTCCGGCGAAATCCTCGCTCCGGCCCCCGCGATGCCCGAACTGCCGCCGGAGATCAGTGGCCCTCCCGGCCCCGAGCCGACCCGCTATGGCGACTGGCAATACAAAGGCCGTGTCAGCGATTTTTAGCCCGCGATCGCCCGAGGCGGAATCGTCGGAGGGCGTGAGCTGCTGGCAGCCGCGCTCCGCCCCCTCGGCCGCCGGTCGTCGCCGAGCGGCCACGCTTCGCGGCGCTATCCCGCCTGATCCCGCCGCGCCAGCGCCGCCTTCAGCGTGTTTTCGAGGAGGCAGGCGATCGTCATCGGCCCGACCCCGCCCGGCACCGGCGTGATGGCACCGGCAACGCCGAGTGCCTCGGCAAAGGCGACATCGCCCGTAAGCCGCCCGTCCGCCAGCCGGTTGATGCCGACATCGATCACCACCGCATCGGTGCCGATCCAGTCCCCGCGCACCAGTTCCGCACGCCCCGTGGCGGCGATGAGAATTTCCGCCCGGCGGCATTCGGCCGGCAAATCCCGCGTCCGCGAGTGCGCCACCGTCACCGTCGCATCAGCGGCCGTCAGCAGCAGGGCGAGCGGCCGGCCAACCAGCCTGGAACGGCCGATCACCAGCGCCCGCGCCCCGGACGTGGAGACATCGGCCGCCGCCAGCAGCTTCATCACGCCGAGCGGGGTGCAGGGAACGAGGAAGGGCGCGCCGCCCGCCAGACGCCCCGCATTCACCGCCGTCAGCCCATCCACGTCCTTCGCCGGGTCGATTGCCTCGATCACCGCCCGCTGGCGAATGGTTCCGGGCAGCGGTAGCTGCACCAGGATGCCGTCCACCGACCGCTCTTCATTCAGCCGCCCGACCTCGCCCAGCACCTCCATCTCGCTGACGCTCGCCGGCAACCGGATCGTCTCGACCGCCACGCCCACTTGCCGCGCTGCCCGGTCCTTGTTCCGCACATAGACCGCCGAGGCCGGGTCGTTGCCGGCCAGCACGATTGAAAGCCGCGGCGCCAGGCCCGCCACGGCAATTCGGCGAGCGGTCCCTGCATTGAGGGCGGCGGCAACCGCCCTGCCATCGATGACGCGCGCCGGCACGCGGGCGTCACATGCGAAGGACGGAGAAAAAGACTTCCGCCAGCAGCATCTGCAGGAACCAGAGCAGAATGATCAGGATCACTGGACTGACGTCGATGCTGCCGAAATTGGGCAGGACGTTGCGGATCGGCCTGAGTGCCGGCTCGGTAATGCGATAGAGGAAATCGCCGATCGTCCAGACGATGTGGTTGCGGGTATCCAGCACGCCGAAGGCCGCCAGCATGCTGAACACCGCGGCGATGATCACGACCCAGATGTAAAGGTGAATCAGCTCGTTGATGAGCCAGTAGAACGGGTACATCGGGCGGAGCCTTTGCCGGGCGGGCGGAAGCTAGCCACGCGCCAGTGCCAAGGCAACCATCGCCTGGCAGGCAAGCGTTGCCTGGCAGGCGACCGTCGCCTTGACTCGTCCTTGCCGCTTTCCCATTGTCCGCCCGCCTGCCAGGGGCTGTAGCTCAGCTGGGAGAGCGCCTCGTTCGCAATGAGGAGGTCAGGGGTTCGATCCCCCTCAGCTCCACCATCCCCATCCAGCTCCCCCCTCCCGAAACAAATCCCCCCTCTCCCTCTGGGAACACCAACTCTCCCCTCTCCCTCTAGGAGAGGGGCCGGGGGTGAGGGAGAGAGGGGCCGGGGGTGGGTCCAGACCGGGTAGATTCCCGACAAATTAGACCGGGTTGATGGTCGAGGGGTTAAATTGCATCGGAGGGAGGGCCGCCGATGCCGTTTCTGGAGACCTGCCGAATGGAAGAGCGTGTTCGAATGATGCTGGACTACGATACGGGAAATGGAGCGTTTCGGAGTTGTGCCAGCGCTACCGGGTCTGTCGAGATGCGTTCTATGAGTGGCGCCGGCGCTGAGACGGTGGTGAGCCGGATTGGTTCATGGATCGCTCGCATGCGCCCGCGCATTGTCCGCATCGGACGGATGCGGAACCGGCCGCAGCGGTAGTATCGGCGCGCCGCCGCTTTCCGCATTTGGGGCCGCGCAAATTGCTTGTGGTGCTGCGCCGGCAAGCGCCGGAGAAGCCCCGGCCGGCACCGTCGACGATGGGCGATCTTCTGTTCTGAAGGAGGCCGGACTGGTCGAGCCGGTTAGGCGCCGGCGGCTCTCGATCAGGATGCCGCGCCGGATCGAGGGGATCCCTCCCGCGCTCGCCGGTTGGCCGTCGCGGCTGGAGGCGGAGGGCGAGTGCCTCGTTTACGATTTCGACGCGAAAGCGCCGGACACCGGCATCCCGTGCCTGCTGCGAGACCGGGACGCTGCCGGGATCAACTATAACGATCTCGAAACCAGCCGCACCTCGCTCGAGGACATCTT
>JASHOA010000042.1 GCA_030041375.1 Acetobacteraceae bacterium
GCAATCCCCTCCGCCGTCAGCCCAGCGCCGGCCAGCAACACAATCCGCGCCCGCCAAACCACTTTCTGCGGCGTGTTTCGGTCCCGGACCAGCCGTTGCAACCGTTCATCATCAGCCGCGCTGGGCGCAATCCGCTCGATCTTCCTCATCGGCGCAGACCCGCAGGTTCACACCAATTTGTGAATCGTCCGTCAGCACCTCGGCGATCGTGACCCGGGAACAGGTCCGTCCGAACGCATAGGCCCCGGCATAGATCGGATTCGTGAGGATGTGGGGGAGTGTATTGTAGACCGGAAGCTTCCAAGTGATCCGTCGACCGTCGTTTTGGCTATATTCACGGCCGGGAGCACGACCCGCTCAGTATCCACCCGGTGGAGACCGCCTTGCCGGCGCGATCGGGCCTTTGATCTAAAGGGCGCTTCTAAGAGCGCCGCTAAGATCAGAGGCAGCCATCAAGATGGAGGTATGCGTTATGAGAACCCCACGGCTGAGGGGCGAGTGTGCTGGCTATTGTTGGGCGCGCTGGGGCATCCAGAATGCACGGATTGCCGGCACGACGATGGGGATGGCGTGATAGGCGGTGCGGAGCAGCGCCTGGGCCTCGGAGTCTTGACGTACGGGGCCGAGCAAGGGGCTCCCGACATTGTTGGTGCAGTGAAGCAGGATCGGCAACAGCAGCTCTCCGTACTTGATGTGAGCGAAGGGGCGCAGTGCTTTCCAGGCGGTGTAGCGGAGCGTCATCGCGGCGAGGAAGCCCATGCACCATGGGCCGGCGAGGACGACGCCGTCGTCGGTGCGCTCGAAGATCGGCGCATAGCGCTCCGGCACCGTGGCCAAGCCTTCGCTGATGGCATTGAAGCGCTCCACGATCGCCATGATGGCGGCGGCTTGCTCGCTGCCCCCGGCGCCGAGCCGGCCGTGCGGGCCGAGCATGTGGGACAGCCACTCGTGGGGATCGATCGAACACGGGCCGATGATGATGGCGGTCAGGTAGCCATCAAGCATGGAGACACCATTGACCAGCGGCGACGGTTCGAGGCGATCGAGCCAGACTTCGAGCTCTTCCAGACTCATCGCCACAGCGTGGTGGCGCCGCCGGTTGCGGCGCGGTTGCCTCATGCGGCGATCCCTGCGGGCGGAGCCCGGGATGCTTTCCACACCCAGGGCAGCAGCTGGTGCAAGGCGTTCGCCTTGGTCCGCCCCGAGACGATCCGATCGAGCACATCAGCGAGGTAAGTGTGCGGGTCGATCTCGTAAAGTTTGCCGGTGTTAATGAGAGAAGCCAGGATTGCCCAAGCTTCTGCCCCACGCGGAGAACCGGCGAACAACGCGTTACGTCTGCCCAGGGCAATCGGCCGGATCGTACGTTCCACAACGTTCGTATCCACCTCGATACGGCCGTCGCTGAGGAACAATATGAGTCCCCGCCAGTGGCCGAGCGTATAGCGGATCGCCTGGGCGAGGCTCGACTTCTTTGATTCTTCGGTCAGGTGCTGCATCAGCCAGGTCTTGAACACAGCGAGGACCGGCTTGGTCTCCACCTGGCGGACGGCGACGCGCTCCGCCGCCGGCCGGCCGCGGATGCGCGCTTCGATGGCATACACGGCCTGAATCTGCCGTAACGCCTCTTCGGCAACTGCCGAGCCGCTCTGTTTGTAGAGTTCCCAGAACTTGCGGCGCGCATGAGCAAGACGAAAGGCGAGTGTGATCGGCCCACCCGGCCGTTCCGGCTTGGTCAGCCGGCTGTAGCCGGCGTAGGCATCGACCTGGAGTACACCACTGAAGTCGGCAAGATGCTCGTGCACGTGCCGGCCTTTGCGGTCCTCGGCATAGAGGTAGACTACCGCCGGCGCCGCCGGCCCTTGCCAGGGCCGGTCATCGACCGCATAGGACCAGAACCGCGCCGTGCGGGTGTGGTGGCGTTGGCGATCGAGCACCGGCAGCGGCGTGTCGTCGCAGAACACCTTCGGCGCCGCCAGCACCGTCTCGACGAGCAGCGTGTAGAGCGGCTTCAGCCACCACGCCGCCCGCAGCACCCAGTGCACCAGGGTGGAGCGGTGCAGGCTGATGCCTTGGCCGCACAGCATCTGCGTCTGCCGGTGCAACGGCAGGTGCCAGGCAAACTTCGCCGCCACGATCGAGGCAACCAGCTCGGTCGTCGGCATGCCGTTCTCGACGAGCCGCGGCGGCGCCTTGACCTGCACCACAGCGCCCTCACACGAACGGCAGCCGTAACGGGGGCGGCGGGTCCGCCGGACCTGCAGCACCGCGGGAGCACGTCGAGCTGCTCGCTGACGTCTTCCCCGATCCGATGCAGCGGGCCGTGACAGCAGGGGCAGAGCTCGCTCTCCGGCTCGAGCACCACCTCATAGCGCGGCAGGTGCTTCGGCAGAGCGCCGATATTGCGCGCCGGCTTCGCACGGAGTAGGCGAACGGTCGCCGTCTTTGCCGGCGCCGCATCATCGTTCGCCGCCGGACCAGCGGTGATCACCACGTCGTTGAGAGCCA
This sequence comes from Acetobacteraceae bacterium, assembly GCA_030041375.1. GTDB lineage: Bacteria > Pseudomonadota > Alphaproteobacteria > Acetobacterales > Acetobacteraceae > JAKAWQ01. The sequence continues at coordinate 2,509 of JASHOA010000042.1, forward strand.
GAGGCAATTGCCTTGCATTGACGGCCAGTCGCTCCGAGCGCGGCCCATACACCACTCGCTCCAATGTCGCCACGATCGCCCGCAGTCTGGCGTTCTCGTCCTGCAGCTCGAGAATGATGTCGATCAGGCGCTCAGGATCGCGGGGCAGCGCGGCACGGTCGAACGGCATGCCAGGAAGCTACCGAAGATCGACTCGATTCGTACAGAGAAAATCCGCTCACGCCATAGCGGGTCGGGGGAAAACCTCCGTCCGCGGCACCACTTCCGACCAGTCGAGTCCGGAAAACAGCAAGTTGAGCTGCACCACGCTCAGCGGTATCGTGCCATCTTCTATTGGCGGCCATTTGAAGCGCTGACGTTCAAGTCGCTTGCTCAGCAACACCAGCCCGGAGCCATCCCACACCAGCAGCTTCAAACGATCCAATCGTTTCGCGCGGAAGATAAAGATGTTGCCGGCGTAGAGGTCGGCGCCCAGCGTCTCCTGCACCAGAGTGGCCAGGGAGTTCATCCCGAAGCGGAAATCGATCGGCCGCGCATGCACCAGGATCCGCAGTCCCGGCCGCGCCGGCAGGTCAAGGATCATCACCGGCGCCTGAGCTCTCGCAAAACCTCACGCAGGGTCGCCGCATCGACCATGCCACTGATGCGCACCCGCACGTTGCCCATCGCGATCGCGATGCTACCACCCGACGATCGGGTCCCGGCAGCTGGCCCAAGGGCGGCCATCCCCGGTTCAGTTCCCCTCCGCTGCTCCTCTACCACCGCCTCGGCCGTGCTCGCCTCCGCGACGATCCGGATCGGCAGGAAGGCATGCTCATCGCCGGCGGGCAGCTCACGCATCGCCCGACGCCAGTTGAACAGCAGGCTCCGGCTCACCCCATGCCGGCGCGCTACCTCGGCGATGCGCACCCCAGGCTGCAAGCTCTCAGCAACGATCCGCGCCTTCTCCTCGGCGCTCCAATGCCGCCGGCGCTCGGCGCCGGTGATCACCTCAATCCGCCGATACGCAGCGTCTAAATGACGGTGCTGATGACCGTCATTAAGTCCAGCTCCCCCCATCCCGAAACCCCGCGCTCCGCTCAGAGAACGCGAAGCTTCGCCCCTCCGACCATACCCGCCAAGGTGACCAACTCGTATCGCTTACGCCGGAACTGAACCCGGTCGAATATCTGTGGTCGCACTGGAAGCACCACGAGCTGGCCAACTTCTGCCCGAAGGACTTCGCCGAACTCAGCACCTGCGCTCGCGCCAAGCTCCGCCGTACGCAACGCCGCAAGACCCTGGTCGCAGCCTTCCGGAAGCAAGCCGAGTTGCCCATTTGATGTCACTACGTCCGTCAAGGATCAATAGTTGGCCGCAAGACTATAGAGAATGAGAACTTCTCTGATACAGTGACCGAAGCGCAGGGACAGACAGATTTTGCGGCCACTCTCGCTTTCGAAGGGCAAGCCCCGATGAAGAGTGTGAGAGATCTGACGGGCATCTCGCGCTCCAATCTCACAAACCGGTCAAGGGTACAGCGCCGTTACGCGGCCTGTAAGTGAACGCGAAAGAAGCCCTGCTATGACCGATTATGCTGAAGTGATTTCGGGCCGCTGCACCCATGGCGTCCAAGGCACGCGCGACATCACGGTCGGAGGCGCGGAGACGCATACACGAATGCAGGACAACTTCGCGCAGAAAATGGCAGGCAATTTCACATTGACGGTAGATGGCGACATCGCCAGTTTGGGATACAATCAGGCACGCTCTATGCTCGCGGTGACAAGAACTTTGCATGGTACAAGGGCGGAAAATACGTCGAGAAGGAACTCGATCCCGGCGACGGCGCTAAAATGATGTCGCTGAGCGACGGCACACTGACCGTCAGCAACAAATTCGAAGGCAAGGGCGCAGTGCCGGTTGGCGCCATCTTGATGTGGTCGGGCGACCCGGCCAAGGCGCCTGCGGGCTGGGCCCTGTGCAATGGCGCCAACGGCACGCCTAACCTGCAGGACCGCTTCGTCGTCGGCTACAACCCGAA